>JALCRR010000035.1 GCA_022652815.1 Oscillibacter sp.
TTCTTCTTTTCGTTTGATGCGCTCATTTGTTTCAGTCCTCTCAAAATTTAAGGGAATGTGTACTGCTATCACAAGGTTTTTCACAAAACCACAAAATACACTTGCATATTATACTTGATTTGGGGGCATTGTGCAAGTACAAATTCCTGCCGCTTTTCCTTTATAATAAATACGTCTGAAGTGGAACTTAAAAAGGCACCTCGCCGCAAAAAAAGAGCAGACAGGCTGTCTGCTCAGACATGGTATTTTATTCCTTTTTAAAATCAAAAGGTGCTTTAAGGGGGGCGACATAAGGCGAAAGCGAAGAATATAAAGCTTGCTCCGACGACGAAGCCCCACCCGGCCGTGTAGACCCGTTATAACCTGCACCTTTACGGACAGGTGGGTCGCCTCCTGCCTGTTTTATCGCTTCCAACATCCGACCGCAGAATGCAGTCGGGAGGCCTGCGATCCACAGGCAGATACGGCGTCCCGTATAACGAAATGTGGGTTAAAAAAAGATCTATCACGCACCGCGCAGGGCTTACTTTTAAGGTATCACGTTTTTTCCGGTAATACAATCGAAACAGAGAAAACACGCTTTGTATATGCTTAGGTGGTTTCGTCCTCGTCCTCAAACAGGATCTCCATGAAGGCGTCATAGGCGGCGTTCAGCTCTTCCTCGTTGTCGCAGGTGGAGAGCAGCTCCTCGCCGTTTTCCTCGATCACCTTTAGAATAATGAGTCCGGTGTCCTCTTCCTCGGCAGAATCGGTTTCCGCCTCATCCTCGGGCACTGTGGGAAAGAATGCGCGAAACTCCTGACCATCCACCTCGGCAGAGGCGACATATTCCAAAACAGCTTCTGTTCCGTCATCATCGGTGATGGTGACGAAAGTCGGGCCGAATTCCTCACTCATGGGTGTTCCTCCTTGCTTTTTCTTCATCATATCCGATTCTCGCGGGAAAAGCAAGCGGAAAGCACAGGAAAACCGGCGATAAACCTTCGTCCTGTCTCCCAAATATCTTGCCCAACACGACAAAAAACATACATATTGGGAACTTTTTCGGCAAAATAAGCGTCTTTTCTCCTGTTGACAGGCTATGTTACAATGAAACATATTATGGAATATCATGGATTCCTGTATGTCCATTTGAATTTTTACAAGGAGGTGCCCTGCTGTGGAGAACGAAAAACACGGATGGCATGAGGTCGAGCGGCCTAATCGTCCACGCAAAACGAAAAAAGCCAGCGGAGGCCGCCGAAGTATCGGATTTATTATCGGAACGATCCTGCTGATTTGCGCATTGACCGGTTCTATGATCTTCGGCATTTTCATGATTTATGTAAAGACAACCCTAACCCCGACCCTAAAGGTCAGCGCAGACGAATACACCATGAATCTTTCGTCTGTGGTTTACTATCAAGACAAGGATACCGGGGAGTGGAAGGAACTCCAGACGCTTAAGAGCAATGAAAACCGCGTCTGGGTGGATTATGACCAGATTCCCGACGCCCTGTGGCAGGCTGCCGTGTCCATCGAGGACAAGCGCTTTTTTGACCATCACGGCGTGGACTGGAGCCGGACGGCTTCCGCTGCGTTTAATATGTTTATCAAAAACCGCAACACCTACGGCGGCTCCACCATCACCCAGCAGCTCATCAAGAACATGACCCACGATGATGAGGGCACGGTCAAGCGCAAGGTGACGGAGATTTTCCGGGCGCTGGAATTTGAAAAAAGCTATTCCAAACAGGAAATTCTAGAGCTGTACCTCAACACCATTTACTTGGGCAACAGCTGCTACGGCGTGCAGACGGCTTCCCAGTACTACTTCGGCAAGGACGTGGGTCAGCTGACCCCCGCGGAGTGCGCCGCACTGGTCGGCATTACCAACAACCCCTCCATGTATGCGCCTATGCGCACCACCAACAGCAACAACCACGTCCTGCGGGATCAGAAGTATGTGGACTGGAACAAGTCCCGTCAGGAGACGATCCTCAAGGAAATGTGGGACAACGGCTATCTTGACGAGGCTTCCTACAACGAATCCGTGGCCGAGACGCTGGACTTCAACGAGACGGCTGCTGCCGACGAGACGGAGGACGAAGCCGCCACGGCTGCGGCCAACAACTCCTACTTCGTCGATCAGGTCATCACGGACGTAATCAGCGATATGCAGGAGCAATTTGGAATTTCCAAGGAATCTGCCATCAGCAAAGTTTACTACGGCGGTTACAGCATCTATACCACCATCGACCCCGCCATTCAAGAGATTGCCGAGAGCGTCTATGAGGATCGCAGCAATCTGGACGTGACCTCCAAGAGCGGCCAGCAGCTGCAGTCCGGCATCACCATCGTGGACGTCACCAACGGCGACGTGGTGGCCATGGTGGGTGGCATCGGCGAAAAACAGGGCGACCGCCTGTGGAACTATGCCACCGGCACCCGGCAGTGCGGCTCGTCCATCAAGCCCTTGACGGTCTATGCTCCCGCACTGGATTCCGGCGCGATTACCATGGCGTCTACCTTTGACAACTACCCCGTCCGGGAGCTCAACGGCAATCCATGGCCCAAGAACTCCCCCCAGGGCTATTCCGGCTGGACGACGCTTTCCAAGGGCGTTGCCAGTTCTATCAACACGGTGGCTGTGCGGACCATCGAGAAGCTGGGCGTCAACAACTCCTATGAGTTCGCCACCCAGAATCTAAATTTGGATCTGACCGCCGATGACATCAACGAAAGCTCACTGGGTCTGGGCGGCTTGACCCATGGCGTCAACACGGAGGAGATGGCCGCGGCCTACGCCTCCTTCGCCAACGACGGCGTGTACAATTCTCCCCGGCTTTACACCAAGGTGGAGGATTCCACGGGCAACACCGTGCTGGACAACCAGACCGAGACCCATGTTGCAATGAAGGAGACCACGGCCTACTTCATGAATGAGCTGTTGCAGGGCGTTGTCTCCGGCGGCACCGGCACCTCCGCCAATTTTGGCAACATGGCCATTGCCGGTAAGACCGGTACCACCAGCGAAAACTATGACCGCTATTTCTGCGGCTATACGCCGTATTACGCGGCGGCGGTCTGGACTGGCTACGACCAAAACGAGAAGATCAGCTACTCCGGCAACCCTGCCATCACCATGTGGAAAAAGGTGATGAGCCAGGTACACGCCAATCTGGAATACAAGTCCTTTGACAAGCCCACCAGCGGCTTGACCACCGTTACGGTTTGCGCGGACAGCGGCTTGCTTGCAACCGATGCCTGCGCCGCCGATCTGCGGGGCAGCCGTGTGCGCACGGTAACTGTTGCCGCAGGCACGGAGCCGACGGAAAGCTGCAACCTGCACACCATGGTGGACTACTGCACCGAGGGGCAGTGTCTGGCAGGCCCCGGCTGCCCGGCGGAGAGCGTGAAGCAGGTGGCTGTGCTGGATTACAGCCGCACGGATTACGGCCCCAGCATCGTGGCCGATGACAATGCGTATCTGCTGGCCACCTTGAAGGCCATTCCCGAATGCCCGGTTCACGGCGCGACGGCTCCTCCGGATGGAGGCGAAAACGGCGATGGCGGTGAAGGCGGCACGACGCCCGGTGAGGGCGGAACCACCGGCGGGGAACAAGGCGGAACCACCGGCGGCGAAACTGGCGGTACCACTACACCCGGCGGCGAGACAACGCCCACTGAACCTGCCAATCCCGAGGACGGCTACGGCGGAAACTGGTGGAATAATCTCTGGGGCGAAGGTCAAAACTGAATGCAAGACACCCTCTGTATCCATGCGGAGGGTGTCTTTTCTGCGCAGCTCCAGCCCCAAATACGGGACTTCAGCAGGACAGTTGACCGCGCTATACGGACAAAACGACCAAAGATTGCTGAAATCCACATGAATTTTTTACATATTTGGGAGTTGAATTTGAGAAAAAAGTATGGTACCATGGACGACATAGAAAGACAAATGACCACAGGAGGCGGACGTAAATGAGCAGAGAAGTCAAGTACTACATCGTAGCGGCAGATGCGCTGCCGGAAATTTTTATCAAAGTGGCCGAGGCGAAGCGGATGATGCAGACCGGCGAGGCTGCCACCGTGGGAACAGCCACCAGACAGGCCGGCATCAGCCGGAGCGCTTTTTATAAGTACAAGGATTCCGTTCAGCCTTTCAACGACATGAAGGCCGAGCACATCATCACCTTTTACGGAATGCTCAAGGACAACACAGGCGTTTTGTCCCATGTGTTGAGCGTGTTTGCGGCGTCCGGCGCCAATATTCTGACCATCAACCAGAGCATCCCCACCAACGGCTGTGCCGCTGTGACGATCTCTGCGGAGACCTCCGGCATGGCCGAGTCGCTGGAGACGCTGATCGCCGAGGCGGAAGCCGTGTCCGGCGTCATCAAATTTGAAGTGATGGCCGGCTGAGAAAGGAATTACCAGCTATGATTAAAATTGCAATTATGGGCCTTGGCACTGTGGGAACCGGCGTTGCCAAAGTCGTGGCGGAAAACGCCAAACAGATCGAGCAGAAGCTTGGCGAGGGACTGGAGGTCAAGGCCATTCTGGTTCGCCACTTCAAGGACGGCCCCTATCGCCAGCTGATGACGGACGATTTTGAAAAGATCGTCTCCGACCCGGAAATCCGCGTGGTGGTGGAAACCATCGGCGGTACGGGTTCGGCCTACGAGTACACCAAACGGGCACTTGAGGCGGGCAAGCACGTTGTCACCGCCAACAAGCAGTTGGTGGCAGAGAAGGGCTGCGAGCTTCTGGCTCTGGCGGCGAAGAAGAAGGTCTCCTACCTCTTTGAAGCCAGCGTGGGCGGCGGCATTCCGGTGCTGCACCCGCTGAAGGAATGCCTGGCCGCCAACCGCATTGAGGAAATTTACGGCATTCTTAATGGTACTACCAACTACATCCTCACCCGCATGGTGACCACCGGCGCCTTTTTCTCCGACGCACTGCGGGAGGCGCAGACCAAGGGTTATGCCGAGGCCGATCCCACGGCGGACGTGGAGGGTATCGATGCCGGACGCAAGACCTGCATTCTGGCGGATCTGGCCTTTGGCCATCAAGTGAAGCCGGAAAGCGTGCCCATGGAGGGCATCTCCAAGCTGTCGCTGCGTGATGTGAAAATCGCGGAGCGGGCGGGCTACCGCATCAAGCTGCTGGGCCGCACCGTGCGGATGCCCGGTGGCGGACGGTCCGCCTATGTTGCACCTCACTTGATTCCGGAGGAAAATCCTCTGGCGCATGTGGAGGATGTTTTCAATGCGGTGGTGGTTCGCGGCAACGCCACCGGCGAAGTGATGTTTTACGGCAAGGGCGCGGGCGAAATGCCCACCGCCTCCGCCTGCGTCTCCGACGTGATGGAGGCGGTCACCAGCCGATCTTCCACCGGGTGGAGCGCAGATGATTCCGGTTTTGTGGACCCGCGGGAGTTGCATACCCGCTTTTATATCCGCATTGAGGGCAGCCTAACCGACGCGGCCATGTCCTTCGGCCAGGTGGAGGTTCTCTCCGAGGACGGCGAGACGGCCTTTTTGACCGACCGCATCAGCGGCTATGACGCCATGGAAAAATCCACGGGGCTGAATGTTCTCGCCTGCATGCGCGTTCTGGCTTGATTCCGACTGACCCTAAGAAGAAATGAGGAAAAACACATGAGTTTGATTGTACAGAAGTTCGGCGGCAGCTCCGTTGCCAATGCCCAGCGTGTGAAGCATGTTGCGGGCATTATCGCCGAGAAGTACCTGGAGGGCAACGACGTCATCGTGGTTTTGTCCGCCCAGGGCGACACCACCGATGATCTCATTGCCAAGGCGGAGGAGATCAACGACCACGCTTCCAAGCGGGAGATGGACATGCTCCTGTCCACCGGCGAGCAGATCTCTGTTTCCCTGTGCGCCATGGCGCTGGAAGCCATGGGACTGCCCTGCGTCTCCCTGACGGCATGGCAGGTGGGCATCCAGTCCACCTCCGTCCATTCCGACGCCCGCATTAAGCGCATCGATTCCGAGCGCATCCAGTCCGAACTGGATCAGCACCGCATCGTCATCGTCACCGGCTTCCAGGGCTTGGACCGCAACGGCGATGTTACCACGCTGGGACGCGGCGGCTCCGACACCAGCGCCGTGGCGCTGGCTGCGGCGTTCCACGCCGAGCTGTGCCAGATCTATACGGATGTGGACGGCGTTTATACCACCGACCCGCGCCTGGTGCCCAATGCCCGCAAGCTCGACGAGATTACCTATGACGAGATGCTGGAGCTGGCAAGCCAGGGCGCACAGGTGCTCCACAACCGCAGCGTGGAGCTGGCCAAGAAATTTCATGTAAATCTGGAAGTACTGTCCAGCCTCGAAAAGAAGCCGGGCACGACCGTTAAGGAGGTTGTCAAAGTGGAGAAAACCAATATCGCCGGTGTCGCAAAGGATACCAGCATCGCCCGTATTGCTCTGGTGGGTTTGCAGCATAACCCCGGCGTTGCATTCCAGGTGTTTGACCTTTTGAGCAAGAGCAACATCAACGTGGACGTGATTTTGCAGTCCATCGGCCGTCAGGACAGCAAGGATATCACCTTCACCGTCCATAAAAAGGACATGGCCGAGGCTGAGAAGATCCTCAACGAGCACAAGGAAGCGCTGAAGTTCGACCATCTGGAGGACGACGACAGCATCGGCAAGGTCTCCATCGTCGGCGCTGGCTTGATGAGCAACAGCGGCGTGGCCGCCAAGATGTTCGAGGCACTGTATGAGGCGGGCATTAACATCCAGATGATCAACACCTCCGAAATCCGCGTCTCCGTCCTGCTGGACGAGAACGACGTGAACAAGGCGGTTAAGGCCATCCACGGCAAGTTCTTCGACGAGGTATAAGAGAATTTCCCGGGAAAAACGGGGTAAATGATTGTTACTGGTCTGAGCAAACTTTTGAAACCCGCAAAGGGTTTCAAAAACGAATGATTGAAAACGAAAGGAACCCTTCCTGGGTTCCTTTCGTAGCTATCTTCCTTCCCGTCATGGAACCTTTTAGGGTTTCTCGGCAAGTTCGAGGCGGCGCAGTTTCTGCGCCGCCTCATTCAGAATGCGCAGGCGGCTTTGCGGTTCTGCCTTTGTCTCCTTTCGCATAGGGTGGGGGAGAGGTGAAGAGCATGAAAAATACGTTCAACCGGTTCGCAATCCGCTTTCTGGAAATTCTGTTTCTGGGGTTTGCCCTGCTGGCATTTCGTTCAGCCGGGGGGATTTTTGGCATTTTTGCGCCCCGGATTCCCTCGGCGTGGGAACTTTCCAAGCTGGAGTTCTGGCCCTTGCTGGCGGCGATCCTCCTTACGGGGCCGTTTACCGGCAGCATCGGCAAAGCGTTGCGGGAGGCGGCACCGTGGCTGGTGGCGGCACCGCTGTTTTTGATGCTGGCGTTTTGGGGAATCTCCCGGGCCCATCCGGCGGGAGGAATTTATCTGGTGGTATGGCTGGCTGTTTCTGCGGCTGCCGCAGCACTCAGCGTGCAGGGCAGAACGTGGAAGCACGGCGGGGCGTGGCTGGTGATTGCGGCGGTGGTGGCTGCGGCATACATCTTGTTCAGCTTTTTGCCGCCCTGCTTCGGGCCGTTTCTGGATAGCGCCGACGCGGCGGCGATGGCCACCATTCCGTGCTGAAACAGGATTGCCAATCCTGTAAAATTGTGATATTCTGTTAGGGCAATTCCGCACAAAGACCGCCTAACGGCTTTGTGCGGTATCGCCTATAATTTTTTAATTTCCGGCTGCTTTCAGAAGAAAGGCCGGCGTTACCAAGGAGGAACTGCTATGAATGCAATCGTAACGGTCATCGGCGAGGATCGGGTGGGCATCATTGCCGCTGTCTGCTCACTTTTGGCGGAAAACAACGTCAACATTCTGGATATTACCCAGACCATCCTGCAGGGAAACTTCACCATGGTCATGGCTGTGGATGTAGGCAAGACCGGCGTGCCGCTGGCTGCGCTTTCTGAAAAGCTGGACGCCCTGGGCACTTCTATGAAAATTTCCATCCGCATTCAGCGGGAGGAAATCTTCAACGCCATGCACCGCATCTGAGAATCGTTTAGGGGGGATATATCCCCCCTAAATACAAAACCGCTGAGACGGTTTTGATACCCCTCTCACGTCCCCACGGCGGGCGTGTCGCCGTGACGGGCAGCGGTGTTTCGGCGGAAGTGAATTCCGCCGAAACAGAATTGGACAAGCCCACATATTCTGGCATTTTGGAGGCATCTATGCTCAATCAGAAAGACATCCTCTCCACCATTGAGATGATCGACCAGCAGCATCTGGACATCCGCACCATTACCATGGGTATTTCCCTGCTGTCTTGCTGCGACCCGGACGCCAAGCGCGCCTGCGACAAGATTTATGACAAGATCACCCGCTATGCCGAGCATCTGGTGAAAACCGGCGAGGACATCGAGCGGGAATTCGGCATTCCCATCGTCCACAAGCGGATTTCCGTCACGCCCATGGCCTTGGTGGCCGGCGCTTCGGAGTGCGAGGACTATGTGCCCTTCGCGCTGGCGATGGACAAAGCTGCCCGCACCTGCGGCGTCAACTTCATCGGCGGCTATTCTGCGCTGGTGCAAAAGGGCATGACGAAAGCTGACGAAAAGCTCATTCGCTCCATTCCGGAGGCACTGGCTCGCACCGAGCTGGTGTGCTCTTCCGTCAACGTGGGCTCCACCAAGGCCGGCATCAACATGGACGCCGTGGCGCTCATGGGCAAAATCATCAAGGAGACGGCAGCCAAAACCGCCGCACAGGACGGCCTGGGCTGCGCGAAGCTGGTGGTTTTCTGCAACGCAGTGGAGGACAACCCCTTCATGGCCGGTGCGTTCCACGGTGTGGGCGAGGCCGAAAAGGTCATCAACGTGGGCGTCTCCGGTCCCGGCGTTGTGTGCCACGCACTCAAAGCCGTCAAGGGTCAGCCCTTTGACGTGGTGGCTGAGACGGTGAAAAAGACCGCATTCCGTGTGACCCGCATGGGTCAGCTGGTGGCGCAGGAGGCTTCCCGCCGACTGGACACGCCGTTTGGCATCGTGGATCTGTCCCTTGCACCCACCCCCGCCATCGGCGACAGTGTCGCCCGGATTCTGGAGGAAATGGGTCTTGAAACCTGCGGCACCCACGGCACCACTGCCGCGCTGGCGCTTTTGAACGACGCCGTTAAAAAGGGCGGCGTCATGGCGTCCTCCTCCGTGGGCGGACTGTCCGGCGCTTTTATCCCAGTTTCCGAGGACGAGGGCATGATCGCCGCCGCCAAGGCCGGCACCCTCTGCATCGACAAGCTGGAGGCCATGACCTGTGTGTGCTCCGTGGGTCTTGACATGATCGCCGTTCCCGGCGACACTAGCGCCGCCACCATCTCCGCCATCATTGCGGACGAGGCCGCCATCGGCATGGTCAACTGCAAGACCACCGCTGTGCGTCTGCTGCCCGCACCGGGCAAGACGGTGGGCGACTCCATCGAGATGGGCGGCCTTCTGGGCTCTGCCCCGGTGATGCCGGTGCACAGCGAGTCCAGTGAGGAGTTTATTGCCCGCGGCGGGCGGATTCCCGCACCGCTGCACAGCTTGAAAAACTAATTTTTGCGGAGTTTCCGCAGGAATCCGCGCTGCTTTGCAGCACAGGAATTGCGGCGCTCCGCCGCAAGGGATGCGGCCCCCATTCTCTCTGGTCTTGACCAGAGAGAACGCGCCCCGCACGGTGTAAGAGAGATCCGCTTTGGACGCACCCCGCAAAGAAAATCACCTGCCCGAAAAGGCAGGTGATTTTTTTGTGGGGACCCTGTGTCTGGGGAACGCACGGTGTGGTGCGGTGGTCATCCGACTCTTTACCCGCGTCTCGCAGAGAACTTGGAAGAAACTTGTGGTGGAAACCTGAAAGGCCTTCAGCTGCTTGCCCCGCGCGTTCCGCTGCGCTATGCGCTACCCGGGAAATCACGGTGAGCGCAAGCGTTATAGAAGCAGGGGCAATGCAGGTTTCTGCCCCAGTCTTGAACAACTGAGTATCACCGCGTCTACTGGATGCACCAAAGGTTTGCCGCAGACCAACTCTAAGCGCGTTTCTCTTCCACCTCTCAAGAGGCGCATTCTCTTTTCGCAATCGAAAAGAGAATGGGGGTCTTGAACTCCCCCGGCAGCAGCCGGGATTCTCTCCACGCATCAGCGCGGATTCTTGCGGCAAGGCCGCATCCCCTGCGGCGGAACGCCGCAGTTCCCCCGGCAACCGCCGGTTCTCTGCGAAAGTTATTCCGCAAATTTTTCCTTTGCACGGTCAATCTGCTTTTGATACCGCTCAGCCTCGGAAAAGACGCAGCCGCAATATTTCTGCATATAAAAGCCCAGTTCCCGGGCCCGCTGATTCCCAGCGCGGAAATTGGGACGGAAGTCCCGATAGAGAAACTTTACGCCGTATTGCTGCGCCAGCTTTTCTCCAGCCTCGGCAATCAGATCGTGGCGCTGATAAATGCTGGCCAGCAATGTGGTGGTGAACGCCTCAAAGCCGTGCTCAGCGGCGTATTTCGCCGTGCCCTCCAGCCGATGGGTGTAGCAGTAGGTGCACCGGTGATCCAGATCGCCGACGACGTGGGTGCAGAATTCCCGCAGGCCGTAGTCCTCCTGCACCCGCACCTCCATGTCGATGGTGGGGGCGTAGGCCAGCAGACAGTCCCGCCGAGCCTCGTACTCTTTCCAGGGGTGAATGTTGGGGTTATACCAGAAAGCCACCGGCTCGATGCCCTCGGCGTGCAGCGGATCGATGCAGCTTAGGGAGCAGGGGGCGCAGCAGGTGTGCATTAAAACCTTGTCCATCATGAGCCTCCGTTTTGATGATTCTTTGCAAAAAAGTATACCACAGCCGACGGCGATTGTAAAAGCCGGAAATATCTGTGAAGAATTCACGAGATCTTAACGCCTTTAAGGCACTTGACATCAAAGTTTCGATTGCAAACTTCGTCGAATTCGTGTAAAATATCCTGTACTGTGCGGCAGTATGCACAAAGGCCGGCTGCCGTATCCAAGGAGGAAAACAGATTTGAAAGTCGGATTGGACGTCGGGTCTACCACCATCAAGTGTGTGGTCATGAACGACGCGGATCAAATATTATACAGTACCTATGAGCGGCATTACAGCCATATCCTCGAAAAGTCCGAGGAGCTGCTGCGCCGCATGGCAAAAGATTACGTGCCCGGAGGAAGGGCACTGTTTTCCATCTCCGGTTCAGCCGGCATGGGCATGGCGGACAGCGTAGGCGTACCCTTCGTGCAGGAGGTGTTCGCCACCCGCGTGGCCGCCAACAAGCTGATTCCCGGCACGGATGTCATCATCGAGTTGGGCGGTGAGGATGCCAAGATTCTGTTTTTGACGAATGGCATGGAAGTCCGCATGAACGGCTCCTGCGCCGGCGGCACCGGTGCCTTCATCGACCAGATGGCTACGCTTTTGAAAATGAGCGCGGACGAAATGGACGCAGCGGCGCAGAAGGCGTGCAAGACCTATACCATCGCCTCCCGCTGCGGCGTGTTCGCCAAGAGCGACGTGCAGCCCCTCATCAATCAGGGCGCTCGGGCGGAGGATATCGCCGCCAGCATCTATCAAGCCGTGGTCAACCAGACCATTGCAGGTCTTGCCCAAGGCCGACCCATCCGGGGGCAGGTTTTGTACCTCGGCGGTCCGCTGACGTTCTCCCGTGTCCTGCGGGACAGTTTTGACAAAACCCTCGGCGTGCAGGGCTTGTGTCCGGAAAACAGCCTGCTGTTTGTCGCCATGGGCGCGGCGTTTTACTCCGACACGGAATTTGACCTTGCCGAAGTGGCCGATCGCCTGCAGAAAACCGGCGCGTCCATGTCCTATCGCTCCCAGCCGCCGCTGTTTGCGTCGGAGGAGGAGTACGAGGCGTTCAAAGCCCGCCACGCCAAGGCAACGGTTCCCAGAGTGCCCTTTGGTACGGACTATTCCGCCCCGGTACATATCGGCATCGACTCCGGCTCCACCACCGTCAAGATGGTGGTCATGGACGAGGACGGCCGCATTCTCTTCACGGATTACCGCCCCAATCTGGGCAACCCCGTCCCCTTGATTAAACTGGTGCTGGAGCAGATTTATGCCGCGCATCCGGCGCTGCACGTTGCCTCCGTCACCACCACCGGCTACGGCGAGGATCTGGCGAAAGCCGCCTTCCACGCGGATTACGGCGTGGTGGAAACCGTGGCGCACTTTACCGCAGCCCGACACTTCCTGCCCGACGTGGATTTCATCATCGACATCGGCGGTCAAGATATGAAGTGCTTCAAGATCGAGGACGGCGCCATCTCCAACATCTTTTTGAACGAGGCGTGCTCCTCCGGCTGCGGCAGCTTCCTGCAAACGTTTGCCCAGGCGCTGGGCTACGACGTGAAGGAGTTTGCCAAGCTGGGTCTGTTTGCCGAGCGTCCGGTGGATCTGGGCAGCCGCTGCACCGTCTTTATGAACTCCTCCGTCAAGCAGGCGCAAAAGGACGGCGCCACCATCGAAAATATCTCCGCCGGACTTTCCATCTCCGTTGTCAAAAACGCCATTTACAAGGTCATTCGCGCATCCTCGCCCGAGGAGCTGGGCCGCAGCATCGTGGTGCAGGGCGGCACGTTTTATAACGAGGCCGTGCTGCGCGCCTTTGAAAAGGAAATGGGCGTGAACGTGATTCGCCCCGACATCGCCGGACTGATGGGCGCTTACGGCGCGGCACTGTACGGCAAGGGCAAGGCCGAAGCAGGCCGGACCAGCACGCTCCTAAACCGCGAGACGCTGGCCGCGTTCACCCAGGAGACCAAGTCCGAGCTGTGCGGCCGCTGCGGCAACAACTGCCAGCTGACGGTGAACACCTTTGCCGACGGGCAGACGCTGATCTCCGGCAACCGCTGCGACCGGCCTGTGACCGGAAAGGCGGATTCGGGCGAGCGGAATCTCTACGAATATAAGCGCAAGCTGATTTTGGGCTACAAGCCCGTCAAGGGCCCGCGGGGCAAGATCGGCATGCCGCTGTGCCTGAACTTCTGGGAGCTGTACCCCTTCTGGTACACGTTCTTCACCCGTCTGGGCTTTGCCGTGGTGCATAGCCCCCTGTCCTCCCGGGATCTCTATCTCAAGGGGCAGGGCACCATCCCCTCCGATACCGCCTGCTTCCCGGCGAAGCTGGCTCACGGCCATATCCAGTTCCTGGCGGGACTGGGGCTGGACGCCATTTTCTATCCCTGCATGACCTATAACATTGACGAGGGTCTGGGCCAGAACCACTATAACTGCCCGGTCGTTGCCTATTACCCCGAGGTACTCAACGGCAACTGCCCGGAGCTTCAGTCGACAAAGTTTATCTATGACTATGTGGGCATCCACAGGCCAAAGGATTTCGTGGGCAAGATGGACGGAATTCTGGCGAAGTATTTCTCCGGCATTTCCCGCAAAGAGGTGCAGGAGGCGTCTGACGCCGCCTATGCCGAGTATGCCCAGCACATGGCGCTCATCCGCGCCGAGGGACAGCGCATCATCGACAGCGCCCGCGCCGAGGGTCGGCGGATCATCGTGCTGGCCGGCAGACCCTACCATGTGGACCCGGAGGTCAACCACGGCATCGACACGCTCATTACCCGCTTCGGCGCGGCAGTCATCACGGAGGATTCCATCTCTGACCGGGTGGAAAAATTCCGGACCAGCGTTTTAAACCAGTGGACGTACCATTCCCGCCTGTACGCGGCGGCAAAATACTGCACAACCCAGAGTGACATGGATCTTGTCCAGCTGGTCTCCTTCGGCTGCGGTGTGGACGCGATCACCACCGATGAGACGCGGGAAATTTTGCAGGAGGGCGGCAAGCTCTACACCCAGCTGAAGATCGACGAGATCACGAATCTGGGTGCGGTGCGCATCCGTCTGCGCAGCCTGTTTGCCGCACTGGACGAGCAGGATGAGAAGCGCAAGAACGAGGAGGCGTAAATCATGGAATTCACTTATCCGCGCTTTACGCCGGACATGAAAAAGACCCACAAGTTGCTCATTCCCAACATGGCGCCGGTGCAGTTTCGCATTCTGGCTGCCGCCATGGAACATGAGGGCTATCAGGTGGAGTTGCTGGGCAACTGCGGCTCCCAGGTGGCAGAGCAGGGACTCAAATATGTCCACAACGACACCTGCTATCCCGCGCTGCTGGTCATCGGCCAGTTTCTGGACGCGCTGAATTCCGGCAAGTACGACCTCGACCACACCGCCCTCATCATCACCCAGACCGGCGGCGGCTGCCGGGCTTCCAACTACATCTTTCTGCTGCGCAAGGCGCTGCACAAGGCGGGCTACGGCAACATCCCCGTGCTGAGCCTGAACTTCTCCGGCCTTGAAAAGGACAGCTCGCTGCCCATGACCGTGCCCTTTGCGCGGATGCTGCTGGCCGCCATTTACTACGGCGATCTGCTGGTTTCGCTGAAGGCGCAGACCATGCCCTACGAGGTGCATGGGGGCGATGCCGCTGCCATGCAGGACAAGTGGCTGAACGTAATCTGCGACAAGGTGCGCGCCGGCAAGGGCTATTCCGACCGGGAGATGAAGGCCGCCATGCCGAAGATCGCGGCGGATTTTGCGGCCATTCCCGTCCGCCGGACGCCCAAGGTTAAAGTGGGCGTGGTGGGCGAAATTTACGTGAAGTATTCGCCCCTTGGCAACAACGATCTGGAAAAGTTTCTGGCCACCCAGGACTGTGAGGTCAACCTGCCGGGACTGATGGGTTTTGTGCAGTACTGCGCCTATAACTTCTCGGAAACGGCGCGGCTTTACGGCGGCAGCTTTTTCGAAATGCACGAGTCCGCCGTGATTTTGAAGTTTATTGCCGGCATGGAAAAGACCATCATCAAAGCTCTGCGGGACAACGGCTACCACGCGCCACTTTCCTTTGAGGAGCTCACGAAGCTACCCGACGGCGTCATCGGCATGGGCGACAAGATGGGCGAGGGCTGGCTTCTCACCGCCGAGATGATCGAGCTGGTGCGCGCCGGGTACGAAAATATTATCTGCGCCCAGCCCTTTGGCTGCCTGCCCAACCACATCTGCGGAAAGGGCATGATCAACAAGATTCGGGAGCTGTACCCCCAGTCAAATATTACCCCCATCGACTACGATCCCTCCGCCACCCGCGTCAATCAGGAAAACCGCATCAAGCTGATGCTGGCGGTGGCGCGGGAGCGTCTGGCAAGCCCGTCCACGCCTGCACCGGAAAGCACGGAGGAAACCCCCGCCGAAGTCGGTGCGCAGACTGCAAACGTATAAGATTACTGAAATACGAGACTGCCCGTTGCGGGGCAGTCTCGTATTTTGCCAAAAGCCTTGAAAATCCCGGCATTTGGTTGACGCGGCGGGGGCTTCCGCGTTATAATAATATGATTTATTATAAAAACACGGGCGGCATTTTCGCCCGATGACGGAGGACGTTTATGTGGATTGCGGACAAGTGGCAGGATTATGAGCTTCTGGACTGCGGCGGCGGAGAAAAGCTGGAGCGCTGGGATCGGGAAATCCTTGTGCGCCCAGACCCCCAGGCGATCTGGGAGACGCCCCACCGCAACGCAAACTGGAAACGGGCCAACGGGCGGTATCTCCGATCTCAGACCGGTGGCGGCCACTGGGAAAAGGGAAAGCTGCCGGAAAGCTGGCTGATGCACTACGGCAATCTGACCTTTCAAGTCAAGCCCATGAACTTCAAGCACACCGGCCTTTTCCCCGAACAGGCCGTGAACTGGGACTTTGCCATGGACGCCATCCAAAACGCAGGGCGGCCCATCAGCGTTTTGAACCTCTTTGCCTATACCGGCGCGGCGTCCGTCGCCTGCGCCAAGGCCGGCGCCAGCGTTTGCCATGTGGACGCGGCCAAGGGCATGGTGGCCTGGGCAAAGGAGAACGCCAAGCTCTCCGGCCTTGAAAAGGCACCCATCCGCTGGATTGTGGACGACTGCGGCAAGTTTGTGGAGCGGGAAATCCGCCGGGGTCACCGCTACGACGCCATCATCATGGATCCGCCGTCCTACGGCCGGGGACCTTCCGGCGAGGTGTGGAAGCTGGAGGACAACCTCTATCCCTTCGTGAAGCTCTGCGCGGGCGTGCTGTCCGACAAGCCGCTTTTCGTGCTGATTAACTCCTATACCACGGGGCTTGCGCCCTCGGTGCTGGGGTACCTTCTGCACCTGCTGGTGGCGGAAAAATACGGCGGCAAATGTACCTGGGACGAGCTGGGACTTCCCGTCACCGAGACGGGACTGGCCCTGCCCTGCGGAGCAACCGGGCGGTGGAGCAGCAAGGGATAAAGCACGCGGTGCAAGAGCTGCGGCGACTGCGAATGACGCCGCCTAATGGCGGCGGAAATCCGCGCTGATGCGCGGAGGAAACTGCAACCCCCATTCTTTTTCGTCTTGCCGAAAAAGAATGCGCCTTGCATGGTGGAAAAAAAGACGCTTGGAACACACCCCACGGCAAGGCTTTGCCGCGGGTCCCCGTGTCCGGGGAACGCGCGGAGAGGATTTGAAGTGATCCGACTGATTTTCCGCGTCTTGCGGGGAGTTGCTGCGATTCGCGGTGCAAACCTAAAAGGCCTTCAGCCACTTGCCCCGCGCGTTCCGCTTACCCGCAAGGGGTATGCGATATCCGTAAGGCGGCAAAGCCGCCAACGGCTATCCAATCGCTACGCGCTACCCGGGCACACAAATGCAAGCGCAAGCGGGTATAGAAGCAGAGACAATGCAGGTTTCTGCCCCAGACGAAAAAAACGGAGCATTTTCGCGTCTACTGGATGCACCAAAAGTTTGCTGAAGACAAACTTTAAGCGGCTCTCTCTTACACCGTGCGGGGCGCGTTCTCTCTGGTCAAGACCAGAGAGAATGGGGGCCGCATCCCCTGCGGCGGAGCGCCGCAGTTCCCCCGGCAGCAGCCGGCATATATCTGCATATTTCCATGAATTTCCATGAAATAAAAAGAAACGAGATTTTGCCATGGCAGCGATGATCGAAACCAAAAAACTGGAATACACCTACCCCAGCGTGGAAGAGGACGGAAAAGCCACCGTCGCCCTGCGGGGTGTCAACCTCTCTATCGAGGCGGGCAGCTTCGTGGTGGTGCTGGGGCACAATGGCTCCGGCAAATCCACGCTGGCAAAGACCTTCAACGCCGTGGCGCTGCCCTCCGGCGGCAGCGTGTATGTCGAGGGCATGGACACCAAGGACGAAACGCTCCTGCTGGCCATTCGGCAGCGGGTGGGCATGGTGTTCCAGAACCCGGACAACCAGATCGTCGCCAATGTGGTGGAAGAGGACGTGGCCTTCGCCCCGGAAAATCTGGGCGTCCCCACGGAAGAAATCCGCCGCCGGGTGGACGAGGCGCTGGACGCCGTTGGCATGGGCGAGTTTGTACGCCATGCGCCCCATCTTCTGTCCGGCGGACAGAAGCAGCGCATTGCCATCGCCGGTGTCATCGCCATGGAGCCCAAGTGCATCGTGCTGGACGAGGCCACCGCCATGCTGGACCCTATTGGCCGGGAGGAGGTCCTCTCCACCGTCCATCGGCTCAACCGGGAAAAGGGCATCACCGTGGTACTCATCACCCATCATATGAACGAGGCGGAGGACGCCGACCGCGTCATCGTCATGGACGACGGCCTGGTGGCCATGGACGGCGCACCCCAGGCGGTATTCTCCCATGTGGAAGAGCTGCGGAGCATGGGGCTCACGGTGCCGGACACCGTGGCGCTGGCGTACGAGCTGGGGCTGGATGGACTGAACGTCCCGCTGACCGCCTTGGGGGTAGAGGAGTGCGCCGATGCGGTGGCTGCCGCCCTTTCCAAATAACCGAGAGGAAACGAACGCGTTGAAAGATATTCTGCAAATCGAAAATCTAACCCATACCTACGGCGCAGGCACGCCCTTTCAGCGGGATGCGGTGAAGGATCTGTCCTTCTCCGTCCGGGAAGGGGAGTTCCTGGGCATCATCGGCCATACCGGGTCGGGCAAGTCTACCTTGATTCAGCATTTGAACGGCCTGTTAAAGCCCACGTCGGGGCGAATTTTGCTGGACGGCAAGGACATCTGGGCCGAGCCGAAGAAAATCCGGGACGTGCGGTTCCGGGTGGGGCTGGTGTTCCAGTACCCGGAATATCAACTCTTTGAGGAGACAGTCTATAAGGACATCGCCTTCGGCCCCATGAACATGGGCAAGTCGGGGGAGGAGCTGGACCGTTGCATCCGGGAGAGCGCCAAGCTGGTGGGGCTGAAGTCCGAGACGCTGGAAAAGTCCCCCTTTGAGCTGTCCGGCGGTCAAAAGCGCCGGGTGGCGCTGGCCGGCGTTCTGGCCATGGAGCCGGAGGTGCTGGTGCTGGACGAGCCGACGGCGGGTCTTGACCCGGCAGGCCGGGAAAACTTGATGGCCAACATCCGGGACTTCCACCGCAACCGCGGCGGCACGGTGATTCTCGTCAGCCATTCCATGGACGAGATTGCCCAGAACGTGGATCGGATTCTGGTTTTGAAATCCGCAAAGGTGTTGATGCAGGGCGCACCCCGGGAGATTTTTGCCCGGGCGGACGAGCTGCTCTCCGCCGGACTGGACGTGCCCCAGATCACCCGCGTTGCCATGGCGCTCAAGCGCCGGGGCGTCCCCATTGACCCCGCTGTTTACACCGTGAAGGAGCTCAAGCGCCAGCTGCTGGCTTTGCGGAAAGGTGGCGCGGTATGCTGAAAGATATTACGCTGGGCCAGTATTTTCCCGGCGATACCCCGGCCCATCGGCTGGACCCCCGGACGAAAATCCTGTTGGTGATTTTCTACATCGTGGCGCTGTTTTGCGCCAAGTCTGTTGTGACCTACGGCATCATGATTTTGACGCTTCTTGTCTGCGTCCAAATTTCCAAGGTGAAGGCAGGGGCGCTGTTCCGTGGCCTCAAGCCCGTGGTGTTCATCATCATCTTCACAGCGGTTTTGAACCTGTTTTTCACCCCCGGTAACTACCTTTTCCAGTGGGGACCGCTCCACATCTCCGACGCCGGTGTGCGCATGGCGGTCAGCATGGTGCTGCGGATCATGCTGCTGATTACCGGCACATTCCTTATGACTTACACCACCAGCCCCATCCGCCTAACGGACGGACTGGAAAGCCTGTTAAATCCCTTGAAGCGGCTGCACGTTCCGGTGCATGAGCTTGCCATGATGATGTCCATCGCCCTGCGGTTTATCCCCACGCTGATCGAGGAGACGGACAAGATCATGTCCGCCCAGAAAGCCCGCGGCGCGGACTTTGAAAGCGGAAACCTGTTCCGGAAGGCGAAGGCACTGATTCCCATTCTGGTGCCGCTGTTTATCAGCGCATTCCGCCGGGCGGACGAGCTGGCGGTGGCCATGGAGTGCCGCTGCTACCACGGCGGCGAGGGCCGCACCAAGCTGCATGTGCTGAAATTTGCGACCCGGGACTGGGTTGCGCTGGTCTGTGGCACGGCGATTATGGTGGGCGTGATCGTACTCAGACAGTTCGGAATGTAAAGCGTGGCTTTGCCGCAAGAATTCGCGCTGATGCGCGGAGGAAACTGCGGCGCACATCCTACCCGGTCTTGACCGAGGCAACCCGGCTGCTGCCGAAAGCTGCGGCGCTCCGCCGCAAGGGACTGGCCCCCCAGTTTCTTTGCTCTTGCGCAAAGATTGGATAGCCGTTGGCGGCTTTGCCGCCTTACGGATATCGCATACCCCTTGCGGGTAAAATGCGCCGCCAGCAGTGGAAAAGAAAGGTGCCCTAGACGCACCCCACGGCAAGGCTTTGCCGCGGGTCCCCGTGTCCGGGGAACGCGCGGAGAGGTTTTAAAGTGATCCAGGCGATTTCCCGCGTCTTGCGGGGAGTTGCTGCGATTCGCGGTGCAAACTTGAAAGGCTTCTACGTTGTGCCCCGCGCGTTCCGCTTCGCTACGCGCTACCCGGGTGGTAAATGTGAGCGTAAGCGTTTAAGAAGCAGAGACAATGCAGGTTTCTGCCCCAGTCTTAAACGACTGAGTATCACCGCGTCTACTGGATGCACCGAAGGTTTGCAGAAGAGCAGCTTTTAGCGCCTTTTTCTTACACCGTGCGGGGCGCGTTCTTTTTCGGCAAGACGAAAAAGAATGGGGGCCGCATCGTTACGGCAGAACGCCGCAGCTTTTGTCGGCAGCAGCCGACAGTTCTTCCGGCAGTCGCCGGATCCTCGCGGCGAAGCCGCAAAAATATTCCACTTTTGGAGAAAATCAAGATGCGAAATATTGCCTTAAAACTGATGTATAACGGCACCGCCTACCACGGCTGGCAGGTGCAGAAAAACGGCGTCACCGTCTGCGAGACGCTGCAAAAAGCCATCGAGAAAATCACCGGCGCACCGGTGCATCTGACCGGCTGCGGCCGGACGGATGCCGGCGTTCACGCCGAACGATACGTGGCCAACTTTCGCACCGAGTCCCGCATTCCGTTGGAGCGGCTGCCCCTGGCCATCAACACCCACACGCCGGACGATCTGGCTGTGTCCGAGGCCATCGAGGTGGACACCGATTTCAACGCCATCGGCTCCTGCCTAAAAAAGGAATATACCTACCGCATCTATAACTCCCGGGTGAAAAACCCGTTTTATGTCAACCGGACGTACTTTTACCCCAAGCATCTGGATGAGGAGTATCTCAACCGGGCGGCACACGCCTTTGTCGGCACCCATGACTTCAAGGCCGTGCGGAATGTGGGCACGGAAACCCGCACCACGGTGCGCACGATCTACTACTGCGACGTGACCCGGGCAGGCGAGCTGTTGGAGCTGAAGGTCTGCGCGGACGGATTTTTGTATAATATGGTACGTGCCATTACCGGCACGGTGCTTTACGCCGCGGAGGGCAAATTCCTCCCGGAGGACATTCCGGCGATTCTGGAGAGCGGAGAGCGCACCGCTGCCGGACCCACGGCGCCGCCGGGGGGACTGTACTTGACAAAACTTTGGTATGAGGATGAACGGCTCAATGACTGACGATTATACGAATGATGAACTGGACGAATTGGAAGAGGAGCAGCCGAAAAAACATCGGCTGTGGCACTTCCTAATTTTTCTCTTGATTTTGATTGTGGTGCTGGGTGCGGTGGTTCTGGCTGCGTACCGGGACGGCACCGGCTTTGACGCGCTCCGCCGCTTTTTCTCCTACGGCTCGGTGGAGGGCAGCGGCAGCTCAGACACGATCACCTACGATGCCTCCGGCGACAACCGCTTTGCGGTGCTGGGGGAGAAGCTTGCTGTGTGCTCCGGGACGGAGCTGCAGGTGCTCGGCGGCGGGGAAACCGTGTTCACGCAGAATGTCAAGATGGAGTCCCCAGCTCTGATTACGGGCGGCGGCAGCGCGGCTGCCTGGGATGTAGGCGGCACCACCATGACGGTGTTCGACGATTCCGGCATCAAATACAGCCTAAGCGCCGACGAGCAGGAGCCCTTTATTTCCGCCACGATGAATGCCCAGGGCTGGCTTGCCGTGACGGCGGAGAAGAAGAACTACAAGGGCTGCGTCAATGTGTACAGCGATACCTACACCGGTACCGGCGACCCCATGTTTACCTTTAATTCCTCCCAGCGGTTTGTGACCGACGCCTATGTGACGGACGACTGCAAAACGCTGGTGGCGGTGACGCTGGGACAGGAGAACGGGGCGTTTGTCACCAATCTGGTGTATTACGATCTCACCGCCGTGGACCCCAAGGCCAGCTGCACCATTCCCGGCGGACTGGTGCTGTCGCTGGGCGAGGTGGGCGGCACGCTGACCGCACTCAGCGATACCTCACTGTCCTTCTGCACGGCGGGAGGCGAAGTTTCCGCCAGCTATGATTACGCCGGCGGGTATCTGCGGGAGTACGACCTTGGCGGCGACGGCTACGCGGCGCTGCTGTTGAATCGCTATCAATCCGGCAGCGCAGGCAGATTGATCACCGTCGGCACCGACGGGGCAGAAATCGCCTCGCTGGACGTCAACGAGGAAATTTTGGGGATGTCCGCAGCGGGACGGTATCTGGCCGTGCTGTACGCCGACCGTCTGGTGGTCTACAACGAGAATCTGGAGGAGTATTCCACCCTTTCGGGCACGGACTATGCCCGCGGCGTTTTGATGCGTGTGGACGGTTCGGCGCTGCTGCGTTCCTCCAGCAAAGCAACCCTATTTTTGCCATAAAAACGATTTTCCCCGGATTTCTCCCGCAAAAAGGGGGGAAATTCGGCAGAAAAGTTTGCGGGCAGCCAAGTGGAAATTCACAAAACGTTTACGGATGAAAGGTAGGCAGAATTGAGCAGCGCTG
>JALCRR010000036.1 GCA_022652815.1 Oscillibacter sp.
TGCAGAGCATTGATATCCAATTCATCGATCGAAGTCATAGGCAGGTGAATTTTGGCACTGGAACCGCCAAAGGTAATAATTGCAGTAGAGATACTTGCAATCGTATTGCTGTAACGTTTGAAACTAGTGATCATGTCCCTTACAGCGCTATTCATAACACCAATTTTGTTATTTTCATACATGCTTCCGCTAGTATCCAGAAGAAGGATCACCGGCAGGGTTCTCGCCGTCTGATACACAAAATCTTTCATTTCACTCATAATGATTACTCCTTACCATCTATTTTCGTCAGATAAATACTGACCTTTTCACTAAACTGGGAAAGTGTTCTGCTTGTACTTGATTCGTTTTTATTGAGGATGACTGATATATCTCGAGCGGTGGGTATTTTACCTGTTTTGGAATATAAATCAATGATTGTATGATCAAAAAACATCCGATTAATTGCCTTTTGAAGTATGTCCGGTGAGCATGATAGCAAGCGGAGTGTAAGCAACTTTGAAATCACAACTTGTTGGCTCTTCCTGCATTGACAAAAACAATTGTCAATTGCGTTGAATATTTCATCAACCTTGTTTGCATCAAGAAAATGATCTTCTAAGATAAATTCATCTGATATATTGTCTATGCCGCAAGTATTACTATCCAACTCCGCACGAGCAACCACAAATTGCTCATTTAGCTTAAGTAACTCTCTCACTCTACTTATTGGTATTTTGAGATATTCAGAAGCCGATGTAACAACTATCTCATCATCAGCATCGCGCATCATTTTTCCCGCAATTGCTTTTATTTGTGATATCTGGCGTTGAACTTCTTCTGGTAATGCTATACCTCCCCGAGTTTCTGTCTCGTTACGAACTGCATCCTCCTTCTTCACTCGTTTTGCTAATGAACTTGCAAAGTAGTGTGTAAAAGGTCCACGATTTCTATCATAGCTTTGTAAGCACATTGTTGCAGTCTCGACAATCTCCAGGCCAGTATCTCGATATCGAGTATTGCTTAGCGTTTGAGCATATTCATACAAATACTCCACGAACTCATATTTCAAGTTCCGAAATCTTACAGGATCTACATCTTTTGAAAGCCCAAATATTTCCGAATTTTCAATGAGGTCTTTGATTGTATGCAGTTTCGTGGATGCGGACTTCACAAACAAAGGCCCCTTCTTTCGGTAGAATTAGAACTTGAGCAACATTTCGAGTGTCTGTCTAGCTTTATCTGGGGATTCACACCGTAGCGTATAAAGTAGCGAATTAAGGTAAATCAAATATGACAAATCGCATAGTTTTGGATTGGTCGGGACACCAGCTTGGAAATATACTTGCCCATAAAATACATGCTGCACTGTGCATTCCAAGTGTTTTACCGCAAATGATAGGGCCGCTAACAGAACTACTGGTAGGGTCTTAGTGCCATATGTTGTATCGCTTATGATCTCAGCGCCTTCTTCGCACTCAGCAACAATCTCCGATAGCATTCTTTCTGTGGCAGACTTATCTTCATCAAATTCCGTGTTTAAAACTTTAATCTCTGATGGGGTGACAATGTTTCCGCACTGCTTGGTGAACTCTTTCTTGAATTGTTCAATATTCCGCAAATAGTTTCCGTTTGGATCACATTTACAGAGGAGAACCACCTTTACACTATCAGTTGGATCCAATAAGCCCCGTAAGCAAGACAGAATTGGGTATGTCACGGGCTGATTGCTAACACAAAGCGCTTGATCATCTGATTTGTAAACTAGAGGTTTTACCGATTCGCGCATTGCAACATTGCATATAATTATTTTTCGCATATGCTCGTCCTGCTTTCTACAGTTATTGGATTTCGCTCAATAATATATAGGCGAACCAATTTCTAAACTTAACATTTCGCGCAAAAAAATTACGCTTGAATCTGTGCAACCTTTAGATGGTAGGGAAGGGAGCCGACAATTATCATTTTTCGTTCGTCATCGTAAAGAAAATAAATTCGAATAAGGTTACCGGCAGTCTTTCCTACTTTCAGATGTTCATTTAGTGGTGTCTCTACGGGTTTTCCTTTATATCCGGTCTTATATTTAATCTTGTATTGACTCGAGTACATCTCGATGCTAGTTGCACCACAGCCAGTTACTTCGAAAGGACGGTCGTATTTTTCTGCACACTTTTTTGAAGCATCTTCCCAATTGATGTTCCCAGTCTTCAGATCTCGATATTCCATTGCTAGATACTCTATTGCATCGCAAAGCAACTGCATATCAATCTCACTTGCAGAAACACCTTGAATCAATTTTACTGCTCTTTGATGGAATTCCAATCTTCCAGCAAAGCGTTCCTGAACCCATTCCGGAATTTCCTGTGGCGTTTTCGGCCTCCGAGATAGACTTTCAAGGTACTCCATCCTTTCAACCATTGCATTAACAGAATTGTGAGCTTCCGATACTTCCTCAGCTGCTTGCTTCTTGATATCCTCAATCTGCGAAACAACATCATCCAACTGATTTTTAAGTCGGGTTATTTTATTTGCTTGCTGTTGAATCTTATCATTTCTTTCCATCAATTCATTCTTGTGCTCGTTGCAAAGAGCCTGAATACGTTCTTCATAAACTTTGATCGTGTCATCAGTACTTAGGTTAGCTTGCTTATACTGTTCGGATAGCATGATTTTGGCACCCGACAAAAAAACAATGTTTTCAAATTTCACTGCTTTTTCTCTAAGGTAATCCCGACTTAGCGCCATTAAAGCGCTAAAGTTTTCATCCTTGTTCGATTCGGAATATTCGTAGCGTAGAACACCAGCGCCCAATTCATAAGGTTCAAGGAAAATTACATCGCCATTGTGTACTTCGATGTGAAGAATTTTACTAAAAGCATCAAATTGTTCTGATGGGAGATGGAAACTGTGTACATATGCATGACGTGCCCGTGTAAATACTTCAGTATCATATGGCATTTGCGGCTTAGCAATAGGGGCATCGTTTCTTAGGCCTGAACCTGAAGCCTGCAGCTGCTGAGACAAATTAAGTGATGTACGCGGCTGCTTAAACATTTGAGCAAGGTCGATGGGAGAGCCCCCTGGCACTACCTCAAATTTAGGTGTGTAATCTTTTTCAACTTTCGCCTCTGGAATATAGTCACAAAATACTACCGCTGGAATCATCCATTTTTTCAAGTTTTCTCGGAGTTGTTTATGTCGCTCCTTAGAATTCAATTCCCAAAGTCGGTTCTCAAGCAAATAGCCTGCTGACAAACCAAGTTTAGGATTCGACGTAAGAACAGGAACAACAGCAGGTCTAAGTACAATTGCCTGGTTTTTTTCGTCGGTATTTTCGGGTTCAGATACAATTATGTTGACACCCATATACATTGATTTTCCAACGACATGAAACGCAATGTTTGTTTCAAATACTCTGCCTGGAATAGCCGTGCTAATTTCTTCCCCTGCTTCCCATCTGGTACTCAAATCAGGTTCAATAAGTCGGAAAGACCAGACCTTCTCATCGGGAATACATACCGTTTCAACTGTATAGCCACAATCTATATGTTCACTTTTCAAATCGCTAATAGAGACATCTGCGTATTGCTCTGGGCTAGGGGACTGAAAAGATTCTGGTATTTCAAACTCTCTGAATTTTGTGCGAAGCCACTCCAATACAGATAGGGCGCCTATTATAAGTTGATTCTCTGCTGATTCTGCTGCATTGGAAGCAATAGCATAGAGTTGATATGTTGGATATCTAACACTTTTTAGCAGAATGCGTGGTGTACTATTTCGTGCCATTTTTATCCTCCTCATATAAGGCTCTTCGGTAGTTTGTGTGGGTAAGAAATCTACTGCTAGGCTAATAATATCAAGGCTATCCGCTTCTTATTTATTGCTCTGAAACGGATCACTTGGATGACACTTGTAGCATCGGGACACAAGGCCATAAAGGCACCGGCTATGCCTCGCCTCCGGCGGCCTTGACAGCCTTATTCCCCAATGCATTGAGGTAATCAAGAGGTGCTATGCACCTCTCTGAATCAGAGATTCAATTTCTCAATATGCTACCCACATAAACTACCGAAGCCTCTCATATAAATAAAACAAGATTCTTTAATCACTGGGCGTCTTTTTGGAAATACCAATATATTTGCCGCTTTTAATTCTTGCATCACTTGGCTTTTCTGCATTAGCAGGAATTGCCCAGGCAGTACCTACTCTTATCACATCCGGAATTCGATTTTGTGAACATAATGTGAGAACTCTGCGTTTTGATATACTCCATTTTTCGGCCGTTTGTGTGATGCTTAAGTAATCCATGTAATGCAATCCTAAAAAAAGCAGAGCGATTCTGCATTATGGCAGAACCGCTCATATGACTGCCATCCATCAGTAGCAACATCATTTAACCCTTACTAATTTTATTTTATACCTAATCTGAAACGATATCAATCTTCTTTTCGACATTGTTCGTGCATATTGCCCAATTTTGTTGTTTCAAAACCTATACTTTCTGGGAGGGGTGAAAACAAAACAAAAAGATGCCCCGAAAGTGTGCCAAAAAGTCGGCAAACGCTTTCGGGGCATCTCTTTTCTGGATTATACATTTTGGGCCATAATACGATCCTGTTGGTTCTTTAACATTCACGGAGCGGCTGGCACTGAATAGAGGGAACACTCATCCCTGTCAAGTCGTCAAAGTGCCTCACCCAAAACAGGATTGGATGATCTCCTCAATCTTTGCAGAATCTATGCTTCCGTTCTCATCGTCTTCGGTTACAATCAGATTCTTGCCCTCTTCAATCCCATTTTTTTTATAGAGCGCCTTTTTAGCCAGCCACCTCTTTTTGTATTTGGGATCGGTCATCACTCCGCAATGCTCCCAATACCAGATTATACCTGTATCAGCATCTGCAATTTCAAAATCCGGCTTTTTCACACGACCTTCTACAATCAGGTCGGGCTCATACTTGTAAGGAATATCGTTGTAGAACAGAGCGTTGGCAATAATAACCTCGGATTTACTTCTAACCATCTCACCTTTTGCTGTACGATGAATCAATCTGTCCTCGTAGAATTCGCCACCATTTTCCACAATATTTGGTTTGAAATCAGAAAACACATCAGCAAATAAGTCCGTAAACCTCTTGGCTATATCAGAATGAACAACATAGGAATACTTGAGTAACTCAATTGGATCTTTGTTATACAGGATGATTATTTTACTCTTTTGTCTGGTCAATGCAGTATAAAGCATTTCTCTGGATAATATCCTACATGGTTCAGCTATCACAAGAATAACAGTATCAAATTGGCTTCCTTGCGATTTATGAACGGTCAATGCATAAGCGAGTTCCAGTTTAATATCCAAATCCTCGCCAAACTCGCCAGCAGTGTAGGAATAGGAATACTTATCTTGCGAAGAGAACTCAACATTTAAGTAATCGTGCTGCTTTCCAAAAGCACCACAGGCAATGCCGATTTCTCCGTTCGCAATATAATTTCTACCGCCCTCAGGCCATGCTTTCTTTCTCTGATTTACAACATTGATTACCTTGTCTCCATAGATAATTCCTTCAGGCCCAAATGGCTTGGCAATCTTTTTGTATCGGTCACGCTTGGCTACCGAAATCAAATGTTCTCTAAATTGCCCATGGATAAGGTGATTGATATTAACCACCCCCTGGGCATCATTTCTCACCGGAGCCAACATCTGCCAATTTTCTGCATTTTTCGCAATGCCCCTGTTGAAGTATGTACCGGAAGCAGTCGGCGTACCACCGAGAGAAATATCGAAGGAATTCTGCTCATCATTACCATCCACATGGACTTCATCGTTCAGCACCTGAAGCAGAGTCTCTTCTAATTCCTCTCTGGTTTCCCATTTCTTAAACTGAATGTGCTGCTCATTGCCCAGTTTGATTTCTGCAATGATATTTTCGTCCGATGGATTTTCACTATTCGTAAATAGTTTGGATAGTTCCACATCCAATCGTTCGGTATTTGATTGTTTCTGCCTTCTATTAACAGTCAACTCACCGTAGCTATCACATACTTTGGGGAATACACCTGGCGTTAACTCTGTACGACGTAATTCAACCAAGGGTTAAAGCGCGTTATGCCATCTGAAGTACGGTCTGAAAGCCGCACGTCGCGCTCCCCAGTTCTCCAAGCGCTGATTTCGTCTTTTGGAAAGCACTCACGAAAGTGGGTGCTTTCTTTTTTTCGGGTGGCCTTTTCAAAGGTGCTGCCAGGTTCCTTCTTGAGCAACGCAAAAGCCCTGCCGCATTTCGCAGCAGGGCTTTTTGATATGATCGAACCTTAGATGCGGGCAACGCCGCTCTTGCGTGCGGCCTCGGCCACGGCTGCGGCCACAGCGTCCTTCACCCGGGGGTCAAAGGCCGCCGGCAGAATATAGTCGGCATTCAGCTCCTCGTCGGAAACCAAACCCGCCAGCGCATACGCTGCCGCCACCTTCATCTCGTCATTGATGTCAGAGGCTCGGACATCCAGCGCGCCCCGGAAGATGCCGGGGAACGCCAGCACGTTGTTCACTTGATTGGGATAGTCGCTGCGTCCGGTGGAAACCACCTTTGCGCCTCCTGCCTTGGCCTCATCCGGGAAGATTTCCGGCGTGGGATTGGCGCAGGCAAAGATGATGGCATCGCGGTTCATGGTCTGCACCATCTCGCGTGTCAACGTGCCCGGTGCGCTGACGCCGATGAACACGTCTGCACCCCGAATGACTTCTGCAAGAGAGCCCTTCTCGTGGCCAGGATTGGTAGTGCGGGCGATCTTCTCCTTGACGGCGTTCAGACCCTCGCGCCCTTCGTAAATGGCACCCTTGCGGTCCGTCATAACGACGTTTTGAAGGCCCATGCTCATCAAGAGCTTGATAATAGCCGTACCCGCCGCGCCTGCGCCGGAGGTGACGATTTTCACGTCCTCGATCTTCTTGTCCACGACTTTCAAGGCATTGATCAAGCCCGCCAGCGTAATGACTGCCGTGCCGTGCTGATCGTCGTGGAAGATGGGAATGTCGCAGCGCTCCTTCAGCTTTTTCTCGATTTCAAAGCAGCGGGGCGCGGAGATATCTTCCAGATTGACACCGCCGAAAGAGCCTGCCAGCAGTGCCACCGTGTTGACAATGTCGTCCACATCTTTGCTGCGCACGCACAGGGGAATGGCGTCCACGCCGCCAAAGGCCTTAAAGAGGACGCACTTGCCCTCCATCACCGGCATGCCGGCCTCGGGGCCGATGTCGCCCAGGCCCAGCACGGCAGTGCCGTCCGTGACCACCGCCACGGTGTTCCACCGGCGGGTCAGCTCATAGCTTTTGCTGATGTCTTTCTGAATTTCCAGACAGGGCTGGGCAACGCCGGGGGTGTAGGCAAGGGACAGAGCGTCCTTGCTATCCACCGCCGCGCGGGGTGTGACCTCCAGCTTGCCCTTCCATTCGTAGTGCAGTTTCAGCGATTCAGCTGCGTAATCCATCGTCGTTTCTCCTTTATTTTCAGTGGTATTGGGGATTCCGGCGGTTGCCGGGTGCGTCTTTTATGTTTCCTCTGGTTCTTCCCGTTTCAGCCCGCACAGGGGGCAAAAGTCGTCGTCTGCCGGGTGCAGCTTGCCGCACCGCGGGCATTTGACATCCTCCATAACGCCGGGGGTGTAAAATCCGGTCTGGGGCTCTTGATCTCCCCAAGGAGTGGGTTCTTCCTCTCTGGGCTGGGGCAGCTCGCCGCCGTAGTAGAATTCCAGTTTGCGGCATGCGGGGCAGACATAGAAGTCCGCCGTTAGGGAGCCTGCCAGCAAATTGCCCCAATCACCGCCGAAAAAGCTCTGCTCTCCCAGCTGAATCGACTCCCGTTTGAGGAATTTCATCTCCGCGCCGCAGCGCAGGCATGAAAGCGTTCGTTTTGCCATAGAGCGTTCCCCCTGTTTCGTTTTATGCGCGCAGATTGTCGGGGTACCGGCCTGCGTCGTGGAGCGCTTTCAGCGCATCCGCCACCCGCTGCCGATCCTCGTGATAGGTCATGCCGAACCACTTGTCTGCCGAGTGCAGCACCGAGACGCGCAGCACTCCTCCGTCAATTTTCTGCTGCACAAAGGCAGGAAGAAAGCACTCTGCCTTTACATTGTCCCCGGCCTCATTTTTGAGAAATTCCTCAAAATAAGTCTGCATTTTGGGGAAGATGGACGGTGCAAAGCCCCAGAAGTTCATGGATACCACGGTGTCGGGGGACAGATCCCGATCCTCTGCCAGATCGCGAAGAGAACCGTCGGGATAGAGCTGGATCTTCAATGCCTCTTTCACGCTTTGCAGGCAGCCGTCCTGCACATTGCAGATCCCGCGGGACACCGTGCCGTGGAGGCTGGCGGTGTTGCCGATCTGATAGCCCACCATGGCGGCCTTGCCGTCCTGCGGCAGGGCTGTCAGCGCCTCGTACATGGCGTGGTAGGCGTCAATGCCGTAATAATCGTCCGCGTTGATGACGCAAAACGGCTCATGTACGGCCTTGCCCGCACAAAGCACCGCATGGAGCGTACCGAAGGGCTTCGTCCGTCCCTCGGGAATGTGGTAAAAATCCGGTACAGTCGAAAAGTCTTGATACGCATAGGCTACCTCCACAGGGGAGCCGTCCTTTGCCGTCTTTTTAGATAGATAGTTGCCCACAAGAGTGTGCATGGCGTCTTCCATGCCGGGGCGGATCACAAACACGATCTTGTTAAAGCCCGCCCGCAGCGCATCATAGATGGAGTATTCCATCAGAATCTCGCCGTGAGGCCCCAGACCGTCTGTCTGCTTGCTGCCGCCGTAGCGGGAGCCCATGCCTGCCGCCATAATAACCAGAGAAACGTTCATTGTTGAAACTCCTCGCTGTTTATTTTGCACCTGCGTGTAAATTTCTAAAGATACCATACACTGTTTGCGCCGCATTTGCAACGGTTGCCCGGCACACAACGTCAACTTTTCCTTGACATTCGTGCGCGTCCGTTTATAATATGAAAATGATTTTCATTTTCATATTGAAAGAAGGACTTTCATGCCATACACCACCAAACAGCGTCAGGCGATTCTCACCTGCCTTGCCCAGCGGCGGGCGGAGCTGCTCTCTGTGAGCGAGCTGGCCTCTGCCCTGCGGGACATCGGCTCGCCTGTGGGTCTGGCCACCATCTACCGTCAGCTTGAAAAGCTGGAGGAGACGGGCCACATCCACAAGGTCAACACCGAGGAGGGCGCTTTTTACCAATACTGCGACCACGGTGAGAGTGACCGGGACTGTTTTCTTTTGAAATGCGAGGGCTGCGGCCGGATTCTGCATCTGGACTGCTCCCATCTCAAGCCGCTCTATGAGCATCTGGAGCAGGAACACCATTTTGTCATCGATTCCCGGGCGACCATGTTCTCCGGGCTGTGCGACGTCTGCGCCGCCCAGAGAAAGGAAGAAACCCATGGAAGCAAATGAGCTGATTGTCTGCCGGGACGTCTCCCTCGGCTACGAGGGGCAAGCCCTGCTGACCCACCTTGATCTGACGATTCACGCCGGGGACTATCTGTGTGTCGTGGGCGAAAACGGCTCCGGCAAGTCCACGCTAATGCGGGCGCTGCTGGGACTGCTCGCCCCTCTCTCCGGCGAAATTGCCCGGGCAGGCGAGCTGAAGGCCGGTGCCATCGGGTATCTTCCCCAGCAGACTCGGGCGCAGAAGGATTTCCCTGCCACGGTGAGCGAGGTGGTTCTCTCGGGCTGTCTCAATCGGAAAGGCCTGCACTTTTTCTACTCCTCGGTGGAAAAGTCCGAGGCGCTGATGAACATGGGCAAGCTGGGCATTCTGGAGCTGAAGGACCGCTGCTATCGGGAACTTTCCGGCGGTCAGCAGCAGCGGGTGCTGCTAGCGCGGGCACTGTGCGCAGCGCGCAAGCTTCTGATTCTCGACGAGCCCATCACGGGACTGGATCCCGCCGCAGCTCAAGATCTTTATAAAACCCTGACCTACCTCAACGAGCGGGAGGGCATGGCGATTGTCATGGTCACCCATGACTTGAAAGCGGCACTGCAGGGTGCGCGGACGGTGCTGCACATCGGGCGCAACTCCGTGTTCCACGGCACAGCCCAGGAGTACCTGCACTCGCCGGAAGGCCGCCGTTTCGGAAAGGAGGCGCAAGGATGAGTCTTGTACAGATTTTTTCTTACCCCTTCATGCAGCGAGCGCTGATCGCAGGCGTGCTGGTCAGCCTTTGCTGCGCGCTTTTGGGTGTGTCTTTGGTCTTGAAGCGGTATTCCATGATCGGTGACGGATTGTCCCACGTCTCCTTCGGCGCATTAGCCGTGGCGGTGGCGCTGGGCTTCACGCCCCTCTATTTCTCCATTCCAGTTGTCATTCTGGCGGCGTTTTTCCTGCTGCGCATGGCCAGCCATCCCCGCTGGAACAACGACGCAGCCATCGCCGTCATGAGTGCCTCGGCGCTGGCCATCGGTATTCTGGTGATTTCCCTGACCACGGGCATGACCACCGATGTGGACAACTACATGTTCGGTAGCGTTCTGGCCATGACCGCGTCTGATGTGATTTTGAGCGTCTTTTTGAGCGTGGCGGTACTGATTCTTTTTGTGCTGTTCTACCACAAGCTCTTCGCCGTCACCTTTGACGAGAGCTTCTCCCGGGCCACGGGGCTGCGGGTGGAGCTTTACAACACGCTGCTGTCCGTGCTGACCGCCCTAACCATTGTGCTGGGAATGCGGATGATGGGCGCCATGCTGATCTCGTCTCTCATCATCTTCCCGGCGCTGACAGCCATGCGCCTGTTCCGCAGCTTCCGGGGTGTGGTGGTCTGCGCGGGACTTTCCGCCGTGGGCTGCTTCATCGTGGGGCTGATGATCTCCTTCGTTTTTTCCACCCCCGTGGGCGCTTCCGTGGTGGTTGTGGATTTGGCGGTGTTCCTCGTCTCCTGCCTAATTTCCGCTCTTCGCCATCGCTGATCGATAACCCCGGGTCAATTTCTTTGGAAAATGACCCGGGGTTTAGGTTCCTCCGCTGCCCCGAAATGCGCACCATACTATTAATAAAAAGAAAATGCTTGCAAAGCCGTCCCGAATGTGCTATATTTAGCATGTTAGTAGTGTTGGTATGTGGAGTGGACCTTGGGTCCGCTCTTTTTCTTGCCTATTTTGCTTGGGTCATGAAACCCAGATATTTCCTTTCTGAAAGGAGAACGATGTTGAAAAAAGTGACTGAACTGGTGCGGGAGCTGGCATCTCCCGTCGTTGTGGAGGCAGGCTGTACGCTCTGGGATGTGGAGTATGTCCGGGAGGCCGGTGCCTGGTATCTGCGGCTGTATCTTGATAAGCCCGGCAGTGAGGTGGACATCCTCGACTGCGAAAAAGTTTCCCGTGCGGTGGAACCGCTTTTGGATGAGGCCGACCCCATTGAGGGAAGCTATACCTTTGAGGTCTCCTCTGCGGGAGCGGAGCGTGCGTTGAAGCGCCCGTCCGATTTTGCACAGTTCATGGGTTCTCCCGTCGCCGTCAAACTCTACCAGAACCGGGACGGCCGCAAGGAGTTTGCCGGTACGTTGAAGTCCTACGATGAGCAAAGCGGAGCGGTCACCGTCACCGTCGGCACTGCCGACATGGTTTTTCAAAAGGCAGAAACCGCTCTGGTTCGCCTGCGGGTTGAATTCTAAATGAATCAAGTTTGTCGAAACGACGTATTCTATAAGAAGATAGGAGTCATTACCGATGAGAGGTAAAAAGCAAAAAGAACCAGCCGGCATGAACTGCGCGGAAATCTTTACCGCCCTTGAAATGCTGGAAAAGGAGCGCAACATCCCCCAGACCTTCATGATGGATAAGATCGTGCAGGCCCTGACCACCGCCTACAAGCGCGACCACAGCGATGTGGAAAACGTCATTGTGGACGTGGACGATGAGCATCAGACTTTGCAGATGTTTGTCCAGAAAAATGTTGTGGACGAAGAGGACTATGTGGATCCCTTCAACGAAATGCCGCTGGAGGAGGCGCAGAAGCTCTCCGCCAAGTACGCCATCGGCGACACGGTGAACATTCCCGTGGACAACGTGGAATTTGGCCGCATTGCCGCCGGCAACGGCAAACAGGTCATTATTCAGGGCCTGCGGGAAGCCGAGCGCGGCATGGTGTATGACGAGTTCAACTCCAAGCAGCATGAAATTCTCACCGGCGTTGTCTCCCGGGTTGACCCCCGCAACGGCAACGTCTCCCTGCGCATCGGCACTGGCAGCGAGTCCACCGAGGCTCTGCTGATGGCTGGCGAGCAGGTCAAGGGCGAGGAGCTTGTGGAAGGCATGCATGTGAAGGTCTATGTGGTGGAAGTCCGTCGCTCCACCCGCGGTCCCCAGGTGCTGATCTCCCGGACCCATCCGGGCCTTGTCAAGCGTCTTTTCGAGCTGGAAGTCCCCGAGATTTTCGACGGCACGGTGGAAGTCAAGTCCATCGCCCGTGAGGCCGGCTCCCGCACGAAGATGGCCGTCTGGTCCAACGACCCGGCCGTCGATCCCATCGGCGCCTGCGTCGGCCCCAAGGGTCAGCGTGTCGCCGGCATCGTGGAGGAGCTCCGCGGTGAGAAGATCGACATTATCAAGTATTCCGAGGACCCTGCCGCGTTTATCGGCGCCGCTCTGGCTCCCGCCGATGTGGTGGATGTCTGGATGGCGGACGAAGGAAAGGCCTGCCGCGTAATTGTTCCCGACGATCAGCTGTCTCTGGCTATCGGCAAAGAGGGTCAGAACGCCCGTCTTGCTGCCCGGCTCACCGGCTATAAGATCGACATTAAGCCCCAGAGCTACAAGGAAGAGGACGCCGAGGACGCTGACAACGTGGAGATTACGGAGTAATCCGAAGAAAGTGAGGCAGTTTTCGTGATGCCGAAAGTGAAGAAGATTCCCCAGCGGCAGTGCGTGGGCTGCCGGGAAATGAAGGATAAAAAGGTCTTGATCCGCGTGGTGAAGTCGCCGGAGGGAGAAATCTCCCTGGATTTTGGCGGCCGGAAGCCGGGTCGGGGTGCCTATGTGTGCCGGGATGTTGCATGCCTAAAAAAGGCCCGGAAATCCCGTGCGCTGGAGCGTGCCTTCGAGATGCAGATTCCGCCGGAGGTTTATGACACGCTGGAAACCGAGCTTGGAGGCGCTGATGAGTAATAATCTGCTGGGCCTAATTGGCCTTTGCAAACGGGCAGGAATGTTGGCTGTGGGCGAAGAGCCCGCAGACGCTTGCTGTCGGGCAAGAGACACCCGTCTCCTGCTTCTGGCCTCCGACGCGGCAGACAACACCGCCCGGCGGGTGCGGCACTTTGCCGAGGAGGGCGCTTGCCTTTCTCTGCGTGTGCCCTTTACAAAATATGAACTGGGTCGTTCTGTGGGCCGTTCCTCCTGCGCCATTTTGGCAGTGACGGACATCGGCTTCGCTTCTTCGATTGCCCATCGTCTGGCTGAAGATGACCCGAAGCAGTACAGTGCCATCGCAGAGAAGCTGGACATCAAGGCAAAACGGATGCTCCAGCGCCGCGAGGAGCTGAAAGCCCACGAGAAAAACCTGCGAGAGGGCCGCAAGAAGGCTCCCCAGACTTCCGAGAGCGCACCGGTGAAGAAAACCGAGCGCACCAGCGCCGGCAAGGTGCCGGCCAGAACGCCGTCGAGAGCGCCGTCCAGAACGGCGCAGCCCGGTCGGCCTAAAACCGGTAGTGCTCCCCGCCGCAGCTATCACAGCGGAGAAAAGGCCCCGGAGGGCACCGCAGGCGGAGAAGCCCGGCGCAGCGCCGGACGGCCCGGAGGTGCACATTCCTCCGCTCACCGCCCCTTTAAGTCGGATCGCCGCAGAGCAAAGCCGGCCAATCCGTATCGGTTCAGCAAACCGGTGAAAAAGGGCAAGGGCTCCTTCCACAAGAAGGACGAAACCTAAAACAAAAAATCAGCCGCGGACGTTGAACGGTCCGGCGGTGTTTGCCAAGGGCAAATACATGAAAATTTTCCCGGCCCCCGGGTTGGGTTGTAATGAGGTGGCTTTATTTGGGTATGGAAAAATACAGAGTACACGAGGTGGCCAAGGACTTCGGTGTTCCTACAAAGGACATCATGGACGTTGTGACAAAATATGTCGCAGCTCCTAAAAATCATATGCAGGCGCTGACGGATGAAGAGCTGAGCGTCGTGTTTGAAGCGCTCACGCAGCAGCATCCCGTCTCCGGCATCCAGGTGATCTATGCAGACACCTACCGCGAGACCGCCAAAAAAGAAGAGGCTGCCAAGCCCGCTGCCAGCGCAGCAGCGCCCGCAGCCAGTGCGCCCGCTGCCGAAAAGGCAACTGCTGAAAAGCCGGCTGCCGCAGCAGCACCTGCTGCCGGCACAGTCGGCACGAAGCCGGCCACTGTCGCGCAGCCCATGTCCCGCGTGCCGAAGAAAAAGGTCGTGGACACCCGGCAGGCCACCAATGTCAATCTGGCTCGCTACGATGAAAAGTTGGAAACACTGGCACCGGACAAGGCTCGCAGAATGCAGCCCGTCCAGCAGGGCAAGCAGAAGATCCGCTCCGGCAGCAACAACAACGCCGGACGTCGCGGCGGCATGACGTTCTCCAACAAGCGTCGCCAGGACGAGCAGGATCGTCTGCGCAAGCTGCAGCTGGAGATTGCCAAGAAAACCCCGCTGAAGGTCATGATTCCCGACGAGATCTCTGTCGGTGAGTTGGCCTCCCGTATGAAGAAAACCGGTGCCGAGGTTGTCAAGGCCCTAATGAAAAACGGCGTGATGGCTTCCCTGCCCCAGATGATCGACTTTGATACCGCCGCCATCATTGCGGAGGATCTGGGCTGCAAGGTGGAGCACGAGATCACCGTGACTATTGAGGATCAGCTGATTGATGACAGCGAGGACAAGGCTGAAAACCTCGAGTCCCGTGCCCCCGTGGTGGTGGTCATGGGTCACGTTGACCACGGCAAGACCTCTTTGCTGGACGCCATCCGGAATACGGACGTGGCTTCCGGCGAGGCCGGCGGCATTACGCAGCACATCGGCGCCTACCAAGTTTCCATCAAGGGCAAGCCCATTACCTTCCTGGATACCCCGGGCCATGAGGCATTCACCTCTATGCGTGCCCGCGGTGCCATGATTACGGATATTGCGATTCTGGTGGTCGCCGCTGAAGACGGCGTGATGCCCCAGACCGTGGAATCCATCAACCACGCTAAGGCGGCCAATATCCCCGTGATTGTGGCCATCAACAAGATCGACAAGCCCGACGCCAACCCCGACCGCGTCAAGCAGGAGCTGACCGAATACGGCCTGGTGGCCGAGGACTGGGGCGGTGAGACCATCTGCTGCCCGATTTCCGCCAAGAAGAACATGGGCATCGATAAGCTGCTGGAAATGGTACAGTTGACGGCTGAAATGGCCGAGCTGAAGGCCAATCCCAACCGTGCCGGCAAGGGCACCGTTATCGAAGCCCGTCTGGACAAGGGCCGTGGCCCCATTGCAACCCTTCTGGTTCAAAACGGCACGCTCAAGCAGGGTGATATCATCATCGCCGGCACTTCCGTGGGCCGTGTGCGTACCATGACCGACTCCAAGGGCAGACGCCTTTCCGATGCCGGCCCCTCCGTCCCCGTGGAGGTCACCGGCCTTTCCGAGGCTCCTTCCGCCGGCAGCCCGTTCTTTGCCGTTGCTGACGAGCGCATGGCTCGTGAACTGGTGGAACAGCGCAAGGCTGAAGAGCGCGCCAAGGCCAGCGGCCCCGTGCAGAAGGTCTCCCTTGAAAATCTGTTCGATCAGATTTCTGCAGGCGAGCGCAAGGAACTGGCTCTGATCGTCAAAGCCGACGTGCAGGGCAGCGTGGAAGCCGTCAAGTCCTCTTTGGAGAAGCTCTCCAACGATGAGGTCAACGTCCGTGTCATCCATGGTGCCGTCGGCGCCATCAACGAGTCTGACGTGACGCTTGCTTCCGCCTCCAACGCCATCATCGTGGGCTTCAACGTCCGTCCGGACGCCTCCGCCCGGGATTCCGCTGCCCGCATGAACGTGGATATGCGGATGTACCGCGTCATTTATGACTGCATCGACGAGATCACCTCTGCCATGAAGGGCATGCTGGCTCCCAAGTACCGCGAGGTTCTGCTGGGCCATGCCGAAATCCGCCAGACCTACAAGGTCTCCGATATCGGCACCGTTGCCGGCTGCTACGTGCAGGACGGCAAACTGGTTCGCGACTGCTCCGTACGTGTGGTTCGTGACGGCATTGTCGTTCACGACGGCTCCCTGGGCTCTTTGCAGCGCTTTAAGGACTCCGTCAAGGAAGTGGCGCAGAGATACGAGTGCGGCTTGACGGTTGAGAAGTACAACGATCTCAAGGAAGGCGACATCATCGAAGCCTACGCCATGGAGGAAATTCCTCAGTAAAGTGCCTGCGGCATTTTATCGAAAGAGATTCGCCGCACCCATGCAAACCCTTATAGGGGCGACCATTTTATTTGGTCGCCCCTGTTAAACCTTTTTTGCAAACTCTGTTACAACCGAAGGGAGGATTCTCTATGTCCGCCAATCGAATTGGAAGAATCAACGAAGAAATTCAGAAAAATCTGAGTGCGCAGCTTCGCAGCTTGAAGGATCCCCGTGTGTCCGACGCCGGCATGGTGTCGATCACCCGAGTGGACACCACTGGCGATCTGCGCTATTCCCACATCTATATCAGCGTTTTGAACAAGGATCGGGAAAAGGACGTACTCAAGGGGCTCAAGTCCGCCTCCGGCTTTTTACGTCGGGAGCTGGGCTCCGCCCTTCAGCTGCGCTACACGCCGGAGCTTCAGTTCTGCGCCGACGATTCCATTGAACACGGCGCCCATATTCTGGAGCTGCTGCGGAATGTGGAACGCAAGGACGAAGAGCGCGGAAAGCCGGAGGAATAACGTTTTATGCTGAGTGTTTCTGAAACCGCCGAAAAGTTACAATCCTTCAACAACGTTTTAATCCTCACCCATGTCCGCCCGGACGGCGACACCGTGGGGTGCGCCGCCGCGCTGTGTCTGGCACTGCGCAAACTGGGCAAGACAGCATACCTGCTGCCCAATCCGGAGCTGACGAAAAACTCCGAGCCGTATTTCAAGCCCTGCGAGGCACCTGCCGATTTTGTGCCGGAGACCGTTGTCTCCACGGACATTGCCTCCGTCGGTCTGTTTCCGGAAAATGCGAAAGCCTATCTGGGCCGTATTGACCTAGCCATCGACCATCACCCGTCCTTTGAGGCCTTTGGCCGGGACAACATTGTCCGGCCCGAGGCAGCCGCCTGCGGCGAGCTGATTTACGACATCATCTCCCTGCTGTGCCCCGTGACGGCGGACATTGCCCTGGCGCTGTATGTTGCCGTGTCTACGGACACTGGCTGCTTCCAGTACACCAACACCACCGCCCAGACCCATCGGGTTGCCGCGGCGCTGATGGATACCGGCATCGACTACCGCACGGTGAACAAGGTCTTTTTCCGCACCAAGAGCCGCAAACGCCTTGCGCTGGAGAGCGATATGCTGTCCCACATGGAGTTTTTCGACCGGGGTCGGATTGTGATGCTATACGTTCCGCTTGCTCTCATGCAGCGGATGAACGCCAGCGAGAACGATGCAGAAGATCTTTCCTCCCTGGGCGGTCAAATTGAGGATACCGACTGTGCAGTCACCTTCCGGGAACTGCGCCCCGACGTCTGGAAGCTCTCTGTCCGCACCGGCAGCCGCGTGAATGCCACAAAGGTCTGTGCGGCGCTGGGCGGCGGCGGTCACGCGGCAGCTGCAGGCTGCACGGTGGAGGCTCCCCTTGCGGAGGTCAAACGCCGGATTTTGGACGCCATCGCAGACAATGTCCCCGATTTTGAGGTTTCTGAATGCCAAACGGAATCGTAATTATCGACAAGCCCTCCGGCTGGACGAGCATGGATGTGTGCGCAAAAATCCGCGGCATTCTGCACGAAAAGCGGGTGGGTCACGCCGGAACGCTGGACCCCATGGCCACCGGCGTTCTCCCCGTCTTTGTGGGACAGGCCACCAAGGCCGTCAGCTTTGCGGAAACCGGGAAAAAAGAGTATGTGGCTGGATTGCGTCTGGGGCTTGTGACGGACACGCAGGACGTGTCCGGCGAAGTACTGGAAACCCGGCCTGTCACGGTGACGAAAGACGATCTTCTTGCCGTTCTTCCCCGCTTTACCGGGGAGATTTCCCAGCTTCCGCCCATGTATTCGGCGCTGAAAATCAACGGTCAGAAGCTCTGCGATTTGGCCCGCAAGGGTCGGGAGGTGGAGCGAAAGCCCCGTGTCCTCACCATTGACGCGCTGGAGCTTGTCGAGCAGGTCACGGAGGCGGACTTTATACTCCGCTGTGTCTGTTCCAAGGGTACCTACATCCGCACCCTCTGCCACGATATTGGACAGGCGCTGGGCTGTGGCGGCGTCATGTACTCCCTCCGGCGCACCATGGCCGCCGGCTTTTCACTGGAAAAAGCCGTGACATTGGAGACGGTGCAGGAACAAGGCGAGGCGGTTTTGCTGCCGCTGGAGGCCTATTTCGAGCGCTACCCTGTCTACACGGTTCGCTCCCCGGGAAAGGAAGTCCGCGTCCGCAACGGCAATCCCATCACCGACAGCGCACTGGTTGACGGCACCTACCGCGTCCACGGCGCAGACGGTACGTTTTTGTGTCTCTCCGAGGCAAAGGGCGGCGCACTGACCGCCGTAAAAAATTTCTTTTAGAATCGTTCCGATTCCCCCGAAAGGATTGATTTTCCCCATGAAACAACGCGTGATTGCCCTGGGCTTTTTTGACGGGGTTCATCTGGGCCATGCGGCGCTGCTGCGCCGCACAGTGGAAGAGGCAAAGGCACGGGGCTGCGCCAGCGCGGTCTTTACCTTTGACCGGGTACCCAAAGAGGTTCTCACCGGCATTCCCTGTCCCCTCATCAACTCTCCCGAGGATCGGAAGGATCTGGTTCGTCGGCTCTACGGCATCGACGAGGTGCTGATGGTTCCTTTTGACGATGAGATGCGGACCACGCCCTGGGATCAGTTCGTCACCGACATTATGGTTGCCCGTTATCACGCGGTGCATCTTGTCGCCGGCCACGACCACCATTTCGGCCACATGAACGCCGGCTCGCCGGAACTGCTAACCGCCAAATGTGCGGAGCTGGGTCTTGGCTGCGACATCATTCCCAAGGTGGAAATGGGCGGCATCACGGTTTCCTCCACTTACATCCGCCGCCTCATTACGCTGGGGCAGATGGAGCGGGCGGGCAAATATCTGGGCCATCCCCATACGCTCTCCGGCGTTGTCCGCCACGGAAAAAGCATCGGAAAAGCCCAGCTCTTTCCCACCATCAATCTGGCGCTGCCGCCCCATGTGCTGGCTCCCAGCTACGGGGTCTACATCACGAAGGCGTTTTTGCCCAACGGGACAAGCTGCGTGGGCGTCACCAATGTGGGCACCCGTCCCACGGTGAACTCCGGCAGCGATGTGACGGTAGAAACCTTCCTGCTGGATTTTAACGGCAACCTGTACGGTCTGCCTGTCCGGCTGGAGTTTTACAAGCGGCTGCGGGATGAGATGCGCTTCGATTCGCTGGATGCTCTGAAAGCCCAGATCGCCTCGGACGCTGACATTGCCCGTGCCTATTTCGCATAACAAAAAGAGAACGCCTAACGGCGTTCTCTTTTTTTGCGCTGCTCTACCCTTTTACAGCAGTGCGCACAGCAGCCAGACCAGCCCCATGACACCTGCGCCGGACAGCGTATACATCACCGGGGAGAAGTCCCGAAACCGCCGGGAAAACCGGCTGGAGCCGGAGGCATAATCCCGCGCCACGCGGCGTGCCTCCTCCACCAGTTCCCGGGAGGAGACCCCCTCGCCCGCCGCGTCGTTGCGCACGATAAAAATTGCCTGTTCAAAAAAACGCTGGTCGGGTGAATCCACCACCACAACCCTTCTCGATATTCCCTTGACCACTCCGAAACCACTCCCCTGCAATCAATTTTCTTACTTGCAGTCTGTCTCGAAGCGCCTTAAAATATACCGCCACAGCGTTTGAAAAACAAATTTTTCAAACGCTGACCCGTTCTTCTTCCAGATACAAAATCTGCACCGCACAGTCGTCCTCGCCGCCCCGGCGCGTCCGCGCCTCCCGCAGCACCAGCCCCGCCAGCTCCTGGGGATCGTTGCCGGTCCAGCCGGCCAGCAGATCCTGCAGCCACTCGTCGCTCAAAGCGTCCGCCACGCCGTCGCTAACCATGACGAGGAAGCTGCCCCGCTCCAGCGTCAGGTGCGTCACATCCGGAGCTGACGGTGCGTCCTTCAGCCCCGCCGGCAGGGCGCTTCCGGTAATCCGTTTGACGGCGCCGCTGCGCTTGACATAGGAGGGCGCCGCGCCGTATTTGTAGAGGACCGCCGCGCCGCTGCTTAAATCCACCGTCAGCAGATCAATGGTGGAAAAGGCGCCGCTTTCCGCACTGCGCAGAGCCAGCGCGGCATTCAGGGTTTTCAGCGCCGGTTCCGGGGCGATGCCGGAGAGCAGGAACTGCCGCAGTAGCCGGGCTGTCAGGGCCGATTCTCTCCGGGCGTCCTCGCCGCTGCCGCTGCCGTCAGACAAAAGCAGGCACAGCGTACCCCCGTCCGTTTCAAAGGTGCCTACGCTGTCGCCGCAGACATTCTCCCCCTCCTTGGGGCGCAGGGCTGCGCCAATGCGATAGGGTCTGCCGCTCTCGGCGGCTACGGGTCTGTCCTGTCCCAGTCCCGCCGCTGTGGCCGCCAAAAGTTCCCCCAGCTGGGCATACTGTCCCCGGGCAGACTGGCGGGCATCCTCCAGCTGGTGCGTATACTGCCGGCGCAGAAGATACGCGGAAAGCTCCGTGTTAATGGCGGTCAAAAAGTCCGGCAAATGGATGCAGCGGTCAGAAAAATGCCGTGGAAAATCCTTGGGCAACGCCCGTCCCCGCTCCAGAAGATAGGGCGTGGCATCGTTCAGCGCGTCAAAGGTGGAGACATATTCCTGCTTCCAGCATAGCGAGCACAGCGCACACTTGCGACACACCCGCTCCGCTGCCCGGTCAAAAATGACCGCGGGATTTTCTTCCGTCCCTGCTGTGGGGCTGCGGCCCAGGGAATCGTACAGCTCCCGAAAAGCCGCTGCCGCTCCGGAAAGCTTCTCTTTTATGCTCTCCATGGCAGAGGGCGCCGATGCCTTTTCCGGCAGCTTTTTCTCCAGACGCTTGCCGCCGAACGCCCGTCCCGGAATCAGCAAGAACAAAAGGTCGGCAAGAAAGCTCTCGCACAGCAGGGAAACGCCCAGCGTATGATGTACATCCAGCAGCACCAGTGTCTCTGCTGCCAGATAAACCGCCGCCGCGCTGAGACGGTTTTTGCCGCAGCGCATTCCCGCCAGATACCCGCCCAGGCCACAGGCGGCGGAAAACAGTAGGGCGTCTCCTCCGGCGCATAGATCCATGAGAAATCCGGCGCACAGTCCGGCGGTCATGCCGGCACCCGAGCCCTCCTGCCATGCTGCAACCAGCACGGCACAACCAATCAGCATCCGACCGACGTCAATTCCCAGAAGGTCGACTCCCGTAAAAGCTGCCAGAACGGTCACAGCCAGAAAGTACGCTGCGCGCTCCGACCTTTCCCCGTCCGGGTGCAGCAGCGGCGCATAGGCCCAGGCGGAAAATCCGGTCAGCACGGTGGCCATTAGGCATGGCGCCAGATCATCCAGCGGGCTGAGGGACTGCATCACATAAATGCCCTTTACCGCCAGATAAAATCCCGCCGCGCACACAGGCGAAAACCACCGCCGATGAATGATTTTCAGCCCCCG
>JALCRR010000037.1 GCA_022652815.1 Oscillibacter sp.
CCAGACCAGCAAGACCATTGATGCCATCGTCAAGACCTTCGCAAAAGAGGGCTATAAAATAAGCACGACCTCCGCCAAGGAGATGCAGGACATCTTCAAGCAGGCGGCGACGTTCCCGACCGGATACTTTGAGGCAAAGCCGCAGCGGGCCGTCGGCTTTGAAGAGGTTGTGGTCGCTGCAATTCCGGATGATCTGATGGACCGTTTCGAGCAGCGTCTGAAAGACGCCGGTGTCCAAAACGTGGTGGCATACAAAACCGGAGACGATGCGGACCGGATGCGCGCCGTGAACGCCTTTGATGGCGTTAAGTTCTCCTTGAAGGACCGGTCTCCGGAGGCCATGGTCGGCAAGCTCCAGGAAATGAACCAGTACCTGCGGGAGCAGATGACCATTACCAAGGGGGCCAAAACCGACAGCGAGGCCGTGGATACAATCGCCGGCTCTCTGCTGAAAGATTACAGCTCCAGCTATGACCGCTCCGCCCTGACCGGGCGCATCCAGGCACTTTTCGACTGGATTGCAAACGGCAAGGACAGCGCCGGAAACGAGTTGACCTGGAACGGGCTGAAAGACGAGGCAGTCTCCATTGCCGGTGACGTTCTGGACGAAAGCCTGGAGCTGAACGACGATATGTACCGCGACTACAAGTACCTGCGGGACAAGGTACGCACCACAAAGCTGCTGGTCCCGGAGAATCTGCGCAGCGAGATTTACGGCGGATACGATGACTTCCGCAAGGCAAACTTCGGCAAAATGCAGCTGTCCGGCAAGGACGGCCTGCCGGTGGATGTGTTCTTCCAGGAACTTTCCGGCCTATACCCGGAGTTCTTCGATGAGGCGGAGACCATGCACCCGGCGGACCAGCTCTCCCGCATTGCGGACGTTCTGAACGATTTGCAGCCAGTCTATGAGAACCGATTCTCTGGAAATCGGCAGGCGGCTGAATATCTGGCGGATGATCTGATTGAGCGGTTCTATGAGACGCCGCAGCAGAAACCCACGTTTGCGGACCGCCAGCAGGCAAGCAAGTCCGACGCCGTTGCAAAGGAACGCCTGAAAAACGCAGACCTGCGCCAGCAGGCCAAGCAGGACAAGGCGGACGCATCCCTCGCCGGTCAAATGGCGCAGGGGCGTAAAGACGCAAAGATTCTTCGCACGGCAACCAACCGGGCATCCCGGCAGCAGGCACGCCTTGAAACCCGCCTGGAGGCTCTGCGCAAGCAGAAGAACGAACGCATTGACACCATCCGCAAGCAGGGCCGAGAGGCCGTGAAGCAGGCACAGGCCGATGCACGGCAGCGCCGAGAGGAAACGGTAAAGGCCATCACGGAGAAATACAGGGGCAAGGAACAGACCGGCAGAGAGAAACGGAGCAATGCCGCGCGGCGGCGTCAGATTGCACGCCACTGCAAGGACTTGTCTCAAAAGCTGCTGAATCCCAGCGACAAGCGGCACGTCCCCGAAACCCTGCGAGGCCCCGTGGCTGCCATGCTGGAGAGCATCAACCAGGAGAGTGCCTACGAGCTGGAATACAGCAAGGACGGAAAATATCATCGCGTGAAGCCTGGGGAGAGCAGATTCTCCGAAATCACCAACAGGACGTCGGCGTTTAGAAAGCTGAAAGAGGCCTACGCAGCAGTCCTCAAGGATGGTAGCTCCGGCATTGTGCTGGACCCCTCGCTGTTTGGCAGCGATGTGGACGGCGTGCAGGGGAACTTCGACAAGGTTCTCTCCATGGAAAATATCCCGCTGGCCGATATGAACGGCGAGCAGCTGGAGACTGTCTGGCAGGTTGTCCGCGCGGTGGAGCAGTCTATCAACAATGCTGGCAAGGTTCTGTCCGGCGCGAAATTCCAGGCAACGACTGAATGGGCAGATGCGATTGCGGCTGACACGGCATCCCGCCGCGACAAGCGCAGCATCACCAAGAACCACGTCCTGCTGGATATGGAGACCCCCTATACGTTCTTCTCCCACTACGGGGAATCCGGCAAGGCCATTTACAGAATGCTGCGAGACGCGCAGGACCGCCAGCAAATCATGGTGGACGAGGCGGCGGATGCCATCTCTGGAATTGTGAAGCCAAAGCAGGTGCAGGCATTTGAGAAAGAAACCCACCAATTCACCACGGAACGCGGCGACACGCTGACGCTGAACACGGCACAGTGCATGGAAATCTACGAGCTGATGAAGCGCGAGCAGGCGCAGGACCACTTGATGAAGGGCGGCATTGTGCAGCCGGAAATCAAGAGCGCAAAGATTCGGCGCGGCACGGATTCCATTCTCCTGTCCGCAAACGATCTGGCACAAATCGTAGGCGTTTTGACGGACGAACAGACAAGTATTGCAGATGCAATGCAAAAGCTGACCACCGGTATGCTGGCAGGATGGGGCAACGAGGCGAGTATGGCCGCCTACGGCTACAAGAAATTCACTGCAAAGGACTACTGGCCCATCAAATCCGCCAAAGAGGAAGTTCACAGCAGCGTTGAGAAGGGCGGGAATAATCCGCGCTCCATTAAGAACATCGGCATGGCACAGTCCGTTATGCCGCACGCCAGCAATGCACTGGATGTTCGGGGTATCTTCGACACCTTCTCCTCCCACACGGGAGACATGGCAGACTACGCCGCGTGGCTGCTGCCGATGGAGGACGCAAACCGGCTATACAATTTCCGCTATAAGACGGCGGATGGCTACACCGGGAAAACCGTGAAGGGAATCCTGGACCGTGTGGGCGGAACCGGCAGCCAGTCTTACTGGCGGGACCTGATGGAGGATATCCAGAACGGAATCGGCGGGAACAATGATTCCAGAATGGCATCCACTGTTGGCAAAATCATCGGCAACGCAAAGGGCGCTGCTGTTGGCGGCAATATCCGCGTCGTCATCCAGCAGCCGACGGCGTTCTTCCGCGCGGCGGTGGTGCTGTCCCCGGAAAACATGGCAAAGGGCCTCGCTGCCGGAGCAACCAAGGGGAACGGCTGGAAAAAGGCGTTGCAATATTCCGGCATCGCCATGCGCAAGGACCAGGGCGGTTTTGAAATCAGCTCCCCGCTGCAAATGGGAGAAATCCTATTCGACAAGCGCAGCGGCCTCCGCAAGGTGAGCGATGCGTTCTCCTGGGCGGCTGGCAAGGCGGACGCTGTGACATGGGGGCGGATGTGGAACGCCTGCGAATGGCAGACCAAGCAGACGCACAAGAACCTGGACGTTGGCAGCAAGGCATTCTACGACGAGACGGAAAAGCTGTTTGCAGAGGTCATCGACCAGAGCCAGGTTGTTGACGGCGTTCTCCAGCGCAGCCAAATCATGCGCTCCAGCAATGCTCTGAACAAGCAGGCTACGGCATTCATGGGCGAGCCTACTATGAGCTTCAATCTTATGCTGCGGGCATGGGACCAGCTGCGCTATGAGAATAACCCGCAAAAGCGCGCATCCGCCATCAAGCACCTGGGGCGCGCTGCAACGGCGCTGGTTGTGACGGATATTGTCAACTCCCTTGCCCAGAGCATCGCGGATGCAGAGCGGGACGATGACGACGACAAGAAATACTGGGAGCGTTTCTGGGCAGCCTTTACCGGCATTACCGGAGACGAGGAGACGCCGTGGGAAAAGGCGCAGGCGTTCATTCTGGGCAGCAACGTCATGGATAACATGAACCCGCTGGGCAGAATTCCCTACGTCAAGGATATGCTGTCTCTGCTACAAGGCTACAAGGTCACGCGCATGGACGCAGATGTTATCGCGGATATCCTGGATGCAGCACAGACCGTTGCGGACAGCGCCGGAGGAAATGGAAAAAAGACGCGTGCATACGCCGTCAAGGAACTGGCGAACCAAGTTGGAAAGCTGTTCGGCATCTCCGGCGGAAATATCCTGCGGGACGTCTGGGGCATTGCACGGTCCGCCGCCGTTGAAACCGACAATCTCCCCCTCCAGTATGAGATGGAACGGGCAATCTACAATATCAGCCACGATGCAAACAAGAGCCGGTATATGGATTTGCTGTTCAAGGCCAAGCAGTCCGGCGACAAGGAGACCTACAAGCGCATCCACGACGACGTGATTGCCGCTGGTATCACCGACGATGACAAGATTGCTGATGCTATGAATGACCGCTACAAAAAGACGGATGCCTATTCTTCCGCACAGGAGGGGCTTGCAAGCTCCCAGACGGCGCTTTTGCAGAGAAATGGTCAATACGGACGCATGAACGCGGAGTACCAGGAAAAGGCCGACGATTGGCTTACAGGATACTCCAAGGCAAAGGCACTCGCACAGACCAGCCCGGACTATGAGATGTCCAAGCAGTACCAGAAGATGGACGATCTCTCCAAGAGCGGCGTTGAGCCGTGGAAGTACGCACTGTTCCGCGCGGCACTGGCAATGCAGGACGATCAGAACAAGGACGTCGAAAAACGAAATGGCAGCTACGACAAGGCGGAAATCCAGGCCGCAGCTGATTCTCTCCCCGGCCTGACGCAGGCCACAAAAGACAAGCTGATTGCAGCGGCAAAAGGCTAAAATAAGAAAGAGAGACCCTTTCGGGTCTCTCTTTCTTATTTGCTGTTCTGGTATTTCCATTCATCGTTGATGAAATACAAGAATACCAGAAAAATCACTACGGTAGAAACTATCTGCATGACGCTGGTGCGCGACATCCACTGTTCTGCATTCCGCAGCATTCCGGTAACGGCCCCAGCTGTTACAAAAAACTGGAACGCAGAACCAGCGATAAGCCATCCAAACGGACGCTTTCCACGCCTCGCCTTTATGTAGGAGACAACACCGCAAATGACGAGGACTGCATTGTAGACTACGCAAAAAAGAAGGTCCAGAAAAATTCCAAGCAACATATTATTCCCTCCTAAAATTATGACTGCGGATTGCATCTGGTGCATGGTGTATATCCATCCGCCTTTGCATCGTTGTAGCTCTGATAGTAAATTACGTTCTCTGCTGTGATTTTATCAACATATGGGCAGTCGAGGCAATGGTATCTCACGCCATCCCTGCTGGCAACAAAGTTTTTTATGGAAACATCTGGTTGCTTTGCTTCAAATCGGCTTGTCATGGCTGCTGATGATACGAGAAAAAGCACTGCACACAATGCCGCAAAAATGTTTCTGGAAATCCTGCATTTCTTTAACATTGTTTTTTGCAAGCGCAGCTGTTCTTCCGCCCTTATTTCTCCGTTTTTTATCCTTTTGCATAGAAAATGCTCAAAATCTTCTCCGTCTGGCGAATTAACCGAACCACACTGCGACGCTATTTCCTTTTCCCACGTTTCGCGCTCGCGTTTCAAATCCGATTCAAGCTCTGCTCTGCGCTCCATCTCTCTGAAATATGGCGTGCCACAAATCTGATTATCCATAGCTGCCTCCTAAAATTTTTTGTACTACTGGCGCAATTCATTTTCCCTTCTGATACGCTTTGTGAAAACGGACAGGCGGTGAGAGCATGGAAAACGAATATGTGACAAAAGCGGAATACGTTGCGGACAAGCGCACAACGGACGAACGGTTGAAGCGAGACTATGAGCGCCTAAACAAAATCGAGGACGATCAAGAATCGCTGCGGGACATGGCAAAATCTGTCGCCGTTCTCGCAACCAAACAGGACCAGCAGGGTACTGACATCCGAGAAATCAAAACAGATGTAAAGGCGCTTGCGGAAAAACCGGCGAGACGCTGGGACGGCGCTGTCGATAAGGTCATTATGCTGGTGGTTGGTGCGGTTGTCGCGCTAATCTTGTCGAAATTTGGGATGTAAGGGGGCGCGACTATGAAAGCGAAAATTGCAAAGCTCATCAATGTGAAATCCATTGTGACGATTGTTTTGACGGCTGTATTTGCCTATTTGGCAATCGTCGGGCGCATTTCCGGGCAGGAGTTTTTGACGGTGTTTACTGTGGTGATCGGATTTTATTTCGGCACGCAGAAACAGAAATCTGACGAGGAGGACATTTTGAAGTGAAAACCTACATTGGAACCAAGATGATTCAGGCGGAACCCATGACCCGGGAGGAATTCTCGGAAGCCAAGAAGAGCGCATTAAATCAGCCGGGGACATTAGGCCACCCACTGGACCCCATGGAAGAGGGCTACATGGTGGCCTATTCCGACGGATATCTCAGCTGGTCTCCCAAGGACGTGTTCGATAAATCCTATCTTGAGGTCACGGTAAACCCGGAACTGAAAACCAAGGCCCCCAGTATCAGCCAGCAGATGGTGGATGACTTCATCGACGACGTGAAGGTTATCACGCTGGATGGAAAAACAACCGTCGTCCGCGTCCTGCTCAAGAATGGCTTTACCTGTGTGGAGGCCAGCAGCTGTGTCAGCCCGGAGAACTACGACGAGGCCATGGGAGCAAAAATCTGCATGGACCGTATCAAAAATCAGATTTGGAAACTTCTGGGGTTTTTGCTCCAGACCGCAGTAGGAGGCGTGAAATGAAAAAGCTGTTTATTTCCCAGCCCATGAAGGGCAAGACTGACGAGAAGATTCTGGAGGAGCGCCAGCTGGCCGCGGCGTTCTCAAAGGGCGTTGCCGGCGATGATGTAGAAATCATCGACAGTTTCTTCAAGGGCGCTCCTGCCGATGCGAAACCGCTGTGGTTCCTTGGCAAGTCCCTGGAGCTTCTGTCAACCGCTGACGTCGCATACTTCGCTCCCGGATGGACCGAGGCACGCGGCTGCCTGATCGAGCATGAGTGTGCCGTCAAGTACGGCATCCGCTGCGTAGAGGCAGCGGAGTAAGGAGACCAAAATGGTTAAATCGGGAACGATTGCGCTTGCAGACATCGAGCGCATCCAGATATATGTGAACAGCAAGAAATACAAGGAGACGCAGCTTGCAACGATTCTAAAGGCTGCTGGTGGGGATTTGATCTTTAACGGGACAATCTTCTCATGGAACACGTACAAGCCCGTATGCCCCACAAAGGCGGACGGCATAGTGCTGTGCAGCCAGCCGTGGAAGGCTTACGGCGTGTCCTGGAATACTCCTGCTGACTTTTCGGAGGCGGTTGTGGCCGATTCCAAGAGCAACTATATCTGCTGCGTTCCATTGATTATCAAGGGTCAGAAAAAGGACAAACCCAACTATCAGCCGGATATGGGCGGTTCGAGACCGAGAACAGCAATCGGTGTGAAGCAGGGCAGATTTGCCTATTACGTCACATCCGGCGGAATTACACCGGAAAAGCTGCGAGATACGCTATTCTCTGCCGGATGGTCCCACGCAACCATGCTGGATGGCGGCGGGAGTACCTGTTTCCGCGATGCGTCCGGCGGATTCTGCTGCGACGGTTCCAGAGTGGTTCAGCACTATATCATCATCCACAAGAAAAAAGCCGTCGTGCAGGACACGGAGCCGAAAGGAGCAAAACCCATGATTACTATTAACGCATACAGCCTCGCCAAAGATGGCGACAAAAAGCTGTCCGCCAACTTTGCCGTCCGGGAGTTCAAATGCTCCGACGGCACAGACCCGATTTTCATTGCGCCGGACCTTGTGACGTTGCTCCAGAAAATCCGTACGCACTACGGCAAAGCTGTGAACATTGCCAGCGCATACCGCACAGTATCCAAAAACAGAATTGTGGGCGGCGTGGAATATTCCCAGCACCTTTACGGAACGGCGGCGGACATCACCATAAAAGGCGTTACGCCTAAAGCGCTTGCGACGTATATTGAAACGCTGATTCCCAAAACGGGCGGCATTGGCGTATATGACAACGACAGGCAGGGGCATTTCGTCCACGTCGATGTGCGTGAGGTTCGCGCCCGCTGGTAACGTCTGGAGGCTGGGAGAAATCCTGGCCTCCATTTTTGCGTCAATGCCCCGCATTTTGTGTTCTTTTGCTATACTCTGTAAGTCTTTATTACAAAAATACCCGCATTTCATGATACTGTCAAGGCACACTGGAGGGATTGCCTTGAAAATTTACGATTACGGCGGGCAGAAGAATATCAGCGGAGACCGCATTCATCGCGCCAGGACCGCAAAGCGAATCTCGCAGGAGGCACTTGCTGCCAGGATGCAGGTCAACGGCGTTTTAATTGAGCGGGAGGCCATCAGCAAAATAGAGACCGGGGACAGATTCGTGACAGATTATGAGCTTCTGGTCTTTTCCCGCGTTCTTGGCGTTTCCCTTGAATGGCTGACAGGAAAAGATGAAAATATTTAGAAATCCCCCTACGATAAGTAGGGGGATTTTTGCGCCTTTTCGACCTATTGACAACTATGCAAAAAGTGTGCTAAAGATATACAAAAGCAAAGCAAAAGAAAGAAAAAGCAAGGAGCGATGGATGATGGGAAAGCATTGGAAGCATTTAACTGAGACGGATAGATACCGCATTGAAAAGTACCGGAAAGAGGGCATGAAGGTTTCGGAAATTGCCGACAAGCTCCGGGTACATCGCAGCACAATTTACAACGAACTGAAACGCGGAATGTGCATTCAGCAGACCTATGACTACCGTTTTGAGGAGCGGTATTGCCCCGATGTGGCAGAGAGAAGATACAGAGAAAACCTCAAGGCAAAAGGCGCTGTGGAAAAAATCGGAAACGACCACAAGCTCGCTGAATATCTTGAGGGCTTAATGCTGAACGACAACTATTCCCCCGCCGCTGCCCTGGAAAAGGTAAAGGCGGATGGATATGCAGTCCCGATTTGCAAGGGCACGCTTTACAATTACATCCGCAAGGGAGTGTTTTATAGTCTTACCATGGAGGACCTTCCTTGCAAGGGCGTACACAAGCAAGAATACCACCACGTCAAAGCTGCTCGCGCTCCCGCTGGCGAGAGCATCGAAATGCGGGACGACGACATCAACGAGCGCCAAGAGCCGTTTCACTGGGAGATGGACACTGTGGTTGGAAAGCGTAAGAAGTCAAAGGTGCTTCTCGTCATGACGGAGCGCATGACCCGCTTTGAGCTTATTTTCTTGCTTGCGGGCAAAAAGGCTGAGTATGTCGTTGCCGCCCTGGATTCCCTGGAGAAGAAGATGGGCACAGAGCGGTTCAGGGAAATGTTCCGCTCCATCACGATTGACAATGGCAGCGAGTTTGCGGACTGTGCAGGAATGGAAAGGTCCGCCCTCGTCGATGGCGAGAAGCGGACCGATTGCTACTATTGCCACCCGTACTCCTCTTGGGAGCGAGGAAGCAACGAATGTCAGAACAAGATGATTCGCAGACACTTCCCAAAGGGAACCGACTTCGACGATGTTACAGAGGAGCAGGTACAGTATGTGCAGGATTGGATGAACAACTACCCCCGCAAATTGCTCTCCTGGAACACCGCCGGGACCCTGTTTCAGGGCATGAGCGTTGCAGTCTAAAAATAATTTAATAATTTGTTCAATTTACTCTTGACTTTTGCCAAATTTCAAGACGTGCAAAGACTGGTATCACAAAATTACCGGGGCTTTACGATCAAATTGACCAGACGGTTCTTGACATAGATCGTCTTAACAATCTGCATCCCATCGGTGGCCTTCTGGACTTTTTCGACCTTCATAGCCTCTGCGACAACAGACTCCTCATCGCTGTCCATGGGCATCACAACCGTGCCCTTCAGCTTGCCGCCGACCTGAATCGCCATTTCCACCGTGGATGCGATGGTCTTGCTTTCATCGTAGGTGGGCCACTCGCTCTGGCAGGCCATCTTGCCCGTCATCTTGGCAAAGCCCAGGCTCTCCCACAGCTCTTCCACGATATGGGGGGCAAACGGGCAGAGCAGCTGCAGCAGAATTTTCATGTCGCCGCGGCTGGCACCGTTGGCGTAGAACTCATTGAGCATGCTCATCATGGCGGAGATGGCCGTGTTCATCTTCAAGGTGTCGATGTCATCCGTGACCTTCTTGATGGTCTTGTGAATGACGGCCTCGTTGGCAGGCGTCAGCTCGTAGCTATCGGTGGCGTTTTCGGCCATGTTCCACACACGGTCCAGGAAACGCTTAGAGCCCTTGACGGCCTCGGTAGACCAGGTGGCGGCCTTTTCAAAGTCGCCGATGAACATAATATACGTGCGCATGGTATCGGCGCCGTACTGCGCCACAATGTCATTGGGGTTAACCACGTTGCCGCGGGATTTGGACATTTTCTCGCCGCCGTCGCCCAGAATCATGCCGTGGCTGGTGCGCTTGGCATAGGGCTCCTTAGTGGGCACCACGCCGATGTCATAGAGGAACTTGTGCCAGAACCGGGAGTACAGCAAATGCAGTGTGGTATGCTCCATACCGCCGTTGTACCAGTCCACGGGAGACCAGTAATCCAGCGCTTCCTTGCTGGCCAGCGCATCGTTGTCATGGGGATCCATATAGCGCAGGAAGTACCAGGAAGAACCGGCCCACTGGGGCATGGTATCCGTTTCGCGCTTGGCAGGACCGCCGCACTGGGGGCAGGAGGTGTTGACCCAGTCGGTCATCTTGGCAAGGGGGCTTTCGCCGGTGTCGGTGACCTCGTAGGAGTCCACCTGGGGCAGCAGCAGGGGCAGCTGCTCTTCAGGCAGGGGCACCCAGCCACACTTCGGGCAGTTCACCAGAGGAATGGGCTCGCCCCAATAGCGCTGACGGGAGAAAACCCAATCGCGCAGCTTGAAGTTGGTCTTGGCATGGCCGAAGCCCTGCTTGGTGACGTATTCCTTCATGGCGGGGATTGCTTCCTTGACGGTCATGCCGTTGAGGAAGCCGGAGTTGACCATGATGCCGGTATCGTCCTTGAGGACGAAGGCCTCCTTAGTCACATCGCCGCCCTTGACCACCTCGATGATGGGCAGGCCGAACTTGGTGGCAAAATCCCAGTCACGCTGATCGTGGCCGGGCACGCCCATGACCTCGCCGGTGCCGTAGCCCATGAGGACGTAGTCAGAGACGAACACGGGGATGTGATTGCCATTGACCGGGTTGATGGCCTCCATCCCCTGCAGGCGGACGCCGGACTTCTCCTTGCTGAGGTCGGAACGCTCCAGATCGGACTTGCGGGCAGCCTCGTCGATATAGGCCTTGACCTCAGCCCAGTTGGTCAGCTTATCCTTCCACTTTTCCAGGAACGGATGCTCTGGGGAGACGACCATATAGCTCACGCCGAACAGCGTATCGCAACGGGTCGTGTAAACAGTCATCTTATCACCGATGGTAGTCTCAAAGTCAACCTCGGTGCCGTAAGAGCGGCCGATCCAGTTCTTCTGCTGGATCTTGACGCGCTCGATGAAGTCCACGTCGTCCAGATCGTCGATTAGGCGATCGGCATACTTGGTGATGCCCAGCATCCACTGGCTCTTTTCCTTACGGATGACCTGACCGCCGCAGCGCTCGCACACGCCCTCCACCACTTCCTCGTTGGCGAGGACGATCTTGCAGGAGGTGCACCAGTTCACGGGCATGGATGCCTTATAGGCAAGACCCTTCTTGAACATCTGCAGGAAAATCCACTGGGTCCACTTGTAATAATCCGGGTCAGTGGTATTCACTTCACGATCCCAGTCAAAGGAATAGCCCAGCATTTGCAGCTGCTTGCGGAAGTTGGCCACATTGTCGTGGGTCACCTTGGCGGGATGGATGTGGTTTTTGATGGCGTAGTTCTCTGTCGGCAGGCCAAAGGCGTCATAGCCGATGGGGAACAGAACATTGTAACCTTGCATCCGCTTTTTGCGGCAGATGATGTCCATCGCCGTAAAGGGGCGGGCATGGCCTACATGCAAGCCCTGACCGGAGGGATACGGGAACTCAATCAAGCCAAAGAATTTTTCACGGGTCTTATCCCCGTTGACAGCGGTGAAAGGCTTTTCCTCCAGCCACTTCTGCTGCCATTTCTTTTCGATTTGTTCAAAATCGTACTTCATGGTATTCTCCTTCATTTCCTTTTCGATTTGCGTCAGGAGCGAAAAAAACACCCCTAACCTTTTACGGTCAGGGGCGTAAACACGCGATACCACCCTGATTCAGCCGCCGGTTGCCCAAGCGACCCTCAGTGACCCAGCTTCTGGATCATCAGCCTGTAACGGGGCCATGCCGTCCTGTCCTACTTTTCTTTTCAGGCAGGAAGCTCCGGGATCAGTTTTACGGACACTCTCCGCCGGCTCACACCGTCCGCCGGCTCTCTGAAGGCAGAATGGCTCCGTCTTTCTTCCCATCATTGCTTGTATTGTACCACATTTTATAAGGGTTGCAGGGTTTTGTCAAGACAAATCTTCCCATCCCGCATCTTTCAGTCCCGGGTCAGCTCTCCGCTCAGGTCAATTCGCTTTCCGTCGCTCCAGAGCCGCTCCAGCGAATAGAACTCTCTTGCCTCCTGGGAAAAGACGTGAACCACGACGCAGCCGTAATCCAGCAGCACCCAGGTGCCGTCACGATAGCCTTCCCGACGGAGAACATGCTCGTCCAGCTTGTCCAGCTCCTCTTCCACAGCGCCGCACAGGGCGTTGATCTGCGTATTGGAGGTACCGGTGCAAATGACGAAATAGTCCGCAATCGCGGTCAGATCCGTAATCTCGATTGCCGCAATCTCCTGTCCCTTTTTGGCGTCCAGCGCTTTCGCTGCCGCCAGTGCAATTTCCTTTGGTGTCATATAATAATTATCCTTTCTGACCGTTAGGTTGCATTGCCCGTAACGGTCGGCTCCGTGGGTTCGGCGGGCGTTGTAATCTCGCCGTAACCCTCTTCGCCGGTTGTGCCTTCGCCGGTCTCTCCACCGGATGTGCCGGGTGTTGTTGTCTCGCCGCCGGACGTTCCGGAATCGCCACCGGTTTCTTCGCCGGTTCCGGGGTTGCCGCCGGGATTTTCGCTTGTACTTCCGCCGGTTTCTCCACCGGAAGGAACGTCCTCCGTAGGCGGATTTTCGGTGTTGGGATCGGCTTCGCCGGTACCTTCATTATCTACCGGCGTTGTATCCGTATGCGCAGGAATGGAGGGAGCCTTCGTTGCCTTGCTGTCTTCCACATGGCCGGTGGTAGAAGAAATGGAACCGTCCGAGTTGACGCTCATCAAATCCAGCTGGCTCAAAGTCACCTTTTCCACAAACGGGCTGAGTGCGGTATTGACCAGTTCCAGCATGGCGTCGGGATCGGGCACGACATACGACTGATAGTTGTGATATGTGCGGCTCCAGCAGGAGGCCGTCTTGTTCGGCATGGTGACAAAGTTTACATTGTCCATGGAAAGGCCGCCGATGATGGCGGATTTGCCGAACCAGAACAGATTCTGCACGGAGAGATCCGTGGTGACATTCTCCTCAAAAATCTTGGAAAACTTTTGGATTTTGCTGACGTTCTTCACTTGAAGCAGCTGCTTGATGACGGCTTTCAAGAACGCCTGCTGGGTTTCGATTCTGCCCAGATCGCCGGAGGCATAGCCGCCACCGCTGTTGTTGTGGCGCCAGCGAATGACGCCCATGGCCTGCTCGCCGTTGAGCGTCTGCAAGCCCTTGTTCACGTGGATGGAAAGATCTTGATAGGGATCTTCGTAGTTCATGTCCAGCGGCACATCGAATTCCACACCGCCGATGGCATCCACCAGCTTGCCCACAGCCTCCCACTCCACAATGACGGAGTAATCCGGCACGAAGCCCAGCAGATCGGAAATTTCGCCGTCCAGCGCCTTGATGCCTTTTTCGTCCCCGCCGTAATAATTATAGACGGAGTTGATTTTTTTCACATCCCAGGGAACATTGACCATGGTGTCCCGGGGAATGGACATGACGTTTAGGTTCTGGTTGGTGACATCGTAGGAAACCAGCATCATGGTATCGCAGTTTCCGCCGCCGCCGGTATCTCTGCCCAGCAGCAAGATGGTATAGTAATCATCGGATTTCCGCTCGCCGGAAACCTTCGGTGCCATGCCGTCTTCCGTTACTTCCGACGAGTTGCCCAGAATACCCGGCAGGTCAGGCTTGACAAACAGCGCCTTATAGGCAATCACCAGTCCCAGTACCACGGTTAGGGCAACGCACACTCCCACCAGGATTTTCTGCTGACGGGTTAGGCGGCTACGATGCTTTTTATGTTTTGGGGAATGTGCCGCATTCGTCGGCCGTTCCTCATCCCACTCTTTTCGACGGGCCGAACGCCCTTCTTGATATCTGTCGTTCAAATTTTACTGTCCTTTCAGATATGCCAGTGCCGCAAGGGTCGCCTGGTGCACGGGGTTGCCCCGTTCCTTCATTTCTTCCACAGTCATGGCAAGCCCCAGTTCAAGGCCAGCGTCCAGACTGTCATAGCACACTTTACGAAGTTTGTCCACACCCGGAAAATCACGGGTGGGCTCGATGTAATCTGCCAGATACATGATCTTTTCCAAAAGTGTCATGTTGGCATGGCCTGTCGTGTGCCAGAAAATTGCGGTGTAGATTTCATCGTCCACGCCAAACACATCTCTGGCGATGGCCGCGCCGGTCTTGGCATGGAGCAGCTTCAAGGCCTTTTGCTCCAGCTCGTCCAGTGCAATGCCGTACTGCGTACACAGCGCCAGCTGCTCTTCCATTTCGAGCTTCTTGGTGCAGTCGTGAAGCAGCGCCGCCACACGAATTTTTTCCACATCCGCCCCGTAGCGCAGGGCAAGGCGAATGGCCTCCTGCTCGGTGCCGAGGACGTGGGGAATCCGTTTGTGCTTGAGATAGCTGAGTGCCACCGGGCGGAGTTTTTCAAGCGGCAGATGCTTTAAATCCGCGTTTGTGCCATACAGCCCTTCTTTCAGAATGTAGCCGTAGACTGCCGGGGCAAGATCATATTCGCCCGTGCCGTGAGATAGTCTGTCCCGCTCTTCCGAAGATGAAATGTCGATGACGCCGGGCACTGTCAAGGTAAAGAGGCGGGCGTTGGAATATTCGCGGTACAGCCGCTCCCGCTGGAGGGCAAAAAGCGGCTCGGTGTCCTCCTCCGTGCGGCCAAAAGCCGCAATCCCTGCAAGGTCAAAAATCTTTCCCGGCTCATGCCATGCGTGCAGGGACAAAAACATATCTGTCCCCATCAGCAGCCACAGCTCCGCATCCGGATAAAGCGCATGGATTGTGGCCAGCGTGTCGGAGGTAAAGCTCTTTCCTCCCCGCGCAACCTCGAGATCCAGTGTTTCCACTTTGTCGCCCAGGCCCAGCTGCTCGCCGGCCAGACGGGTCATTTCCAGTCTCTGCGCCGCCGTAGGGCTGAACGCGGGCATTTCCTTATGGGGCGGAGTCCCTGCCGGAATCAGCAAAAGCTGATCCAGCTTCAGCAGTTCAAAAACCGCACGGGCCGCTGTTAGGTGGCCAAGATGGGGCGGATTGAAGGTTCCTCCGTAAACGCCGATGCGCATCATCATTCCCCCAGATTCAAAATTGGGCAGCCGCTTACTGCGGCTTCTTTTTTGTCGGCTTCACCAGAACAATGCGCTTGTCCTTGGGCAGGCGGTGGCTCTCCCGATACAGCACGAACTTTGTGCCGATGACCTGCACCGGTTCTGCCCGTGTGGCGGCTGCCAGCTCGCCGGCGGCTTTCCGGGCATCGTATTCCAGATTGTTGTCCAGTACACGGCCTTTGATGAGCTCCCGGGCTTCCAGGGCATCGTCTGCCTGCTTGATGAGGTTCTCCGTCAGGCCTTCCTTGCCCACTTGAAGAATCGTATCAATGCTGTTGGCAAGTCCGCGCAGCTGCGCCCGTTGTTTGCTTGTCAGTTCCATAGTTTCTCCTAATCTTCATAACGTCCGTTACTTGGACGTTTATTTGCCGAGATAAGTTGCAAGTTTTTCGGAAAATTCCCGCAGGGCCTTGCCGCGATGCGAGATCTCGTTCTTCTCCTCCGCCGTCAGCTGTGCAAAGGTTTTTGCCTTGTTGGGGTAGAAGAACACAGGGTCATAGCCGAATCCGCCGTCACCTGCCGGAGCGTAGGCGATGGTGCCGTCGCACCGTCCCTCCGCCGTCAAGGTGTCGCCGTTTGGAAACATGCAGGCAATGGCGCAGGAAAAATGCGCAGCCCGGGTTCCCATGCCCCGGAGATTTGTGAGCAGCAGCATCCGCCGTCCGGCATCGTCCAGTCCCTCCCCGCCGTAACGGGCGGAGTAAACGCCGGGGCCGCCGTTGAGTGCGTCCACGCAGAGTCCGGAATCGTCCGCGATGGCAGGAAGCTTTGCCGCCTCGCAGATGGCGCGTGCCTTCAGCATGGCATTTTCGGCAAAGGTCTCCCCCGTCTCCTCCACGTCCACCGTGATTCCCAGATCAGAGGGCAGAACGACTTCCACGCCCAGCGTGCCCAGAATGGCGCTCATCTCCGTTAGCTTTCCCGGGTTATGCGTTGCCAGTACAAACTTCTGATTTTCCGGCATCACAGATGTCCTCCCAAAATTTCTTTTTGAAGTGCAATCAGCTCCCGGTTTCCCTTCGCGCACAGAGCCACCAGCTTCTGCTGTTCCTCCACGGTGAAGGCGCGGCCTTCGCCGGTGCCCTGCAGCTCGATGATCTGCCCCGCATCGTTCATAATGCAGTTGAGATCCACCTGCGCGCGGCTGTCCTCGCTGTACTGAAGATCCAGCATCAGCTCCTCGCCCACGATACCGGCGCTCACGCCGGAGACGAAATGCCGGACAGGCGTTTCGGGAAGAATGCCGTCTGCCACCAGCTTCTGGCAGGCAATCGCCATGGCCAGAAAGCCGCCGGTAACGGAGGCCGTCCGGGTGCCGCCGTCGCCCTGCAGCACATCGCAGTCAATGTTGATGGTGCGCTCCCCCAGCTTGGTCATATCCACAGCGGCTCGCAGAGAGCGACCCACCAGCCGCTGAATTTCAGCAGAGCGGGGCGAGAGCTTCAGCTTGGCAATGTCGCGCTTGCTGCGCTCCCGATTGGCACGGGGCAGCATGGAATATTCCGCCGTCACCCAGCCAGTGCCCTCCGCCACATGGGGCGGGGTTTTCTCCTCTACGCTGGCACAGCACAGAACCTTCGTATCGCCGCACGAAATGAGGCAGCTACCCTCTGCAAATTTTACAAAATCAGTCGTGATTTGAATAGGGCGCAGTTCGTCCAGCGCCCGTCCATCCGCTCTTGTCATTTCAGTTCTCCTTTGATTGATTGCAGCGCGGCGCAGGCCAAATGACCCGTCCTACGCCCAAAGTTAGATGATGGCTTCTACATATTCCTGGGGGCCAAAGGGCTTCAGATCGTCGATGCCCTCGCCCACGCCGGCGAATTTCACGGGCACGCCAAGTTCCCTTGCAATGGCGATGACGATGCCGCCCTTGGCTGTGCCGTCCAGCTTGGTGAGGACAATGCCGGTCAAGCCGGCGGTCTCCTTGAATTGGCGCGCTTGAATCAGACCGTTTTGTCCGGTGGTGGCATCCAGCACCAGAAGCGTCTCCCGCGCTGCGCCGGGGCACTCCCGATCAATGATTTTGGAGAGCTTGCCCAGCTCTGCCATTAAGTTTGCCTTGTTGTGCAGCCGCCCGGCGGTGTCGCACAGAACCACGTCCGCGCCGCGGGCTTTCGCCGCAGCCAGCGCATCAAACAGCACCGCGCCGGGATCGGCGCCCTCGTGTTGGCGCACCAGCTCGCAGCCGGAACGCTCCGCCCAGATTTGCAGCTGGTCGGCTGCCGCCGCGCGGAAGGTATCCGCCGCGCAGAGAAGGACATGCTTGCCCTCCCCCTTCAGCTGATTTGCCATCTTGCCGATGGAGGTGGTCTTGCCCACGCCGTTGACGCCGATGACCAGAACAACGGAGGGCTGCGTGGAAAGGTCGAGCGCAGGGTCGCCAACGGACATCATATCCGCCAGAATCTCCCGCAGGGCCTTGCGAACCTCCTCTTGATCGCGCAGATGCTCTTTCCGAACCCGGGCGCGAAGCTGCTCCACCGCGTCGGTGGCCGTGTCCACACCGAGATCCGCCAGAATCAGTGTCTCCTCCAGCTCGTCAAAGAAGGCCTCGTCCGCCTCGGTAAAGCCGCCGAAAAGGTTGGTAGTAATGTTTTTGATCTTATTGAAAAAGCCCATGTGTTGCTCCTCATTTTATTTTCAGTTCCTTGGCCAGATCGTTCATATTGATGGTCAAGATCTTGGATACGCCCTGCTCCTGCATGGTGACGCCGTACAAAACGTCGGCTTCCTCCATGGTGCCGCGGCGGTGGGTGATGACGATAAACTGCGTCCGGTCAGAAAGCGTGCGCATATAGCGGGCGTAACGGGTCACGTTTACATCGTCCAGTGCCGCCTCAATCTCGTCCATGACGCAAAACGGCGTCGGGTGGACTTTCAAAATGGCGAAATACAAAGCAATGGCCACGAACGCCTTCTCTCCGCCGGAGAGCAGCGAGATGGTCTTTAGCGTCTTGCCAGGAGGCTGCGCCTTGATCTCGATGCCGCAGTTGAGAATGTCATGCTCATCCTCCAACTCCAGCGTGGCCTGTCCGCCGCCGAAGAGGTCGGTAAACGTGGACTGGAAGCTCTCCGTCAGAAGCTTGAACTGCTCGGCAAAGATCGCCGTCATCTGGTTGGTGATCTCCTCGATGACGCCTTCCAGCTCGCCCTTGGCCTTTTCCACGTCGTTGCGCTGCTCGGTGAGATAGGTATAGCGGGTGTTGACCCGGTCAAACTCCTCAATGGCACCGATGTTCGGCGTTCCCAATGCGGACATGTCCCGTTTCAACTCGCCGATGCGGCGGCTGGCCTTGGGCAGACTTTCAAGCTCCACCCGCTGGGCCTGGGCATCAGAGTGGGAGAGCTCATAATGCTCCCACAGACGGTCGAGTATCTGCTTTTCCTCCATGGCGGAGGTAGACATCTTCTGTTCCAGCTTTGAGGCGCTGCGCTCCAGATTTAGGAGGATTTCGTTCATATTCTGACCCGCCTTGCTCTTGGCCGTGCGTTCCGCCTCCATCTGAAGCTTTTCCTCATTTAGAGTGGAGAGCTGTGTCTTAAAGGCCTGCGCCTTTTCCTGCAGTTGGCCGATGGTTCCCCGGTGGGATTCGATCTCGGCCTGCGCCGCATCGATATTGTGCTGGTAGGAAGCGGTCTGGGCCGCTTTTTCCTCTTGATCGCCGCTCATCTGCTCCCGCAGAGCGGTGAGGTCTGCAAGGCTACGATTGGTGGTTTCTTTCTCCGCCGTCAATCCGGCAAGATCGGACTTCCGGGCGGAGATGTCCTCCGTTAGGGCACCGGACTTGGCCAAAAGCTCCGTCTGGCCGGAGAGAATGGTTTCCGCTTCGGCGCGGTACTGGGCGGCCTGAGTCTCCTGCGCGGTGATCTCCGCATCGGCGGATTTGGCGCACTGGGCATTATCGGCAAGGCGGGCATCAAGGCTCGTCAGCTCGCCGTCCAGGTTTTCCAGATTGTCCCGAAGCCCGGTCAGCAGAATGTCGTAGTGGTTCTTCGCACCCTCCAGCCGCAGGACCTCGTCCTCGGCCTGGCGCTGCTGGGCTTCCGCCGTCTCCAGCTCATACTGGGCAGCGGAGAGTTCCCGATTCAAAGTCTGCTCGGCTTTAATGGCAGCTTCCAACTGCTCGTGAAGCTTTCCCGCCTGCGCATTCAGCTTTTCCAGCTCAGAGGCCCGGGACAGCACGCCCGCGTTCCGGTTCACGCTGCCGCCGGTCATGGAGCCGCCGCGGTTGATAACCTGGCCGTCCAGCGTGACGATGCGGAATCGGTTCTGATATTTCCGGGCCATGGCGATTCCGCTGTCAAGATCCTCGGCAATCACGGTTCGGCCCAGAAGATTGTTAAAAATGTTCTGATATTTCTGATCGAAGGTCACAAGACGGGAGGCAACGCCCACATAGCCGTATTCGCTGTCCAGATGCGCTTCCCGCAACTCGTCGCCCCGGATGGCGGTCAGCGGCAGAAAAGTAGCGCGGCCGGCATCCCGCTGCTTCAAAAAGCCGATGGCAGCCTTGGCGTCCTCTTCCCGATCCACCACAATGTTTTGCAGTCCGCCGCCGAGGGCAATTTCAATGGCAACCGAGTATTTTGCGTCGGTTTTCATCAAACTGGCAACCGGGCCATGGATACCACGCAGAGAATTCTGCGCCTGCATCACCATGCGGACAGCCTTGGAAAAGCCCTCGTACTCCTTTTCCATTTCCGTGAGCATGCGGATACGGTTATCCATATTGCCGACGTCCATGGTCAGCTTCATTCTGGTGTCCGTTGCGGCAGCGGCTTTTTTCTTCCGCTCCTCCATCCGCAGGTTGTGCCCGGAGATGATATTGGCCGCTGCTTGGGCATCCTCCCGTGCATCTTCCAGAGCCAGGCGATTTTCCTTCGCTTCCTGCTCCGTCTTAGCAATGCGGGTTTGCGTATTTTTCTTTTCTGCCAGCACCGCATTCCGGCGCTCCGAAATCTGGCTGTTGCCGGCTGCTAGGGCAGACTGTTCCGCTCTGGCATCGGCGGCGGCAGCCACCGCGATGGCTTCTTTTCCGCGCAGGGCCTCGGCTTCCGCCTGTGCGCCGCCGGCCTGTTCAGAGGCCGTATGCGCCTTTTGCAGCAAATCCGAAAGGGCGGCGTTCAATGCCGCGATCTCTTGATCAATGGCAGCAATGCGGGCAGTCTGATCGGCAATCTGCTGGGTAAGGCTGCCGGCGCGGGAATCCTGCTCCGCAAGCTCCCGCTTTGCCCGCTCAATATTCTCCTGATTGTGGGAAATCGTGGTTTCCAGCACGGCGATGGCAGATTCCTGCTCGGCTATCTGTCCATCCAGTTCAGAGGCGGACGTGCGAATGGTCTCTGCCTCCATATCTTTTTGCTGCATGGCCTCGCCGCAGCGCTCACTCTCGGCATACAGGGTATCAAGATCAGCCCGGGCCTTGTCCCGTGCCTCCTCCGCAGCGTGGAAATCCGATTCCAGCTTCCGGGCATTTATTTTCAGATCATCCAGATTAGTCAGCCACACGGAAATTTCCAGCGTCCGCAGTTCATCCCGCAGCACCAGATACTTCTTCGCTTTTTCCGCTTGATCCCGCAGGGGTTCCACCTGCAACTCCAACTCCGCAATTTTATCGTTGATACGCACCAGATTCTCGTCTGTGCGCTCAAGCTTGTGCTCCGACTCCTCCTTGCGGTGGCGGTATTTGGAGATACCGGCGGCCTCTTCAAAGACCTCCCGGCGGTCTCCGCTCTTGGTGGAGAGAATCTCATCAATGCGGCCCTGGCCGATCAAGGAATAGCCCTCCTTGCCCATGCCGGTATCCATGAACAGCTCCGTCACGTCCTTCAGACGGACGGACTGGCGGTTGATATAATACTCGCTCTCGCCGGAGCGGTAATAACGGCGGGTAACGGCGACCTCGGTTTCCTCCATGGTGGGAAAAATATGCCCGGTGTTGTCAATGACCAGCGTCACCTGCGCAAAGCCCAGCTGGGGGCGCTTGGCGGTACCGCCGAAAATCACATCCTCCATTTTGGCGCCGCGGAGGTTTTTCGTACTCTGTTCGCCCATGACCCAGCGGATAGCATCCGAAATGTTGGACTTGCCGGAACCGTTGGGGCCGACAATCGCCGTGATATCCGAGCCAAAGTTTAATACAGTCTTATCGGGAAAGGACTTAAAGCCCTGAATTTCCAGTGCTTTTAAGTACACCGTCTTCACCTCGCAGCAGAATTTTATATAGCAAACGGGCACAACAACCCAAAATACACAATAATCATTATAATATAGCAAAAATACCTGCACATTGCAAGCGTATGGAAGAAAAAGGGACGATAAAGGGCGCGGATTTTTCCGCGCCCTGAGCTTGTCGATGAACCCGAA
>JALCRR010000038.1 GCA_022652815.1 Oscillibacter sp.
AGGGCGCAGTCAAGATGGCTAATGCCCTAAAGAGCACTGGTGGCGAACAGAAAAAGAAACTAAAAAAAACGGCCAGCTGCACCCATAGATCGGGATGCGGCTGGCTGTTTCACTTGCCGTGCGTTAAGGATTGTTCAGTGAAAGGGGGTAAACGGAGGTCTAATGATTGCGGCTTGATAGGAGGCAATGATTCCCTGCGCAAGGGATTCCTCCATGGGCTGGTCGTTGCTTACAACGCCATCGTCCTCGGAGCCGGAAAACCATGGATTCTGGCTGTCTGCCTGGGCGTCATACAAAACGGCTTGATCGACGTCCAGCTCTTCGTCATCAAGATGCATGGACAGATACCCGCTCTGGAAGGCACTGGACGAGTTTTCATTATAGAAGAAGTACACATTCGGAGCCGCTTCGTCTTGATAGAAATAGTAGCGATCCCGCTCCTGCCCACTGAACACATGGAATGGAACGCCGTCATCCAAGGTGTACAGGTCAAAAATCATTTGATCCGGATAGGCCTCACCCGTGCACGCACCCACCAGTAACTCATCCGAGCCGTCGCCGTCCACATCTAAAAGACAATATCCAACCGTATCAGCGGACTTGCCCAGAAGAAGCAGGCTCAAGTCGTTTTTCAAAAGCGTTTCACCGTCCCACTGCTCCGACAGCGCCAGACGGTATGTTTCCAGCAGTTTATCATAGGCGGAGGGAGCCGATTCCGGCGTCTTGCCGCTATTCTGCGGCGGCTGTTGGGTGGATGCTGCCGCAGAAGTGGACGGCTCCGGTACAGGACCGGCAGACGATGCCGCGGGCGCACCTCCATTGGATGCGCAGCCGCTTGCCGCGAGAAGCAGCGCAAAGGACAAAAGCAGCACAAGTGCTCGTTTCATATGAAAATAGCCTCTTTTCTATTGATAAGATTTGTTTATTTTATGAGCTTCCTTATGGAACATAAACCTGCGTGATCTTGAAAATCTTGCCGTTCTCAACGGAAACCGACGTTGCATAGGGCGTAAAGCTGCGGTCACTGGACTCCATGGCCATCAGAAAATCACCGGCATACATTTTCTGCTCCGGCTTTTCAAGATCGGAGCTGTCCTTAAACACAAAGTCTTGATCGATGGGAAGCGTGGCCTCACCCAGCACGTGATAGCTTTTTGCGTCGTCGGGGAGATTTTCGTAATACACGCCGTCCTCGTCGGTTTTCAGCTCGCAGCCGCCTGCTTCCAGCCCGCCGTTGATGGTGATGTAGCCGCTGTCATCTTCCTCCAAGGTCTCCACGACCATGTCTTTCTGGTCGATGACCAGCGTGTCTCCCACGGCCAGCTGACCGATATCCGCCAGGTCAAACCGCTCGTAGTCGTAAACCGTCAGATGAACGCACAACATTCCATCGTCGTTCAATGCCACGTCAGATGCTTCAAATCCGGCGGCAAAGGTGCACCCGTCGAGGGCGTCGATCTTCAGCGCTTCCGGCAGCGGCGCAACTGTTTTTGCGGCGGACTGCGCCGAGACGTTGGCACTTGCGGCCTGCCCCGCGGGGGCGCTCCCACAGCCCGAGAGCATGGCAACGCAACATAGAAGCGCAAATAAAGCCTGCATCTTCTTCATATAATCATCCTTCTATCCATGTAATATTTTGCCCTGCACAGAATCAGCCAACGTCACCCTGCGCCGGGACAAACAGCGTATTGGCCATGTCAGTGAGCGCTTGCGCGGAAGCGCCTTGCTCAACACTCAGGCTGTAAACCAGACCGGGAACAACGTCCAGCCACAAAATTTTGCCGCTGCCATCCGGCGTGAAGGACAGCTGGGCATTGCACCACGAAACCTGAAATTGCGCCGTTTGCGTGTATTGCGCCTGCTGACCGGAGATGTCGGTGAGCGTGACCTCTGGCGTGGATGCCGTCCGGTAGGCATAGCGGATTCCGCTGTACGTAAACTGCGTTTGCGCCACGGTTAAGCCGTCTTGCTCGAAGGCATCGACGGTCACGTCCTCCGCGCCCTCCGGCGCAGTGGAAAAGTCAATCCCCAGATCCTTCGCCAGCGACAGGGCGTCATTTAGCAGCCCTGTTTCATCGCCTTCGCTGCTCAGACACCACTGCGTGCCCTCATCCGGGTCATACCATCCGACCCATGCATCGGTGTCATTGGAGCAAAGGCGCATTTTGGCGTCCCCGGCATCCCAGGAAAGATCGTTTGTCCACGTCTGGCTGATGCCGGAAATATCTGCGCTTTCCGCCGTTTTCAGCGCGCGATAGGTGTAGGCCTGAGTCCCCAGATCATAGCGGACCTGTGCCATGGGAACCTCGGACTCTGCGGAGACGTCCACGGTGGAGTATACCACGTTTTTCGCGCTTTTGGGGATCTCCATGCGATACCCAAGGGTCTGTATGGTCGCGGCGGTCACTTCCTCCGTCGGATTGCCAAGTTGCGCCTGTTTTTCCCGGGACCAGGGCTTCCAGACCGCGGCTACCAGCACCACCGCGCAAAAGCAGGCGGCAAGAGCCAAGATGCCCCAATACCGGCTTCGATGTATGCCTGCGGCCTGCGCTTCTTCCAAAAGCTGATCCTCTGCGGCGTACTGAAATATTTCAAATTGCTGTTGATTCATCGTGACAGTTCTTCCTTTCGCATAGATTCCCGCAGGCGGGAGCGCGTCCGGAAAAGGGAGGATTTTACCGTGCCCTCGCTGACATGCAGCGCCTGCGCAATTTCCTGAACACTTTCGCCGTACCAGTACCGGCGCACAAAAATTACCCGGTTATCCTTGCTTTGCGAAGCAAGGAATCGGCGTAAAAATTCTTGCAGCTCCTGCTGCTCCATCATCTGGTCGGCGGAATCCTCGCCGGCCAGATACGGTTCCAGCTCTTCAAATGATGTTTCCAACGCACTGGCACGCTTTCCCGCGCTGTTATAAAGGGCTTTGTCTAGCGCGAGGTTGCGTACCACACGCAACAGATAGGCCCGCAGGCAGCGGGGATGTTCCGGAGGAATGGCGTTCCAAAGCCGCATCAGCGCATCGCTGACACACTCTTCGGCATCCCGCACATCCGGCAGAATCCGCCGAGCTGTACTGCGACACGCGGCACCGTATTTTACGCCGGTTTGCTCAATGGCGGATTCGCTTCGCCCCCAATATAGATGAATGATTTCTTCGTCGTTCATGGCGTACTCCAGACTTTTATTATGCATGATAGCAGGTATTTTTTGCCTGTACCATTATAGACGATTTTTTTATTCTTTGGTTGCAGGCCCCAAGGGAGTTTGCCGTTCTTTGACGGAATGCCATTTTCTTTCACCCCGGCAAGCAACTGGCCGGGCCGTAATCTGAAGGGCGATAAAGATGCCGCCGATCCGGCACAGAAGAGACGAATCGGCGTTGAGTCAGCCATTGTTTGCACGATCAAACGCCTGCCCGCAGTGCGGGCAGGCGTTTGGCTTCAATATGAATTGGGATCAATTTGCCACTTGAAGCAGATGCGGCGGCGTGAAACACTCACTTATAGAAGTTGGCCACACTCTCCCGCTTGACAAGGTGCGTGGACACCGTAGTGTGGAACACATCCGTGCGCTTGTCAGCCAGATTGTGCGTCCCATCGTTGATGCGCCGGTGCAGAATGTCCACAGACAGCTGCCCGATCAGTTCTTTGGAAATATGTACAGTGGAAAGAGGGGGATCGACCATTGTGCAGATGGGCATATCATCGAATCCGATAACAGAGACATCATCGGGGACGTGGTATCCGCTAGCTTTCAGCGCTCGGATGCAGGAAGCGGCAATGATGTCGTTGTCGGCAAAAAATGCCGAGAGCGGTTTCCCACCGTGGGACAGCCATGCGCTCATATCGTAGAATGCCTGTTCGGAGGAGATGCTCACATCCACGCACTGGAGCGGCGTTTGCCCGCCCAGACCTGCGTCCAGCCGAGCCTTGCGAACGCCCAACTCCCGCGCTTCAAAGCTGCCGACGCGGGTGGTGGAGCGCAGATACCCCACGTCCGGATGCCCTTTTTTCAGCAGATAGGACACGGCTTTATAGGCGCCGCCCTGATTGTCGCCCACGACACAATCGATATCCGTCAGATCTGTTGTGTTGTCCACCATGACCATGGGAATATTTTGCTTTGCGAAATCACCCTCCTGCACTTTTCGAATGTGCCTGTCGGTGACCTCCGTGCCCAGGAGAATGAGGCCGGACACGTCGCTGCAGATCGATGTGACTTGATCTTCCCAGTTGCCGTCGGCGTAAAAGTAACTGATAAAAACATTGTAGCCCAGCTTCTTGGCGCGGGCTTCAATTCCTTGCAGAACGATGGAATAAAAGGAGGTTTCCTTTACCGCGTCGCCGCGTTCAAGGAAGATCACATAGCGGATGTTCGCTGCCGGGGAAGCTTCCTTTTGAATGGCATACCCCATCCGAACCGCTTCCGCAATAATTCGCTCTCGGGTGGCGGCGCTGACGCCGGGTTTCCCGTTCATAGCCAGAGAGACGGCTGCGGGAGAAATGCCGAGTTTTTCCGCAATTTCTTTTGCTGTGACGGCCATGTATCCATCTCCTTTTTGCCGGCGAATCCCGAATGGCAGAATCTCCGACCGAGCGTTTTCCTAATCATATTATAGCGAATTTTAATGAAAAATCAATGCTGCCACTAAATTATTAATTTATTAAGTGATTTTCAGGATTGAAACCGCCTCTTTTCATAAAGCAAATATGGGATTATTGTTCAATATGTAAAATATGTTTGGATTTATTAAGAGATTGTTGACAGTTTTTCATCAAAATGCTAAAATTCAATATAATCAGAGAGATGAAAATTTGAGCCGAATAACTAAACTACGACTAAATTTTTATAAACTCTGACGCAAATTACCCTGCTGTGCCAGAAGGCACAAAATACATAAATGAAGGAGCGTATCATTATGAAGAAGTTTCTTGCACTTGCTCTCTCCGTGGCTATGGCGCTTTCTCTGGCAGCCTGCGGCAATTCCGGCAGCGGCGCTGCATCTGCGGCAGCATCCAGCAAGCCTGCTGCATCCGGAAGCGAACTGATCAAGGTCGGCGTGATCAACAACGACCCCAACGAGTCCGGCTACCGTACCGCCAATGACCGTGCCATGCGTGAGATGTTCACCGAGGCCAACGGCTATGAAGCCACATTCTATAACAACAATGATGCCGCCCAGCAGATTGCCACGGCTCAGCAGATGATTCAGGACGAGGTTGACTATCTGCTGCTGTCTCCGGGCTCCACCACCGGCTGGGATACCGTCCTGCAGGACGCCAAGGATGCCGGCACACAGGTCATCCTCTTTGACCGTATGCTGGAAGCTGACGAGAGCATGTATGTTGCCGCCGTCGTGTCCGATATGCCCAAGGAAGGCGTCACCGCTGTTGACTGGCTGGCTTCTCAAGGACTTGATGAGTACAACATCATCCACATTCAGGGCCACATGGGCTCCGACGCGCAGGTCGGCCGTACCGGCGCTCTGGACGAAAAGGTCAATGCAGAGGGCAACTGGAACTACGTTGTCCAGCAGACCGCTGACTGGGATGAGGCAACTGCACAGCAGATCACGCAGTCCGTCATCGACTCCGGCAAGTCTTTCAACGTGATCTATGCCGAGAACGACGGCATGGCCCGCGGCGCTGTGGCTGCTCTGGATAAGGCCGGCATCACCCACGGCGTGGACGGCGATGTGATTGTCATGGGCTTTGACTGCAACCAGTGGGCACTGCAGGAGCTGCTGGCAGGTAACTGGAACTATGACGGCCAGTGCAACCCCTTCCAGGCTGAAACCATCAACGAGATCATCCAGGGCCTTGAGGCCGGCAATGCTCCCACCGAGAAGATTATCTACACTCCCGAGCAGGGCTTTGATGCAACCACCATCAGCCAGTCTGATGTGGACACCTTCGGCATTTAAGTCCCGCGTGAGCAAAACCACTCAAATCGCGTAATTTGAAAGGCACGCGGACGGATTGCTAATCCGCACCGCGTGCCTTTTCGCATGACAATCTTAAATGGAGGCGATGATAAAATGCAGGAAGGTGCAGTATTGGAAATGCGCGGCATCTGCAAATACTTCCCTGGTGTGCGAGCGCTCCAAGATGTGGACTTTACCTTGCGGGAAGGAGAAATTCACGCCTTGATGGGCGAGAACGGCGCCGGAAAATCGACGCTGATCAAGGTCTTGACCGGCGTTTATCCCAAGGACGGCGGCGAGATTCGCATCAAGGGCGTGGACGGCGCAGTGTCGATCCATTCTCCGCAGGACGCACAGAACGCGGGCATCAGCACGGTATATCAAGAAATTACGCTGTGTCCCAATCTGACGGTGGCGGAAAATATGTACATCGGCCGGACAAAGGGAAATCTGACCAACTGGAAGGAAATCAACAAAGGCGCCGCAAAGATTCTGGAGACGCTGGGCATTCCGGCCAGTCCCAGACAGCAGTTGGGCGCCTGCTCCATTGCGGTACAGCAGATGGTGGCCATTGCCCGGGCAGTGGACATGGACTGCAAGGTACTGATTTTGGATGAGCCCACTTCCTCTCTGGACGAGCAGGAGGTGGAAAAGCTGTTCGGACTGATGCGGGATCTGAAGGCCAAGGGCGTGGGCATTATTTTTGTCACCCACTTTTTGGATCAAGTCTATGAGGTCTGCGACCGAATCACGGTTTTGCGGGACGGCGGTCTGGTCGGCGAATACGTCATTGAGGATCTGCCCCGGGTTCGGCTGGTATCCAAGATGCTGGGCAAAGAACTGGACGATATGGCGGACATCAAGAAGGACGTCTGCACGGCAGAGGTTTCCGTGGACGGTGTTCCTGTTTTGGAGGCCGAAGGCCTCTCCAGCAGCGCCGGCATCAAGCCCTTTGACTTTTCCATCCGAAAGGGCGAGGTCAACGGTCTGACGGGTCTGCTGGGCTCCGGTCGCAGCGAGTGCGTCCGCGCAATCTTCGGTGCAGACCATGTTACCGCCGGAACCGTCAAGATGAATGGCAAGCCCGTGAAGATCAGCAAGCCGCTGGACGCCATGAAGCACGGCATTGGCTATCTTCCCGAGGACCGCAAGGGAGACGGCATTGTGGGCGATCTCTCCGTGCGGGAGAATATCATTTTGGCGCTGCAGGTGATGAAGGGCTTTTTCAGACCCTTCTCCAGAGCACAGGCAGAAGCATTTGCTGACGAGTACATCAAACTGTTGGAAATCAAGACGGCTTCTTCGGATACGCCCGTGAAGTCTCTTTCCGGCGGAAATCAGCAGAAAGTCATTCTGGCACGCTGGCTGCTGACGAACCCCCAGTACCTAATTTTGGATGAACCGACCCGCGGCATTGACATTGGAACGAAAGTGGAAATTCAGAAATTGGTTTTAAAGCTGGCTTCCGAAGGGAAAAGCGTGACCTTTATCTCCTCTGAGATTGACGAGATGCTCCGCACCTGCTCCCGTCTGGTGGTCATGCGGGATCGGAAGGCTGTGGGTGAATTGTCAGGCGAAAATCTGACCCAGAGCCAGATCATGGCGACCATTGCAGGAGGTGACGAATCATGCCAGTAATTGTAAAGGAACCCAAAGAACAGGTAAAAAAGCCCCAGGAGAGCTTCTGGAAACGCATGACGCGTCATCAGCTGTTCATTCCGCTTGCGGCACTTGCGCTGCTGGTGCTGTTCAACCTAATTGCGGACCCCTCCTTTTTCGCGGTTTCCATCAAGCAGAACAGCCTGGGCAACCCGGTATTAAGCGGCAATATTATCTCGGTTCTCGACAATGCGTCAGAACTGGTGCTTTTGGCCATCGGCATGACGCTGGTAACGGCGTCCTCTGGCGGACAGGATATTTCTGTGGGCGCAACCATGGCCATCGCCGGCAGCGTCATCCTCCGGATGGTCTGCGGCGGTCAGGTTTCAGCGGATTCGCCCTGCATGCCCATCCTGCTGGCAGTGTTGATCGGCATTTTTGTGAGCATGGCCTTCGGTGCGTTTAACGGCGCACTGGTTGCCTATTTCAAGATTCAACCCATGGTGGCAACCTTAATTATGTTCACAGCCGGTCGTTCCATTGCGGCATGGATCAACAATAATGAATTGCCCATTATGAACGATGTGTCGTTCAAGTATGCGGGCACATTTCTTCCCGGCATCCCTGTCCCGACGCCCATTTTCATCACGATCTTCATGGTGATTGTTTTCTGGGCGCTGCTGAAATTTACGAATCTGGGGCTGTATACGCAGGCAGTCGGCATCAATGCCAACTCTTCTCACCTGAACGGCTTGAATCCCCAGATGATTAAGCTGCTGACCTATATGATTCTGGGCGCCTGCGTGGCAGTGGCCGGATTCATCCGTGTCAGCCGCAGCGGTAGCATCAATTATTCCCGCATTGCGGAAAATATTGAGATGGATGCCATTTTGGCAGTCGCTCTGGGCGGAAACTCTCTGTCCGGCGGAAAATTCAACATCTATGGTTCCATTATTGGCGCATATGTCATCCAGTTTTTGACCACGACACTCTATAAATATGAAGTGCCGTCCACGGCGCTTCCGGCTTACAAGGCTGTGGTTGTCATCATCTTGGTGGTGCTCAGCGCTCCGGTGGTGCGGGAAAAACTGTCCCACATGAAGCGCACAGCCGGAAAAACCGTGAAGGAGGCGACGTAACAATGCCGAACGGAATTACGCTTGACAAAAAAGGCCATCTCAAAAGCCGGACGGCAATGAGCGACACCATGCTGCTGCTCACCATCACGGTTGTGGTTTTCTTTGTGATGTATTTCTCCGCTGTACTGTTTTTGGGCGGCGGCTTTGCAAAAACCCAGAACTTTTTAAACATTCTGAATAACAACGCCTCCCTCATTGTCCTGTCTGTCGGCATGAGCATTGTCATGATTACGGGCGGAATCGACATCAGCGTCGGCGGCGTCACCTGCCTTGTGTGCATGGTCAGCGCCGTGAATCTGGAACAGCATGGCGGGAACCTGCTCACGGTCGTTCTAATTTCGCTGGGGATCGGCCTGGCTTTCGGTGTGGTGCAGGGCTTTTTGGTAGCCTATCTGGAAATTCAGCCGTTTATCGTATCTCTGGCAGGTATGTTCTTCGCCAAAGGTATGACAACGATTGTCAGTAAAGAGCCGGTTCGCGTCACCAACGAGGCGTTCCTGGCCGTCAAGGATACCCGAATCTATGTCCCGGGCCTTGGCTCGTACAACAAACTGGGCGAATACATACCGGCCTATGTGGAAGTAGGCGTCGTTGTGGCGCTGCTGGTGGTCGTGGTGCTGTTCTGTGTCCTTCGCTGGACGAAACTGGGCCGCAACTTCTACGCGGTAGGCGGCAACAACCAGAGCGCCAATATGCTGGGCATCAATGTAAAGCGCACGAAATTTATGGCGCATCTGCTGTGTAGCATGCTGGCAGGGCTGGGCGGTCTGCTGTACTTTTTGCATGTCGGCAGCGGCGATGTGGCCAACGCAGCCGGAGACGAAATGAACGCCATTGCCTCCTCGATCATCGGCGGCACGCTGCTGACCGGCGGCGTGGGCAACGTGGTGGGAACGCTGTTCGGTGTGCTGAGCCTGAACACGATCAAGCGAATCGTCTCTTCTCTGGGCTTTGACGAGGCATGGTGGTCCAATATCACTGTGGCAGCCATGCTGTGCCTGTTCCTGGTGGTTCAAAGCATCGTTCTCCTGCGAAAAAACAAGAAAAAGTAAGGGGGCAGAGCCATGAAAGCCTGCTTGGGCATTGAATTTGGATCTACCCGAATCAAGGCAGTCGCCATTGACGAAAAGTTCGCTCCGGTATCCGGAGGGGATTACACCTGGAAGAGCAGCTATGAAAACGGCGTTTGGACCTATTCCCTCGATGAGGTCTGGACGGGCTTGAAAGATGCCCTCCGCCATGTGGAAAACCGGGAGGACATCGCCGCCATGGGGATTAGTGCCATGATGCACGGATATCTTGCCTTTGATCGAAACTGGAAGTTACTGACGCCGTTTCGCACCTGGCAGAACACCATTACGGGGCCTGCCGCGGAAGAACTGACTGCGCTTTTCAACTTCAATATTCCCCAGAGATGGTCCATCGCACACCTGTATCAAGCGGTGCTGAACGAAGAACCCCACTTGAAGGATCTGGCGCACATCACCACCCTGGCGGGATATGTGCACCACGCCCTTACCGGTGTTCACGCGCTGGGCGTGGGGGATGCCTCCGGCATGTTCCCCATTGACAGCGCAATCGGAGACTATGACTGCGCCATGATGGACCAGTTTGACGCGCTGATGGCCTCGAAAGGCTACGCATGGAAGCTGCGGGATCTGCTGCCGAAGGTTTTGTACGCAGGCGAAGACGCCGGCGTGCTGACGGAGGGCGGTGCCGCTTTGCTGGACGGCCTGCTGCCGGTCGGCATTCCCTTCGCCCCGGCTGAGGGCGACGCGGGCACCGGCATGACGGCAACCAATGCCGTGGCACCCCGTACGGGCAATGTGTCGGCAGGCACCTCTATTTTTTCCATGGTGGTGCTGGAAAAGCCTCTGAAAAAGGTCTATCCCGAAATCGACCTGGTAACCACACCCACCGGCAAGCCGGTGGCCATGGTCCACTGCAACAACTGCACCAACGATATGAACGCATGGGTCTCCTTGATGGGCGATCTGACGGATCTCTTTGGAAATTCCCCAGACACCGGAACCCTGTATACCAAGCTCTATCAAAAGAGCATGGAGGGCGAACCGGACTGCGGCGGCGTTACCGTTGTCAATTATCTGGCCGGGGAAGGGGTTACGCACTTTAACGAGGGGCGTCCTCTGGTGATTCGTACCCCAGAGAGCAGATTTACCCTGGCGAACTTCCTGCGTGCGCAACTGTATGCCACCATGTCTACATTGAAGATCGGAATGGACATCCTGTCCGGCGAAGGCGTTGGCATCGACAGCATCACCGGCCATGGCGGGCTTTTCAAGACCCCTGTGGTAGGGCAGAAATATCTGGCTGCTGCCTGCGGCGCTCCTGTAACGATTATGGAGACCGCGGGAGAAGGCGGACCCTACGGCATGGCGCTGCTGGCGGCCTATCTGCTGAAAAAGGCGGATGGGGAAACGCTGGAACAGTTTTTGACAAATCGCGTCTTTGCCGGGACCGGAAGCTCTACACGCCAGCCTGAGGCGACCGACATGGAAGGGTTCAATCGTTATATCAAACGTTTTCAATCGGCTCTTGCTGTGGAAAGAACAGCTGCAGAGCAAATTTGAGGAGGAGTACTATGGCAAAGTATGAGTTTTGGTTTGTTGTCGGGTCTCAGTTCCTGTATGGGCCGGAGACTCTGGAAACCGTAGAAAAGCGCGCCCGGGAAATGGCGGCGGAGTTGAGCCGGGTACTCCCTTACCCGCTGGTTTACAAGGTGACGGCAAAGACGAACAAAGAGATTGCCGACACCATTAAAGAAGCCAATTACCGCGATGAGTGCGCCGGCATCATTACCTGGTGCCACACATTCAGCCCCAGCAAAATGTGGATCAACGGCCTTGTCAACCTGCAGAAGCCGTGGCTGCATTTTGCCACGCAGTATAATCAAGAAATCCCCAATGAGGAAATCGACATGGACTTCATGAACTTGAATCAAGCTGCCCATGGCGATCGGGAGCACGGATTCATCGGTGCGCGTCTGCGCAAGCCCCGCAAGATCGTGGCTGGCTACTGGAAGGACGCGGAGGTTCATCAGCGGATTGGCAGCTGGATGAAGGCAGCCATCGGCGTGGCAGTGTCCAAAGATCTGAAGGTCATGCGCTTTGGCGACAATATGAGGGAAGTGGCTGTCACCGAAGGCGACAAGGTGGAAGTCCAGACTAAGCTGGGCTGGCAGGTCAACACCTGGGCCGTGGGCGATCTGGTGAAGGAAATGAACGCCGTCACGGAATCCGAGATTGACGCGCTGGTAGCGGCGTACACCGCTGCCTATGACGTGGCCACAGATAACATGACCGCCATCCGCTATCAAGCGAGAGAAGAAATCGCCATGAAGAAGATGATGGATGCCGAGGGCTGCCGCGCATTCTCCAACACGTTCCAAGATCTTTATGGCATGGAGCAGCTGCCGGGACTGGCCTCCCAGCACTTGATGGCGCAGGGCTACGGCTACGGCGGCGAGGGCGACTGGAAGGTCAGCGCCATGACCGCCATTATGAAGGCTATGGGCGAGAACGGCAACGGTTCCTCCGCGTTTATGGAGGACTATACCTACAACTTGACGGACGGCAAGGAGTATTCTCTGGGCGCCCATATGTTGGAGGTCTGCCCCAGCTTGGCAGCGGGAAAGCCTCGGATTGAGACCCATCCTCTGGGCATCGGCATGAACGAGAAGGACCCCGCCCGTCTGGTGTTTGAGGGCAAAGCGGGAGACGCGATTGTTGCAAGCTTGATCGACATGGGCGGACGCCTGCGGCTGATCGTGCAGGATATTGAAGCGGTGAAGCCCATCCTGCCTATGCCGAATCTGCCTGTTGCACGGGTGATGTGGAGAGCCTTTCCAGATCTGACCACCGGCGTAGAGTGCTGGATTACAGCGGGCGGTGCACACCACACGGTGCTGAGCTACGACGTCACGGCAGAGCAGATGCACGACTGGGCCCGGATGATGGACATCGAGTTTGTCCACATTGGCCGGGACACCACCGTGGAAGGTCTGGAAAAAGAACTGCTATACAACGACGTGGCCTGGAAGCTGAAGGAATTCTAAATAAAAACATCTCTGCCGGATCGCATTGCGTTCCGGCAGAGTGTGCAAGGGAGAAAAGCAAATGCTGGAAGAACTGAAAAAGAAGGTCTGCGAGGCGAATCTCCTGCTGCCGAAATATGGAATGGTGACCTTTACATGGGGCAATGTGTCCGGCATTGACCGGGAAAAAGGTCTTATGGTCATTAAACCCTCCGGCGTCGAGTATGAGACTATGGTACCGGATGATATGGTGGTGGTGGATCTGAAGTCCGGAAAAGTCGCGGAAGGCCACTATAAGCCCTCCAGCGACACGGACACCCATCTGGCACTGTATCGGGCGTGGCCGTCTCTGGGTGGCATTGTCCACACCCACTCCAAGTGGGCGACCTCTTTCGCCCAAGCGGGACGGGGCATCGCTCCCATGGGAACTACCCAGGGAGATTACTTCTATGGGGAAATCCCCTGCACCCGGCTGATGACGCCCGAGGAGATCGGGAAGCCCGAGGATCAGGACAGCTATGAGTGGAATACCGGCAAGGTCATCATCGAGACTTTTGCGCAGCGGGGCATTGACCCGGCAGCCGTTCCCGGCGTGCTGGTAAACGGTCACGCGCCGTTTGCATGGGGCAGCGATTCCGTCAACGCCGTTCACAATGCCGTGGTCATGGAACAGTGCGCATTTATGAACTTCCATGCGCTGATGCTGGAACCGTCTCATGGACCCATGCAACAGGAGCTGCTGGATAAGCACTACCTGCGCAAGCACGGAACACATGCCTACTACGGGCAAAAATAAGAAGACGATACGATAGCGGGCATGACAGACTGCCCCTTTGAGCGGAAGGAATGTCCGGGTCGCGGCATCTACCGGGACCCGAGTACCACCCGGCGGGGCAAAAGGTTCATTCAAAAAAGAGAGCATCCTTGTCGATTGTTAATCGACAAGGATGCTTTTTTGAATAAGCGCCTGCGAAGGATGCTTACACCGGAGTATAAGCCAATTACTACAATGAAAATTTCAAGCCGCCCCAGAATCATTCCAAACATCTCAACGATCAGCGTTGCGGCACCGGCTGCCGGGCCGGTTACGCCGATGGACAGGCCCACCATCCCCAACGCGGATGCAAACTCAAACGCACCCTCCGTCAAGCCGCAGCTTGCGGTAACTGTCGTGAGCAGAGAACCCACAATGAACAGGAACCGCACCGAAAAACAAGCACAACAGCCTGGACAAATTGAAAAGTCCGGGCTGTTGTGCTTTTGCAAAAAATAGTTCAGAAATATTTAACAACGGAGCACGAATACTCCTAAAATCCTGGAACTTTCCGGGCCTAACAAAATCTGTCTGCGTTTGAGGTGCGGATTGGGTTGAATGGAAGACTGTAAAACGGTGGAGAAGCAAAAGCCTAGCAAACTGGGCGATTCGAAGGCTTTTTTTCGCAGAACAATAATAAAAGCGGCTTAAATTACCTCGAAATGGCGCAAAAGCAATGTGACTGATGGAAAGGATCCGCTGCTGACAATTCTCCGTGATCTAGAAAGAGAAAGCGGTCACACAGGCTTTTCGCAAACGGCAGGTCGTGGGTGGTAATGAGACAGCTTTGCTTGAGGGCACGCAGACAGTCGGAAAGCCGTTTTGCGGCTTGAAAATCAAGAAATGACGTTGGTTCATCCAAAAGGAGGAGGGTCGGCTGCATTACCAGCACTCCTGCCAGCGCGGCCAGCCGCTTTTCTCCACCAGAGAGCTTGTGTACCATGCGATCTTTCAAAGCGGAAATGCCCAGTATCTCCAGAATCTCGTTTGTCCGCTGCGTAATTTCAGCCTCGGGAACACCGTAGTTTCGAGGACCGAAGGCGATGTCTTGAAAAACAGTGGGCATAAAAAGTTGATCGTCCGGGTTTTGAAAGACAAAGCCTATTTTCTGGCGAATTTCTGGCAGATGCGCTTTGTCCAGGGTTAGACCATCCACTTGAATGGTGCCCTCTGCGGGGGGTAAAATGCCCACCAACGCCAGCAACAGGGTGGATTTTCCTGCACCGTTGGCACCAAGCAGTGCTACCCGCTCTCCATCTTGAACGGAAAGGGAAACATCCCGCAGGGCATAGTGCTCCTCAGCAGGATTGTATTTTACCGAGAGATGCTCTACACACAGCATAACAGTCCTCCAAGTCAGATTAGTTTGCCCAAAAGCACACTGAGGTTGAAAACGCGCAGCAAAAGAAAGGCTGCTGAAGCGACGCAGGCTGCTTCAGCATCTCGGGCTGTAACAGGCCATCGGCATTCCGCATGGTAGGTACCATCGTACCCCCGACATTTCATAGCACAGTAGATTCGCTCCGCTTGATCGAAGCTCCGTAGAAGCAGTTGACCCAGAAAGCATCCCATATCCCGCATTTGAATGCCCTTTTTTCCACAGGAACGAAGCTGATAGGCGGCATACATCCGCTGTGCCTGCTGAATCAAGACGGAAATATAGCGGTAAGTCATTGTCAACTGGAGGCATAAAATTTTTGGTACGTGTAGACGGACAAGCTGCCCCGTTAGTGTTTCCATGGACGTGGTGGCGATCAGCACTAAAACGGCGCCAACGGTCAGAAATGCTTTTAGTACAATCGAGAGACACGCGAGAAGTCCCCCAGTGACGGGGAGCGGCCCCAGAAAGTAAAGCACGCGCCTGTTCAGCAGTAGGTTGGAGAGCGCGGTAAAGAGTACGAAAGGCATTGCTACCGCTATGCGCTGGAGCAGGGGCTTCCAGGGGGTGCCGGAAAGAGCCATGGCCACAATGGGATAGGCCGTAAATGGTACTAGTGCGCTGAGAGACGAGGCGGGAAAGGAGATCACACACACCACGTATACCAGCGTGATCGCCAGCTTAGCACCGGGATGCAGTCGGTGCAGAGGCGAGTTCCCCTCAGCCAGCTGTTCCAGTAAACAAAAGCTCTTCATTGCTGAAGAAAGGTTTGCCAAGGGGATACACCTCCTTACAATAATAAATGAGTTTGCTGATGGATTGAATTTTACAAGATGGTTTGTACAGGACAAAATTACAAGGGTAAAGCGTCCTGCGGACATGGCATCACAATTTACCCATAGAGGTCTTGCTATCATCTCTGCTGAAATCGATGCTACCAAAGATAAGCACGGTTGCGGAAAAGCCTATGTCCGATGGGAGTCTCAAGTAGCACACCGACACAGTTTTCCACAACAAGAAACTGAAGTCACTGACAAGATACTGCATTGACAGGGCAAAAGAGCGTCCCAAACTGAAATCCGATACTCTGCCAGAGAGTTACTGGGCTCCGCAATGCGGGCCAAGTTGCGGGTTTTTCAATCACCATTCTCAACTTTGGACTTGGCTTCCAGCAAAGTTTCTCCGCTCCAAGGCCTATTGCGCGGTGTGTTTCTTTTTTATGGTGTAAATCAAGAGCCCAGATCCCCCGGCAATGGCCAGCGTCATGACAGAACCGATTAGGCCGGCTAGGGGATTGGAGCCGGCGGCCACGACTACCGCATCGGGAGCCAGTTCCTTGAGCAGCTCCGGCGTTGCCTCCGTATTCATGCGGAAGTTGACGCCGTTTTTTTGGCACTTGACGATGAGGCTGCGAATGGCGCAGGTCAGATCGCCCTTGCCGGTGGGATAGGCCGCGATGCGGAAGTTTCCACCCAGTTCGCCGCTCTTTTCGATCAGTGTCACGTCGTGGCCACGCCACGCGCTCAGCTGTGCGGCATAAAGGCCGCCAGGGCCACCGCCGATGACCACAACTTTTTTCTTCGTGTCGGCCTTGATAATCTCGCGTTCCCGACCGACTTCGGGGTTCATGGCACAGGTGATGGGCAATCCCTTAAACATATTAACACAGTGCCACATATAATTACGGCACTGTGTTAATCTGCTTAGGTGGAGATTATATGTAATGAAATCTACCATCACTTTTTCGTTATACGGGTCTACTCTTCATCAATACTCTCTGCATGAACCTTTTCTATTTCATTCATGTATCCTGCTGTAATAATTCCAGCAGGAAGCGCTACAATGGCAATCCCAAATATTGATGAAAGCATCGTAACAATACGCCCGATTGTCGAAACTGGGTAAATATCCCCATATCCAACCGTTGTCAGAGAAACGGTTGCCCAATAGATTGCATCGAAAAACGTTTCAAAAGAATTTGGCTCAACATTAAAAATGACCAGAGCTGAAATAACAATGTAACCAGATGCCAGAGCACATACCGCAACCAGAGAATTTTTCGATGCTCGCAGAACACTTCCGATAATTGCAAAGCTTTTGGAATACCGCATGACCTTAAATACCCGAACGACTCGCATTGCTCTGATCATCCTTAAAATTCTAAGCAGCTTAAATCCACTGTTTACTACAGTCAGCGATGGCAGAATCGAAATCAGGTCAATTATGGCCATGAAAGAAAACGGATATCGCAGAAATGTTTTTGCGCTTTTCTCTCCTGAACGAAAATCGGCTGTTATGAATCGAAGAAAGTAATCCATGATGAAAATAGATACCGTGATACGGTCTGCCACTTGAAATAAGCGAATATCGCTTTTAAAAGCTAACGGGACAAGGCTTACAACAATAACCACAATAATCATGTAGTCATAAAGACTACTCAAACGATCGTTGCCGTCGGATTTTTCGATTATTTCATAAATTCGTTTTCTCATTGACATCAACGGTCCTTTTCTATTTCTGACTCTTCGGTTTAGAAATTTGCAAACACCATCACAACGTTCACCTCAGTCATCCTTCAAGGTAAAGTTGCCATTGTTGCTTTCAATAATTTTCTTTTTTTGGAGCCCATACTGAATGCCTGCTTCCATTGCGGAAAGTACGTTATTGCCTAGTCTTGTATAGCCAAATAACTTTGCGGTTTCTCGTACTAAATCCTCTTTGGGAATGCCTACCTCCTGCCTGAGTACCTCATATACGGCATTTGCTGTTTCCTGCTTTGGCAAATCCTTCGCATCCCGCTTGTTTTCACCTTCTCCGTTTACTCGGAACATGGAATAACTCTCAGGATTTTGTACGTCAGACCAGAAGTACCGTTGCCCATTGGTATCCGTATAAACCAGATTAAGAGAGGAGATGACACTGTACGTTCGTCCCTGCATTCTGCTTCCTGCGCGTGCAATATTAACGCTTTGCATGATCCTGCGCAGCAGTAGTCCCTCGCTGATTGGTGCCTCCTGCTCAAGAACCTTTAAAATATTCTCCTTAATATAGCGCGTTGCTTGTGGCTGCAGGTATTCTTCTGCAGTCATTGGCCGCAGTGGCAACACAGCCGCTCGATAAATACAATCTGGCTGGCACTTGACAGATTGCATATTTTCGGTCAACGGAATAGAACCTGCTATCCGATTTTCCATAGGCGACAAAATTGTTTTCCCAACAGCGGCTTCATTTTGCTCAGTTGGAAGCTTCCTTTTTTTACCATTGGTTTCCGACTGAACCTCCTTTAGCTTCTGCAGAAGATGATCAATTTCTTTTTTCTGATCATCCCACCAGTCCATTGTCCAGATCCGGTGCAGCTTCCATCCTAAGCTTCGCAGAACGAAAAGCTGAGCAATCTCACGGTCACGGGTTGTCTTAGCCGCGGCATACATGGGGCCATCCAGCAATATGCCCAGCAAATATTGATCTGGGTGTTTAGAATCAATGACACCAATATCAATTCGATATTCAGAATGGCCCACCATTTTCCTTGTCTGGTATCCATGCTGCGATAGTTCCGCACAAATCATATCAGCGATGCCGGTTTTTGATTCCGCCCGGGATTTTGCAGTTTGAACTGTTTCGGGAAGAGTCCCATTCTGCGCATATTCCAGAAATGCACGCAATGCACTGACACCTTGTGCGGAAGATCTCGACAAGTCGATTTGCTCAGGCCGGAGCGTTGCAAAAACAACCATCTCCTGGCGTGCTCGAGAGACCGCAACATTCAATCGTCTCCATCCACCATCACGATTTAGCGGGCCAAAATTCATGGTAACCACTCCGCTTTGATCCGGGCCATATCCAATGGAAAAGAGAATAACGTCCCGCTCATCACCCTGCACATTCTCGAGATTTTTAATAAAGATTGGTTCCTTGGAATGATAGGCCCAGTCCTCCAGTACGGAATCTTGTGCACATGCGTCTGTCAGTAAGTCATCAATCAAGTTCTGCTGAGAAATATTAAATGTGACTACGCCTACGCTTTGATCTTTACATCTCGGATCATGGCACCGTCTTACCAACTCCTCGACAATCTTTACAGCTTCCGCTTGGTTTTGCCTGCTGCGCCCCCGGTCAAAGAATCCATCCACATGAACCAGCGAAACGCTGGAGACCAAGTCGTTCACCGACGGGAAAGTATACAGTGCATTCTCATAAAATTGTCGATTGCTGAATGCAATCAGACTTTCATGGCGGCTTCGGTAATGCCACAACAGATGTGTCTGCGGCATATTCAACGCAAGGCAGTCATCCAAAATACTTTCCAGATCCTCGCTCTCAAGATGATCTTCATCTACGGTATTGGATGTAAAGAATGAGGTCGGCGGCATCTGCTTCGGATCACCGACAATTACCGCATTTTCGCCTCTGGCCAATGCGCCAATTGCTTTAAATGTAGGAAGCTGAGAAGCTTCATCAAATACAACAAGATCAAACGGCGGTCTTTGCGGATCGAGATACTGAGCTGCTGACATCGGACTCATCAGCATACACGGACAGAGTTTTAACAGCAAATTTGGAATCTGCTCAAAGAGGCGGCGAATGCTGACACCTCGGCCACCACTCCGAATGGCACGTTGCAAAATCCCTACCTCGGAGCTGTGAGTGGCCTCTCTTGAAAAGTTTGGAACATTCGCTGCGAGTCGGCAATATGCAACGTCCCGGTTGAGTTTCGTCAGCCTTTGGTCCAGCCTCTTAAACTGTTCAATCTTCTCGTCAAAAATTGCTCCGGAAAACGTGTTCAATACAGGCTCCTCACGGACAGTCTCATTGATTAAGACCTCGTGAAATGCCTGCAGATATGCGTCTAAAACCTTCTCATGGGCAAGTCCTGCTTCATACGCGTGTACAATTGCGCCGAGATCACTCTTGTCGGCCTCTTCACACGCACATCTCCATGCGATCCATTCACGCAACTCAGAAATATGCTCCGTGAGGTTCCGACATAGTTGCTTCTGTGACACAAGCCAGTCACCATCGGTGTCTTGAGCAATATTAAATTTTTGCCGTAGTGCATTCCCAGCTGTGTCAACTTCTGTGAGTGCATTCTGCAATTCTGTAATGTGGCTCAGACCCGGCACTTGACCGGCCAACCGCTTTCGGAGCTTCTCGCCATCCGGCAGTGTGCAAAGTTTTTTTGCGCCTTCCGCAGCTTGCTCAGACAATTGTAAAATTGAATTCCAATTCTCTGAATGCTGTGCAATCAGCCTCTCCGCACAGTCGGTGAGAGTTCTTCTCAAGGAATCTGCAGCGGCCTTTTCCTCGCGATACTTCTGTAGCTTTGCCAGCAGTTCCGGCACGGAACGTTTATCACCTGTTTTCGCAAACTGCGATACAGATTTCCAGATGCGATTCTGTTCCAGCATTCTCGGCAGTATCCATTTAGCTGTAGCCGCATTCCAGCGAGTTTGCAATGCGGCTACATCAATTTTGAAAGTCCCCTCGTCCCAAGTCGCCAGCAAATCGTTTTGAATCTGATCTGCATAGAGGAAATGTCCTGCCATTGATTGCAAGTCTTGCAATGTACGCAGAACTTCATCGCCGCGGACCAGTTCGCAGGGCAATTGCTCCAACATGCTGAGGTTCTGTCCAATCTGCAAAAGTTCTTTCCACGCTGTTTCACTGGTCGGAAGCTCCTGATCCCACGCCACTGTAATGCTACGCCCGACCTGTTCCAACTGGCGAAGTGCCAAATGATACTTTTCTACCATCTGCGGCAATTCTGCTCGCAGCGTTTGTGAATAGGCTGTGGAGCGAATTGCAGAAAGAGGGTGCTGGCTAGGATGACCCACCGCCTTTCCGGCAGCAATTAACCGTTCAACACAAATCTTTTGCTGATCTGCTTTTTGGGCAGATATTTCAGCAGCAAACTCTTCTGAGAAATGAACAGGATTTTGGGCAACAGCATGTCTTTCGTATTCGTTTACCATTTCGTAGAGGGAATAACCGGAATGCTGTTTTTTGTGCAGCGCATCAGCATAAGCATTCAGTTCCTCTCGAAGATTCATTGCCTGCTCTGCGTCACGCTGAAATTCCTCTGGAGATTGTAATTGGACAATATTTGCTGCCTGCTCCAACTGGTCTAGCACATTCTTTTTCTTGGATTTATTCGAGTGCAGTTCCAGACAAAACGGACCGATTCCAATTTCCTCCAAACGCCTCTGTACGACGGACAACGCTGCCATCTTCTCCGCAACAAAAAGCACACTCTTCCCTTGGGCCAAAGCATTTGTAATCAGTGCTGTGATGGTCTGAGATTTGCCGGTTCCAGGCGGGCCGTGTAGCACAAAACTTTTCCCCTGTGCCGCAGATTCGATTGCATACAGCTGCGATGCATCCGCTGGAATCGGAAGAAGGACCTGTCCTTCTGGAACACTTTCTCCGAGCTCCATTGGTTCCGCATCCCATGAGAGCCGTCCATCAATTAAACTACGGACAATTTTATTTTTGAGCAAGTCGTCCATGCGGTTCCGAACATCATTCCACATCACGAACTGAGAAAAGGAGAAGATGCCCAGAAATGCATTCTCAATTACGTCCCAATGCGGCTGCCCCATAACGCCATGACGCAACACAGAAAAAACCGTTCGCAGATCGATTCCATGCTCATCCTGTGGGAGCGGATCAAGGCCACTTATTGCAATTCCGAAATCACGCTTTAGCATTTCCATAAGTG
>JALCRR010000039.1 GCA_022652815.1 Oscillibacter sp.
CTCCACTCCACGTCGGTAATGACGCAGTCCTGGAATTCGATGTACTCGCTCTTGAGAATATAATCGCTCTTGCCCACGCGGACTTCCTGCTTTCCAATCTCGGTGGTCATAACATCCTGCTTGGGGATATTTGCTTCCACCTGGAAATACAGGGACACATGGTCGGGGTCCTTCACCCAGTTGCCGGCAGCGTCCAGCACATAATAGTCCTCTTCGCTGACGGAATTCACCTGGCCGTCATACAGCTCGCCGGAGGCCATCAGCTGGGAGGGCAGATGCTTCTTGCAATTTTCATACAGGCTCTTGTCTACGCCCTCGCACTTGACGGTGTAATTCACAGTGATCGTTTGGGGCTCGCCACCCACTTCACCGCTGCCGCGATTGGCAAGCTTGTAAACCACAAATGCCAGCACAGCCAGAATCAGTACAACGGCAATCACATCAATGATGTTAAACTTCTTTTTGGTCTTTTCCATATTTGGATTCCTCCGTATTCATTGTCAGGCCTTTCGGTCCCTTGACCTAACTTCGTTTGCATTGTATAATAGCCGGGACAAGTTCTCTGGTATTGTATCGCATTTTGTGCCGCAGTACAAGTCCCAATTCCGGAAGAATTCCAAGGAAGGCGTGCTTTATGAAAGTAATCCATCTGATCAGCGGCGGTGACTCCGGAGGAGCCAAGACCCATGTGCTGAGTCTTTTGCAGCATCTCAACGAGAACATCACAGCGCAGTTGGTCTGCTTCCGGGATGGTCCCTTTGCGGAAGAAGCCCGATCTCTGGGCATTCCCACCGAGATTATGGGCGGCAACAATGTCTTTCGTATTCGCCGTCAGCTGACAGATTATATCCGTCAGGGCGGCTATCAGGTCATCCACTGCCACGGTGCCCGCGCCAACATGATCGGTTCCCTGCTGCGCAGCACGACGGGTCTGCCCGTTGTGTCCACCGTTCACAGTGACTATAAGCTCGATTACATGGGTCGCCCCGTCAGCCGCCTGACCTTCGGTAACATCAACGCCAGAGCCCTGCGGAAGCTGGATTACCGCATCGGCGTTTCGGATGCCATGGTCGATCTGCTGATTTCCCGCGGCTTTGCCCCGGATCGGTTTTTCACGATCTACAACGGCATTGACTTTACCCCTGCGCCCGCTCAAGGTGACCGCCTTCCCTATCTCCGCACTCTCGGACTGGACGTGGACGAGGACAGCGTCGTGGTGGGCATTGCCGCCCGCATGAACCCCGTCAAGGATATGTCCACCTTGATTCGCGGCTTTGCCGCCGGATATGGGGAGTGCCGTCGGCTGCGTCTGGTGATTGCCGGCGACGGCGAGGAGCGTCAGAAGCTGGAAGCGCTGGCAGCGGAGCTGGGCGTTTTGGACAAGGTCTGCTTCGCCGGCTGGATTTCCGGCGGCATGGATCGGTTTTACTCCGCGCTGGACATCAACGCCTTGACCTCCCTTTCCGAGACATTCCCCTATGCCCTAACGGAGGGTGCCCGCTTCCATCTGGCAACCGTGGCAACCGCCGTGGGCGGCATTCCGTATCTGATTGATCAAGACGTCAACGGCTACCTGTTCACCCCCGGTGACTGGAAAGCGCTTGGCGCTGATCTGGCCGCCCTTGCCAAGGACGATACGCTCCGCCGCGACATGGGCGAAAAGCTGTTCGAAAAGGCCTCCACGCAGTTTTCCATTCAGAAAACGGTGGACACGCAGCTCCACATTTACGAGGAAATCATTCGCCGCCACAACCGTCCAAAGCAGGAAAAGGACGGCGTGGTGATCTGCGGCGCTTACGGCCGCGGAAACGCCGGCGATGACGCCATTTTGGAGGCCATCTTGCAGGAGATGCGCTCCATCGACCCGGATATGCCCATGACCGTTCTATCCAAGGACCCGAAAGCTACCCGGCTCACCTACCGGGTTCGGGCTGTGCAGCGGTTCAATTTTCCCGCATGGCGCAAGGCCATGCGCCATGCGCAGCTCTATATCAACGGCGGCGGCAGCTTGATTCAAGACGTCACCTCCCGCCGTTCCCTGTGGTTTTATCTGCATAACATCCAAACCGCCAAGGCACTGGGCTGCAAGGTGCAGATGTACGGCTGCGGCATCGGTCCCGTGACGCGGGAAAGTCACCGCCGTCTGGCTGCCCGGACGCTGAACTCCTCCGTGGACGTCATCACCCTGCGGGAGCCGGATTCTCTGGAAGAGTTGAAGAGCATGGGCGTCACGCGCCCACAGGTTTTGTTGACGGCAGACCCGGCTTTGACGCTCTGCCGGGCGAAGGACGACGTGATCGACAGCTGCATGCTTCGCGCCGGGATTCCGCCCCATGGCAGGTATCTCTGCTTTGCTCTGCGCCGCTGGAAGGGATTTGAGGAAAAGGCTCCCCTGTTTTCCGCCGCCGCGGAATATGCGTACAAGACCTATGGCTTGACGCCCGTTTTTCTGGCTGTTGAAAAGCATCAAGATCCCGGTGCCGCCCAGCTGGCTGCAAGAGGACTCTCCGTGCCCCATTACTTCCTCAATGATGCCGGTGACGCCGCCTGCATCATCGGTGTGCTCTCGCGCATGACAATGGTGGTGTCCATGCGACTCCATGCGCTGATTTTTGCCGCCGGACAGGGGATTCCCCTCGTCGGCGTGGTCTACGACCCGAAAGTCTCCGCATTTCTGCGCTACATCGGGCAGGAGCTGTTTGTGGATCTGGCTGATCTCACTGTGCCGGATTTGGAGGCAATGATTGATCAAGCGGCGGAGCAGTCCGCCCATCCCGAGCAGCAGGAAGCCGCCGTCCAGCAACTTCAAGAGATGGAACAGCGCAACGTGGAAATTGCCCGTGGTCTTTTGGAACAATAACGCAAAAGCAGCGCAGATCAGATGATCTGCGCTGTTTCTTCTTCCCCTTCACCGCACGTTTCCCGCACAACCGCGATGGTTGCCAGCGTGTCTGCCAGCTGGGTTAAAACTGCCGCTGCCAGCGCCAGTTCGTTATCGGAAAGGCAGGATGCCATCATCACCGCCAATGTGTTGACCCCAGTGGTCAGTCCCAGTCCGTCCGGGCAAGTGCCGTTCATTTCCATCCCCCCCAGGAGGAGTTTATGCGCGTTTTCCTTAGGGTATTTCCCGTTTTGGCGCTTCCGGCTTCATGGGAAATACGGTCATTTTCTCTCCCTCTCCCCAGACGGCAAGCAGTACGGCGGATTCATCTTGATAGCCCTGCTTCAAAAGTGCCCTGCGCACCCAGCTTTCCTCTTTGCCCGCCTTTTTCAGGTTGTCCTCTAAAAGCTTTCCGTCCATGACAAACGGCACCTGCACCCGGGACTGCTTTGGGCGGAGGTCCAGATCCGTGGGGGTTGCAGGGCGGTCTGCCTCTTTGGGTAAAAAGCTCACATGGCCGTTGTGCTCTAGCACCGCCGTTTGAATCTGGCTGAGATCAAAGTAGCCGCTCATGCGACAGAAGGTCAGAAACTCGTTGAGATCCAACCGCGCTTTTTTTAGATTTTCCCGATAAATGATGCCATTGTCCAACAGGATCAAGGGTTTCCCCGTCACGAAGCTCCTCGCCCGCACAGACTTGCTTGTAAGCTCGGAAATCAGAAACGCCGCCACTCCATAAATAATTAACGCCACCAGTGGCTTCACCGGCTGTTCCAACTCGGTTGCCAGTTCCGCCGCCACGGAGCCGATGGAGATTCCCACGATGTAGTCGAACATCGTCATCTGGGAAACCTGCTTGGCGCCCATCAGCTTTGTCAGCAGAAACAAAACCGCGATGGACAGCACCGCCGTTAGGCAGGTCATGCCCGTATCCTGCAAAATTTCCATAAAAATTCCTCCCGTATTCAATACAGGAGGAATTTTGTGTCATTCTGGCAATTTTATTCCTTCAGACTGCCTTTCGCCTGCGGGGCATCCTCGTGAACCTCTCCCGCATGGTGGGCATTGGTGTGGACGTTGATGTACTGGGCCTTCAGCTTGGAGTAAAGAATGGTCTGACTGGAGTACAGTCCGTTATAGCCGGAAAGCATATAGCTGATGCCGCAGCACAGGGCGAAAAACAGCAGCCCGTCCGCGCCGAAAAGCTCGATGGACAAAAACATGGAGGCAATGGGACAGTTGGTTGCGCCGCAGAACACGGCCACCAGTCCCAGCGCCGCAGCAAACCCCGCAGGGATTCCCAGCAGCGGTCCCAAAACGCAGCCAAACGTTGCGCCCACAAAGAACGACGGCACCACCTCTCCGCCCTTGAACCCGGTGCCAAGGGTAACCGCGGTAAACAGGATTTTCAGCAGGAAGGCCAGCGGATGCGCCTGTCCCTGCTCTACCGCAGCAGTGATCACGCCCATGCCCGCGCCGTTGTAATCCGTCGTGCCGCAAAGATACGTGAGTCCGATCACGGCAAAGCCGCCCACCACAATCCGAACCCAAGGATTCTTCAGCCACTTGGCAAACTGACGATCCGCAAAATGCAGTGTGGAGCAGAACAGCACGGAAACCAGCGCGCACCCCACAGCCAAAAGAGCAACCCGCGCCAGCATGCCTGCGGACACGGTGGGTGCTGCCACAGTAAACCGGGTCGGCTCCACGCCCAGCCACAGCGAAATTCCGTAGGCCACCATGGATGCCGTGAAGCACGGAATAAATGCCGCATGATAGAAAACGCCCACCGAGATCACCATGATGGCAAACATCGTGGCCGCCAACGGCGTCCCGAACAGGGCGGAGAAAAAGGCCGCCATGCCACACAGCGTCGCCGTGCGCAGATCCCGGTCGTCCAGGTGGAACAATCTTCCCACATGGTGGCCGATGGTACCGCCCATTTGCAGCGCTGCACCCTCTCGTCCGGCTGAGCCGCCGCACAGATGGGTCAAAAGCGTACCAATAAAAATGGCCGGCAGCAGCCAGATGGAAATGTCCCGTCCCAGATGAACCGCATCAATGATGTTGTTGGTGCCCTGTCCCTCCGTGTGAGAAAATTTATAAAATTCGACGATGAAAAGTCCCGCCAGCGGCAGGCACCACAAAAGCCACGGGGACTCTCCCCGCAGCGCGGTGGCGCTGGCAACTCCGATATGAAATGCCGAACCCACTGCGCCGCAGCACACGCCGGTAATGCCCGCCAGTGCCAGCCATTTTCCCAAAGCTTTCAGATAAAGCCCGATGTGTTTGCATTCTTCTCTCAACTTTTCCAAGATCCTGTTTCCCCTTTTTTATTCTTTCGCGCCCATGGGCGTCTCCAGCAGCTCCGGCTGCTTCAGATATCGTCCGAACGCCGCGAAAAAACGGGAGTATTCAATGCCTGTGGCAATCCGCTCATCCATCACGACGCCCAGCGGCATGACCTTTCTGCGCTTTTCCGTGCCCGGATTCTCCACCACCGGTTTTCCCATGCAGATAAACACGCTGGTGGTTCCGAACTCATAGCAGTGGTGATAGATAAAGCTGGTGTTGATCGAGGCAAGGTTTGTAACAAACAAGCTGGTGTGAAACGGGCTCAGATCAATGATCTTCCGGGGCAGAAGGCCGTGAAGATCCAGATGATAAACCAGCCAGAAGGTAAATCTGGCAAGTCCCGGAATGCTGAACGCCATGTTGGCAAATTTGTCGGTGCTGTTGTTATGTACCTGCTGCGAATTCTGGTCGATCAAATCCTTGATTTTTTTGGAGATGGAAAACACCGTATCGCCCGGTTCCAGATAGACCTTCAGCGTGGTTTCGTCCGGCGTCCCGTCCTCTCTGGTTTTCAAAATCACAAAACTGAAGCAGAAATGGTTCCGCTTGTAAATCTTCTTGTTCATGATGAAATAGTTGACCTTGGGATTTTCCAGCGCGGCCTTGTAATAGGCGGATACCAGCACGCTCATGTGGGTGACAGGCATTCCTTCCTTTCGCTTTGTCCGGATATAGTTTTTGACAATTTCCTCGTCCACAAAGTCGCTGGCCCAATTTTGGGCATCGAATCTGCGGGGCATGATGTAAGGCAAGGCCTGCACAACCGGTGTCAGATTTTTGACTAGGGTTCCGTCTGCTCTCATGTTTCTCCCTCTGTCTTTCCAAAAAGCGGAAAAAGTTGCCGCTTTTTTACAGTTAATTTGATTATACGGTGGTTTTTGTCAAAAAGCAACTTCGATCCGTTTTTCGTATGTTTTTCGCTTACTTTTTTCAACATTTTGAATAGGTTCGGCAGATAAAAGTAATCGATTGTCCATTAAAGTGCACAAAAACCAAACATTTTTTTAGCATGTCTGAATAATTTTCAAAACCTCATTGATTATCCGTCGGCGATGTCGTATACTGATTTTAAACAGTGGGCAGGACTCTGCCATCACTAATAAAGTATTGGAGGAAACGAAAATGAAGTACGGTCGTGTTTATAATTTCTCCGCCGGTCCCGCTATGATGCCGGAAGAAGTCCTGGAGGAGATTGCCTCTGAAATGATGAATTACCGTGGTAGCGGCATGTGCGTAATGGAGATGAGCCACCGCTCCAAGGTATTCCAGCAGATTATTGACGAGGCACAGGCTGATCTGCGCAAATTGATGAACATTCCCGACAACTACAAGGTCCTGTTCATTCAAGGCGGCGGCACGCTGCAGTTCTCCATGGTTCCCATGAACCTAATGAAAAACGGCGTTGCCTGCTATGTGGAGACCGGTGCTTGGTCCAAGAAGGCCATTGCCGAGGCCAAGAAGGTCGGCGAAGTCAAGATTGTCGCCTCCTCCGCAGACAAGAACTTCTCCTATGTCCCCGACTGCTCTGATCTGGACATTCCCGACAATGCAGACTATGTTTACATCTGCGAGAACGAGACCATCAACGGCACGACTTATCACAAGCTGCCCAATACCAAGGGCCATGTGCTGGTGTCTGACCAGTCCTCCATGTTCCTGTCCCGTCCCTGCAACGTCAGCGATTACGGCTTGATCTGGGGCGGCGTGCAGAAGAACGTCGGCCCCGCCGGCATGTCCATCGTCATCATCCGCGAGGATCTGCTCCGCGATGATCTGGGTGATCTGCCCGTGTACATGAACTACAAGACCCACGCCGACAAGGACTCCCTGTACAACACCCCCAACTGCTGGGCAATTTACTGCTGCGGCAAGGTGTTCAAGTATCTGCTCAAGCAGGGCGGTCTGGAGGCCATGAATCAGCGCAACGAAGAGAAGGCCAAGATCCTCTATGACTTCCTGGACGCCAGCAAGTTCTTCACCGGCTCCGTCCGTCCCGAGGATCGTTCTCTCATGAACGTCCCCTTTGTGTCTCCTTCCAAAGAGCAGGATGCCGAAGTCGTCGCTGCCACCAAGGCTGCCGGCTTTGATAACCTCAAGGGCCACAAGAGCGTTGGCGGTCTGCGTGCCTCCATTTACAACGCCATGCCCAAAGAGGGTGTCCAGGCTCTGGTCGACTTTCTGAAGAAGTACGAAGCCGAGAACGCTTGAAAATAAGCCCTTTGCCGCGCGGAAAGCGCAGCAGAGTTGATTCTTTTCTCCTGTCCCCCAACGGGAGTGATTTGCGAAAGATCGGTGCCCCTGGGGTGCACCGGCAAACGTAAAGCGTAAAAATTGAAAGGGGATTTCTCTTATGTCAACGAGAGTATTGGTTACCGACGGCATGGATGCCGGCGCAATGGAGCAGCTTCGCAAGGACGGTTTTGAGGTTGTTGAGCAGTTTTATGAGCCCGATGCGCTGGGCGCAGCCCTAAAGGATTTTGACATCGTCGTCATCCGCTCCGCCACCAAGATCAAAGCTCCGCAGATCGACGCCGAAAAGGGCGGCAATCTGAAGCTCATTATCCGTGCCGGCGTCGGCATGGACAATATCGACATTCCCTACGCCGAAGCAGCCGGCATTGCCTGCAAAAACACCCCCCGCGCCTCCTCCAACGCCGTGGCCGAGCTGGCCATCGGCTTGATGTTCGCCTGCGCACGGAATCTCTCCATCGCCGGCAGCACCATGCGGGAGCAGAAGTGGGAAAAGAAAGCCTACTCCAAGGGCTTTGAGCTTTCCGGCAAGACCGTCGGTATCATCGGCTACGGCAGAATCGGCCGCATGATCGGTGAAAAGTGCCAGGCTCTGGGCATGAACGTTCTGGCAACGGTCCATCATAAGAAGCCGGAGGGCTGCGAGTGCGACACCATGCACTTCGTCTCCATGGAGGAACTGCTGGTCAAATCCGACATCATCTCCCTAAACTCCCCCGCCGGTGACAAGCCTCTGGTGGATGCTGACAGCCTCGGCAAGATGAAGGACGGCGTGGTTATCATCAACACCTCCCGCGGCTCCAACATTGACGAGCCCGCCCTGCTGGACGCACTGAACTCCGGCAAGGTCAAGGCCGCAGGTCTGGACGTGTGGCTGAGCGAAAAGGAGCCCAACTGGGCGCTGGCCTCTCACCCCGCCGTTGCCTGCACGCCGCACATCGGTGCCGGCACCAAGGAAGCGCAGAAGCGCATTGGCGCCGAGCTGGTGGATATTATCGAGCATTTCTAATTCATCGTTTCTAAAAAGGGACGGCATCGCAGACACGATGCCGTCCCTTTTCTTGTCTGGAGCATTTTCCATTTTATAACTTTTTATCCAATTATTTTACAATTTTTTTTGCGTTTCTCTCAACATATTTCATTTTATTAACAGAAAGTTAACTGCCATCTTTATTTACTTATGCAAGTTGTCAGTATATAATAAACCTATGTAAGTTCAGAAAGAAGGTTTTCTGCTTTGAAAAGTACGGTTGTCCCCTCCCAATATCTCCAAATTGCCCGGGATCTTGCCGGACGGGTTGCCTCCGGTGAACTGGCCGAGGGCACCAAACTCTACGGTCGGTCTATGATGGCGTCGGAATACTCCGTCTCGCCGGAGACGATCCGTCGGGCGCTGCGGCTTCTATCCGACATGAAGGTGGTGGAGGTGAAGCCGCAAAGCGGAGCCGTGGTTCTCTCGGCGGACTCCGCCCGCCGCTATATTGCCAGTTTTGGCGAGACGGCGGAGGTGCACGCCCTGCGTGCCCAGCTGCAGGAGCTGCTGGAACAGTACGCGGCGCTGAACCGCCGCACAGAGGAAACCGTCCTGGCTCTGCTGCGGGCGCGGGAGACATTTTCCTCCGCCAAGGAGCCGTTTCCCAATTACGAGGTTCCCGTGTCCGATCACTCCCCTGTGATCGGACGCAGCATCAGTGACCTAAAATTCTGGCAGTCTACCGGCGGCACCATTGTCGCCATTCGCCGGGGACAGACCGTGATTCTCTCCCCCGGCCCCTATGCGCAGTTGTATTCCGGCGATGTGGTCATTCTGGTGGGAACGCCTGCAGCGGCGGAAGCCGCCCATCGCTTCATCGCCCCCGTGGAAAAGGAGGAGCCATGATTCAATTTGAACACGTCTCAAAAAGCTACGGAAGGTCCGCCATTCTTCACGATTTGAGCTTTACCGTCCCGGATGGGCAGTTTTTGGTTCTGATTGGCCCGTCCGGCTGCGGCAAAACCACCACCATGAAGATGATCAACCGGCTTCTGGAGCCGGACGGTGGCCGCGTCTTGATCGACGGGAAAGACATTGCCGACATGAACCCCGTGGAGCTGCGCCGGCACATCGGCTATGTCATTCAGCAGATCGGTCTGTTTCCCAACATGACCGTGGAGCAGAACATCTGCGTGGTGCCGAAGCTGCTGAAATACAGCAAGGAACAGAGCGCAGAGATTGCGCGCAATCTTCTGGAGCTGGTCAATCTTCCCTACGATCAGTACGCCAAAAAGTACCCCTCCGAGCTTTCCGGCGGTCAGCAGCAGCGGATCGGCGTCCTGCGGGCATTGGCTGCCTCGCCCCCGGTGGTTTTGATGGATGAGCCTTTCGGCGCTTTGGACCCCATGACGCGGGAAACGCTGCAGGACGAGGTGAAAAAGCTACAGAAGCAGCTGCATAAAACCATCGTCTTTGTCACCCATGACATGGGCGAAGCTCTGCGTCTGGCCGACACCATTCTCTTTATGAATGGCGGCAAAATTGAGCAGATGGCTCCGCCGGAGGAAATGCTGGAGCGTCCCGCCTCCGACCTGGTGCGCAGCTTTCTTGGCAAGCACACCGTCTCGGAATCCGCCCCCATCCGGGCGGAGGACTTCATGCGCAAAAATCCGTACAAGGTTTCCAAGGATCGCGGTGTGCTGGAATGCGCGGAAATGATGGCTCGCAGCGGCGTTGACACGCTGCTGGTAACCGACGAAAATGACCGCTACCTCGGTGTGCTGCCCATCCGGAACATCCGGCTCTACGGTCGAACCGTGGACAGCATCGTGCCGCTCATCACGAAGGAGGTGCACACTATCCACGCAGAAGACGATGCTCGGGAAACCATGGAATACCTGGTCACCTCGCAGGATAACTACGTCGTCGTCCTAAACAGTGACGAAACGATTGCCGGCATCATCACGAAAAACTCCATGGCTCGCGTGGTCGCTGATACCCTCTGGGGGGAGGCGCAGGGATGAGTGCATTTTTTGATGCCTACGGCGCGCTGCTGGGGCGCTCGATTCTGATTCATCTGGGCTATGTACTGGCTTCCGTGAGCATCGGCCTTGTGTGCGGTGTGATACTGGGCATTCTTCTATCCCGCCTGCCGCCGAAATGGTCTGCGTTTTTGCTGCCGGTTCTGTCCATCTTCCAGACCATTCCCGGCATTGTATTTCTGGGGCTTTTATTCCTGGCCCTCGGCATGATTCCCGCCACGGTGCTAATTGCACTTTGCGTCTATGCCACCTTTCCCATCCTCAAAAACACTTACACCGGCCTTTCACAGGTGGAAAATCGCTATCTGGAGGCGGCAAGGGGCTGCGGCATGTCTCCCATGCAGATTCTTGTCCGGGTGGAACTGCCGCTGGCGCTGCCCTCCATCATTGGCGGACTGCGCATGTCCACCGTCTACACCGTCAGCTGGACGGTGCTGGCCTCCATGATCGGTCTGGGCGGTCTGGGCGATTTCATCTATCAGGGCATCAGCTCCAACAACAATCTGCTGATTGTCGCCGGTGCAATTCCCGCCGCCCTAATGGCGGTGGTGTTGGGCGCCATTCTTGACTGGCTGCAAAAGAAGGCCACACCCGGAAGGGAGGCGGTTTCATGAGCTGGTCTCTCGTGTGGGAACATCTTTACATTGTGCTGCTTTCGGTTCTGGCGTCCTTGGCGCTGGGTCTGCCTCTGGGAATTTTGGCGTACCTCTCCCCGAAAGCCCGCAAACCGATTCTGTGGATCGCCGATCTCTTTCAGACGATTCCGTCCCTTGCCCTGCTGGGCGTGCTGATGGTCTTTTTCGGCGCCGGAAAAGTCACTGTGGTCTGCGGCATCACCCTCTATTCCCTGCTGCCCATTGTGCGAAACACCTGCCTTGGCCTAACGGAGGTGGACGGTGGGTTGAAAGAAGCCGCCCGAGGCTGCGGCATGAGCCGCCGGGAGCAGCTCTTCCGTGTGGAACTGCCGCTGGCGCTGCCCATGATGTTCACCGGCATCCGCATCGCGGTGGTCAACGCCATCGGTACGGCTGTTTTTGCCGCCTTCGTCGGCGGCGGCGGTCTGGGCAACGCGATCTATCAAGGCATTCGGGTAAAGAATTACGCGCTGATTCTCCTTCCCACAACCGCACTGATGGTCATTGCGTTTGTGTTCGACACCCTAATGGGTCGTTTTGAACGGTATCTGGCGCAGGCCACCCGCGGGAAAAACCGTAGCCGTGTGCTGCCTGCCGTCACCGCTGCGGCTGTCTGCGTGGGACTAATTGTCGGCACCGTGGCCTTTGGCGGCGGAAAATCCGTTGGAACCCTCACGATGTACGACGGCAACTATTCCGAAACCCAGCTGCTGACCCACATGGTAAAGGAGCTGGTGGAGAATCGGACGGATCTTTCCGTGACGGTTCTCAATCAGATGTCCCAGGTCAACAACTTTAACGAGCTGACCGCCAGCGCGCCATCCTGCGACCTAATGGTCAGTTACGATGGCACCCTTTTGACGACTTTCCTCCATCAGGACACCACGAATATTCCAGCCGGGATCACGCTGTATGATTATGTCAACCAACAGGCAATGGAGCGCTACGGCATCCGCCTGCTTGGCAAGCTGGGGCTGAACAATACCTATGCCATCGCCGTGCCCGAAACCGTCGCGGAGGAATACAATCTCGCCTGTGTCAGCGACCTCATCCCCGTCGCTGACCAGCTGACCTTCGGCGCAGAGCATGAGTTCTTCACCCAGGAGGGCAGCATGAAGTACGACCCCTTCGTGAAGTATTACGGTCTTGCGTTTCAGAGCTTTGCCGCGGTGGACATTGGATTGAAGTACTCCGCCATTGAGAACGGTTCCTTCCAGGTCACGGAGGTCTACGCCACCGACGGATTAAACCGCAAGGCGCACTTGAAGGTGCTGGAAGACGATCAAGCATTTTTCCCAGAATACAACGGTGCGATTCTGGTGCGAGACGACATGTTCCAGAAGTTTGCGGGTACCGCGCCGGAGCTGGAGGACGTTCTGGGCGAGTTAACCGGTCAGTTTACCAACGAGAGCATGACAGAGCTGACCTATCAAGTGGACGTTGCAGGCCGGAGCGTGGATGAGGTCGCCCACGAATATCTAGTGGAACGGGGGCTTCTGAAATAGGTGCAAAAAGGCCGGACCGCGTTGCTTGCGGTTCGGCCTTTTCTATATAGTCGGTCAGCAGGGTCCCATCCAATTCTCCGGTTCATTCAAAGCCGACTGCACATCTTCAAACAGAGTTTTTAAGTGCCAGCCGTCCACCGTGGCATGGTGGACCGTGACGGAAAGTGGCATCCAAATTCGACCGTTTTCCTCCCGAAACGCTCCTGCTTCAAAGGATGGAAAGTAATAATCCTTGATCCCATGATTGTGGAGAGAAAAGCTTTCAAAGGAGAACCAGGGAATGCAGGAAATGATATAGCTGCTTGCGGGCGGAACACCCTTGGCAGAGAGAATCCCGTGGCTGGCGCCATATTGTTTCGTATCGGCAAGATAGGCGGCGTGAAAGGCTGAGAAGTTCACTTCAAATTCCGTATACAGCAGCGATGTCGTGTGGTCGTCAGAGTGAAACTGGGGATAAGCCGGCGTTAGGTGACCCCATACGCCCAGCGTGCCGTCCTGTACGCCCACGCGAAACTGCTCCTGCTGGGAGATTGCCCGGGTCATCAGCCACAAATAGGCGGGAAAGAATTTGTACCCCGCCGCTTTCAGCGCCTTGCGGGTATTCGTCACATCCAGCAGTACATTAACCGTGTAGGAAGTCGACGCCATCTGCGTGTAATAATAGAACTCCTGTGCCTGCGGCCATGTCTGAAGGTCAATCTGTGTAAAGTGGTTTTCCATCACACATTGACCTCAAAAAGTCCGTCCCTGGAGCAGCAGGCATACAGCTTTCCGCCGTGCATCTGGGGCATCCGTAGCTCGCCACTCTGCTCGGGATACAATCGAACCAGCAAATACCGGTCGTAGCCCACATAGGCAAAAAAGCGAATAAAATGGCCTTTTTCCATAGGGTGGTCAAAGGTCAGATACCACTCATCCTCTACCGGTTCCACCCGGACAGCGTGGCATCCATCTACCTTTTGCGGCACAAGCTGTGCCAGCTTTCTGCCGCAGCAGTGTACCTCCGCCGGCCCCGCAGCCGTCAGCAGATTGCCGCAGGTCGGGCAGACATAAAATTTCAGCCGTTTCATATTTCCGGTCTCCTTGTCACTGGGGGTCAAGTCTCCGGCCAGAAGCCGCTCCACCGGCACCCCGAATTCTTCGGCAAGCAGCGGAAGCACACTCACATCCGGGCAGCCCAGTCCCCGTTCCCACTTGGAAACAGCCTGCACACTGACGTGCAGCGTCTGCGCAAGTTTTCCCTGGGTCAATCCGTTTTCTTTCCGCAAAGCGGCAATCAGTCTGCCGGTTTGTTCTGTGTTCATATTGCTCACCTCGTCTGCAAGAATACTCGATTTTCAAAGAAAAGACAATCAACGGAGCGTTTACCCCAAGCATATCATGTTCCGAAATAATCGGCAAGCTGGCCGCCAGATTTGGAGGCAGCAGCAGAATTATGTCTCCAAATTTGTCTGTTTTTTTGATTTTCTTGGATATTTTTCCGAAAATTTGAAATCTTTTGTGGTTTTTATCGAAAAAACTTTTCTTCCAAAAATGGTTGTGTTATATTGTGTATTTAGAATAAAAATTTAAAAAAATCGAAAAATTCCGTGTTTTCTGGGAGGAAATTTTCATGATCGCATTGCACGAAAACGGCGTCTTTCTTGTTGATGGAATTCCGCAGGAATCCGCTGCACTTACCCTTGAAGAAGGCCGCAAGCGCACGATGGCCTACGGCATTTTGCAATCTCACAACCTTTCCGGTGACCCCGAAAAGCTGCAAATCCGCTTTGACGCCATGGTTTCCCACGATATTACATACGTCGGCATTATTCAGCAGGCCAGAGCTTCCGGCATGAAGGAGTTCCCAATTCCCTACGCCTTGACCAACTGCCACAACAGCCTTTGCGCCGTTGGCGGCACGATCAACGAGGATGACCACATGTTCGGCCTGTCCGCTGCGAAGAAATACGGCGGCATCTACATCCCCGCCAATCAGAGCGTCATTCACTCCTATGCCAGAGAGCAGATGTCCGGCTGCGGCAAAATGATTCTCGGTTCTGACTCCCACACCCGCTACGGCGCCTTGGGCACCATGGCAGTCGGTGAGGGCGGTCCGGAGCTTGCCAAGCAGCTGTTGAAAAACACCTGGGATCTCAACTATCCCGAAGTCGTACTGGTCTATTTGACCGGCAAGCCCCGCCGGGGCGTTGGCCCCCACGATGTGGCCATTGCACTGGTCAAGGCCACCTTTGGCAGCGGCTTCGTTAACAACCGGGTGCTGGAATTTGCGGGCCCCGGCATCGCAGACCTGCCCATCGACTACCGTAATGGCATCGACGTCATGACCACGGAGACCACCTGCCTCTCCTCCATCTGGGAGACGGACGGCGTGACGGAGGATTTTTACAAAACCCACCAGCGCCCTGCCGATTTCAAGGTGCTGCATCCCGCTGACGGCGCTTACTATGACCGCATGGTGACCATTGATCTTTCCTCCGTGGAACCGATGATTGCCCTGCCCTTCCACCCCTCCAACGCTTACACCATCCGCGAATTTCTTGCCCATGCGGAGGAAATTCTCTCTGGCGTGGAAGCGGACGCGAAAAGGCGCTTTCCCAAGGCTTCGCCCCATCTGGTGGAGAAAATCCACGACGGCGGCGTATGGGCAACCCAGGGCATCATCGCCGGGTGCGCAGGCGGCCTGTTCGACAACATCGACGAGGCCTCCCAGATCATGGCCGGCGGCTCCATCGGCGCTGACCAGTTCTCCATGGACGTGTATCCCACGTCCGTCCCCGTCTCGCTGGAGCTGACAAAAATCGGTGCAACGGCCTCCCTGCTGGAAACCGGTGCCGTGATCAAGCCCAGCTTCTGCGGCCCCTGCTTCGGTGCCGGAGACGTGCCTGCTAACAACGGTCTTTCCCTGCGCCACACCACCCGCAACTTCCCCAACCGCGAGGGCAGCAAGCCCGGCGAGGGTCAGTTTGCCGGCGTGTGCTTGATGGACGCCCGTTCCATTGCGGCAACGGCGCTAAACGGCGGCAAAATCACCGCTGCGACGGACATTGACTACGCCCCCGTCCACCACGACTATCACTTTGACAAGGGCGTTTATGACCGCCGCCTTTACTACGGCTTCGGCAAGGCCGATCCCAGCGTGGAGCTGCAGATGGGTCCCAACATCACGGACTGGCCGCACATGCAGCCGCTGGCGGAAAACCTGCTGGTGGAGCTGGCAGCCGTTCTCCACGACCCCGTGACCACCACGGATGAGTTGATTCCCTCCGGCGAGACGTCCTCTTACCGCTCCAATCCCCTGCGGCTGGCCGAGTTTACGCTCTCCCGCCGGGATCCGCAGTATGTGCCCCGGACCAAGTCCATTGCGTCCGAGGAGTCTGACCGTCTGGAGGGCAAGTCTCCCATGAAGCTGCGGGAGCTTCTCTCCCGCGTGGGTGATGCCGAGGCACTGATGGCCTGCACCCAGTTCGGCTCCTGCGTATTTGCCAATAAGCCCGGCGATGGTTCCGCCCGGGAACAGGCGGCCTCCTGCCAGAAGGTGCTGGGTGGATTTGCCAATATCTGCTATGAGTTTGCCACCAAGCGCTACCGCTCCAACTGCATCAACTGGGGCATTCTCCCCTTCACGCTGAACAAGGACGTTGCGTTCGACTATCAAAACGGCGACTGCGTCTATGTGCCCAACATCCGCGCCGCCATTGCCCACGGCTCCGAGGAAATCCCCGCAAAGGTGCTCTGCACGGACGGCTCCATCCACGATCTGACGCTCCACGTTGCCGGATTGACCGACGACGAAAAGAAGATCATTTTGGACGGCTGCCTAATGAACTACTACGCAAAGAGGAACAACTGATATGGAAAAAATTAAGATGACAACGCCCATCGTGGAGATGGACGGTGACGAGATGACCCGCGTTCTCTGGAAAATGATCAAGGATCAGCTGATTCTCCCCTTCGTGGATTTGAAAACCGAATACTACGATTTGGGACTTTTGCATCGCAACGACACCGACGATCAAGTGACTGTGGATGCCGCCAAGGCCACGCAGAAGTACGGCGTAGGTGTAAAGTGTGCAACCATTACACCCAACGCCCAGCGCATGATTGAATACCCACAGCTTAAAAAAATGTGGCGCTCTCCCAATGGCACCATCCGTGCCATTCTGGACGGCACCGCATTCCGCGCCCCCATCGTGCTACCGTGCATCAAGCCAGTGGTGAAAAACTGGGAAATGCCCATCACGATTGCCCGCCACGCATACGGCGATATGTACAAGGCTGTGGACATGGTGACGAATGAGCCCGGCACGGCTACCCTAACGTTCAAGGGCGTCAGCGGCAAGGAAACCACGCTGAACGTGCAGAGCGTGGACGGTCCCGCCATCTTCCAGGGGCAGCACAATACGGAAAAGAGCATCCGCGCGTTTGCACGCTCCTGTTTCCAGTACGCCATTTCCACCAAGCAAGACCTGTGGTTTTCCACCAAGGATACCATCGCCAAGGTCTATGACGGGGAATTCAAGCGGATCTTTCAGGAGGAGTACGACGCCACCTACAAAACCGAGTTTGAAAAGTTGGGGCTGACCTACTTCTACACTCTGATTGACGACGCCGTGGCACGGATCATTCGCTCCAAGGGCGGTATGATTTGGGCGCTTAAAAACTACGACGGCGACGTGATGAGCGACATGGTGGCCGCCGCCTCCGGCAGCCTTGCCATGATGACCTCCGTCCTCGTCTCCCCCGACGGAACCATGGAATTTGAGGCCGCCCACGGCACGGTTACCCGCCACTATTACAAGTATTGCAAGGGCGAAAAGACCTCCACAAACCCCATGGCAACCATCTTTGCTTGGAGCGGTGCCTTTAAGCAGCGCGGTAAGCTCGACCACCTGCCGGAGCTGGAGAAATTCGGAGAAGCCATGGAATGCACCTCTTTGGAGACATTAAACGACGGCATTATGACCAAGGATCTGGTCTCTCTGGTGGAGCCGGGGTTTACCGCCCACGCCGTCAACAGCGACGAATTTTTGGCCGCCATTGCGCAGCGGCTTGCCGAAAAGCTGGCATAAATTCGAAGATACTGCTGAAGCCCCCGGCCTCTGGCCGGGGGCTTCTTCCTGCATTTCCATGTTTTGTGGGTTGTTACTTTTTGTTACTTTCTGTATGATAAAAGGCAGAAACAACCACAGAAAGGAAGATTCTCCATGAAACGAAACTTATTTGCAGGATTGACCGCGATGGTGCTGCTGTCCGCTGCGGTGCTTCCCGCGCAGGCTGCACGGTCCGTGCCGGTGACAGTGGATGGGGTTTTGCTGAGCACTTCCGCCAGCCTTGAAAGCGGCGTGACCATGGTACCGCTGCGGACGCTGTGCGATGCGCTGGGCGGCTGGCAGGTCAACTGGGACAGCGGCGCACAGTGCGCACAGGCCGTTTCCGGCAGCGACACCATCACCGCCGTGCCGGGGCAAACGGCAGTCACCGTCGGCGGCTGTGCCCTTGACACCGCGCAAAGCGTGTACATAGCCGGCGGACGGACTTACGTGCCGCTGCGGGCGGTATGTGAGGCACTGGGCTACTCCGTTTCATGGGACAGTGCTCTGGGCGGCGCAGCCGTAAAAACCGGCGCAGGCACGGAAAATTACACGGAGGAAGATCTCTACTGGCTCAGCCGCATCATCAGTGCCGAGAGCCGCGGCGAATCCCTCACCGGGCAGATCGCCGTGGGCAATGTGGTTTTAAATCGCGTGAAATCCGGGGAATTCCCCAATACCATCAAGGCCGTTGTGTTTGACCGCAAGGACGGCGTACAGTTTGAGCCGGTCAGCAACGGCACGGTCTACGATCCCCCCACCGTCCTCTCCGTCACGGCGGCAAAGGCCGCGCTTGCCGGAACAAACATCGTGGGAAGTTGCCTTTATTTCTACGCGCCGGCTCTGTCGCAGGGCATCTGGATCAACGCCAACCGGGCATATTTCACCACCATCGGCTGCCACCGGTTCTATCGGTAAGCCCGTTCATTGACTTTTGGGCAGCAGAGGGCTAAAATGACTGTATCAACAACAAAGGAGCATTTTGCCATGCTGTTTTCCAATCATCCACGGACTGTCTATGACAAGAGCCCGGCCCACGAGGTCATCTGCCAGCTCCGTTTTCCCGCCATTTTGAATATCAACAACGTGGAGCCTGCCGACTTTCAGGAGGCCATCCGCGCAGAATTTCCGCAGTACGTCAAGCGCCAGGATACCGTACCGCCGCAGGTCACGGGACTAGGCACCGCCAATCCCCAGATCAAGCAGCAGCCGCCTGTGAGCAATTACAACTTCGTCTCTGCCGACAATCTGTGGAAGATCAATCTGACGCAGAATTTTATCGCCCTTTCCACGCTGCGCTATACCGGCTGGGAGGATTTTGCCCGGGAGCTGGACAAGCCCCTGGCGGAGTTCATCAGCGTGTACAAGCCCGCTTTCTTTGAACGGGTGGGCCTGCGATATGTGAACATTTTCTCCCGGAAGGCGATGGGGATTGAGGGCACGCCCTGGACAGAGCTGATTGCCCCCGCCTATCTCGGTGCGCTGAAAGAAGACGACGTGCAAGAGGCCAACGTGCTCAACTGCGCGACAGATCTCCTGCTGAAGTTGGATTCCAGCTGTCTGGGCAAGATTCACGCCGGCCCGGGTCAGGTCAAGAGCAACAACCCGAACATGCCCCAGGATACGGAAGTGAAATTCATTCTGGATATGGATTTGTCCATGGGCGGTCAGAACCAGAAGCTGCCCTGCACCCTTTCCGCCGGTGCGCTGGAAACACTCCACGCCCACGCAACGGAGATTTTTGAGGGAGCTATTACCAACCAGATGCGCTCCGCCATGGGAGCGAAAGACTAATAATAAAGAATCCCCCGGCTTGGCCGGGGGATTCTTTTATTTCTGGAACATTGGGGTGGAGAGATACCGCTCACCGGTATCCGGCAAAAGCGCAACAATGATCTTGCCCTTGTTCTCCGGGCGCTTGGCAAGCTCGGCGGCAGCCCAGACGGCGGCGCCGGAGGTGATGCCCACCAGAACGCCCTCCTTTTGGGCAAGCTCACGCCCAGTGACATAGGCGTCGTTGTCCGTGACGGTCATAATCTCGTCGGCGACAGCGGCGTCATAGTTGCCGGGGACAAAGTTGGCGCCGATGCCCTGCAGGCCGTGAGGGCCGGCGTGACCCTCGGTCAGCAGCGGAGAGGTGGCAGGCTCCACGCCAACGATCTTCACGTTTTTATTTTTGGACTTCAGATAGCGACCCGTGCCGGACAGCGTACCGCCGGTACCGATGCCCGCCACGAAGATGTCCACCTTGCCGTCCGTATCCGCCCAAATCTCCGGCCCGGTGGTCTTTTCGTGGGCCTGGGGATTGGCGGGGTTATCGAACTGGCCGGCGATGATACTTCCAGGGATGGTCTTTTGCAACTCCTCCGCCTTGGCGACGCTGCCAGCCATGCCCTGTGTGCCGGGGGTCAAGACGATCTCGGCGCCGTAGGCGGCGATCAGATTGCGCCGCTCCACGCTCATGGTATCCGGCATGGTCAAAATCACGCGGTAACCCTTTGCCGCGCCCACGGCGGCAAGGCCAATGCCGGTATTGCCGGAGGTGGGCTCGATAATGGTGGCACCGGGAGTAAGCTTGCCCTGCGCCTCCGCCACAGCAATCATATTGGCAGCCACGCGGTCCTTGGCGCTTCCGGCAGGATTCATACATTCCAGCTTGCCCAGCACGGTGGCACCCAACGCATGGTTCTTTTCATAATTTGTCAGCTCCAACAGTGGGGTATGGCCGATGAGCTCGGCAACAGAGTGTGCAGTATTCATAGCAATCTCCTCGGTTCCAAATTGATGATTTTATCATACACCCCGTCCCTTTGAAAAACAAGGCAAAAGGGCCGGAGAGACACTCTCCGGCCCTTTCAAAAAAACGATAGCCCGTTCTTACTTTTCGATGGGGAACTCCACGACACCCATGGCTCCGATGGCAACGGTTGCCCGGGGAAACACCACCACAGGGCTGCCGTCGGCATTAATATAGAAGCTTGTGGTTTCGTCCACCGTTGTGAAGCCGCCCATGGACGCGTCAAAATAGACGGTGGGATCTTCGCTGGCAGCCATCTGCTTCTGAATGGACGTGTTGCAGATATTGACCCAGTCGTCACCCAGCAGGTCGGCAAGGGTCAGTTCCTTGTCGTTGGCCACGTCCAGATTGTAGAAATAGGCCTCTTGGTAGGCGCTGGCGACGGAGACATAGGTGTCCACCACGAAGGAGACAGTGGTATCCGTCTGAGCTTTGATGTCATAGGTCACGCTGACCTCGTTATCCCGTTGGCTCCACTCCTCTTCCGTGCCGCCGGTGGCAAGGAACGCTTCCTTGTATTCCGCCACGATCTGCTGGCCCTCGGCAGTTTTGGCAGCCACCCGCTCTTGAATTTCATCGTTGATGCGCTGGGTGAAGTCATCGCCGCCGGACACGGCAGGCTGATCCACATTGATCTGCACATCGTTCACCGTTCCATGAATGCTGCGCACGGTCATCACCCGGAACAGTCCACCCACCACGGGGACATCAGCCGCTGCGGCGGCAAAGGTGGGAAACAAGTTCAATCCTGCAAACAGAACCACAAAGCAGGCGGCAACGGTACCAATGCTGCGCCGAAGGGCGCGGCCACGGGTAGCTTTTTGCTTTCCCTCTGTCATTCCGCTTTTCACGCGGTCACCCAGCTCTGCCGGGACGGGAGCTTCTTCATATTCCATTTTGGCTTTTCCAAATTCGTTCATTGCGGTACCTCCTCCAACATGACTTTCAGTTTTCTCAGTCCGCCGTACAGCCGGGTCTTTACCGTATTTAGGTTCCAGCCGGTGACGGCGGCAATCTCCTGCAAGCTCATTTCCTCGTAAAAACGCAGCTTGACCAC
>JALCRR010000040.1 GCA_022652815.1 Oscillibacter sp.
CGTAACCAAGCAGTTTGCGAACATTCCCATCGAGTTTGTGGGAGAGAATACCACGCTGGCCGATCGGGGACTGATGCTGCTGGACAGCAGCGAGGAAGCCGTTACGCTGAAGCTGGAGGGTTCACGAAGAATGATCGCCCAGCTTGACCCGGAAAAAATTCGTGTTCAAGTTGATCTTTCCGATGTGACAGAAACGGGAAAACAGAATATCAGCACGAAAATTATCTACCCCGATTCCAAATTTTCCAAAAATCTGACGTTGATTTCCAACAGTTCTTATACAGTAACCGTGAATATCGGGGAACTATACAGTAGGGACGTTGAAATTCGATGCGATATTCAAGGCGCTGTGGCTGACGGGTATATCGCCGGCGAGATTCAGTTCCAGCCGGGAACCCTTGAAATTCGCGGCGTTGAAACGGATGTGGATACGGTCAGCTATGCCAAGGTGACGCTGCCCATCGACAATGCAACGGAAACCGTCACGCAAATGCTGGACTACAAGCTCTATGACACCAACAATCAAGAAATTGACAGCAACAATATCCACCCCACCATTGATCAGATTCAAGTAACCCTGCCGGTCAATGTGGTGAAGGAGTTGCCGCTGACCTTGAACTTCCTGGAAGCTGACGGCGCAAGCCTAACGAATGTTGATTATACGATTTCTCCGGCTTCCATCACCGTTTCCGGTGATGCCGCAAAGCTGAAGGGCGTGGAGTCGGTGATGCTGGATGATTTTGACCTCTCTGAACTGAATGGCTCTGCTACCTACAATTATGCAATCACCGTACCGGACGGCTGCGAAAACTTGAGCGGCGTGACGCGGGCAACCTTGAAGATCAGCTTCAAGGACATGACCTCGGCAACAATTGAAGCGACGCAGTTTGAAACGGAAAACGTGCCGGAAGGCAAGAGCGTCACGGTTCTGACAAGCGAGTTGGACGTGACGATTCGCGGCACTTCTGTAGATGTTGCCGCTGTGACCGCCGATTATCTCACTGTAGTTGCCGATTTGAAGGACGTCAGCTCCGCCAGCGGCAGCTATACGGTGCCGGCCACCATTCGGATCGACTCCGGCGGTGACGTTGGCGTGGTTGGAACGTACCAGGTGAAAGTGAATATCAGCGACGAAAGTTGATCGGAGGATACTATGACACAAGTAGCAACCGTTGAAAAAATTCTGAACGCCTCTTATGCAGAGGTTTCGGTTCCGAGAAAGTCCGCCTGCGGACATGACTGCGAGGAATGCGCCGGCTGCGGCGTTTCCGGCATGTCCGTCTACGCCAAGGCGAAAAACACCATTGGCGCGGAGCCGGGGCAGAAGGTAGTCGTGGAAAGCGACACCAAAAATCTGCTGGGCATTGTGGGTCTTGTTTATCTGGTGCCCATCGCGCTGTTCCTGCTGGGCTATTTTGCTTCCGCAGCAATCCCTACGGAGGGAACACGTTATTTGATTGCAGGCGTAGGATTTTTGGCGGGGCTGGTTCCCGCAATTCTCTATGACCGGCACATCCGCAAGCTGGGAGGACTGTCCTTCACCATCGTGCGCCTGTTTTAAGATGTTCGGCTATGTGATTCCGCCGCTGGAGGGTCTTGCGCAGGAGGAACGCGATCGCTTTGCGCAGATCTACTGTGGTTTGTGCCACACGCTAAAAACGCGCTGCGGACAGCGTTCCCGCATGATTTTGAATTACGATTTCACCTTTCTGGCAATTTTGCTCTCCGACGAGGAAGCACCGATCTGTGGCGAGTCCCGCTGCCCGTCAAGCCCCATCACAAAAAAGCGCTATCAGAAATCGGACGAGGCCATGAATTTGGCCGCCGATGAGAGCGTAATTTTGGCTTACTGGCAGCTGCGGGACGGTGTTGCCGACCACGGATTCTGGAAGGGGCTCAAGTACCGCTTCCTTTCCCGGCAGCTTCACTTTGCCTATCGAAAGGCTGCCGCCTGCCGCCCGGAATTTGATACAGCGGTACAGACGCAGCTTCAAAAGCTTGCGGAACTGGAAACCGAAAATTGCACCTCCATGGATCAAGCGGCGGACACCTTTGCAGAGCTTTTGGCCGCGGCAGCCGACGGCGCTGAAAACTTGACAAAGCGCCGGGTTCTGCGTCAGATGCTCTATCATCTGGGCCGCTGGGTCTACCTCATGGATGCGGCGGACGATCTCAAGAAGGATACCGAGAGTGGCGGGTACAATCCGCTTCGTGCGCGGTTTGACCTTCAAGACGGCGTTTTAACCGAGGAAGTGCGAAAAAGCTTTACCACGACGTTGGACCATTCCATTCACATGATCGCAACAGCTTATGAGCTGTGGGATTTCGGTATCTGGTCCAAGCTGCTGGAGGCCACGGTTTATGAAGGACTTTTTCAGGTGGGAAGGGCGGTTTTAGACGGAACCTTCCACACCGGATTTTTCGGCAAAAAGAAAGATAAGATTGTTGAGGAAACTGCATGAACAACCCCTATCAGGTCCTTGGCGTTTCAGAAACGGCCACGGACGCAGAAGTCAAGAAAGCATATCTGAATCTGGCCCGGAAATACCACCCGGACAATTACCATGACAATCCGCTGGCGGATCTCGCGCAGGAGAAAATGAAGGAGATCAACGCCGCCTACGAGCAGATCACCAAGGAGCGGGGAAACGGAAAGAACGGTTCCTCGGCCGGCGGGTATAGCGGCGGATACAGCGGCGGTTACGGCTACGGCTATGGGGACAGCGGCACTGCGCGCCAGACCTGGAGCAATGCGTCCTCGTCCTCGGTTTTGCAGCAGGTGCGCATGGCGATCAACGGCGGCGATTTGAGCCGTGCGGAGGCTTTGCTGGCTGCCTATGAGCAGCACAGTGCCGAGTGGAATTTTCTGAAGGGCGCGGTTTGCTATCGCCGCGGCTGGATGGACGAGGCCAGACGGTATTATGAGACAGCTTGCCAGATGGACCCGAACAACCGGGAGTATCAGCAGGCGCTGGACTATATGGAAAACGGCGCGACCAATTCCTACCATCCCAACGATGGAACATTTGGAACCGACGCCTGCGGCAGCAACCTGTGTGCAAAGATGTGCTGCGCGTATGTGCTTTGCAATGGCTGCGGCTATTGGGGATTTTGCAGATAAACTGAGGGGGAGAGCGTTTTGATTAAAAGTATGACCGGCTATGGCCGGGCAAGACAGGTTTTGAACAAGCGGGATATTACGATTGAGGTTCGGTCCGTCAACAACCGGTATCTGGATACCACGGTGAAAATGCCGCGGATGTACTCCTTTGCGGAGGATGCCGTCCGCAAGCAGGTGCAGGAGGCAATTTCTCGCGGCAAGGTGGATGTTTTCGTGACGGTAGACGCCACCGCTGCCGACACGGCAAAGGTTTCCGTCAACCGGGAGCTGGCTGCCGGGTACGCGCAGGCGCTGCGGGAGCTGGCCGAGGTTGCCGGAACAGAGCCGCGGGTAACGGCTGAGACGCTGGCACGGTTTCCGGACGTGCTGACAGTTACCAAAGAGGACGAGGATCTGGAGACGGTCAGCGCAGATTTGATTCAAGTTCTGAAGGAAGCGCTGGATGCGTATAACGCCATGCGTGCGGTGGAGGGTCGGAAGCTTGCCGACGACATCGGCAGCCGGCTGACAACCATCGAAAACCTAACGGGCGACGTCGAAAAGCGCTCGCCGGAGACGGTGACGGAGTATCGTCAGAAGCTGACCGCCCGTATGGAGGAGGTTTTGCAGTCCACCACCATTGACGAGCAGCGGATTTTGACTGAGGCCGCCATCTATGCCGACAAAATTGCCGTCGATGAAGAAACGGTGCGCCTGCGCAGCCACGTTTCCCAGCTGCGGACGATGCTTACCTCCGATGAGCCCATGGGCCGCAAGATGGACTTCCTCATTCAAGAGGTCAACCGCGAATCCAACACCGTCGGCTCCAAGTGCAACGACATTGCCATCGCCCAGGTGGTTGTCAGCCTGAAGGCGGAGGTCGAGAAGATCCGCGAGCAGGTACAGAACGTCGAGTGAGGCAGCCATGAAACTAATCAATATCGGCTTTGGAAACCTGGTTTCCGAGGAGCGTATGGTGGCCATTGTCAGCCCCGATTCCGCACCCATCAAGCGTCTGGTGCAGGAATCCAGAGAGCGCGGCATGCTGATCGACGCGACCTACGGAAGAAAGACGGCTTCCATCGTGATTATGGACAGCGACCATGTGATTCTTTCCGCTCTGCCGCCGGAGAAGCTGGCACCGCGGTTCCAACCTGACATCGTCGTAGAAGAGGAGACATAACTGATGCACAGAGGAAAGACTTTTATCATTTCCGGGCCGTCTGGCGTCGGAAAAAGTACGGTTTTGAATGCGCTGCTGGATAAGCGGAGCGACATCTATTTTTCCGTTTCCGCCACCACCCGGGACCCTCGACCCGGCGAGGTAGATGGCGTTCACTATCATTTTCTGGACGTTGACACCTTCCGTGACTGGATTGCCAAGGATGAATTTTTGGAGTATGCAGAATACGTCGGCAACTTCTACGGAACCCCCAAAAAGTATGTGGATGCTGCCATGAACCGGGGTCAAGACGTCATTCTCGACATTGAGGTGCAAGGCGCCATTCAAGTGTGCAGCAAGCGTCCGGACACGGTGCGAATTTTCATTGCGCCGCCTTCCTGGAGAGAGTTGGAGCGTCGGCTGACCGAGCGTGGCACGGACACCCCGGACAAGATTCAAAAGCGTCTGCTGCGCGCCAAGGTGGAGTTCCAGACCGCCCACACCTATGACTATTTTGTCATCAATGACACGGTAGAAGATGCGGTCAATGAGCTGAATGCCATTATGACCGCCGAACACTGCAAACCCAAGGAACGTATGGAGATCATCAGCGGCAAGTAAGCCGAAGCTGATTCACAACATCAATTTTTAAGCCGCTTTTGCGGCAGAATGGAAGGTAACAATATGTCTGCTATTGCAACTGAAAAGCCGGGAATGCTGTATCCCGCAATGAGCAAGCTGAAGTCCCACATTTCCAATCGTTATATGCTGGTGAACGTGGTGGCACTCCGTGCCCGTCAGATCGCCGAGGACGCCGAGGAAACCGGCACAAGACTGGATGAAAAGCCTGTGACGCTGGCACTTGATGAGGTGGCTCTGGGCAAGCTGGATGCTTCCGGTATGGATCTGACGATTGAAGAGCCGGAGGATATGCCCCAGGAATAATTTCCAGGAGGAAAAAAGGAGGCGGAATATGGAACGCGCTGAAATCGCCAAGGTGGCTGTCGCAGCCGCACCGTATTCCATTGACCGCCCCTATGATTACTTGATCCCGGACAGCCTTCTGGAGAAGGCGCTTCCCGGTGTGCGGGTGCAGATTCCCTTTGGACGGGGAAACCGATCTTCCGAGGGCATGATTCTTGCCCGTACGGAAGGGGAGAAGGCTCCGGGACTGAAAGCAATTTCTGCCTTATTGGATACGTCGCCCGTTTTGGATCGGGCGGGAATTGACCTTGCACTGTTTCTCCGCCAGCGATACTTCTGTACCATGTACGAAGCCGTCCGCACGATTCTTCCGGCAGGACTGTGGTACCAATATCGGGAATCCTACCGTCTGAAGGAGGAACTTACCCGTCCGGAGGCTGACGAACTGGCCGGAAAAATTCGCGGCAGTGCCGGCGTGCTGGACTTCCTGTTTGGCGGATCCAGCAGGGCGGAGCTAAGCGAGCTGAAAGAGGCCTGCGGGGAAGCCATTTCCGATACGCTGAAAGCGCTTTGCAAAACAGGCGTACTGATTTCCGAAACCGAGGCGCTCCGCCGAATCGGAGATAAGACAAAGCGGAATGTGGAACTTGCCGTAGACGCTGAAAGCGCTCTGCTGGAGGCGGATCGCCGAAAAGGTGCGCCGCTGCGCAGCGAGGTTTTGCGGTTACTTGCAAAGACCGGGAAAACCAGCGCCAGCGACCTGTGCTATTTCACAGGTGCGTCCATGCGGACGCTGCGCAGTCTGGAAAAAGCGGGATTTGTGACGTTTTCCGAGGAGGAGGACCTCCGTGTTCCCGCGGCGAACGATGTCACTCCCGGTGAGCCGATCTTGCTCAACGAAGAGCAACAGACCGCCTTTGCGCACATTTTGGCGCTCATCGAGGCCGGCAAGCCGGCTGTTTCTCTTTTAGAGGGCGTTACCGGAAGCGGTAAGACGGAGATCTACATTCGTCTGGTGCAGGAGGCTTTGCATCGTGGCCGCACAGCCATGGTGCTGGTGCCGGAGATTGTACTGACACCGCAGATGATGCGGAGATTTTCTTCTTATTTTGGTACGCAGGTCGTGATGCTTCACAGCGCACTCAAGCTGTCGGAACGATACGACCAGTGGAAGCGCATTCGGCGCGGGGACGTGTCGGTGGTGCTGGGTACTCGTTCGGCGGTCTTTGCACCGCTGGAAAATCTGGGACTCATTGTTCTGGATGAGGAGCAGGAAAGCAGCTACCAATCCGAAAATCCGCCCCGCTATCATACCCGGGATGTGGCGAAATTCCGCTGCACCCAAAGCGGCTGCACGCTGCTGCTGGGCAGCGCGACGCCTTCCGTCGAAACCACGTATGCGGCTCGGCAGGGAACCTATCAGCTGGATGTTCTGCGCCGCCGCTACAATGAAAAAGCATTGCCAAGGGTCGAAATTGCCGATCTTCGGCAGGAGATTCGCAACGGGAATTCCGGAGCCATCAGCGGGATTCTCCGCCAGGAACTTTCGGAGAATCTATCCCGGGGCGAACAGAGCATTTTATTCCTCAATCGCCGGGGCAACAGTAGAATGCTTCTTTGCGGCGAATGCGGAAAAGTGCCGGAATGTCCCCGGTGCAGCGTGCCGCTGACGTATCATTCCGCCAATGAGCGGTTGATGTGCCATTACTGCGGCCATTCTGAGCGGGTCATTGACCGATGCCCTAGCTGCGGCGGTCTTTTAAAGCACATCGGCGTGGGCACGCAAAAGGTGGAGGAAGAACTTCATCAGCTTTTTCCAGATGTCGGCGTGCTTCGGATGGACGCAGATACAGCCGCCGGCGGACATGAAAAGCTGCTGAAAAAGTTTGAAACAGAGAAAATTCCCATTCTTCTTGGCACCCAGATGGTTGCCAAGGGTCTGGATTTTGAGAATGTGACGCTGGTGGGCGTACTGTCCGCCGATCTGTCTCTTTATATTGACAATTATCTGGCTCCGGAGCGGACATTCAGTCTGCTGACGCAGGTGGTTGGTCGGGCAGGCCGCGGTGAAAAGCAAGGTCGCGCGGTGATTCAGACCTATACGCCGGGCAATGAAGTCATTCTAAGCGCGGCGTCACAGGACGATAACCGCTTTTATGAGCAGGAAATTTCCTTACGAAAGCTTCGCCGGTACCCGCCGTTTGCGGATCTTTTTACGTTCACCGTCTCCGGCGGAGACGAGGGAACGGTTCTCCGGGCAGCCGCTTCGCTGCGGGAAGAACTGCGCAAGCTGTTTGCCGATCCGCAGTTTTTGAAGGATGAACCGGAGATTTTGGGGCCCGCTCCGGCTCCAATCGTCAAGGTAAACAATCGCTTCCGCTATCGGTGCCTGCTTGTGGGAAAGAACAGCAAGGCAACGCGGGAACGGGTAGCCTGGGTCTTGCGGGAGTTTTCTTCCCGCAGGGAAAATCGCGGGCTTCATATTTTTGTCGACTGCAACACCATGGAATAATGCAGCCGAACTTCTGGAGGTTCAAAACAATGGCTTTGAGAAAAATTGTACAGCAGGGCGACGAGTGCTTGACAAAGGTGTGCCGTCCTGTGACGGAATTCAATCATCATCTGCATGAATTGCTGGATGATATGGCAGAGACACTGGCGGATGCTAGCGGTGCAGGCCTTGCCGCCCCGCAGGTTGGCGTTCTGCGCAGACTCTGCCTCGTACTGGATGAGGAAACGGACGAGTTCGTTGAGCTGATCAACCCGAAAATCGTGGAGGAAATCGGTGAGCAGACCGGTCTGGAGGGATGCTTGAGCATTCCCGGAAAATGGGGCATTGTAACCCGTCCAAACCGTGTCCGCGTTCGGGCGCAGGATCGGAACGGGAATTTCTTTGAGGTGGAGCGCGAGGCTCTGACAGCCCGGGCTTTCTGCCACGAGATCGAGCATCTGGACGGGCACCTGTTTGTGGAGCACGTCGATCATTTCCTGTCTGATGAAGAGCTTCAGGCCTATATGGAGCAGGAGGAAGCAGGGGATCCGGAATGAGAATTCTCTTTATGGGTACGCCGGACTTTGCAGCCGTCTCCCTAAAGCGACTGGTGGAGGACGGACACGAAATCTGCGGCGTTTTTACGCAGCCTGACAAGCCCAGAAATCGCAATAAGGTGACCTTTTCTCCTGTAAAGGAATATGCCGTTACACAGTCTATCCCCGTATATCAGCCGCTGAAAATGCGCGATGGGGAAGCACTGAAAATTGTACAGGAGCTTGCTCCCGAGCTGATCGTGGTTGTGGCCTATGGCAGAATCCTGCCGGAGGACATTTTGAACACGCCGAAGTACGGCAGCGTCAATGTTCATGCGTCCCTGCTGCCCAAATATCGGGGCGCGGCGCCGATCAACTGGGTAGTGCTGAACGGGGAAGCGGAAACGGGCGTTTCCATCATGTATATGGCAAAGGAACTGGACGCCGGCGACGTGATCCGGGTTGCAAAGACCCCCATTGACCCAGAGGAATCTGTGCCGGAGCTTTGGGACAGACTGGCCCTGCTCGGCGCACAGACCCTTTCCGAGACGATTCCGACGCTGGCAGACGGTACCGCTGTACGGACACCGCAGGACGGCAGCCAAATGACCTACGCGCCCATGCTGACCCGGGAGCTTTCGCCAATCAACTGGACGAAATCCTGTCGGGAGATTCGCAATCAGGTGCGCGGACTTCTGCCGTGGCCCTGTGCCACCGCAGTTCTGGATGGAAAGACCTGCAAATTGTTCAAGACCGCTCCGGGTAAAGAGACGTCGGCGGCTCCGGGAACCATTCTCTCCGCCGGAAAACAGGGAATTGAGGTTGCCTGTGGGGACGGGAAGAGCGTTTTGATTCTGGAATTGCAGGGCGAGGGCGGAAAACGCATGGATGCCGCCAGCTATCTGTGCGGTCATCCCATCAAAATCTGAAACGAGGAAGTTGTCTAAATGCCATACGATACAAGCGCTTCTTATAATTTTGCGTACTTTTTTGCACAGAATCTGTACTGGGTCGCGCTGATTCCCATTTTGATTCTCTCGCTTGTGGCGCAGATTCAGGTTTCCGGCAGTTTTCGGCGTTTTAACGCGGTGAACAATCGCCGCCACATGACCGGGGCCGAGGCGGCTGAGGCCGTTCTGCGCGCCCATGGCGTGACGGATGTGGCTGTCCGTTCCTGCGGCGGAAATCTGACCGATCATTATGACCCCAGAGACCGCACGATCTACCTTTCACAGAGTGTTTACGGCGCACCGACCATTGCCGCCGTGGGCGTCGCTGCCCATGAAGCGGGACACGCCGTGCAGTATGCGGAGGGCTACGGCCCGGTTCGTCTGCGCAGCGCCATCATTCCCGCAACGCAGATCGGCTCAAAATTCAGCTTTATTCTGCTGCTGATCGGGATGTTCCTGTACAATCAGACGCTGTTTGCCGTTGGCATTTTGCTGTTTTCTCTGACGACGCTGTTTCAGCTGGTGACGCTTCCGGTGGAGTTCAACGCATCCCATCGGGCACTGGAAACGATTGAAAACCAGCAGCTGCTGGACGAGGATGAGATTGGCGGAGCGCGCAGCGTTTTGAAGGCGGCAGCCATGACCTATGTCGCTGCGCTGCTGATGTCCGTTTTGCAGCTTCTGCGCTTTGTCTTGATCTTTGTCGGTCGGGGCGGCGGAAACGGAAGGGGCGGCAGACGATGAGCGGAAATGCACGGGAAACCGCTCTGCGGGTGCTGGACGCCGTCCGCCGCACAGACGCCTGGGCGGACGCAAGTCTGAAAGCGCAGCTTGCACTGGATGGGCTGTCCGGCCCGGATGCGGCGCTGGCAACACGGCTAGTATACGGTGTTTTGCAAAATCGGATGCTGCTGGACTTCTGGCTGGGGGCATATAGCTCTCAGAAACCGGATCATTTGCAGGTTCCGCTGGCGGATATTCTGCGGCTGGGTGTTTATCAGATCGTATTTCTGGATAAAATTCCCGATAGTGCCGCTGTGAACGAATCCGTGGAGCTGACCAAAAAATTTAAGCGCGCCAGAGCCTCCGGCTTTGTCAATGCGGTATTACGTCAGATTGTGCGGAACAAGGACAAACTGCCCAAGGTGCCGAAAACCAGTGAGGCCGGGTATCTCTCCATTCAATACAGCCACCCCAAATGGCTGGTGGAACGGCTTTTGAATACCCTCGGCGCCGAGGAGACGGAGGCACTGCTTCAGGCCGACAACGCGCCCATTCCGATGACCGTGCAGGTCAACACACTGAAAACTACTACTGCTGCGCTTCAAGAAGCGTTGACTGCCGCGGGAATCACAGCGGAAAAACACGCCTGGGTGCCGGATTGTCTGGAGCTTTCCGGTACAGGCAACCTGTCCGAGCTGGACGCCTTCCAAAAGGGAGCGTTTCTAGTGCAGGACGCCGCCGCAAAACTTGTGACGATGGCAGCTGCACCGCAGACGGGCATGAAGATTCTCGATACCTGCGCAGCCCCTGGCGGCAAGAGCTTTTCCGCCGCCATCGCCATGGGAGACACGGGGGAAATCGTTGCCTGCGATCTGCACCCCAACAAGCTGAAACGAATCGCCGAGGGCGCGTCCCGGCTTGGCGTTACGAGCATTCAGATGGTGACCGCAGACGGAACGAAGAACCGTGCGGAATGGCACGACGCCTTTGATCTGGTTTTGGTGGATGCGCCGTGTTCCGGACTGGGCATTATCCGGAAAAAGCCGGATGTTCGCTATAAGGAGCCCTCCACGCTCCGCCAACTTTTGCCGATACAGGCGGCAATTCTGGAACAGGCCGCCTCCTATGTAAAGCCCGGCGGTGTGCTGCTCTACTCCACATGCACAATTCTGCCGGAGGAGAACGAAGCGCAGACGGATGCCTTTTTGACAAAGTACGGGGAATTTACGAGAGAACGCTTTGAACTGCCGCAGCCCGTTGGCGCCGTAGACGGCCAGATGACCCTTTGGCCCCAGCGCAACGGAACGGACGGTTTTTATATCTGCCGGATGCGGCGGGCAAAGGAATTATCATGATGACGGATATCAAATCCATGACGCTGGAGGAAATGACCGCGGCGCTGGCAACCCTTGGCCAGCCGGCTTTTCGCGGAAAGCAGGTTTTTACCTGGCTACACCGCGGCTGTATATCCTTTGACGAGATGACAAATCTTGCAAAGCCTCTGCGTGAGAAGCTGAAAACCGAATTTTTTATCTCTGTCCCGCAGGTGGCCATGAAGCAGGTTTCCAAACTGGACGGCACGGTCAAATACCTCTGGGAGCTGGGCGACGGAAACTGCATTGAATCGGTTTTGATGCAGTACCATCACGGCAATACGATCTGCATTTCCTCGCAGGTGGGCTGCCGGATGGGCTGTGCCTTCTGTGCGTCGACGATTGCCGGCAAGGTTCGGGATTTGACGACCGGCGAGATGCTGGATCAGGTGATTTTTTCCCAGAAGGACTCCGGCCTGGAGATTTCCAACATCGTTCTGATGGGCATTGGTGAGCCGATGGACAATCTGGACACCGTGCTTCAATTTCTGGGGCTTGTGAACCATCCGGACGGCCTAAACATCGGCATGCGTCACATTTCGCTTTCTACCTGCGGGGTCATTCCGGGAATCGAACGCCTTTCCGAGCTGGAGCTGCAGCTGACGCTGTCGGTTTCCCTCCATGCGCCGGACAGCGAAACCCGCTCGAAGATCATGCCTGTCAACCGGGCCTATGACGTGGACAAGCTGTTCAAGGCCTGCCACCGCTATTTTGAAAAGACCGGGCGTCGGATTTCCTTTGAGTATGCCATGATCGACGGCGTCAACGACCACGACTGGCAGGCGGATCTGATCGCAGAAAAGATTCGCGGCATGCCGGGGCATGTGAATCTGATTCCGCTGAACGACGTGGTGGAGAGCCCGTTCAAGCCCTCCAAGCGGATCGCTGCATTTCAAAAACGACTGGAATCCCACGGCATCACCGCCACGGTTCGGCGAAGCCTGGGTGGAGATATTGACGCCTCCTGCGGTCAGCTCCGCAGAAAAGCCATGGAAAATGAGAAAGGGGATGGGCAGCTGTGAAAGTCTGGGGAATTACGGATACCGGACTTGTCCGCAAGGACAATCAAGACGCCTACGCCATGCAAACGGATACGCCCACGGGACAAACGATTTGTGTTGTCTGCGACGGAATGGGCGGCACGGCCGGTGGCCGTGAGGCCAGCCGCATCGCCGTATCCGTTTACATGGAAGAAACGCAAAAAAGCCTTCAAGAGAATATGACGCCGGAGCAGCTGCGGGAGGTATCCTCCTACGCAATCTCCATCGCCAACAAGTCCATCCGGCAGGCGGCGGCGGAGTCTGAGGACTGTCGCGATATGGGAACGACGCTGGTTTCCGCCATTTCCTTTGCCGGCGGCGTTGTCATCAGCAATATTGGAGACAGTCGGGCTTACCACATCACGCAGGACGGCATTACCCGCGTCACGAAGGATCACTCCGTGGTGGAGAGCATGGTGGATCGCGGCGACATTACCGCTGAGGAAGCCCGCCGCCATCCCAATAAGAATCTGATTACCCGCGCTTTGGGGCCGGACCCCTCGGTTGCGTGTGACGGCTACATAACGCCGCTGAATCCGGGAGAGTACATCCTTCTGTGTACCGACGGCCTTGTAGATACCGTCACCGATCAGGAGATGCTGTTTGAGGTGATCCACAGTACCCAGCCGGATTCCTGCCTTCAGCGTTTAATCGACATCGCCAAACAGCACGGTGCGCCGGACAATGTGACGGCTGTACTGATGCTTCAGCAGTAAAGGGGGGAGACTTATGGATCAGTATATTGGAAAAGTCCTGGACGGACGTTATGAAATCATTGAGCGGATCGGGATTGGCGGCATGGCCATCGTTTATAAAGCGAGGGATCAGCGCCTAAACCGTCTCATTGCAGTTAAAATTTTAAAGAGCGACCTTGCCCAGGATGAGGATTTCCGCCGCCGCTTTAACGCAGAATCCCAGGCTGTGGCACAGCTTTCGCACCCCAATATTGTCTCTGTCTATGATGTCTCCCGGGGCGGTGATACCGAGTACATCATCATGGAACTGATTGACGGAATTACACTCAAGCAGTATATGGAAAAGCGCGGTCAGCTGGATTGGCGCGAATCGCTGCATTTTATCACCCAGATCATGCACGGCTTGAGCCACGCGCATAGCCGCGGCATTGTCCATCGGGATATTAAGCCGCAGAATATCATGGTTTTGCGGGATGGCAGCGTGAAAGTGACGGATTTCGGCATCGCATGCCTGGAAAACTCCGCCCAGACGCTGACGCAGGAGGCTCTTGGCTCTGTCCACTATATTTCACCGGAACAGGCCCGCGGCGATCGGACTGATGCCCGGTCTGATATCTATTCTGCCGGCGTCGTCCTTTACGAGATGCTGACAAATCGTCTGCCATTTGAAGGTGACTCCGCCGTCTCCGTTGCAATTCAGCATCTTTCCTCCATTCCTTTGGCACCCAGAGAGATCAATGCCGAGATTCCAAAGCCCTTGGAGCTGATCTGCATGAAGGCGATGGCGGCGGATCTGGACAAGCGTTACGCCTGCGCCGAGGATATGCTTTCTGATCTGGAGGCTTTCCGCAAAAACCCCGGCGTCAGCCTGGATTTTGAGATGGACGATCTGCGTCCGGAGGAAATCGACGAACCCACCCGGCCACTGAAAACCTCGTACAGCGGTTACAGCTCCTATAATACCAACGCTCGTTCCTCCGGCGGCGCTTCGCCCCGGACAGAGCAGCGTGTCCGGGAACGCAACACGGACAGAGATGTCCGCGAAACGTCGAATTCCGGAAAAAAGCGCACTGGTTTGCTGGTTGGCGGCATCGTCGTCGGCATTGTCGTGGTGGTATTGCTGTTATACGCCGTGTTCAGTTCCATGGGTGCCAAGGAATACACGGTGCCCAGCGTCATCGGCTACACGGTGGAGGATGCCCAGGCATTGTCTACTGTTGCGGACGGCGGCTTTACCATCAAAGAGGGCGGCTCCCAGCCCAGCGACGAAGCAGTGGGCGTGATTATTTCCCAGGACCCCACGGAAAATACGGTGACAAAAACGCAAAAGACCATTACCGTCATCGTCAGCTCCGGTAAGGACAATGGTGAAATGATCGATGTGGTTGATCAAGAAGTCCGGGCGGCAAAAATTTTGCTGCAGGATCTTAAAGATAAGTATAATCTGACGATTGAAACCGTGGAGGAAGAGTCTGAGGATATCGCGGTGACACACGTCATCTCCACTGACCCCGAAGCAGGCGCACCGCTGAGTGACGGAGATACAATCACACTTCATGTCAGCAAGGGCGCCGGCAAGGTGACCATTCCCGACTTTACAACGCTGACGATTGAAAAGGCCACAAAAGAGGCACAGGACACCTACGGCCTGGTGGTCAAGACAGTCAACGAGGCCAGTGAGGAAGCGGCAGGCATCGTGATTCGCCAGGATATCACAGCATTAACAGAAGTTGAGAAGGGCAGCACCATCACGCTCACGGTCAGTGACGGCAGCAAGGCCCCTGCCGAAACAGAGACGGTGAACTATCCCTGCTCGCTGCCCACCGACCGCGATACCGTCGAGCTGATGGTGGAGCTGAACGGCACAGAGGTATACCGCAAGACCGTGGACTGCTCGCTTGGTTCAGTCAACGTAACTCTGACCGGATCTGGCACCGGCCAGCTCTCGATCTACTGGGATGGCGTCCTGCATGAGCAGCAGCTCATTCCGTTTACTGAAGAATGAGGGGACGCATTCAAAAAGCCCTCAGCGGGTTTTACTATGTCAATACCGGGGAAGCGCTTCTGACCTGCCGGGCCCGGGGCAAGTTTCGACGGGAAGGCATTTCCCCGCTGGTAGGGGACTGGGTCGAGGTTGATGCGCTCGATAACGGGGAAGGCGTGCTGAACGCCGTAGAACCGCGAAGAAACGCCTTTGAACGGCCATCTGTCGCCAATATCGATCAGCTGGTCATCATCGCATCGGAGGCCATTCCCCAGACAGATCCGTTTCTGATTGACCGGGTCGCTGCCATTGCAGAGCTGAAGCACTGCGGCGTCATCATCCTACTCAATAAGTGCGATCTGGACAGAGCCGATGTGCTTTATGACATCTACGCGCAGGTGGGTTACCCGATTCTCCGCGTCAGCGCAGAAACAGGGGAGGGCATGGAGCAGCTTGTGTCACTGATATCTGGCAAGCTGTCTGCCTTTACAGGAAACTCTGGCGTAGGAAAATCGAGCATTTTGAATGCACTGGATCCCACGTTTCACCTGCAGGTCGGCGAAGTGAGCACCGCTCTTGGCCGTGGCCGCCATACCACCCGGCACGTGGAAATGTATCACCTGCAATGCGGTGCGGAGGTCGTGGATTCTCCCGGCTTTTCCTCCTTTGATACGGACGAGCTAAACATGGAGCTGAAAGAGCAGCTGCCGTATACCTTCACGGAATTCCGCGAATATCTGGACGACTGCCAGTTTATCGGATGCAGCCATACGAAGGAAAAGGGCTGCGCCGTGCTGGAAGCTGTCCGTAGCGGAAAGATTCCAAAGAGCCGGCATGAAAGCTATCTGCGGCTCTATGAGGAGCTCAAGCCTCTGGAAAGCTGGAACACGGTCAAGCGAAAAAAATAAGCACAACAGCAAAGCTGCTCATGCAGCTTTGCTGTTTCCTTTTTTCAGATCGTGAATATACTGGCTTATAGAGGAAGGAGCGTGACGGAAATGTATCGGGGCGGTGGAAACTGTATTCTGGGTATCTGCGCGGTGGCACTGGGTGCCGGCATTCTGATTGCGGCGATTTTTCCGGTGGGATGCCTGCTGTTTCTGGTTGCGTTCCTGCTGATTGCCTGTGGCTGTGCCTGCTGCAGAAGGTAAGAGAGGAGAAGGCCTTATGAAAATTGTTGTCTGGAAATCCCCAAAAATGCTGCGTGGAATTCTAAGCCGTCTGTTCGGAATTAGGACATAACCCGTCCCCGCCGTTCATATAAATTGGGAGAAGAAACTGGACGGCAGGGAAAGGATGATGTTCAATGGAACTGAAAAAGACCTGCTTCGACGCCTATGACGTCGGTACGGAACAGGTTTTGACACAGGAGGAAACCGCGGAGACCATTGTGCCGGATTACTGCCCGGATATTGCGCGGATTATCGACACAGAGGGAAAAATTTTCTTACACAGTCGGGAAATACGGGACGGAAAGGGCAGCGTCTCCGGCACCGTCCGGGTCACGGTGCTCTATACGCCGGAGGGAGAGGGCGGCATCCGCACGCTGGAATTTGCGATGCCGTTTTCTGCGGAGACTGACGGAAAAGCCATGCCGGATTGCGTGGTTGTATCCGCTGAATCCAACACAGAATTTCTGGAAACCCGCATTCTAAATCCCCGAAAGGTCTTTACCCACTGCAAGCTGGTTACCCGGATGACCGGCTATCGGCGGGTTCCGCTGTGCGTGTGTACCGATGTAGAAGCGGAGAAGTCGGAATGCCTTGAAAAAAAGCTGGAAACACAGCGTGCCACCCTTCTTACGCAGATTGTTGAGAAGGATTTCACCTTTTCCGACGAGCTGAATCTGTCTCCGGGGAAGGATGGCGCAGCAGAAATTCTGACGAGCCGGGTGTCCTATTCCGTGACAGAGTCCAAAATTATCGGCAGTAAGTTGCTGATCAAGGGTCTGTTCAAGGTCAATCTTCTCTATCGGACAGCGGATGGTCACTGCTGCTCGGCATCTGGGGAGCTTCCGTTCTCCCAGATCATGGAGGTTGAAGGCGCGGCAGAGGATTGCACCGCAGAGGTTCTGCTGCAATTTACGGGAACGGACATTCAGGTGGGCAGCGCTGCCGATCAAGATGGCAGAAAAATTGCCGTCACGCTCTACCTGCACGCTGTGGCCATTTTGCGTCGGGAAGAGAACATGACCTTTGTCAGTGACCTATACAGTACCGCATATAATTTGAACTACGAAGCGGAGCCGATTCAGCTGACGGACTACTGCGAGACATTGGTGCGCCGTCAAACCGTCCGTGAAGTGCTGGAAATCGGTGTCGTGGCTGATTCCATTCTCTCCATCTGCGTTGTTTGCGGAAGCGTAACAGCAGAAAAAGAGGGGACAGCGGTCACTCTTCGCACCGTCTGTGCCGTTCGGGTGCTGTATCTGGACGAAGGCGGCGTTCCGCTGGTTGCGGAGCGGTCTATTGATGTTGCCTGCCCGCTGGAGCTTCCGGAAGCCTGCCGCATTTCTCCGCGGGCAGTCTGTCCCGAGGAGGCTCAGGGGAGTATCGGCGACCACGGAATCGAAGTACGCTTTCCGGTGGAGTTTCAGGCGCAGGCCGCTACCCAGAAAAAGCGGGTGTGCATCTGCTCCGTCAAGCTGGATTCCGATACACCTAAGGATCTTTCCGGCGCACCGTCGCTGGTGCTGCGCAGTCTGGGGCACGAAGAAACACTGTGGTTGCTTGCAAAGCGCTACAACACGACTATTGCCGACATTCTGGCGGCAAACGGACTGGATGCAGAGGCAGCTGCGCCGTTCGACAAGCTGCTGCTGATTCCCCGCAAACGGACATAAAAAGAAGGAGCGCATGATTTCATGCGCTCCTTCTTCTATATCGTTTATCGATCAGCGAAGCGGGACAGGAACTGTCTGGTTCGCTCTTCCTGCGGGTGTTCAATGACATCTTTCGGATCGCCCTGCTCCACAATGACGCCGCCGTCCATGAAGATGACGCGGTCGGCTACGTCCCGGGCGAAGGACATCTCGTGGGTCACAATCACCATGGTCATTTTTTCCTCGGCTAGCTGACGGATGACCTTCAGAATTTCGCCGGTCAGCTCCGGGTCCAGTGCGGAGGTGGGTTCGTCAAAGAACAGAATTTCCGGTTTCATGGCAAGCGCCCGGGCAATGGCTACACGCTGCTGCTGTCCGCCGGAAAGCTGGCAGGGATAGCTGTCTGCCTTATCTTCAAGGCCCATCTTTTTCAGCAGCTCCATGGCCTCGGTGCGAACTTCCTGCGGATCGCGCTTCATCACGGAAACCGGCGCGTCCATCAGATTCTTCAACACGGAGTAGTGTGGGAACAGATTGAAGTTCTGAAAGACAAGTCCGAAATAACTGCGGATTTTTTTCAGATCCAGCGCATAAACGGCTCGTCCGGAATCGTCGTTCCAGGCAGCCTTCTGCTCCATATAGGAAAGCTCGCCACTGTCCATCGCGGTCAGCAGGGTGGCGCAGCGCAGCAGGGTGGACTTGCCGGAGCCGGAAGGCCCAATGATGGCCACAACTTCGCCCTTTTGGACATTCAGACTAATGTCTGTCAACACTTCCAGCTTGCCGTCAAACGTTTTTTTGACGTGGTTAAGTTCCAGTACGTTCATTTCCGCCACCCCCTTAATTATAGTAGGCCATGCTGCGCTCAAGGCGCTCCATGCCCCAGGCCACAATGGCGTTGAAGATGAAATAGAATAGGCCTGCCACAAACAGCGGTACAATCGTGGTCTGCGCTGCGGCAACCTGCTTGGCGATGGTGAACATCTCGGTATAAGTAATGACGAAGGCGAGGGAAGTATCCTTTACCAGCGTAATGACCTCATTGGTCACGGGAGGGAGAACCCGCTTCACCATCTGCGGCAGAATGATCTTGAAAAACGTCTGCTTCTTGTTGTAGCCCAACACCTGCGCCGCCTCGTACTGCCCGACGGGAATGGACTCAATACCGGAGCGGAAAATCTCGGCGAAGTAGGCTGCGTAGTTGATGGAGAACGCCAAAACCACCGCGATCACACGGTAGGAGGCCGCCAGCTTCATGCCAAAGGCATAGTAGGGGCCAAAAAAGACGACGATGATCTGAAGCATCAGCGGGGTTCCGCGAAGAATGGAGATAAAGAAGCGGAAAATCAGCTGAATGGGCTTCAGATTGCTCAGCGCATTGGCGAATTTGTTGGCGGAATGGTCTTTCAGCTTGTGAAAGGGCGCCCACTTGTTCATGCGGCCAAAGGTCACAATCAGACCCAACGGCAGGGAAAAGGCCAGCGTTAGGACAAACAGCAGAACTGTGTTGCCAAGACCTTGAAATAATTGGAGAATCAGATTGGAAAAGTTCATGTCTTTGCAGCTCCTTAAGACGCCGAAAAGGAGCGCAGGGGATTTCCCTGCGTCCCTTTCGGTTTATCTTTGTAAATCGGAATGAAATTAGCCGTTGCGGGAAGCCAGCTGATAGTTGGCAACGCCAATGTCCACGGCCACAGCATCATCAACGCCGGATTCCAAATTCATGAATGCGGTGTTGTAATCGGGGGTCTGATCCAGCGTGGAGAAGGAGGCGGCCAGCGTCAGGTTCGCATCATTGCTGCCGTCGCCCGGATCATCGGTCAGAGCGGTCAGAGCAGAGGAGCCGGACTGAGTAATAACAGCCTTGCCGGCAAGATCAGCGGCGGAGGCAATGCCAGAATCGGACATCACAACCAGAACGATGGAGTTGTCCACGTACGGCCCAATCCAGGTGTAGTCGCTCTCGCGGCCGGTCATGGTCATGCCGTTCCAGATCACATCAATGTTGCCGGAATCCAGTTCCATGTCCTTGGAGTCCCAATCGATGGGCTGCAGGTTCAGCGTCCAGCCAAGGCGGGAGCAGACCTCGGTTGCAAGGTCGATGTCATAGCCCACATAGTTGCCGGAATCGTCCTTGTAGCCATAGGGGGGATACTCGGCGTCAAAGCCCAGCGTCAGAGAGTTGCGGGAATCGACTGCGGGGATCTCCTCGGTGCCGTCGGGAGTCGTGACCTGTGCTTCCTCGTAGCAGCTCATGTCGGAAAGCTCCCACTTGTCGGTAATGGTGGCAAACGTGCCGTCAGCCAGCATTTCGTCCAGAGCGCCCTTGACGGTTTCTGCCAGAGCGGTATTGCCCTTCTTGAAGGCGATGCCGTACTGTTCCGTGGAAATCGGCTCATCCAGCATCACGAACTTTGCCGCATCACTGCCGGAAGCAGCAGCGGAACCGGAAGCAGCTGCGCTGGAAGCGGTCTGGCTGGCGGAGCCGCAGGCAGCCAGAGAGGCAACCATGACGACAGCGCAAATCAATGCAAAAAACTTCTTCATAAATGAATCCTCCAATTCGATGTAAAAGCCTTACTCGTTTAGTACGCTAACAGTTTACCATAGTAAATTGCTGCTGTAAACACGGAAAATGAAACAAGATTGTACAAATTGCATTTTCTCTTTTGGATAATATCACTAAACAAAGGCAACGTTGCAGGCCTGTCATACTTTGGGCGGTTGGCTCATAGAGTGTTACCATGAAACATGGAACGCCAAAAAGGACGGGATGCTATGACAAACTCTTCCATTTATCAGAATATTGCCACACGGACAGCCGGTGACATCTATATCGGGGAACCTTATATAATGGGACTAAATCCAAAGCTCATTCAGAGAGCAGAAGATTTCGTCCCATTTTTTTATGCTCGGAGGTGAAAACAAATATGATAGGCACTGAATAGTGCCAATTACCTATTTACCCAAATATCTTTTACCCAAGAT
>JALCRR010000041.1 GCA_022652815.1 Oscillibacter sp.
GGCAGCGGGTATGAACCCCTCCGAAACGGCGGAGCTGATGGAAAACATTCGCAAAATCCGCGACACGTTCCAGATTGCCGTTTTGCTCATCGAGCACGACATGAATCTGGTCATGAACATCTGCGAAGGCATTTGCGTGCTGAACTTCGGTCAGGTCATCGCCAAGGGCGATCCCGCCGACATTCAGGCCAACCCCGCCGTCATCGAGGCATACCTCGGTAAGAAGAAGGAGGCTTAAGGATGGAACCGATTTTAAAAGTAGATGCCATCGACGTCTGGTACGGCAGCATCCACGCTATTAAGGACGTCTCCTTCGAGGTGGGCAAGGGCGAAATCGTCACCTTGATCGGTGCCAACGGTGCTGGCAAATCCACCACGCTGAACACGGTCTCCGGATTGCTACATCCCAAGTCCGGCTCCGTGACGTTTCTGGGCAAGCCCCTTGCCAAGGTGCCGCCCCACAAAATTGTGGAGCTAGGACTTTCCCAGGTACCGGAAGGCCGCCGGGTCTTTTTGCAGATGAGCGTCCAGGAGAATCTGGAGATGGGCGCATACACCCGGGGCTCCGCCAGCATCACCGACGATCTGAACATGGTATTTGAGCTGTTTCCCCGACTGAAAGAGCGCTGCCGGCAGGTGGCCGGCACCCTTTCCGGCGGCGAACAGCAGATGCTGGCCATGGGCCGGGCTTTGATGAGCCACCCCAAGCTGTTGATGCTGGACGAGCCGTCCATGGGTCTTGCACCCCTTCTGGTGGAGCAGATTTTTGAGATCATCGGAAACCTGCACAAGGCAGGCTCCACAATTCTGCTGGTGGAACAGAACGCCCAGGCAGCGCTGTCCATCGCAGACCGGGGCTATGTGCTGGAAACCGGCAAGATTGTCACCACCGGCACCGGCAAAGAGTTGCTGGCCTCCCCGGCCATCAAAAAGGCCTATCTCGGGGGCTGATACTGTGAATCGTAAAACAGGGCTTCTTCCGTTTCGGAAGAAGCCCTGTTTTTAGGCTGTTAAAAAGAGCATCTCGACGGCGGCACGGCGGCGTGTTATACTATTATAATAATGAATCCAGGCGTCACAGGAGGAACAACATGGAACAGCAGCATAAGCGGCGGGTTCGCTATCAAGGAACGCACCCCCGCACCTATCAAGAAAAATACAAGGAGCTGAATCCGGAACGCTACGGGGACGACGTGAAAAAGATTCTGGAACACGGGAAAACGCCCGCCGGAATGCACGTTCCCATTATGGTCCATGAAATTCTGGAGGTTTTACAAATTCAGCCGGGCGAAGTAGGTCTGGACGCAACGCTGGGTTACGGCGGTCACACGCAGGAGATGCTCAAGTGCCTTCAAGGGCAGGGGCATCTTTACGCCACGGACGTAGACCCCATTGAATCCGTCAAGACGGAAAAGCGGCTTGCGGAGCTGGGCTTCGGGCCGGAGATTTTGACTGTCCGGCACATGAATTTTGCCGATGTGGACAAGGTTGCCCTGCACGGGGAAAAATTTGACTTTGTGCTGGCGGATCTGGGCGTTTCCTCCATGCAGATTGACAATCCGTCCCGGGGCTTTTCCTTCAAGTTTGACGGGCCGCTGGATTTGCGGCTGAACCCAGAAACCGGCGTCACAGCCGCCCAGCGGCTATGTGAGCTTTCGCGGGAGGAATTTTCTGAGCTGCTGGTGGAAAACTCCGACGAGCCCTACGCCGACGAGATTGCAAAGGAAGTCGCTTCCATTTTCCGCCGTGGCGGAGAAATCGCCACCACAAAGGCGCTTACCCAAGCGGTTACGGAGGCTCTGGCATTTTTGCCGGAAAAAGAGCGGAAGGACGCCATCAAGAAGTCGTGCCAGCGGGTTTTTCAAGCTCTGCGCATTGACGTGAACAGTGAATTTGAAGTGCTCTACACATTTTTGGACAAGCTGCCCGGCGTTCTGGTACCCGGCGGACGGGTGGCCGTGCTGACGTTCCACTCCGGCGAGGATCGGCTGGTCAAAAAAGCCTTTCAGCAGTTTTACCGGGACGGTGTCTATTCCGACATTGCCAAGGACGTCACCCGTCCCTCCGGCGAGGAGTGCTTCCGTAATCCCCGAGCACATTCCACCAAGCTGAGATGGGCTGTCCGTGGGGAGCGGTAACTGCCGTTTCACCATTTTTCTACAAGGAGTTTAACGATGACTACCCGGGAATTTCAGAAAAAATCCACTTTGCAGATTTTTCTTTCCTACTTTAAGCCCCACCGAAAGCTGTTCTTCCTCGACATGACCTGCGCGCTGATGATCTCCCTCATTGATCTGGCGTTTCCCTATGTCTCCCGCTGGTGCATGTACACCCTGCTGCCCCAAAGCGCCTACAAGACCTTTTGGGCGGTCATGGCCGCCGTATTCGCTTTCTTTGCTCTGCGGGCGCTTTTGACCTATGTCATCTGCTATTGGGGGCACACCTTCGGCATTTTGGTGGAGGCAGACATTCGCAGAGATTTGTTCCGCCACATTCAAGAGCTGTCCTTCGGGTACTTTGACCGCACCCGAACAGGGCAGCTGATGAGCCGCCTTACCGCCGACCTGTTCGACATCACAGAGCTTGCCCACCACGGGCCGGAGGATCTGTTTATCTCCGCCGTGACCATTGTGGGCTCCCTCGCCATCATGTTCACCATCCAGTGGCGGCTGGCTCTTGTGATTGCCCTCATTCTGCCGGTTTTCTTCGCCGTAGTGTGGCGCTGCCGCCGCTCCATGAGCGAGGCTTCTGCCCGCGTCAAGCAAACCACGGCCTCTATCAATGCGGACATTGAGTCCGGTCTTTCCGGCATCCGCACGGCGAAGGCCTTCGCCAATGAAACTGCGGAGCTTCAGAAGTTCAACTCCTCCAACGACTGCTTCAAGACCTCCAAACGGCAGTTTCACAAGGCAATGGGCCGTTTCAACGCCGTGATGGAGTTCTTTTTGTGCAGCCTTTCCGCCGCAGTCATCGCGGTGGGCGGGTATCTTGTTATGCAGGGCAAGCTGAACACCATCGACCTCATTACGTTCAGTCTCTATATCACAGCTTTCGTGAATCCCGTGCGAAAGCTTTCCAACTTTGCCGAGCTGTTTGCCAACGGCACGGCAGGTCTTCACCGTTTCATCGACATGATGCGCACCGCGCCCTCCCTCACCGATGCGCCAGACGCCAAGGACCTTGCCCAGGTGCGCGGAGACATTGAAGTTTCCGACGTGCACTTCACCTATCCCGGTGACGCGCAGAGCGTTCTGCACGGCGTGAGCCTGCACATTCGCCCCGGCGAGACGCTGGCGCTGGTAGGGCCCTCCGGCGGCGGCAAAACGACGCTGAGCCAGCTGATTCCCCGGTTTTACGATGTATCCCAGGGCGCCATCACCATCGACGGTCAAGATGTCCGCAGCGTCACGCAGGAATCCCTGCACCGCAACATCGGCGTGGTTCAGCAGGACGTATTTCTATTTGCGGACAGTATTCTGGAAAACATTCGCTACGGCAAACCCGACGCAACGCCGGAGGAGGTGGCCCGAGCCGCCCGTCTTGCGGAGATTTACGACGACATTGTGGCCATGCCCGACGGCTTTAACACCAACGTAGGCGAGCGGGGCACACTGCTCTCCGGCGGGCAGAAGCAGCGCATTTCCATCGCCCGGATTTTTCTGAAAGATCCCCCGGTTCTGATTCTGGACGAGGCCACCTCCGCGCTGGACAGTGTGACAGAAGCCAAAATTCAGGCGACTTTCGACAAACTGACGGTGGGACGGACCACCATCGTGATCGCCCACCGCCTCTCCACCGTTCGCAGCGCCGACCGCATCGCGGTCATCGACGCCGGCCGTATTTGCGAAGAAGGTACCCATGCGGAGCTGATGGCACAAAACGGCGCGTATGCCGCGCTGGTGCACACGCAAGAGTTAAAATCATAATGGAAATAAAGCAGCATGGGCACAGCTTCCTCCGTGCCCATGCTTTTGCATAAATTGCATAAAAAAAGCCGCCGCCCTATACGGGCGTCGGCTGGTTTGACATACGGAATCGCTGGTATCCATCTATTAAAAAACGGTTTCCCGCAGTTTTTTTATTCGTACCGGCAGCCCCCGGGTTTTCTGCTTTTCGGAAATTGCCCCGAAAAACAAAAAACCCACGCTATCTTCCTAGCGTGGCTTCCGTGTCTTTTGCCTTTTAGCGATCACTGGGAACCAGGGTACAAGAACCATAAATCAGGTCGTCCAGATCGCAGGCTGTGAACTTGTCGTTCATCATATCAACTATCACGCTCCTTTCTTCTTTTTTTACAATAATCAGTATATCCGCTTTCCGTCAAGTACGCAAGAGCAATTTTATACAGTTTACATAAAATTAACTTAATTTAATTGTGCATTTTGCTGTTTTGAAGTTGCTGTGTTTTTCTGTGATTCCAGATATAATGCTAGATAAGACCAACCATGTGACTCAAAACGATATGTTAAGGAGGGATTTCCGTGGAAAACGCTTTTGTCGCTTTTCGGGACGTTTCGAAGGTCTACCGCATGGGCGAGGTGGAAATTCGCGCCGTGGACGGCATCTCCTTTGACATCGCCCGGGGTGAATTTGTGGTGATCGTGGGTCCCTCCGGCGCAGGTAAAACTACTGTTTTGAATATGCTGGGGGGCATGGATACCTGCTCAAGCGGCACCATCACTGTGGACGGAAAGCTTATCAGCGCATGCCGGGGCCGGCAGCTGACGGCGTACCGCCGTGGGGATATCGGCTTCGTGTTTCAATTTTACAATCTGGTGCAAAACCTAACCGCTCTCGAAAATGTGGAGCTGGCCGCCGAGATCTGTGCAGATCCTCTGGATGCGGCCACAATTTTAGACGAAGTGGGTCTTTCGGAGAGGAAGGACAACTTCCCAGCGCAGCTCTCCGGCGGCGAGCAGCAGCGGGTGGCCATTGCCCGCGCCCTTGCAAAAAATCCCAAGTTGCTGCTGTGCGACGAGCCAACCGGCGCACTGGACTATCAGACCGGCAAGGCCATTTTGAAGCTGTTGCAGGACACCTGCCGAAAAAAGGGCGTTACCGTCATCGTCATCACCCATAACAGCGCCCTTGTCCCCATGGCCGACCGGTGCATCCGCATCAAAAATGGCACCGTGGCGGAGGAGTTCCGCTGCGAGCATCCCTCTCCGGTTGAGGAAATTGAGTGGTAAACTTCCGTCAAAAAACGCGGACGTTTTTTGATAAAAATGTCATTTTTTCGTTTTGTGGCGAAGCCTCATCGTATAATGAGACAGGAAGGTGGGGGCGGGTATGCGGGCCATACGCAAAGATTTTTACCGGGAAATTCGCGGCACGAAGAGCCGCTTTCTCTCCATTTTGATTCTCGTTGCGCTTGCGGTCACGTTCCTCTCTGGCCTAAAGGCCACCGCACCGGATATGAAGCACACCTGCGACACCTATCTGGATGCCCAGAATTTTATGGACATCCAGGTTCTTTCCACGCTGGGATTGACTGGGGCAGACATTCAGGCGCTCCAGCAAGCCGACGGTGTCTGTGCCGCTGAGGGAGCCTTCGTGATTGACGCTTTTGCCCACACGCCAGCGCTGGATATTGTAACAAAGGTCACCTCCATGCCGGAGATGCTCAACCTTCTGACCGTAGACACCGGGCGGCTTCCGAAATCAAGCGATGAGTGCGTGGTGGACCGGAACGTGCTGTCTGATCTCAGTCTTCAAGTGGGTGACACTGTGGAGCTTCAGACCGAGGGCGCCTATGACGGTTGCTTAGCCGGAAGCAGCTTTACCATCGTGGGCGAGGTCACATCTCCCTATTATATCAGTGTGGAGCGGGGAACGTCCTCTCTGGGCACAGGGCGGGTGAGCGCCTATGTGTATCTTCCCGCCGGGGCATTCGACATGGACTACTATACCGCCGCCTATCTGACTGTGGACGGTGCAAAGGGCTTACAGGCCTTTTCTGACGAATATAATGACCGCGTCGATCACGAAATTGACATGCTGACACCCTTAGGTGAGCAGCGGGCGTTGCTGCGCCACGATACGCTGGTAAATGACGCGCAGGCAAAGATTGACGATGCGCAGGACAAGTTGGATGATGTCAAAGCCGACACCCAGACCAAACTTTTCAATGCGTGGACACAGCTGGCGGATGCCCGGGCAGAACTGGATAACGGCTGGAAGAAAATTGCAGATTCCCGGAATACGCTGGCCCGGGAAACGGCGGATGCGCAGAAAAAGATTAACGATGCGCTGATTGACTTGACTGACGCCCAACTTCAACTGGATGACGGGGAAGGGGAATACGCCGACGGTATACTGGACTATGAGGACGGTGTAAAGCAGTATGAAGACGGGCTTGCCAAGTATGAGGATGGTCTGAAGGAATATGAGAAAAACACGCAGAAGCTGGACAGCGCGGCAGCCGATCTCTGGGCCGGGGAAAGTGCTCTCGCCAACGGCAGCGCCCAGCTTTCTGCCGGAAGGGATCAGTTTGCCCAAATAACAGGCGGCGTGGTGCAGCTGGTAAACGGTGCGTCCCTTGCCTCCGGTGGGGCAGAGTTGTTTTCTGACAGCGCTGCCATGCTGGCCGCCATGACCGACGAGACATCCGGAGCCCAGGCCTGCGCTATGGTGGATGGGATTTTAGCCGGAGCCCTCACAGAGGAGGGCATTGCCGCCGATCTCACCCAACAACTGCAAGCGCTTGCTGATGGTTTTGCCGCCATGCGGGCAGTGCTGGGGCTGGATGAGGCGGCTGGTTATTCCCAGACGATTCTTTCCATGCAGCAGTATCTGGTACAGGGCCAGCAATCTTTAGATCAGAACATCGCTGCATGGAATGCGGGATATGACGAGTATCTTCGGGGCAAGCAAAAGCTGAAGGAGGCCAAGGAGCAGCTGGATGAGGTCAAGGTCACACTGGATGATACGAAGAGCAAGCTGGACGCGGCGGAAATTACGCTGGCGGAGTCCCGGGCAGAATTGGATAACGGCTGGAAGGAATTTTACGACGGACTTGCCGAGGTTGAAGAAGCTAAGGCAACACTAGCGGAGAAGGTTGCTGACGCTAAGGCAGCGATCTCCGACGGCGTACGAACCCTCCGAGACGGCGAGGTGGAATACAACGACGGCTTTGCCGACTACCGTGACGGCAAGGCGGAAGCTAATGAAAAGATCGCCGACGCGGAGGGAAAGCTCGCCGATGCCCGGCGGAAGGTCGCCGATATTAAGAGCGGGGAGTGGTACATTCTCTCTCGAGATACCAATCCCGGATATCTGGGCTTTGGCCAGGATGCGGATCGTATGGCCAATCTGGCGTCCGTCTTTCCGATCCTCTTTTTCCTGGTAGCAGCGTTGGTGTGCTTGACCACTATGACCCGTATGGTAGAGGATCAGCGCACCCAAATTGGCTGCATGAAGGCGCTGGGCTACACCCGCTGGACCATTTCTCGAAAGTATCTGGGCTATGGACTGCTGCCGTCTGTGATTGGCGGTGTTCTCGGTCTGGCGCTGGGCTACACCCTGTTTCCCTCTATGATTTTTACCGCCTACCAGATCATGTACCAGCTGCCGGACATTGAGCTGCATACATATCCCGACATCAGTCTGTGGTCGCTGCTAGCAGCAGTGGCATGCACCACGCTTTCCTCTTTGGCTGCATGCCTAGCAACGCTATCCTCCACGCCGGCCAACTTGATGCGCCCCAAGGCGCCCAAAGCCGGAAAGCGGGTTTTTCTGGAATACATTCGCCCCATCTGGCGGAGATTGAGCTTTAACCGCAAGGTCACAGCCCGCAATCTCTTTCGCTATCAAAAGCGATTTTGGATGACGGTTATCGGCATCGGTGGGTGTACCGCGCTTATTATTGCAGGTTTCGGCCTACGCTCATCGCTGCTGTCCACCATGGACCGACAGTACAGTGAGCTTTATCACTATACGGCACAGTTGGCTCTGCAAAGTAACGTTCTTCCCTCTGAACGGGTGGCTATCGATGCCACCATTGCCGATGATCCCCGCATTACAGCTTCCAAGCCCTGCAACCTTTCTTCCATGACTGCGGAGTCCGACGTTTACTCTATTTCCGTTTATCTGGAAGCCATGGATTCTGACCGTATCGGGGACTTTGTCACCTTGCAAACAAGCGATGCAAAGGAGCCGTTGGCTCTCTCGGATGATGGTGTCATCATCGATGAAAAGCTGGCGGAGCTTTTGAAGGTTGGCGTGGGCGATTCGTTCACTCTGGACGGCGATAGTCGCGTGACCGTGACTGTCGCAGGCATCACGGAGCACTACCTGGCCCACTTCTGCTACATGACCCCGGCATATTATGAGCAGGTCTTTGGCAAGGCCTACACTGCCAACGCATATCTGCTGACCCTTTCGGACAGTGGGAAAGAAACCTGCGACGCCGTGTTTTCCAACCTAATGAGCAAAAACGGGGTAGCTGCGGCCACCCGGATGCTGGACACCCGAGACACCTATCAGCACTCCATGGAGCGCATCGACTTTGTGGTAGTCATCGTGATTCTCTCTGCCGCAGCGCTGGCTCTTGTGGTGCTATATAACCTCTCAAATATTAACATTACAGAACGGAAGCGGGAGCTGGCCACGATTAAGGTTCTGGGCTTTTACGACCGTGAGGTATCCGCCTACGTCAACCGGGAGAATGTGGTGCTCACCACCGCAGGCATTGGCGTGGGAATTCTGATGGGGCACTGGCTCCACGCCTGGCTGGTACGGTCCGTGGAGATCGATCTAATGATGTTCGGACGAGAAACTGATCCATGGGCCTATTTCTGGGCGGCAGTACTGACAGCAGGTTTTTCCCTCCTCGTCAACGGCTCTGCCTTTTTAAAAATGCGAAAAATTGATATGGTAGAATCTCTGAAAAGTGCAGAGTAATCGAACAGCATTTGCCTTTTCGTCCCGATTTGTTCATTTTTTCTCTCGCAAAGGAACTGCACCTGTGCTATAATACCTCTGGCTTATTATGAGGCCAGAGGTATTATTACATTTTGCGGTCTGGAGGCCGTTTTTTGATGAGAACACATCCCCGCAAACGCCATTTTCTACGCCATTTTGTGACCGCAGTGCTGGTTGCTGCATTGCTGGCGGCTTTTCTATGGTGGGACAACACCGCCATACAAGTCACGCGCTTTGATTTCGCATCCGCCCGGCTGCCGGGCGGTTTTGACGGCTGTAAAATTGCCGTGCTGGGTGATCTGCATGGGGCGCAGTTCGGTGAGGGCAATGAGAAACTCTTTGCCGCCGTGGCCGCCGCGCATCCCGACTATATCGCCGTGGTGGGCGATCTGGTGGACCGCTATCGGGGAATCGACTGGGAAATTGTGCAGGCCACTGCAAACGGGCTTGCTGAGATTGCCCCGGTTTACTATGTCACCGGCAACCATGAATGGGCCATGCGGGACAGTGTTCCGCAGTTGGAGGCGCTTTTGTCCGCCGCCGGATGGCATGTCCTTTCCAATGACTACGAAACGGTGGAGCGAGACGGCGACACGCTGACCTTCGCCGGGGTGGACGATCCCAACGGCTACGCCGACCAGAAAACGCCGGAGGAGCTGGCGCAGGAAGTGCACAACAAGCTGGGCAACCCCTTTTGGCTCCTGCTGGCGCACCGGAACGACCGGTTTGAATCCCAGTACAGTCTGCTTGGCGCCGATTTGACCCTCTCCGGCCACGGCCACGGCGGTATGATCCGCCTGCCGGGAACGGACGGACTGCTGGGCACCCAGCGAAACTTTCTTCCCTCCTATACGGCGGGATTATACGAGGCCAATGGCACAGACGTATTCGTGACCCGAGGACTTGGCAATTCCGGGCCGTCCCTCCGTGTTTTCAACCGGCCTGAGGTTGCCGTTGTAACGCTGCGCCGCGGCGCATGACATTTTACGATTCGTGCTCCCATGAGCACTGCATAGAGGATTATTTGATATGACCGAATTTTTTGCCGGACAATTTGATATTGCGGTGATCGGTGCCGGCCATGCCGGCATCGAGGCCGCGCTGGCTGCTGCCCGGCTGGGGCTTTCCACCGCCGTGTTCACCATCAGTCTGGATGCCGTGGGCAATATGCCCTGCAACCCGGCCATCGGCGGTACGGGCAAGGGACACCTTGTCCGGGAGCTGGACGCTCTGGGTGGGGAAATGGCAAGGGCTGCGGACGAGTGCTGCATCCAGTACCGACTTTTGAACCGGGGCAAGGGCCCCGCCGTCTGGTCCCTGCGGGCACAGGCAGACCGCCGAAAATATCAAGAGCGCATGAAGCATGCGCTGGAGCTGCAGCCGAGTCTTTTCGTCCGGCAGGGCGAAGTGACGGAGGTGCGGACGAAGGACGGGCGTGTGTCTCAAGTCGTTCTCTCCACCGGAGCGGTATTTGACGTTAAAGCCGTGGTGCTGGCCACGGGAACGTATCTTTCCGGCCGCACGATCATCGGCGAGTGCATGGAGACTTCCGGCCCCGACGGAATGCACGCGGCTTGCCGCCTAACGGACTCTCTTTTAAAGCTGGGGCTGCCCCTGCGCCGGTTTAAAACCGGCACACCGCCGCGCGTCAACGCCCGCAGCGTGGATTTTGACGAGATGGAAATGCAGAGCGGCGATGATACCCCGGTGCCGTTTTCCTTTACCACCGCGCACCGCCCGGAAAATCAAGCCGTATGCTATCTCACCTGGACCACAGAGGAGACAAAGCAGATTGTCCTTCAAAATCTGGACCGCTCTCCCATTTACTCCGGCGTGATTGAGGGCATCGGCCCCCGATACTGCCCGTCCTTTGAGACAAAAATTATGCGCTTCCCCGACAAGAAGCGCCATCAGCTCTTTATCGAGCCCATGGGTCTGGGCACGGAGGAGCTTTACGTGCAGGGCTTCTCCTCCTCCATGCCGGAGGAGGTGCAGCTTCAGATGCTGCACAGCGTGCCGGGACTCCGCCGCGCGGAGATGACCCGCCCTGCCTACGCCATCGAATATGACTGCATTGACCCACTGGCGCTTCGCCCCACGCTGGAGATCAAGGCCGTTCCGGGGCTTTACGGTGCCGGACAGTTCAACGGCTCCTCCGGGTATGAAGAAGCTGCGGCGCAAGGCTTTGTGGCAGGCGTCAACGCCGCGCTGAAACTGCTTGGAAAGCCACCGCTGATTTTGAAGCGCAGCGAATCCTATATTGGCACCTTGATTGACGATCTGGTAACCAAGGGAACCAACGAGCCTTACCGCATGATGACCTCCCGCAGTGAGTACCGCCTGGTGCTTCGGGAGGACAACGCCGACCAGCGGCTCACGCGCCGGGGATATGAAATTGGCCTGGTGCCGGAGCAGCGGCTACAAGCCGTGGAGGAAAAATACGCGGCTGTGGAAAAAGAGATCAAACGGCTGACACACACCGGCGTGGCGCCCTCCGATGCGCTGCGCACATTCCTGGAGGGAAAGAACTCTGCCGACGTGCCTGACGGCTGCCGGCTGATCGACCTTCTGCGCCGTCCGGAGCTGTGCTATGCCGACCTCGCCCCCTTTGACCCCGCCTGGCCGAATCTTTCCGCCGATCTTGCCGAGCAGGTAGAGCTGAACGTCAAATACGAGGGCTATATTCGCCGTCAGCTCCGACAGGTTGCGGACTTTGAGCGGATGGAAGGTCGGGCGCTGCCGACTGACATTGACTACACCTCCGTCACCGGCCTTCGGCTGGAGGCGCGGGAAAAGCTGAACGCCGTGAAGCCCGCCAGCTTAGGACAGGCCTCCCGCATTTCCGGCGTATCCCCTGCGGACATCGCCGCTCTTATGATTTGGCTGGAACGGTAAACGCATGGCCTGTCCACCGCCGCGAGTGCGGCGTACAAGCGTTTTGCCGCAGCAAAACCTTGAAATCGTCCGAATTCACTTTGGACGATTTGAATCAAATCAAAGGGCTCCCGCGGCGCTGTGCGCCGTGGGAATTAGGCCTCCCGCATTTCCGGCGTGTCCCCCGCGGACATCGCCGCTCTTATGATCTGGCTGGAACGATAAACATGCACCCTCTGCACCGCATCAGCGGCGCTGAAATAAGAGAATCCCAAGGAAGGAAGCTTTCAAGAGATGATTATTGATCTGACTCACACCATTACCCCCGATATGCCCATGTACCCCGGCAGCGCCGCCCCCTCCATGAAGCCCACCGGCACCTTGACCCGCGACGGCTCCCGGGAGACGCAGATCACGATTTCCTCCCACACTGGCACCCACATGGACGCCCCCTCCCATATGCTGCGGGACGGCAGCAATCTGGAAGTCCTGCCGGCTTCTCAGTTCTGCGGCCGCGCTGTCGTGTTGGACGTCTCTGCCCTGCCCCCCAGAAGTATCATCTCCTCAGACGATCTGAAGGAGCATGACAGTGAGCTGCTGGCCGCCGATTTTGTTCTCTTTTACACCGGCTGGGAGAAAAAGTGGGGAACCGAGGCATACTATGACGATGAATTTCCCGTCCCCGATGAGGAAGCCGCCAAGTATCTGGTCTCCTGCGGACTGAAGGGCGTGGGAACTGACGCGCTGAGCGTGGACACCCTGCGGGACCACGAGTTCGCAGCGCACCACACGCTGCTGGGCGGCGGTCTTGTCATTCTGGAAAGTCTCTGCCTGCGCAAGATCGTGGGGCGGAAGGACGTCATGCTCTTTGCCCTGCCGCTGAAGTTTGAAAAGGCTGACGGCGCCCCGGTTCGCGCCGTGGCTGAATTCCGGGATTTTTCCGGTAAGGAGAGTGAGGAAGCATGAGAAAGCTTCTGGCCATCATTGTCTGTAAATTTGGCCGCTTTGTTGGCAAGCTGATCGGCAAGGGCAGTTCCATGCCGGGCAAGTTTGCCCTAAAGATCTGCCCGGACATTCTCAGCCGGGTTCAGCTGCCGGATCATATCATCGCCGTCACCGGCTCCAACGGCAAGACCTCCACAGTGGAGATGATTGCCGCGATTCTCCGCGCCGAGGGCAAGAATGTTGTCTACAACGAGGAGGGCTCCAACCAGATTGAGGGCGTCACCACCATGGTACTGACCCACTCCACTCTGGGCGGACGGATGAAGGCCGACGTGCTCTTGATCGAATCCGATGAGCGCTACGCCGCCCATTCCTTCCAGTATTTCCATCCCACCCAGTTCGTTATCACGAATCTCTACCGCGATCAGCTGACCCGGAACGGTCACCCCGAATGGGTCTATGACGCCATCGCTCCGGCGATTCACCCGGAAACGGAGCTAATCCTCAATGCCGACGATCCCCTGTCCTCCTGTTTTGCGCGCAATCACGACAAGGTGACCTGGTTCGGTGTGAACGAGTGCTCCATCTCCTCCAAGATGCCCTTCGGCGCGTATCACGACGGTGCCTACTGCCCCGTCTGCAAGGCGCCCATGGAGTATGACTACTATCACTACAACCAGATTGGCGCCTATCGCTGTACGAAATGCGACCACAAAAAGCCCGCCACGGATTACACCGTCACAGCCGTGGATCTGGATGGCGGCACGCTGACCATCGACGGCAACGTGACCATTCAGCTGGCTTTCCGCAGCATCTACAACATCTACAACATTCTGGCAGCGTACACCGCCACCCGCCGCGTGGGCGTGGACAGCGATGTGATTGCCGGCGTCATCAACAACTACATTCTGAAAAATGGACGGATGCAGAAGTTTACGCTGGGACAGCATCACGGCACACTGTTAACCTCCAAGCACGAAAATTCCATCGCCTATGACACGAACCTGCGGTATATCAAGCAGACCAAGGCGCCGTGCACAGTGGTGGTGATTGTGGACGCGGTTTCCCGCAAGTACTTCACCAGCGAGACCAGCTGGCTGTGGGACATTGATTTCAACCAGCTGGACTGCGCGTGTGTGGAAAAGGTTCTGCTGTGCGGTCGGTATTCCAACGATCTTGCCGTGCGTTTTTCCTTCACGGACATTCAGCAAGACAAGCTGGAGCTGCATCCCGACATCAACGAGGCCTGCGAGAGTCTGAAAAAAGACGGCGACAACGACCTTTACGTGGTCACCTGCTTCTCCGACCGGGACAAACTGCTTGCCAATGTGCAAAAGGAGGCGGTGTAAGATGGACTGCAAAATCATTTACCTCTATCCAGAACTGATGAGCCTTTACGGCAGCTACGCCAACGTGTCGCTTTTGAAGCGGCATCTGGAGGATCTGGGCAACACCGTCACCGTGGAAACCGTGGACTTTGGCGGACAGGCCGATTTTGCCCATGCCGATTTCGTGTACATGGGCGCCGGCACCGAGCGCAGCCAGAAGGCTGTTCTGGCCGATTTGATCCGGTTTGCTCTTGAGCTGAAGACCGCGGCAGAGGATGGCTGCGCCATGCTCTTTGCCGGCACGGCTATGGAGCTGCTGGGCAAAACCATTACGGACGACGCAGGAACGGTTTATGAAGGTCTTGGCCTTGCGGCGTTTACCTCCGTTCAAGGGAAAAAGCGCTTCGTCGGCGATGTGTACGGAAAAACCAACCTATATGAGCCGGCGGTGGTGGGCTACATGAACAAGTGCGCCACCATTTCCGGCGTGGAATCTCCGCTGCTGACGGGGATGGATATGGGTTTCGGCAACGAGGGCAGCAAAGGGAGCGAGGGCTACCACGAAAGAAACGTGTTTGCCTCCGAGCTGACCGGCCCGCTTCTGGTGAAAAACCCGCTGATGCTAGGCGCCGTGCTTGCCGCCATCTATGCCCGCCGTGGCGAATCACTTCCGAAAGAAATTCCCGCATATCCATACGAGGAACAGGGCTATGCCATCACTGCCCAGCAGCTGAAGCTGCGGTGTGAAAAGGTATGATATTAAGAGGGGCTGTCAACGGGCAGCCCCTCTTTTTTGATAAATTGTACAAATTTTTATTATTTTTGTTGTTTTTTGTGTTTTTTTCTTTTTATTGGGTATTTTTAGGCTTATAATACTATTATAAGCGTGACGATGCCACAGGAGGCGATGCAATGAAATTGAACTGGAGGGAAAAGCTGGTACGGCAGCTGTGCTGCGGCGGCCTTTCCAGCGGGGTATACTGCCAGATCAAGCCGCGGCTGCGCCAGCACAATCTGCTGGTGCTTCGACGGTCAAGCTTTCTTGCATTCGTGATGGGGCTGGTGCTGTGCCTGGTTTCCTTTAGCGTACCCTCCATCAAAGGAAATAGCACGCTGTACGTTGCTTTGATGGTTGTTTCCGGAATCAGTTATACGTTGTGCAGAACGCTGTTCCCCCGGCATCCCGGGCTGGTATTACCCGCCTGGTACCTCTTTTTGTCCCTGTCATTTGGCTTTGGCGTCGTGCTGGGCTCCATTCGCTCTCCCATGGATGCACCGGCTGTCACCTTCTGTGTCCTGCTATTTGCCCTGCCGCTCCTGGTCGTGGATGTTGCTTGGCGGATGGACCTGCTGATTATCGCGACTACGGTCATTTTCTGCATTCTCGCCCATCAGACAAAATCGCCGGGCGTTTTTTCTCTGGATCTGGTGAATTCCGTCTCCTTTTGCCTGCTGAGCCTCTTTGTCAACTCCAACACCTCCTGCTTGAGCATGCGGGACGTGGCAAACCGGATGTTCATTGAAAAGGAGCGGGACACCGACGGCATGACCCGGCTGCTGACGAAAAGCGCAACGCAGCTTTTGATTCAGTCCCATCTGGGTCAGAGTCAAGGCGGCGCTCTGCTGATTCTAGACGTGGACAATTTCAAGAAGATCAACGATGCCATCGGCCATGCTTACGGTGACGAAGTACTGCTGAAAATCAGTCAGATTTTGAACAACAGCTTTCGCCGGAATGATGTGGTAGGCCGTTTCGGCGGAGATGAATTCCTCATTTATATGCTGGGAGCCGACTATGATGCCGCCTGTCACAAGGCGGAAGATCTTCTGGCGGCACTGAAAGAGACCTTCTCCGGAGACTCCTTCCCCGTCACCTGCTCCATCGGCATCTCCATTACCGGCGGCCCCTCCGACACCTATGACGCGCTCTTTGACCGGGCAGACCGGGCACTGTACTCTTCCAAGAATCAAGGGAAAAACCAATTCACCATGAGCCGTGAACGGCAGTCTTAAGCAAAATAAAGAAAAAGCGCGCAGCCAAAAGGCTGCGCGCTTTTCATGTATCTCGTTGGGAAAGGGATCAGTCTTCCAGCAGACCTGCGGTGATAATGGCCATGGAGTAAACCTCCAGAGCGTTGCAGCCGCGGGACAGATCGTTGATGGGAGCGTTCAGACCCTGCAGAATGGGGCCGTAGGCGTCAAAGCCGCCCAGACGCTGGCCGATCTTATAGCCGATGTTGCCGGCGTTGATGTCCGGGAAGATGAAGGTGTTGGCGTGGCCGGCAACCTTGGAGCCGGGGCACTTGGTCTCTGCAACGCGGGGAGAAACAGCAGCGTCGAACTGCAGCTCGCCCTCGACTGCCAACTCGGGAGCGGCAATCATGGTCTTGGCGCAGGCATTGCGCATCTTGTCCACATCCTCACCCTTGCCGGAGCCCAGGGTGGAATAGCTCAAGAATGCAACCTTCGGGTCAATGCCGAAGATCTTGGCGGTATTGGCGGTTTCCACGGCGATTTCCACCAGCTCATCCTCGGTGGGCTTGATGTTGATGGCGCAGTCGCCCATGGCCAGGACTTCGTTATCGCCGGTAGCGGACGGACGAACCAGAATGAAGCAGGAGGACACGATCTTGCTGCCCGGCTTGGTCTTGATGATCTGCAGAGCGGGGCGGACGGTGTCTGCGGTGGAATAGGTTGCGCCGCCCAGAAGTGCGTCAGCATAGCCCATCTTCACCAGCATGGTGCCGAAATAGTTGCCCTTCTTCAAGTTCTTGCGGCAGTCCTCTTCGCTCATCTTGCCCTTGCGCAGTTCGACCAGCGTAGCAACCATCTTGTCGAAATCGGCAAAATTCTCGGGATCGATAATCTCTGCGCCGCGGATGTTGAAGCCATCCTTCTCGGCAGCGGCCTGAACGGCTGCTTCATTGCCAACCAGAACAGGAGTTAGGAACGTTCCGGACAGCAGACGGGCAGAAGCCTCCAGAATGCGGGGATCTGTGCCCTCGGTGAAAACAATCTTACGGGGATGTGCCTTCAGCTTTTTAATCAGAAAGTCAAACATTGCGGATTTTCCTCCAAAAATACAAAATAGTGGCTCAAAAATACCGTTATTATTATACACGTCGTTTTTCCCTTGTTCAACAGAAAACGAAAAAATACGCAACAAAAATCGACGATTTTTCTCATTTTTTCTGGTTGCTTTTCAGCTCCATTTGTTATGCTTTGAATTCTTTCATCTGGAAACAGCTGGATTTTAAAGTTTTACCCCCGTTTTTTGCAACAAAAAAGGACTTGACGAAGCATTAAAAACAAGGTATCATTACTTGGTAACAAAAAGTTACAAAATCAAAAGCATCCGATCTCACTTTGAAAGGGAGCTGTCATGAGCGACGCACTGAAACAAGTGAATCAGGAGGGAAAACGGGTTGCCGCACCCAGCCGTCCGCCGCGAAAGCGAACGCTGATGCAGCGCATCGAGCGTCTGGACACGCAAATGCGTCTGGAGCGCAGGAGAAGAAATTCGCAAAGCAAGGCACCTACCGGCAGCGTGAACGCTTCCATGGAGACTCGAAAGACGCAGACGCCTTTGAACCGCAGTGCATCTCCCGCCCGGGAAGCGGGAACTGCCAAAGCGTCCCCCCATGCCGTTTCGAAGCCGCGTGCTGCTGCGCCGCAGGCTCCGGCTTCCGGCTCGCAGTTTGCTGCGGATGCCGGGGGAATCTGGGGGACGGTCTGCAAGGCCGTGCGGGAGTATTGGGAGGCGGACGGGACGCTCAGCCCCGCTTACAAGCTCTGGAGCTGGCTCAGTACGAAAAACGCCGAGACCCGGCGCCACCTGCACCACCTCCGCCGGGAGCAAAAAGCCCTGCACTTTCCGGAGTCTGACCAAAAGCCTGTCCAGCTTGTGCTGTTCCTCGGCTGTCAGACACCGATGCTGTTAAACCGTTTCCGGGAAAAAACCTGGGGTCGCAGACGCAAATCCATCCACCGCTTTGCCCGCATGCGGGCATGGTTTGACCGCAAGAAGGGGCATCCCGCCGTTTTTTTGGCAGGAGCCTGCGGCCTTGCCGCCCTGGCGCTGTTCTGCTCTTTCTACACGCTGGGCACCACCGTCACATATGACGGCAACGTGGTGGCAAAGGTCTCCTCGGAGCTGGCAGCCAAACACGCCACAACCAATCTGGAACGCGTCACCACACGCACGCTTGGCTCCAGCTATTCCATTGACGACAAGCTTCTGACCTACTCCACGCAGCTGATGCTGCGCCGGGATGTGGTGGATGGCGATACCTTTGAAGAGGAACTTTCTGCAGATATTGGCCTTGTCACCTATGGCTACGGGCTGTATGTTGACGGAGAGCTGATCGGTGCCACGCCCTATGAGGGTGCGCTAGAAGAGCTGCTGGAGCAGCTGAAGGAAGGCGTCACCGACGAGAACACCACCTCCTGCGATTTTCAGGAGAATGTGGAGGTCAAGGGAGAATATCTCCCCACGGAAAAAATTATGAATCTGGGCTACCTCGCCGAGATGCTGTACAGCACCAAGACCGAGGAGGCAACCTATACAGTTCAGAAGGGTGATACCTGGTCGGAGATTGCCAATTCTCATGACATGACCTCTGCCGAGCTTCTGAACATGAACCCCGGCTTCAACATCAACAAGCTTTCCGTGGGCGAGGTGCTGACTCTCTCCGCCGCCGTTCCTTACTTGACCTTGACCGTCACGGAGCGGGAGCGCTATGTGGAGGCCGTTCCCTATGACATCGAGTACACGGACAGCGCCAACCTGTATAAGGGCGACACGAAAGTGCTCTCCGCCGGTAAAAACGGTTCTGCCGACGTGGTAGCCAACGTCACCTACGTCAACGGCGAAGAGACGCAGCGCACGGTTTTGTCCTATGTCACACTGGTCAATCCCGTCACCGAGCAGCAGGCCCGCGGCACCAAGGAGCGACCCACCTGGATGCCCACCGGCACCTTCCGCTGGCCGTGCTCCGGCAACGTGACCTCCCGGTTCGGCTACCGCAATCTCTCTTACAGCTATGCCTCCCATTACCACGAGGGTATTGACATCGCCAACCGCAAGGGCACCGCGATCTATGCCGCCGACGGCGGCACCGTCACCTACTCCGGCTGGATGAGCGGCTATGGCTATCTGGTCATCATCGACCACGGTAACGGCTATAAGACGTATTACGGCCACAATTCCAGTCTGATCGCCCGGGTGGGGCAGCACGTCTACAAGGGCCAGCAGATTGCCCGGATGGGCTCCACCGGCAACTCCACCGGCAATCACTGCCACTTCGGCGTGTATTACCACGGCGTGGCCAAAAACCCGCTGAACTATTTGCCATAATAAGCTAAAAGGTTCCCTGCCAGATGGCAGGGAACCTTCTTTTGTAAAAAGCGCCCCGGAGGAATCCTCCGGGGCACTTTAGGGGCTGGGCGCGGATACCGTTCCTTCCGGCTCTCTTGCACTGCCACGGCAAGGCGACCGTTGCGCCGACCATGGGGTTGTTGCCCGTTCTGAAAATTTGTTTTTGCTGTTTTCTATCATTCCCACTGAAATATTTCCTTCTACAGGGATAGACCGTGCTGCACCCTCTCCACTAACTGTCAAAGCGGCGGCAACTCAACCCAACTCCACTGCATCAGAAAGAGACTTGCCTACTGCAAAGAAAACTGCAAAATGCCAGTAAGGGCATCTCCTGCAGCTATTGTATCTGCCACAGGTAATTATCTTGGTATCTCGCGACGTTCAACGCTTGAAGCCGAGCTGTTTTTATGAGATGCCTTGTCCTGTCAAAATGGAGGTTTTCGGCCTCAATAAAAACAAAGCTACGGATAGCTGACCTCTCCCCGCAAGAGTGAACAGCCAACCCGACAGCTTTGTTTTTTGAGGCAAGTTATAAAAGGAGAAGAGGAATGAAAGAAATTTTCGTTGCAAAGTGTTTTTCCTATGGCAGCGTAAAATACCAGGTTATCAGATTACGCAACATGATCTGATTTTTTTGAGGCAAATCAAATCATGCGGGGCTACACAGCGAGAAGAATCAGCCTTACTTCGCAGCCTTTGCGTCGCGGATGGCCTGGGTCAGCATCGGAGTTACCTTGAACAGATCGCCGCAGATGCCGTAGTCGGCAATCTCGAAGATAGGAGCGGTGTCGTTCTTGTTGACGGCGATGA
>JALCRR010000042.1 GCA_022652815.1 Oscillibacter sp.
GGAACACGACCATGGCGGGCACGCCGACCTGACGGGCCAGCAGGATGTGCTCACGAGTCTGAGCCATGGGGCCGTCGGTTGCAGCGATGACCAGGATAGCGCCGTCCATCTGGGCAGCACCGGTGATCATGTTCTTGATATAGTCAGCATGGCCCGGGCAGTCAACGTGAGCATAGTGACGCTTATCGGTCTCATACTCAACGTGGGCAGTGTTGATCGTGATACCACGAGCCTTCTCTTCGGGAGCCTTGTCGATGGAATCATAGGCCTCGAACTGAGCCTTGCCCTGCATAGCCAGCCACTTGGTGATCGCAGCGGTCAGAGTGGTCTTGCCATGGTCAACGTGGCCGATGGTGCCGATGTTAACATGGGGCTTGTTTCTTTCAAATTTCTGCTTAGCCATTTGAAAATCCTCCAATCAAATTACAAAATCCGGTTTTTTTCCTGCTTTGCAAGTTTATTCAGCAAAGCATATTTTACCGTATATTTTGGGGAAAATCAATCCCCAATTACGCGTTGGTCTTGTTGCGTTCAGCCGCAATCTTCTCCTGAATGTTCTTCGGGATTTCCAGATAGTGGCTGGGCTCCATAGTGTACTGGCCACGGCCCTGGGTGCGAGAACGCAGATCGGTTGCATAACCGAACATTTCGCTCAGAGGCACATAGGAGTCGATCTGCTGGGCACCGGAGCGAGCTTCCAGCTTTAGGATCTGTCCACGGCGGCCATTCAGATCGCCGATGACATCGCCCATATACTCGTCGGGAACGATGACGCAAACCTTCATGATGGGCTCCAGCAAGGTCGGGTTGGCCTTGCGCATAGCTTCCTTGAACGCCATAGAACCGGCGATCTTAAATGCCATTTCAGAGGAGTCGACTTCATGGAAAGAGCCGTCATACAGAGTGACCTTGACGTCAACCACAGGGAAGCCTGCGATCACGCCGGCATTCATAGCGCCCTGGATACCGGCATCAACCGCAGGGATATACTCCTTGGGGATGGCGCCGCCAACAATGGCGTTGATGAATTCGTAGCCCTTGCCGGACTCGTTGGGCTCCAGCCGGATCTTGACATGACCGTACTGGCCCTTGCCGCCGGACTGACGGGCATACTTGGTCTCCTGCTCGACGTTCTTCTTGACGGTTTCCTTGTAAGCGACTTGAGGTGCGCCAACGTTGGCTTCCACCTTGAACTCGCGGAGCAGACGATCAACAATGATTTCCAGATGCAACTCGCCCATGCCGGCGATGATGGTCTGGCCGGTCTCTTCATCGGTCCAGGTCTTGAAGGTCGGGTCTTCCTCGGCCAGCTTGATCAAGCCCATCGTCATCTTCTCTTGACCAGCTTTGGTCTTGGGCTCGATGGCGACACGGATGACGGGATCCGGGAATTCCATGGACTCCAGAATGATGGGGTTCTTTTCATCGCACAGCGTATCACCGGTGGTGGTATTCTTTAGGCCAACAGCGGCTTCAATGTCGCCGGAATAGACCTGCTCAATATCCTCGCGGTGGTTGGCGTGCATCTGCAGAATACGACCAATACGCTCCTTGACGCCCTTGGTGCTGTTCAGCACGGTGGAGCCGGTGGTCAGCGTACCGGAGTACACGCGGAAGAAGCTCAGACGGCCCACATACGGGTCAGTCATGATCTTGAATGCCAGTGCAGAGAACGGCTCGGAGTCGTCTGCATTACGATCCTCTTCCTCATCCGTCTTGGGATTCGTGCCCTTGATGGCAGGAATATCCAGAGGAGACGGCATATAGTCGACGATCGCGTCCAGCAGCTTCTGCACGCCCTTGTTCTTGTAAGAAGTGCCGCAGGTAACGGGCACCATCTCGTTGGCAACGCAGGCCTTGCGGATCGCAGCACGGATCTTCTCCTGAGGAACAGCCTCACCAGCCAGATAGGCCTCCATAATGGAGTCATCAAACATGGAAACGGCGTCCATCAGCTTCTCACGATACTCGTTGGCCAGATCCACCATGTCGGCCGGAATCGGCTCGACACGCATGTCTTTGCCCATTTCGTCATAATAGATATCAGCATCCATCTCGATCAGATCGATGATACCCTTGAAGGTCTCTTCTTTTCCGATGGGGAGCTGAATGGCGACAGCGTTGCACTTCAGACGTTCGTCGATCATACGCAGAACGTTGAAGAAATCAGCGCCCATGATATCCATCTTATTGACGTAAATCATGCGGGGAACTTTGTAGTTATCAGCCTGACGCCAAACGGTTTCAGACTGGGGCTCCACGCCGCCCTTTGCGCACAGCACGGTCACAGAGCCGTCCAGCACACGCAGGGAACGTTCAACCTCAACAGTGAAGTCAACGTGACCCGGAGTATCGATGATGTTGATGCGCGTATTGGGGAACTGATCCTTGGATCCCTTCCAGAAGCAAGTCGTTGCTGCGGAAGTGATCGTGATGCCGCGCTCCTGCTCCTGCGCCATCCAGTCCATGGTGGCAGTGCCATCATGGGTCTCACCGATTTTGTAGTTCACACCGGTGTAGTACAGGATACGCTCGGTAGTCGTCGTCTTGCCTGCATCGATGTGAGCCATGATACCAATGTTTCTGGTATTTTCCAGAGGTGTTTTTCTCGGCATACTGTTCTCCTTACCAGCGGAAATGCGCGAATGCCTTGTTTGCCTCAGCAGACTTGTGCATCTCTTCGCGCTTCTTCACGGCAGCGCCAGTGTTATTGGCAGCATCCATGATCTCGCCTGCCAGGCGGTCTGCCATGGTACGCTCGCTACGAGCGCGTGCATAAGCAGTCAGCCAACGCAGAGCCAGCGTCTGACGACGGGCGGGGCGAACCTCCATAGGAACCTGATAGGTAGCACCGCCGACACGGCGGGCCTTGACTTCCAGGCTGGGCATGATATTCTCCATTGCCTGGTTAAAGACCTCAATGGGGTCTTTCTCGGTCTTCTCCTTAACTTGATCCATAGCGGAGTAGACCACTTTCTGTGCGACACCCTTCTTGCCGTCCAGCATGACGCTGTTGACGAGCTTGGTCACCAAAATGGAGCCATAGATGGGATCGGGCAGAACTTCTCTCTTGGGAACATTACCTCTTCTGGGCACTATGCTTCCCTCCTTCATAATATTCTATGATCTCATAGGTACTCAAAAGGCGTATTGCAGCCTTCCGTGAATGCCTGCCAAAGAGGCCGATTTATATAAACCTATTCGGCAAAGCTTTCAAGTTTTAGTCCATCTTACTTGGACTTAGGACGCTTGGCACCGTACTTGGAGCGAGACTGCATACGTCCGGAAACGCCCTGGGTATCCAGAGAGCCGCGGATGATGTGGTAACGAACGCCAGGCAAATCCTTGACACGGCCGCCACGAATCATGACGACGGAGTGCTCCTGCAGGGAGTGGCCGACGCCGGGGATATAAGCGGTGACTTCATAGCCGTTGGTCAGGCGCACACGGGCGATCTTACGCAGAGCAGAGTTCGGCTTCTTGGGGGTCGCGGTTCTGACTGCGGTGCAGACGCCTCTCTTCTGGGGAGAAGGCAGATCAGTCTCCTTGTTCTTCAAGGTGTTCAGACCGAACTGCATCGCGGGAGAAGCGGACTTGTAGGTTGCCTGCTGTCTTCCCTTACGGACCAGCTGATTAAAAGTAGGCATATTGTTCTCCTTTCTTTAAAAATGTGGAAGCGCTTTGCGCGTTTCCATTTATTTTTTGCAGAAAGCCTCTCGGCTATTCCGAAAAAACCTTATTTCAAGAGCGCAGCCACGGCTGCCCCCACGGTAATACCGCAGGCGTGTCCGATCTGCGTCAAATTGCTGCCGCAGTCCACGGGGATTCCCCGCTGCGTGCATTCGGCAATCAGCGGCTGCGTGATGGCCGGGTCGGCATCCTGCGCCAGGAACAGCTTCACAGCCCGTCCGTCCCGGACGGCTTTTCGGGACTGCTTCACGCCGACTACCTTGTTGGAAGAAGCAAGTTCCGTCAACACTGGGATTCCTCCTGATGTGCATAGCAAAATTCGCGGAATATACCCGCGCAAGTAATGATTATAGCATGCAAAATAAGAAACGTCAAGCACTTGTCTGAGAATAATTTCCGCTTTTCAAGTAAAAAAGGGGCCGTTCTATACGAACGGTCCCTTTTTTGTTGCTTTTGAGAAAAATCAGTCCTCGATCTCAGGGATCTCCAGTTCGCTGTCGACTGCGGCAGGAACCTTCTGGGGAACCAGTTCCTCAGCAAAGTTCTTATAAGCCGTCAAGCCGGTACCGGCAGGAATCAGCTTACCGATGATGACGTTCTCCTTCAAGCCTTCCAGATGGTCGACCTTGCCCTTGATGGCAGCTTCGGTCAAGACCTTGGTGGTTTCCTGGAAGGAAGCGGCGGACAGGAAGGAGTCGGTAGCCAGGGAAGCCTTGGTAATGCCCATTAGGAGCTGGGTTCCGCTTGCATGACGCAGCGGCTCGCCGTCCTCGCGCTTCTCGCCCGCTGCATTGCGGCGGTCGATCTCCTCATTGGCGTCGTCCAGAACCAGAACATCCACCATGGAGCCATCCAGCAGATCGGTGTCGCCGGCATCTTCCAGACGCACCTTGCGCATCATCTGGCGGACGATGACTTCGATATGCTTATCGTTGATGTCAACGCCCTGCTGACGATACACACGCAGAACTTCTTGAATGAGGTAGTTGTACACGGCATCGTTGCCGCGGATACGAAGCACGTCATGGGGATTCAGTGCGCCGTAAGTGAGCTGCGTGCCCTTGGCGATGGTGTCGCCGTCCTTCACCAGAAGGCCGGTATGGGGTGCGGAATAGGTCTTGACATCGCCGTCCTCGCCCGTGACGATGATGTTTAGCAGGCTGCCCTTGCCTGCCTCCTCGAATTTGACTGTACCGGAAATTTCGGCAATCTGAGCCATCTTCTTGGGTTTGCGGGCCTCGAACAGTTCCTCGACTCGGGGAAGGCCCTGGGTGATATCGCCGCCGGCTAGACCGCCGGTATGGAACGTACGCATGGTCAGCTGGGTGCCCGGTTCGCCGATGGACTGAGCAGCAATGATGCCGACTGCCTCGCCGGGGCCGACAGGCTGGCGGGTTGCCAGGTTCATGCCGTAGCACTTGGCGCAGACGCCTCTGTGTGCCTTGCAGGTCAAGACGGTACGGATCTCCAGCTCCTTGATGCCGGCAGCCTCGATGGCCTTGACCTCGGCGTCGCCCATCATCTTCTCGCTGCTGGCCAGGACCTTGCCAGTCTTGGGATCCAGCACATCGTGAACGGGGAAACGGCCGAAAATACGGTCGGCAAACTTTTCGATGACCTGGCCATTTTCGGAAATCTCGTGAACGGTAATGCCGTGGGTAACACCGCAATCCTGCTCGCGGATAATGACTTCTTGAGAAACGTCGACCATTCGACGGGTTAGGTAACCGGAGTCTGCGGTACGCAGAGCGGTATCGGCCAGGCCCTTACGTGCGCCTCTGGAGGAAATGAAGTACTCCAGTGCGGTCAAGCCTTCACGATAGTTAGCCTTGATGGGGATTTCGATGGTCTTACCGGCGGTATTTGCGATCAAGCCACGCATACCGGCCAGCTGACGGATCTGCTTCATGGAACCACGGGCGCCGGAATCGGCCATCATGAAAATGGGGTTATAGCGGTCCAGGTTCTTCTGCAGAGCATCAGAAACGTCGTTGGTGGTTTTCTCCCATTCGGAAACAACCTGCTTGTAACGCTCTTGATTGGTCATGAAGCCCATCTTATACTGGTTTTCAATGTCCAGCACGCGCTGCTCGGTCTTGTTGACCAGCTCGTATTTGGCGTCAGGCACGGTCATATCAGCGATGGAAACCGTGATGGCTGCACGGGTAGAATACTTGTAGCCGGTGGCCTTGATGTTATCCAGCACCTCGGCGGCAACGGTGAAGCCATGGAGACGGATGGTCTTGTCGACGATCTGGCCCAACTGCTTCTTGCCGCACTGGAAGGCGATTTCATACTCATAGGCATTGGCGGGATCGGTGCGATCCACGAAGCCCAGGTTCTGGGGAATGTTGCGGTTGAAGATGATGCGGCCGGCGGAGACTTCCACGACCTTGGTGGGCTCCTCAGGCGTCCAGGGCATCCGTGCGCCCTCGGCATCCACTTTCGTCACCCGCACGCCGATCGGGCAATGAGGCCCGATCACGTGGTCGTTATAGGCCATCATAGCCTCGTCCTCATTGGCGTAGATATGGACAGGCAGATAGGTGGCTTCCTTCTTCCCTGCTTCCTTTGCCTTTGCATTGGCAGCCAGGAACTCGTCGGCGTCCACAACCTCTCCTGCGGGAAGGCCGGTATCGCCGGCATCGTTCACGCGGATGGTCTCAGCGCCAATCTCTGCCTTGCCCAGACGGGTATAGGTCAGATAGTAGGAGCCCAAAACCATGTCCTGCGTGGGAACGGTGACAGGGCCGCCGTCCTGCGGACGCAGCAGGTTGTTGGCAGAAAGCATCAGAATACGGGCCTCGGCCTGTGCCTCTGCGCTTAGGGGCACATGAATGGCCATCTGGTCGCCGTCGAAGTCAGCGTTGAATGCCGTGCAGTTTAGGGGATGGAGCTTCAGTGCGCGGCCGTCCACCAGCACCGGCTCGAAAGCTTGAATGCCCAGACGGTGCAGCGTAGGCGCACGGTTCAGCATGACGGGGTGATCCTTGATGATGGTGTCCAGCGCATCCCACACAGCGGTTTCGCCCTTGTCGACCATCTTCTTGGCAGACTTGATGTTGTTGGCGGAGCCGTCCTCCACCAGTTTCTTCATAATGAAGGGGCGGAAGAGCTCGATGGCCATTTCCTTGGGCACGCCGCACTGATAGATCTTCAGTTCGGGGCCGACCACGATAACGCTACGACCGGAATAGTCAACACGCTTGCCCAGCAGGTTCTGACGGAAACGGCCCTGCTTGCCCTTGAGCAGATCGCTCAGGGATTTCAGTGCGCGGTTGTTCGCGCCGGTGACGGCGCGGCCGCGGCGGCCATTGTCGATCAAGGCATCCACCGCCTCCTGCAGCATGCGCTTTTCGTTGCGCACGATGATGTCGGGGGCGTTGAGCTGAATCAAGCGCTTGAGACGGTTGTTGCGGTTGATGACACGGCGGTACAGATCGTTCAAGTCGGACGTTGCGAAACGGCCACCGTCCAGCTGCACCATGGGACGCAGCTCGGGGGGAATCACCGGCAGAATGTCGATGATCATCCACTCGGGCTTGTTGTGGGAAACGCGGAAAGCATCCACCACTTCCAGACGCTTGACGATGCGGGCCTTCTTCTGGCCGGAGGCGTCCTTCAGTTCGGTGTGGAGCTGCTCGGAAAGAGCGTCCAGATCCACGTCCATCAGAAGTTTCTTCACAGCCTCGGCGCCCATGCCGGCCTGGAAATCTTCCTCGTACTTTTCGCGGTAATCGCGGTATTCCTTCTCGGAAAGGATCTGGTTTTTCGTCAGCGGTGTCTCACCGGGATCGGTGACAATATAGTTGGCGAAATACAGGACTTTCTCCAAAATACGGGGAGAAATGTCCAGCAGCAAACCCATACGGGAGGGAATGCCCTTGAAATACCAGATGTGGGAAACGGGCGTAGCCAGCTGAATGTGGCCCATGCGCTCACGGCGAACCTTGGCGCGGGTGACCTCGACGCCGCAGCGGTCGCAGATCTTGCCCTTGTAACGAATTTTCTTATACTTGCCGCAATGGCACTCCCAATCCTTGGTCGGCCCGAAAATGCGCTCACAGAACAGTCCGTCGCGCTCAGGCTTTAGGGTGCGGTAGTTGATGGTCTCCGGCTTTTTAACCTCGCCGTGGGACCATTCAAGGATCTGTTCGGGAGAGGCCATGCCGATTTTAATGGAGTCAAATGCAATGTTGTTGCCGATATTATTGTCAGTCATATGGCTGTATCCTCCTTACATGATTCAGAATGAAAAGTTTGTTGAGTGGTTCCATTCCAAATCACTCTTCGTCAAAGCCGGCGTCATCTGCCGCGCCGTCGCTCTCCACTTCGTCCAGATCTGCGCCGGCATCCTCCGGTGCATCCTCAACGGCAAAGCCGGAGTCCTGGAAGTCTGCCTCGTCGGCAAACGTGCGGTGACGGTCGTCATCGGCATCCATGCGGGCCAGGTTGAACGTATCCATGGCGTCCTCGTCCTCTTTTAGTTCGATGGTGTTGCCGTCCTTGTCCAGCACTTGAATATCCAGGCACAGGGACTGCAGCTCCTTGACCAGAACCTTGAAGGATTCCGGCACGCCGGGCTGGGGAACGTTGTGGCCCTTGACGATGGCTTCGTAGGTGCGGACACGGCCGGTGACATCGTCGGACTTCACCGTCAAGATTTCCTGCAGGGTGTAAGCCGCGCCGTAAGCCTCCAGTGCCCAAACCTCCATTTCGCCGAAACGCTGACCGCCGAACTGAGCCTTGCCGCCCAGCGGCTGCTGGGTAACCAGGGAGTACGGGCCGGTGGAACGGGCGTGGATCTTATCATCAACCAGATGATGCAGCTTGAGGAAGTACACGTAGCCAACCGTAACCTTGTTGTCAAATGCTTCGCCGGTACGGCCGTCATAAAGTGTGATCTTGCCCTGCGGGTCGAGACCGGCTTCCTTCAGCATGCCGGTGATGTCCTCTTCGTTGGCGCCGTCAAAGATGGGGGTTGCCACTTTGATGCCCAGCGCATGGGCTGCATAGCCCAGATGGACTTCCAGCACCTGGCCGATATTCATACGGGAGGGAACGCCCAGGGGGTTTAGGACGATGTCCAGTGGGGTGCCATCCGGCAGGAACGGCATATCCTCCTGCGGCAACACGCGGGAAACAACGCCCTTGTTGCCGTGACGGCCTGCCATCTTATCGCCCGGCTGAATCTTACGGCGCTGGGCAATATAGACGCGGACGACTTGATTGACGCCCGGCCCCAGCTCGTCGCCGTTTTCGCGGGTAAAGACCTTTGCGTCCACCACGATGCCGGATGTGCCGTGAGGCACCTTCAAAGAGGTATCGCGGACTTCGCGGGCCTTCTCACCGAAGATGGCGCGCAGCAAGCGCTCCTCTGCGGTCAGATCGGTCTCGCCCTTGGGCGTGACCTTGCCGACCAGAATGTCGCCGGGATGAACCTCGGCGCCGATGCGGATGATGCCCTTCTCATCCAGATCCTTCAAGGCTTCTTCGCCGACGTTGGGGATATCGCGGGTAATCTCTTCGGGGCCCAGCTTGGTATCGCGGGAATCAATCTCATACTCCTCAATATGAATAGAGGTGTACATATCCTCCCGGACCAGACGCTCGTTCAGCAGAACAGCATCCTCGTAGTTGTAGCCTTCCCAGGTCATGAAGCCGACCAGAATGTTCTGGCCCAGAGCAATTTCGCCCTGCTCGGTAGCGGGGCCGTCTGCCAGAACGGACGGATCAACCTGTGCGCCGTTTTCATCCACGCCCTTGCCGTGGACCCGCTCGCCCACAGCCACGATGGGCCGCTGGTTGATGCAGGTGCCGTGGTTGGAACGCAGGAACTTGGTGAGTTTGTAATCCTTGGTGATGCCGTCATCATACTTGACGGTGACATGGCGGGCATCCATTGCGGAGACAACGCCGTCACCCTCGGCCAGGACAGCTACCTCGGAGTCGATGCAGATCTTGTGCTCCATACCGGTGCCGACAATGGGGGCGTGAGGCTTGAGCAGAGGCACAGCTTGACGCTGCATGTTAGCGCCCATCAGAGCACGGTTTGCATCATCGTTGGGCAGGAACGGAATCATGGCCGTTGCGATGGAGACCATCATACGCGGAGAGACGTCAATGTAGTCCACCAGCTCCTTGTCAACCTCGACGATTTCGTCGCGGTGACGGGCGGTGATACGGGAATTAATTAGGCAGCCATTCTCGTCCAGAGGTTCTGCAGCCTGGCCGACAATGTAGTTGTCTTCCTCATCGGCGGTCATATAGGAGATATCCGTTGCAACGTGGAAGGTCTTCTTGTCGATTTTGCGATAAGGTGCCTCGATAAAGCCGTACTCATTGATGCGGGCGTAAGTTGCCAGATAGGAGATTAGGCCGATGTTGGGGCCTTCAGGCGTCTCGATGGGGCACATACGGCCGTAATGGCTGTAATGCACGTCTCGGACTTCCATGTTGGCGCGCTCGCGGGAGAGGCCGCCGGGGCCCAGTGCGGAAAGACGACGCTTGTGCGTCAGCTCTGCCAGCGGGTTGGTCTGATCCATGAACTGGCTCAGAGGGCTGGAGCCGAAGAACTCCTTGATGGCGGCAGTCACCGGGCGGATATTGATCAAGCTCTGGGGCGTGACAACGTCCAGATCTTGAATGGTCATACGCTCGCGAATGACACGCTCCATCCGGCTAAAGCCGATGCGGAACTGGTTTTGCAGCAGCTCGCCCACGCAGCGCAGACGGCGGTTGCCCAGATGGTCGATATCGTCCTTGTTGGAGATACCGCGGGCAAGGCCATTCATATAATTAATAGAGCAGAGAATATCATCGACAATGATGTGCTTGGGCACAAGATCGTCCTTGTGATAGCGGATCTGATCCTTCAGCTCATCGCCGGAGTACTGACCCAACAGCTCCTGCAGGACAGAATAGCGGACGTTTTCCTTGATGCCGCATTCTTTTTGTGCATCAAAGTCCACATACGCAGCAAGGGAGCACATCTTGTTAGAGGTAACCTTCAGCGGCTCGCCGTCCACATCGATGGTGACTTCGCCAACGCCCACAGCGTCCAGCTTCTTCGCTTCCTCAGCGGTCAGCAGGTGGCCGTCCTCAAACATGATTTCGCCGGTGGCGGGATTCGCCACGGGGTACACCAGCTTGTAGCCGGAAACTCTGGCCCAGAGGGACAGCTTCTTATTAAACTTATAGCGGCCGACGATGGACAGATCGTAGCGGCGGGGATCGAAGAACAGGTTGTTCATCAAGGTCTCGCAGGCTTCCACCGTGGGGGGCTCGCCGGGACGCAACTTGCGGTAGATCTCCAGCATGGCATCCTCATAGGTCTTGCAGGGGTCCTTTTCCAAAGTAGCCACGATGCGGGGATCATCGCCGAACATCTCCTGAATTTCAGCGTCGGTCTTGATGCCCAGCGCACGAATTAGGCAGGTAATCGGCAGCTTGCGGTTCTTATCAATACGAACCCAGAATACCTCGGAGGCATCCGTCTCATATTCCAACCAAGCGCCGCGGTAAGGAATCACCTGCGCCGTCAAAATGGGCAGATCGGTCTTGAGGTCGGTCTCCTTGCCGTAGTACACGCCGGGGCTTCGCACGATCTGGGAGACAACGACACGCTCTGCACCGTTGATGACAAAGGTGCCCGAGTGGGTCATTAGGGGGAAATCGCCCATGAAGATTTCCTGCTCCTTGATTTCCTCGGTCTCCTTGTTGCGCAAACGCACGCGGACTTTCAGCGGAGCGGCATACGTGGCGTCGCGCGCCTTGCACTCCTCCACATCATACTTGGGGGGCTCATCCATCTTATAATCGATGAAGGTCAGCTCCAAATTGTTCTGGTAGTCGGAAATCGAGCCGACATCGCCAAATACCTCTTTTAGACCAGCGTCAAGAAACCACTGGTAAGACTTCTTCTGGATCTCCAGAAGATTGGGCATGGGCATGACTTCCTCGTGCCGGGCGAAGCACTTACGAAGGGTTTTTCCGTAATACTTGTCTTTGGCCATCTTGTAATTCACGCAACCTTTCTTTTGCATCGGCGAAAATCTGTCCATCTCCGCCGGCGCAGAATCTTTTTCAACAGGCAACAGCTTTTAAAAAGGTACACACGGATTTGTTGTTAAAATCTTTGTGTTCTGCTCTTGCTTTTCATAGGGAACTGTGCTATCTTAATGGCATAGATAAAAGAGAATGGATGAATATCCTCGTTATCATAAGCGACTTATTCTACCATAAAGATTGATTTGTGTCAAGTTTTTTCTGATCTGCTTCGGCAGGTCTTTTTTATTCTCTGCCGGAAGTTCTTCCACGGCTGCAGGAAAAAGCACGGGCCGTTCCAAATTGGAACGGCCCGTGCTTTTTTCGTCTATTTACTTGTAGAGTTCTTCGTCGTTGTAGTCATCGTACTCGGAACCGAATTTCCGGGCCAAGCTCTTCTTTAGGCCGCAGCAGCCAACGGAGAGGTCGTGCCAGCCGCCAATCAGCAGGCAGACAACCGCTGCAAGAGCCAGACTTGCGCCGACGATTTTCATGACCATCTGTGCTGTTTTGCTCATATTTGAATCCTCCTCAAGTTACGGATCATAGTTTGCGCTCGGTGCCGTTATCATACACCGTTTTCTCGAATTTTACAACTGGTTTTCTAAAGAAAGCGTCCTCTCCCACTTGCCGTGGGAAAGGTTCCCGCAAAAAGTGCGTCCCGCCGTTTCCAGCGGGACGCACTTTTTTACAGTTTCTCAATAATATTTTTCTTATAGGCCAGAAATTCCGGGCTCAAGTTGAAATCCGCCCGACGGGGGCGAGGCTCCCGAATTGTGATTTCCTCCGTGATCCGACCGGGCTGGCCGGTCAGAAGATAAATGCGGTCGGAGAGCAGAATTGCCTCGTCGATGTCATGGGTAATAAAAAGAGTTGAGAGACGAATGCGGTCCATGACCTCCAGATACCACTTGTGCATGGCGGACTTCGTCAGCGTGTCCAGCGCGGAAAACGGCTCGTCCAACAGGGCCACATTCTGCGAAAACATATACGTCCGCAACAAAGCCGCCCGCTGGCGCATACCGCCGGAGAGCTGGGACGGCCATTTTTTCTCCGTCCCCTCCAGCCCGAACTCCGCAAAGTACCGGCTCACCTGGCTCCGCGCCTCCTGCTTTTGAACGCCCCGAAGCAGCAGGGGCAGCGCCACGTTGTCCTCGATCGTCCGGTACGGCAGCAGCAGATCCTTTTGCAGCATATAGCTGATGTGGCCGGGTTTCACGGTAACATCTTCTCCATCCAGGAAAACCTGCCCGCAGTCCGGTGCCATGAGGCCGGAAATAATGTTGAACAGGGTGGATTTCCCGCCGCCGCTGACGCCCAGCAGACAAACCAGTTCCCCTTCTTTTAAGGTAATGGAGATGTTCTCCAAAACCTTTTTGTCCGCGAACGTCTTGCTGACGCCATGTACCTCCAGCTTGTCCATGTATGCCCTTTCTCGCTGCTTACTGCGGCAGATAATCGTTGGTAAAGCCGGTGTTTTCCGGAATTTTTTCCGCGCTTAGGCCGTTGTCGTTCATCCAGTTGTAGAATGCGTTCCAGCGGTCAGCATCAAAGATGCCCCACTGGGAGGCGTCGGCAGTGTACTGGTCAGCCAAATACTCCTGGCTCGCAGTCACCAGATCGGCGCTGTCCTTCAACTCCGGGCACTGCTCCATTAAGATATTGGCTGCGTCGTCGGGATTCTCCACGGCGTACTCATAGCCCTTGGAGAGGGCACGCAAAAACGTCTTGGCGGTGTCGGGATTGTTAGCGAGGAAGTCGTTGTTGGCGATGATCACCGGCGTATAATAGTCAAACGCCGGATTGATGTCGCTGAAGGCAAAATAGTCGATGGGCAGATTGGCTACCTCGCAGGCAACGCCCGCCCATGCGTAGAAGATCCAGATGGCATCCACAGAGTTGCTCTGCAGTGCGGAAACCTCGTCCGTTACCGTGGACGGCACCAGATTCACCTTGGAGAAATCTCCGCCGTCGGTTTCCACCACGTTTTTCAGCATGGCCTTTTCCACGTCCATGTCCCAGGTCGCATAATCATGGCCCTCCAAGCCCTTGGGGCGATCCATTCCCTCGCCCTTGCGGGAGACAATGCCGGAGGTATTATGCTGGATCACAGCCGCAACCGCCGTAATGGGCATGGCGCTGTCGCCCACGATAGCAGGCTCCATGGTATCCTGGAACGACACACCGAAGTCCGCCTTGCCGGAGCCAACCAGCATCTCTGCGCCGTCATCGGGCGGCTGAACGACTTCCACGTCCAGACCCTCATCAGCAAAATAGCCGTTGGCCAAAGCGACATAAAGACCGGTGTGGTTGGTGTTGGGCGTCCAGTCCAGGACGAAGGTTACCTTGGTTTTTTCGCTGGCGGAGGCAGAAGCCGAGCCGCTTGCTGCGGCGCTGCTGCTCCCGCTAGATGCGCTGCCGCAGGCGGTCAAGGCCAGCAGCATGGTCGCCGCCAAAACGGCGGAACAAATCTTTTTCATGGTTTTCATTTGCATCAATCCTATCTTTCTTTTTGCTTGTTTTCCTCTGTCTGCGCATAGGGCATGCACTTTTTTTGCAGCAGGTTCACCAGCCACATCAGCACCAGGCTGATTGCAGAAATTAGGAAAATCACAGCGAACATTTTGTCAAAGGCAAACGCCTTTTTTACCCGCGTCATATAAACGCCAAGGCCGCTGAAACCGCCCAACCACTCAGAAATCACAGCGCCCACCACGGAGTAGGCCGAGGCAATCCGAAGGCCGGAAAAAAACTGCGGCAGACACGCCGGCCCCTTGATATAGCGGAACACCTGCCATTTTGTCGCACCCATGGAACGCAGCAGACTTATGGAATCAGCGTCCACCGTTCGCAATCCGTCCAGCACGCCCACCGTAATGGGGAAAAAGGTTGCAATCACGATCAGAATGATCTTAGGCGTCATCTCATAGCCGAACCACAGCACCAGCAACGGTGCAATCGCCACCGTTGGAATGGTCTGGGTAATGACCAGCAGCGGGTAAAAGGCCCGGTACAGCCACTCGAAGGAATCCATCAACACGGCAAAGCCACAGCCGATGATCACGCCGAGGGCGAGTCCGTAAAACGCCTCCTGAAGGGTGACGGCGGCATTCTGGCACAGCAGCATAAAGTCTCCGGCAAATGCCCGCAGAACGTCTACCGGCGACGGCAGCATGTACTTGGGCACAAGGCCACTGACGCTGACCGTCTCCCAGATTGCAAGCAGGACGATGATGGCCAGAACGGCCGGGCCCTTACTTCTGGTGGTGCTTCGTAACTTTCTTGTCAATGGTCAGAATCTCTCCTTCCGGCTCGTAGACAACCTTGATGTAAGCGGACACAGAGGGTGCGCCGGCGCGAATGGCCACATGCTGGCACTCCTTGACAATGTCCATCAGCTGGTCATAGTTGTCGCCCTCAATGGTCGTTTCAAAGGGGCCGACATAATAATGAAGGCCCGTGCTCTTAATATAGGCAATAACCTCGTCCACCATCCGAACCAGTTCTTCATCATTGGGCGCTGCGGGCAGCGTCTGAATCGCAACACTTGCTGTCATAAAAATACTTCCTTTCAAAATTAGGCCCGAAGGCCAAAATAAACGGCAAAAAAGCCCTGCCGGCAATCCCGGCAGGGCACATAATCCAATCTGACTGCGTTTCCACAGTCCGTTATGCTCCCTACGCTGGCATTACCCAGATCAGGTTTCAAGGGTCACGGAAAACATCCGTATCTCAGCCCGTTGCTTCAGGCCCCCCGTTGTCACAATTTAGTATAGTCATTTTGGTCGAATCTGTCAAGAGCCCCTCTTTCCAGAAGTCGCCATGCGTTTTCGTACTATCGGCATGAAAAAGAGGTGTTTGACGGAATAACTGTCGTATGTTAGGGTAAGAGCACAAATTGATAACGGCATACGAAGTTCCCTGGGAAACGGCGCAAATGCGCCTGCCGAAGGAGTAAAACTCTCAGGCGCCCGAGTTTTCGGGTAGGGACAAGGAACGGATGTGGCTCTGGAGAAGCTCATTTTGAGTACCGAAGGTGCAAGGCGCAAATCGCGCCGAATCTCTCAGGTAAAAGGACAGAGTAATCAAAAGCAGGCGCGAGCCGAATGCGTCATGCTTTTGTTCAGAGCTGGATTTCGCTGATTGAGAGGCGGAAATTCAGCTTTTTGGGTTTCTTTTTCCCTTCTCCCGTGCGATTGCCGCAAGGAAGAGGGGTATTTTTATGGAATTTCTCAACAATCTGGTCAACGCCGTCAACGGGGTTTTGTGGGATCGCAACCTGCTGCTGTTTCTTCTGGTGGGAACCGGCGTTTTCTTCACGTTCCGGCTGCGTTTTGTGCAAATCCGGAAATTTGGAGAGGGCTGGCGCCGCCTTTTCGGCAGCTTCAGTCTGTCCGGCAACAAGGCTGGAAAAGAGGGCATGAGCTCTTTCCAGGCTCTGACCACCGCCATTGCCGCCCAAGTGGGTACCGGCAACATCGCGGGTGCCGCCACAGCACTGGCCTCCGGCGGTCCGGGCGCCATCTTCTGGATGTGGGTTTCCGCATTTTTCGGCATGTCCACCATTTACGGCGAGGCCGTTTTGGCGCAGACCTATAAAACGACAGACAAGGACGGCGCCGTCACAGGCGGCCCCATCTATTACATCCGCGCCGCATTTAAGGGCGGCCTCGGAAAATTCCTGGCCGGTTTCTTCTCCGTTGCCATCATTCTGGCGCTGGGCTTTATGGGCAACATGGTTCAGTCCAACTCCATCGGTGTCTCCTTTACAAATGCCTTCGGTGTGCCCGCATGGGTGGTCGGCATTCTGCTGGCGGCTGTTGCCGCATTCATCTTTCTCGGCGGTGTGCAGCGGATTGCGTCCTTTACGGAGAAAGTCGTGCCCATTATGGCCTGCCTCTACATCATCGGCTGCGTCGTCATTCTGTGCATCAATCACGCAACGCTGCTGGATTCCCTAAAGCAGATTTTCGTTTTGGCATTTGATCCTCAGGCCATGGCCGGCGGTGTCGCCGGTGTCACCGTGCAAAAGGCCATGCGTTTTGGTGTTGCCCGTGGACTATTTTCCAACGAAGCCGGCATGGGCTCCACGCCCCATGCCCACGCCCTGGCCAAGGTGGAAAAGCCCGCCGACCAAGGCATTCTCGCCATGATGGGCGTGTTCATCGACACATTTGTCATCCTAACACTGACGGCACTGGTGATTGTCTCCTCCGGCGCACTGTCCACCGGTGAGACCGGAGCAGCACTTGCCCAGACCGCCTTTAACCAGGCCTTCGGCGGCTTCGGCAACATCTTCATTGCCATCTGCATGCTGTTTTTCGCCTTCTCCACCATTGTGGGCTGGTACTTTTTCGGAGAGACCAACGTCAAGGCGCTGTTTGGCAAGAAAGCCGTCAAGCTGTATGCCGGCATTGTGGTGGTGTTCATCTTCCTCGGCTCTATGCTGAAGGTCGATCTGGTGTGGAATATGTCTGATATGTTCAACGGTCTGATGGTCATTCCCAACCTACTGGCTCTGCTAGCACTCAGCGGCACAGTCGCCAAGACCATCAAGAAAGATCCCGCAGATGCTCTGCGGAAATAAAAGATTTTACCTTAGATAATCATTCGTTCGCATCATACGTAAAAAGCATCTGCCAGAAACGGCAGATGCTTTTTGTTGATTGACAATCTTGCAGCCCTTATCGGTCTATTTTGCTGTCTCGATTTCATTTCTGGACAGCAAGACTACCGTCTTAACGTATTTATCACTGTCCAAACTTATTTCCATGTCTTGATCAATGATGGGTAGCTTAAATTTGATTGATTTAAGCCATTGGCCGTTTGGCTGACGTTCCTCGTAAATCTGAATCTCAGAGATCAAGGTCTCAATCAGCTGCCGTTTTTCATCCTCATTCATTACAGCGTATAGCTTTTCAAAGTAAATCAAAACTTTATAAATGTTGTCGCCGGTGACTTTTTCGGATTCAATGGCGCTCTTTTTGGCTCTGGCCTCAATAAGCTGTGCTTCCAGTGCTTCTATTTTATCATACATTTTGTACAAGCGGTCATCTAAATCTGATTTTCTTCTGGAATAGTGCTTATCGTCTGCATCCAGAGAATCAATTTCATCCATTAGCTTGCCTTTGGTGGAATAGCTCTGCCGCAGGTTCTTTTCCAAGACGGAAAGCTCTTGCTCAACAGCGGTCGTGTCCACCTTCATATTGATCTTTTCCTGCATCATGTGGCAAATCGGGGGTTGCTGACCAGCTTGACAATTACCTCGGCCACAGCATCATCTAAAAGTTCTTCCCAAATCTGCTTTTTGTAAGTGCATTTGTGGCCGCGATTCATGTTGCGATGCTTGCAGCCGTAATAGTAAAAATCCTTGTATTTTGTGCCATCGCCCTTGTATTTGACGCTCTTGTTGCCGTATATACCAACACCACATAAGTCCACCGGCTTTGAAGGGCTCATTCCGTATGTCCAAAAGGTGGGATTTTCGGCAAAAATGCGCTGTTTTCCACGCTTAAGGAAATGCAGAGAAAAATGTAGTATGATAGAGGAAAAGGAGGCGAAGCCATGAACAGAAACTTGACCATTGGGGAGCGTTTAAAAGATTTGCGTGTTGCCCTCGGACTGAATTTGGAGGAATTGGCGGCACAAACCGGCTTGTCAAAATCTGCACTGGCAGCTATGAATCGGAGGACGACAAGGACATTAATCATCGCAGCATTGTGCTACTGGCAAGGTTCTACGGCATCTCCACCGATTATTTGCTTGGCCGCACAGAAACAAAAAATCACCCAAACGCAGCTCTCTCCGAGCTACATTTGAGTGATGATATGATTGAGGTATTGAAAAGCGGAGCATTGAATCCGCGGCTGCTCTGCGAGCTGGCGACGCACCTTGACTTTGCAAAATTTCTGACCAACGCTGAAATTTATGTGGATGGTCTTGCCGCCATGCAAATTCAGAATTTAAATACCTACATTGATATTGTGCGGGCGCAGATTATGGAGAGATACAACCCCGGTGAAACAGAGCTTTATTTGAAAACGTTGGATGCCGCGTGTATCTCTGAGGATGATTATTTTTGCAACATGGCTGATCATGATTTGAATGCGATCCTGCGTGATCTGCGGGAGCGGCATAAAACCGACAGCGGCAGTGGAATGGAAGCCAACCTTGCTACCGAGCTAAAGCGTGAGATGGAAGAGGCGGCTGCTATTCAAGGCAGCCCGCAGGAAAAGCAAGTGGTGATGCTTTGCCGCAAGCTGGGCATTGATTAAGAAAACCTGCCGCCGGATGAATTCAAAATATTTATCAAAACGCTCCGAAGGTCGAAGCTCTTAACGAGCCCGATGAAGCAACGGGGCAAACAGTGCAGAGGTAAGTGATGCACACCCGCCGGGGACGAGAGCTTGATATACCTCTGTTCCTTTTCCGCACAGGCGAAAAATTTGCTCGCCGCCGCTCACAAATTTTCACCTGCGCTACTGCCGTTCAAAGGAGTGCTACCCATGTGGCGGCATCACCCCTTTTCGCGTCAGCCGGAACAAAGGTATAACACGCTAGACTTTGCAAGCAAAATCGTGTGCCCAAAAGGGTACCCCTCTTTGGATTCTCCCTCATTTTCGGTTCAAGCTGTCTATACACACCGCATATCTGCGTTTGATAGCAGGCTTCCCGAAAATGCAAAAAGCCCTAATGTTTCATCTTCACAGTAGATGAAATATTAGGGCTTTTTATAGGCGCAAGACGAACGTTACTTGCTCCAGTTAAGCGTGATGCGTCCGTCCTTTGCGGGAGCAATGGTGCCCGCGGCGGTGATGTAGTTTGTCATCATCTCCTGGGGCGTTCCCACCTCTGAAAATTGCTTTATAGTCTCCGTAATGTAGCTCGCATCAATGGTAGTTGCCAATGCGGCAACAGTATAGATTGCGTTGTCGTCAATCGGTGTACCGTCGGCAAGGATTCCATTAAACAGTTGTTCATTTTGACTCATAATGCTTTCTTCCATCAAGAAGTTACATACAATCAAGCACAGCATTACCAGTATGTATCTTTCTTCGAGATAACAATCCTATCTCCACAACCTACCCATTTTCATAACGTCAACTCAACCCTACGGCATTTTGACCGTGGATATGTTTGGTCATTACCTAAAAGCAAAAAATCCGAGAGCCGGAGTCTAACCTCCAACTCTCGGAAATCCCTTTATTTCAAACCTTTTTCACACCATGCTATTATTTCTTTGACATCAACACGACACTCTCAACATGGCACGATTGCTTCTGATTGATGTCGGATTAGCCCCGTATGTATACGGGAATTGCTCCAAGGGCATTTTTACCTGAAAATCG
>JALCRR010000043.1 GCA_022652815.1 Oscillibacter sp.
TAAAAATTTGCTGTGAGACGGATTACCTTGATTGTCTGGCGCGGAATTTGCCCCATTGAAGAATGTATTCTGGAACCAGTCTAGCTGTGCCTGCGTCAGTTGCTCCGCTCCGGCAGAAGAGTTGTCCGCAACGGAGTGAGAACCGACAGGTTGGCCGTCTGCACAAGCGCAGAGCGTCCAAATGATGCCTGCCGATAACAGCAGTAAAAAAAATCGTTTCATATTTTCACCTTCCGGTATCTTTTTTACCATGTTTTATCGATTAAATCGTAACGAATTAATAACAATACAAAAACAATGGGTAAAAACGTTCCGGCTGTACAAACTAGAGCGAAAGGGGAGATTGCATGAAGCGACAGCGTGTGATATTTTTACTGCTGGCACTGACCGCACTGATCTGGAGCACCCGACTGCCGATGACTATTCCTGCCGATGCCAGTGAGCCGCTGGAGGAAGAGACCAAATTTGTGGCGCTGACTTTCGACGACGGTCCACGCTCCGATACCACGCCGCGGCTGCTGGACGGACTGCGGGAGCGAGGCGCCAGCGCCACATTTTTTTTGGTGGGGCAGCAGTTGGCGGGAAACGAGGCACTGGTTCAGCGCATGAAAGATGAGGGCCATCAGGTGGGCAACCATACATGGAGCCACGTAGAATTGCAGGGCGCAACAGAGGCCACCGTCCGCACGGAGGTAGGGAAAACCGACGCGGCATTGACAGCGATTCTGGGCGAGGGAGAATACTGGGTACGGCCGCCTTACGGATTGCTGGATTCTGAACAGCAAAAGCTGTTTTCTGTGCCGCTGGTACACTGGTACGTGGACCCGCAGGACTGGAAACTGCGCAATACCGACGCCGATGTGAAGGCGGTGTTAAGCAAGGTGCAGCCGGGGGACATCATCTTGATGCACGACACGGTGCCGGCCTCCGTAGACGCCGCGCTGCGGATTGTGGATGCACTGGAGGCGAAGGGGTATCAGTTCGTCACGGTCAAGGAGCTGCTGGCATTGTACGGCGTCACGCCGAAGGCGGGAACCATGTATCGTTCCGCAGAGGTTGTAGCAGAATATTAAAAAGCAGCACCTGCAAAACGCAGGTGCTGCTTTTTTCAGATGAAATTACGCCAGGATGTTCAGAACCAGAGTCAGAACCACAAACACAGCACCGACCCATTTGGTAGCCTTTGCCAGCTTTGCGTCAGTCGTCTTTGCCTTGTTTTTGGACAGGAAAGAATCGGCCACGCCGCCGATGGCGCCAGACAAACCAGCGCTCTTACCGGACTGGAACAGAACCACAAGAATCAGAGCCAAGCCGCACAGCAGCTGCAGAATCGTAATTGCCAATACCATAACGGAAACCCTCCAAATCATTCAACGGCCAGCTTGAAAAGCCGTTCTCATTTCACAGACTTAAATGTTATCATAGATTCCTCGCTATTTCAAGAGGAAATCCGCATATTTTCACTTTTTCCTTTCAAAACCGGCATCAAATATTTCTTCAAAAAACAGCAAAAAATGGAACGAATGTTTGCATTCCTCAAACACCTGTGCTATACTGTAAAAATAACAGAAAATTGCTGGGATGCAGTTTTACGGATTGCGGGAATGGGAAAGGAGAAACTTCATGAAGGAACTCTCCAAGATGCAGCAAAAAATCTATGATGTGATCGTCCAGCGTATTCGGGATCAAGGCTATCCACCCTCCGTGCGGGAAATCGGCGAGGAGGTCGGCCTCAAGTCGCCCTCCACTGTTCACTTCCACTTGAAGCATCTGGAGGAGGCCGGCTACATCGAAAAAGGCGCCGGCAAGGGCCGCGCTTTGGCGCTGACCCATTCGGAGGATGCCCGTCCCGCACAGGCCGCGCTTTCCATGCAGGAAGAGCCGCCTGCAGACAAAATCCCCATTGTGGGCAATGTGGCCGCCGGCAGCCCGATTCTGGCGGAGGAATGCATTGAGGATTACTTGACCTTTGACACCGGCGGCAGAAGCGACGAGTATTTTGCGCTGCACGTTCGGGGCGAGTCCATGATCAACGCCGGCATTTTGGACGGCGATCTGGTGGTGGTGCGTCGGCAGAATGTTGCCAACAACGGCGAGATTGTCGTGGCTTTGATCGAGGATGAGGCCACGGTGAAACGCTTCTCCCACAGAAACGGCCACACCTGGCTGCTGCCGGAAAACGAGAATTATTCCCCCATCGACGGCACCTACGCCCAAGTTCTGGGCAAGGTGGCTGCGGTGGTGCGCAGATATTAAGAGAAGCATTAGAAAAGCGCGCAGGCGATTGCCTGCGCGCTTTTTCTTTTCATAGAGCTTACAGTCCAGCGGCCAGACGGAGAATCTCGGCCATGTCCGCCTCGTAGATTTTGACAAAATTGCCGAAGGGGAAGCCGCTGGGCTTTTCAGCCCGGTGGGCCACCATCCGGTCAATATCCTCGGCGTGGGCGCCGATTTCTTCAAAGGTGATGGGCATGCCGATGGAGTGGAGGAACGAGCAGAAGCGCTTGATGCCCTCCCGGGCGGTGTTTTCCGGGTCGGCAAAGTCCATCTCGCAGCCCCAGACACGGACGGCGAACTGGGCAAAGCGCACAACATCGTGGGGCATCACATATTCCATCCATGCGGGCATGATGACCGCAAGACCTGCGCCGTGGGCACAGTCGTACAGGGCGGAAAGCTCATGCTCGATCTGGTGGCTGGCCCAGTCCTCCTCGCGGCCTACGCCGCAGCTGCTGTTGTGGGCCAGCATGCCGCTCCACATGATGTTGGCGCGTGCGGCGTAATCGTCCGGATTTTCCATGACCTTGGGCGCAGCTTCGATAATCGTGCGAAGCAGACCCTCGGCAATGCGATCCGTCACTTCCACGTCCGTGGTGTTGGTAAAGTACCGCTCGCAGATGTGCGCCATCATATCCGTGATGCCGCTGGCAGTCTGATAGGAGGGCAGCGAGCAGGTAAACCGGGGGTTTAGAACGGCAAATTTCGGGCGAATCAGATCGGATTTTTTCATACCCCACTTCAAATTGCCGTTTTCATTGGTGATGACGCAGCTGTCGCTGCCCTCACTGCCGGCGGCGGAGATGGTCAAGACAACGCCCACGGGGAGCGTCTGTTCAACCGCAGCGGCTCCGGTAAAGAAGTCCCAGAAATCGCCGTCGTACAAAGCGCCGACGCCGATGGCCTTGGCGGTGTCGATGACGCTGCCGCCGCCCAGAGCCAGCAGAAAGTCAATCCCCTCCTTTCGGCACAGGTCAATGCCCTCGTAGACCTTGCCGCTGCGGGGATTGGCGTGGATGCCGGAGAGCTCCGCAAAGGGGATGCCGGCCTCCGAAAGGGAGGCTGTGACAGCTGCATAAGAGCCGTTGCGCAGGACGCTGCCGCCGCCGTAGACAAGCAGAACCTTGCTGCCGCCGAACCGGCGAACCAGCTCGCCTGCTTTCTTCTCGGCGCCGTCGCCGAATTCAAACATCGTGGGTGCGTAAAATGTAAAGTTATTCATGGAGCGTTCCTCTCTTTCACGGTGCTTAATAGCCCCGGGCGCGGTCCACCAGATGCTTTAAAGGCCGTCCGGCGGCGTAGTTTTCCAGATCCTCGCAGAACATGCTGACGGTTTTGTCGCAGGTATAGCCCAGGGTCATGTTGCCGGAGACGTGGGGCGTGAGAATCAAGTTCCGGGCAGACCACAGGGGATCGTCCTTGGGCAGGGGCTCGGGAGTCATGACGTCCAGCGCCGCGCCGCCCAGCTGACCGGCGTTTAGGGCGTCAACAAGCGCGCTTTGATCGATGGCGGTGCCGCGGCCCACATTGATAAGCAGGGACGCGGGGGAGAGCATGCCGATGCGCGCTTTTGTCATGATGCCGATGGTCTCCGGCGTACCGGGCAGCGCCATGACCAGAATCTGGGTCTTGGGCAGAATTTCGTCCAGATGGTCGAAGGAGTACATCTCGTCATAGACCGCGTCCCGGGACTTTCCGCTGCGGCTGACGCCGATGATTTTCCCGGCGCCCAGAAGCTTTGCCTTCTGGGCAAAGGTGGTGCCGATGTTGCCGGTGCCCAGAATGGTGAATTCGCTGCCGATGATGGAGCGGACGGCCAGCTGATTGGACCAGCCGTGATTCTGGACGATGGCTTCATATTCCGGCATCCGGCGCAGCAGCATGATCGTCACCATGAGAAGATGCTCGGAGATGGTGACGCCGTAAGCACCGGAGGAGTTCGTCAAAAGGCAGGCGGGATTTTTAAAAATGCCGTCATTTTTGCAGTAGGGGTCCACACCCGCAAAGGAACAGCAATACCATTGCAGGGAAGCGGGAGCGGCGCGCAGCAGCTCCGGGGAGTGGGCGTAGAGAATCTCGCAGGATTGCAGGTATTCCGCAGCCTGCGCCTGCTGCTCCAGAGCAAAAAAGCGGACAGAGAAGCCTGCGGCCTTGGCGGTGTCCTCAATTTGACGCTTGTGGGCATCGCTTAGGAATTCCTGGCATACACAGATATTACGGCTCATACGGGTATTCCTCCTTATGATAAATGTTCCCAATTGCCTCGGCACACCGCATTCCGTCCGCTGCGGCAGAGAGGATGCCGCCGGCATAGCCGGCGCCCTCGCCGCAGGGGAACAGGCCGCGGACGGCCGATTGATACGATTCATCCCGCAAAATGCGGACAGGGGACGAGCTGCGGCTTTCCACGGCGGTCATCACCGCATCGGGATCGTCGTAACCCTTCAGTTTCCGCCCCAGCAGGGGAAGCGCTCCGGCAAGGGTTTCCGCCACGAAGGGCGGGAGGCACTTGCGCAGATCGGTAAAGGTCACGCCGGGGCGATAGCTGGGCGTCACACGACCCGCAGATGCGGAGGGCCGTCCGGCGAGAAAGTCCCCGACGGTCTGGGCAGGCGCGGCGTAGCCTCCGCCGCCCAGTGTGTAGGCGTCCGCTTCTAGCTTCCGCTGAAAGGCAACGCCGGCGAGGGGACCGTCTCCGCTGAAATCCTCCGGCGTGACATTGACCAGCAGAGCGCCGTTGATGTTTTCTTTGTCACGGGCAAACTCGCTCATGCCGTTGGTGACAACGCGGTGTTCCTCTGACGCGGCGGCAACCACCTCGCCGCCGGGACAGACGCAGAAGGAGTATGCCGCCCGTCCGTTTGGCAGATGAGCCGACAGCTTATAGGTGGAAACCGGCAGACAGGGATAGCCGGCATAGGTTTTGTACTGCGCCGCGTCGATGTCCGACTGACGGTGTTCAATCCGAACGCCCACCGCAAAGGCCTTGGCCTCCATGGGCACTTTTCGCTCATATAACCGCTCGAAGGTGTCCCGGGCGGAATGACCCGGTGCCAGCACCAGATGGCGACAGGGCAGGGAATCGTCGCCGTCAGGCCCGCTGACCGTGATGCCGGTGAGCACACCGTCGACGATGGAGAGATCGGTGAGCTGACTTTCAAAGCGGATATCTGCGCCGAGAGCGATCAGCTCCTGCCGGAGATTTTGCAGCGCGATGTGCAGCTTGTCCGTCCCCACATGGGGTTTGGCGTCGATCAGAATATCCTCCGGTGCGCCGCAGCGCACCAGCTCCTCCATAATGAAGCGGTGACGCAGATCCTTCGTGCCGGTGTTCAGCTTTCCGTCCGAAAAGGCACCTGCACCGCCCTCACCGAACTGGACGTTGGACGTGGTATCCAGCTTTCCGGTGCGCCAGAAAGTCTCTACATCCTGGGTTCGCTGCTCGACAGGCTTGCCGCGCTCCAGAAGGATGGGGCGCAGTCCGGCTTTGGCCAGCACTAGCGCGGCAAAAAGGCCCGCAGGGCCGGCTCCCGCCACCACCGGGGGAAGCTCCGGCGCGGAGAGGACGTCGGGCAGGGAATAGACTGGGGCGGGAATTAGGCGCGTGACTTTTGGATTGTGAATCCGCTTTAAAACGGCGGCCTCATCCCGGACGCCTGCCGCCACGGTATAGACCATGTGCACGCCCTCCCGGGCATCCACACTGCGGCGAAGGACGCGCAGGGAAGTCAGATCCTTTTCCCGGAGCTTCAGCGTCCGGGCGGCCTCTTGACTCAGCACGTCCATGTCTTTTCCGGGGGCCAGTTTCAGATTTTCAATTTTAAGCAAATTATTTTCTGCCCTTTCAAGTTCTTTTAAGATAAGCATACTATACTTCGGTCAAAGGTTCAAGAAAAAGACCTTTGGAAATGCGGATTTTCCGGGGAGCGGTCGCCCCTTGAAAAGTTCAAAATTTCCCCACAGTTCTTTCACATTCCGTACACATTTCCCCGTTATGATCGTCCCATTGGTTCGGTCGGACGGGCAGATAACAAATAGGAGGTCTCGACCATGTATAACGACGAAAACAACCTGTACCATTACACCTACCGCAAGGACGGGACAGAGTCCGCAAAATCGGTGGACGACCAGATCCATTCCTATCAAGAAAGCCGGAGCGCAACATCCACCCAGACGCCGCCTCCCGTGGTAGACATGAAGCCTGCAAAGAAGCACCATAGCGCCGCAGGCAAGTTTGTAGCACTGGCGCTGGCCTGTGCCTTGATCGGCGGCGCCGCAGGCGCCGGCATCACCGCAGCGGTAAACCACTCCAGCGGCGGCAGCGAATCCATCAAGGTCAGCGGACGGACGGCCAGCGAGGTGTCCCTCAAGACCGTGGACGGCAAAAATGAGATGTCCGACGCGGAAAACTACGCCGCCAACGTCAACAGCGTGGTGTCCATCAACACCTCCGCAACGGCCACCAATATCTTCGGCCAGAGCGTGGAATCCGCCTCTGCCGGTTCCGGCTTTATCTTGACGGCAGACGGCTACATCGCAACCAACCATCATGTGATTGCCGACGCAACCTCCGTCAAGGTGACGCTGTACAACGGCAAGACCTATGACGCGGCGGTCATCGGAAGCGATGAGGACTATGACATCGCCGTGCTGAAAATTGACGCCACGGATTTGCAGAGTGTGACTCTGGGCGACTCCGACACCTTGAATGTGGGCGATCAAGTTTTGGCCATCGGCAACCCCCTGGGTGAGCTGACCTTCTCCATGTCCGGCGGCATGGTCTCCTGCGTGAACCGCGCCATCAATGTGGACGGCACGCCCTTTAACATGATTCAGACAGACGCCTCCATCAACCCGGGCAACTCCGGCGGTCCGCTGGTGAACAGCTACGGCGAGGTTGTGGGCATCGTCTCCGCCAAGTATTCCTCCACCGCGCAGTCCTCTGTGGAGGGTTTGGGCTTCGCCATCCCCATCAATGATGTGGCGGCGATGATTCAAGACATTATGACCAACGGCTACGTGACCAACAAGCCCTATCTGGGCGTTACCGCCGGCACCATGACCCAGGAGATGGCGCAGCAGTATCAGTACAGCATCAAAGAGGGCGTGTTCGTCTACTCCGTCACCGACGGCAGCGCGGCGGATAAGGCCGGACTGAAGATGGGCGACGTCATCACCAAGGTCGGCGACACCGACGTTGCCTCCATGGAGGATCTGACAGCGGCTAAGAAGAGCTATTCTGCCGGCGATACGACCACCTTTACCATCTACCGCGACGGCAAGACCCAGAAGATTGACATTACCTGGGGCACGCAACCCACCGAGCAGGAGTCCCAGGCGGACACCTCCACCAATGCGACCCAGGGCCAGCAGGGGCAGAGCGATCAAGACATGAACGACCTGTTCAACTACTTCTTCAACCAGTACGGAAATGGCCAGGGCGGCAACAGCCAGAGTGGAACCTAACCGGAAAGCGGACATCGGCACTCTCCCCGGTTTTCGGTGGTGTGCTGCGGCGAAATCAGCTGCGGCAAAGGCAAAGCACCACTGCAACGGAAATTCGGGAGTGAACATAGATCAAAAAAGCGGAACGGCAGAGCCGTTCCGCTTTTCTTCGCGCTACTTTGCCCCATATACTTGCACTTTCTGGTGGAAAATGATACAATTCTCCTTTAGAGAATAAACAAGGGAGTGTTCCTTTTATGAAACTAGGAATTGTGGGATTGCCCAACGTGGGCAAGAGTACCCTGTTCAACGCAATTACCAACGCCGGTGCCGAGAGCGCCAACTATCCGTTCTGCACCATAGACCCCAACGTGGGCATGGTGGCTGTGCCGGACGAACGTCTGGACAAGCTGGCGGAGATGTACGAGCCCAACAAAAAGACGCCTGCCGTGGTGGAGTTCGTGGATATTGCCGGCCTCGTCAAGGGCGCATCCAAGGGCGAGGGTCTGGGCAACAAATTCCTGGCCAACATCCGCGAGACGGACGCCATCATCCATGTGGTGCGCTGCTTTGATGACTCCAACGTGATTCATGTGGAGGGCAACACCGATCCGAAGCGCGACATCGACATCATCAATCTGGAGCTGGTCATGGCCGATCTGGAAATGGTGCAGCGCCGGGTGGAAAAGGCCAACAAAATGGCCAAGGGCGACAAGAAGTACCTCCACGAGGCAGACCTGTTTGGCAAACTTTCAGAGCATCTGAATGACGGCAAGCCCGCCCGCACGTTTGAGTGCGACAATGACGACGACATGGCGCTGCTGCGTACGGCAGAGCTGTTGACTCTCAAGCCGGTGATTTATGCCGCCAACACCGATGAGGACGGCTTTGTGCATCTGGAGCAGAACCAGTATTACAGCCAGGTCCAGGAAATTGCCAATGCCGAGGGCGCACTGACGCTGCCCATCTGCGCCAAGATGGAGCAGGACATTGCCGAGCTAGAAGGCGAGGACAAGGAGATGTTCCTGGAGGAGTTGGGCGTGAAGGAGTCCGGACTCGACCGCTTGATTAAGTGCTCCTATGCCCTGCTGGGCCTAATTTCCTTCCTAACCTACGGCAAGGACGAGTGCCGCGCCTGGACGATCAAAAAGGGCACCAAGGCCCCGCAGGCCGCAGGCAAGATCCACTCCGACATCGAGCGCGGCTTCATCAAGGCCGAGGTCATTGCCTATGACGACATGATTCAGTGCGGAACGCTGGCCGCTGCCAAGGAAAAGGGACTGGTTCGCAGCGAGGGCAAGGAATACGTCGTGCAGGACGGAGACATGGTCTACTTCCGCTTCAATGTGTAAGGAAGAACGGCTGGAGCGATATGACCGACTGTACGCTGATTTGCTGGCCGAGAAAGACCGCATTGTCAGCAAAATGTCCGTCTTACGCGCCGAGGACAAGACCAGAACAGCAACCTATCATCAGCTGATGGCCGACAAGCTGACGGTGCAGACGATGCTGGGCAGATTTGAGGTCTATGGAATCGACGCACCGGAAAAATAATCATACTGCAAAGGCACCATCGTAAAAACGATGGTGCCTTTTTGATATGTATGGATCAAGGCAATCACAAAGCCTGCAACGGTTCAAGGTTTTGCGCCGCAAAACGCTTGGACGCCGCAGGAGCGGCGGGAAAACCAGCCGAAAAGAAGCCCCCGCCAAATGGCGGGGGCTTTCTACGTATCAAAGAGCTTTATCGTTCCTCACGGAAGTAAGCCAGGCCCAGACTTGCGGGAGGCTGGTTTTCTTTGCGGTTGCGCAGGGAAATGATAATCAGAACGGCAATGGTGACGAGGTAGGGGAGCATCTTGAAGATCTCCTGAGAGCTGCGGGTCAGACCCGGGACGTAGAAGTACATCCAGGAGAGCAGGCCGAACAGGTAGGAGCCCCAGATGGCGTTGACGGACTTCCAAGTGGCGAAGATGACCAGTGCCACGGCCAGCCAGCCGAGACCTTCGATGCCGCCGTCGTTTGCCCAGGTGCCCTTGGTGTAGTCCATGACGTAGTACAATCCGCCAAGGCCGGAGATACCGGCGCCGATGCAGGTGGCCAGATACTTGTTGCGGGTCACGTTGATGCCGGCGGCATCTGCCGTGCCGGGATTTTCGCCCACAGCGCGGAGGTTTAGGCCGGAGCGGGACTTGGTCAAGAAATACTGGGTCACAATGGCGATCACAATGGCCAGATACACCATGAAGCCGTAGGAGAAGAACAGCTCACCGACGGTTCCCAGATGGGAAAGGCCGGGTAGCTTCGTGCGGAAACCGCCGGAAGTAACTGCCACGGAGATCTGACCAACGCCGCCGGCCAGCTTATTCAAACTGCCGCCGAAGAAGTTTGCCACGCCGCCGCCGAAGATCGTTAGGGTTAGGCCGGTGACGTTCTGGTTGGCGCGCAGGGAAATGGTTAGGAAGCTGTAAATGAGTCCGCCCAGTGCCGATGCAAGAAAGGCGCAGAGCGTGGCGAGAAGCACGGCCACGATGGCGGAGGGGTTGGCAGTATTGGCCTCATAGAAGAAGGCGCTGACCAGACCCGCAATGCCGCCCAGGTACATGATGCCGGGCACGCCGAGGTTCAAGTTGCCGGACTTCTCCGTTAGGATTTCACCGGTGGCACCGAATAGAATGACGGTGCCGAACACGATGGCGGCCTGGAACAGGGAAATGATTTGTGTCATATTTGCATCCCTCCCCTTAATGACGGCCGTGCCGGAAGTTGACTTTGTAGTTGATGAAGAACTCGCTGCCCAGAATGAAGAACAGGATAATGCCGGTGATGATGCTGGAGGCGTATTCGTTCAGATTGTACTGGGAGGCAATCTCCACAGCGCCCTTTTCCAGGAAGATCAGCAGGAAGGAAATCAGAATCATCACAAAGGTGTTGAACTTGGCCAGCCACGCCACGATGATGGCGGTGAAGCCGCGGCCACCGGCAGTGGCGGTGGAGATCGTGTGGGAAGCACCGGAGACGGTCAAGAAGCCTGCAATGCCGCAGATGGCACCGGACAGCGCCATGGTGCGGATGTAGACTTTTTTCACGTTGATGCCGGCGTAGCGGGCGGTGTTTTCGCTGCTACCCACCACAGAGATCTCATAGCCCTGCTTGGAATACTTGAGGTAGATGTACATGCCCACGGCCAAAGCCATGACGATGATGACGTTGAGGACGTAATCGTTGCCGAGAATGGAGGGGAACCAGCCAATGTTGGTGTTCTGGTTGATCACGCCCACGGAGTTGGAGCCCGGAGGGCTCTCCCATTTTGCAACGGAATAACTGGTGAGCTGAATGGCCACGTAGTTCATCATCAGCGTGAACAGTGTTTCGTTGGTGTTCCACTTGGCCTTGAAGATGCCGGGGATCAGACCCCAGATGCCGCCGGCAATAATGCTGGCGAGAATCATGACCAGAAACAGAACCGGAGCCGGCAGGGTGGGGAAGTTAATCATGCAGAAAGCGGTTGCAATGCCGCCTACCAGTACCTGGCCTTCCGCGCCGATGTTCCAGAATCTCATCTTGAAAGCGGGCGCCAGACCGATGGCAATGCACAGCATCATCATCGTATCGCGAATGGTGGCCCAGACTCTACGGGGAGAGCCGAGAGCGCCCTTGAACATGGTGGCGTAAACCTTGAGGGGGCTGAGCTTGACGATGGCAAAGATCACAAGGCCTGCAACAATCAAAGCCAGCACCAGCGCGATGGCACGGATGCCCCACGCCTTGGGCTTGGAAATCCCGGTGCGCTTGGAAATACGAATCATGGGTTCCTTATGTTCATGCGTGCTGCTCATGCCTTCGCCTCCTTATCTTGAAGCTGGGTCATCATCAGACCGATCTGCTCTTTCGAGGTATTCCGGCCGTCGACGATACCGCTGACTTGACCGCCGCACAAAACCAGAATCCGGTCGCACAGCTCCAGCAGAACGTCCAGATCCTCGCCGACATAAATGACGGCGACGCCCTTCATTTTCTGCTCGGTCATCAAGTTGTAAATCGTATAGGAGGTGTTGATGTCCAGACCGCGGACAGCATAAGCGGACATCAGAACCGTGGGATTCATGGCAATTTCGCGGCCAACCAGCACTTTTTGCACGTTGCCGCCGGAGAGCTTGCGCACCTGGGTGGCAATGCTGGGGGTGACGACCTCCAGCTCATCCACCACGTTGTTGGCCAGCTTCTTGGGGGCTTTGCGGTCTGCAAAGGCGCCGCGACCGGTCAGATAGCTGCGCAGGAGCATGTTGTCCGTCAAATCCATGTCACCAACCAGACCCATGCCCAGACGATCCTCCGGGACGAAGGAAAGGGCAACGCCCATCTTGGCAATATCTAGCGGATTTTTGCCCAACAGCTCATGCTCCTTGCCCTCGGGGTCCTTGTAGAGAATGTGGCTGCCTTCCTCGGCAATCTGCAAGCCTGCAATGGCCTCCAGCAGCTGCTTCTGACCGGAGCCGGAGATGCCAGCAATGCCCAGAATCTCGCCACCCATGGCGGTAAAGGAGACGTCCGTCAAGCGGTTGATGCCGTCCTTATCCTTGACGGTCAGGTGTTCAACCTCAATCCGCTCGGTCAGCTTGTCGGCCTTGGGGCGGTCAATGTTCAGTGTGACTGCGTGGCCGACCATCATGTCCGTCAGCTTTTGCGGGTCGGTATCCGTGGTGGCGACGTCACCGATGTACTCACCCTTGCGCAAAACCGCCACGCGGTCGGAGACGTCCATGACTTCGTGCAGCTTGTGGGTGATAATGACCAGCGCCTTGCCGTCGGCTTTCATGTTGCGCATGACGGCGAAGAGCTTGTCAGTTTCCTGCGGTGTCAGCACGGCGGTGGGCTCATCCAGAATCAAGATGTCCGCGCCGCGATAGAGTACTTTCACGATTTCCACCGTCTGCTTCTGGGAGACGGTCATGTCATAGACCTTCTGATTGGGGTCAATATCGAAGCCGTATTTATCGCTGATTTCCTTGACCTTGACGGCAATGGCCTTGCGGTCCAGCTTGCCCTTTTCCTCCAGACCCAGAACGATATTTTCCGCAGCCGTGAACACGTCGACCAGCTTGAAGTGCTGGTGGATCATGCCGATGCCCAGATCATAGGCATCCTTCGGGGAGCGGATGGCGACGTCCTTTCCATTGACCACGATCTGTCCCTCGTCGGGATAGTAGATGCCGGCCAGCATATTCATCAGGGTTGTCTTACCGCTGCCGTTTTCGCCCAGTAGCGACAGAATCTCGCCCCGTTTCAGCTCGAGGTTGACCTTGTTGTTGGCCACGACCTCACCAAAGCGTTTGGTGACATCCTTCATTTGAACTGCCGTTGCAGTTTCCAAGAAGACCATCCTTCCCTGCCATATAAGGCTGTATGCGCAATGCAACCGATCGTATGGTTTATCCGATCGTACTTTCTGCTTGCAGTATACCATGATTATTCACAGATGTAAATTGAAAAAGGCAAAATAATTATGAGTATTGCACACAATTTTTTTGAAAAACATCCAAATGGATTCTTTTTTCGGCAGTCCGATGCTCGGGCAGTCGAAAAAAGAAAGGAGGGACTGCCGTGCGGCAGTCCCTCCTTTGGGACTTGCGAGATTAGCCTGCGTTCAGCTCGGTGATGCCGTCGATTCTCAGAGAGAAGGACGGAGCGGACTGGAAGTAGGACTCGTGATAGTAGCCGTCGATGATGGCTTCATCAGCATCGGGAGTGAAGTCGCCATTCGTATCGGTAGCAAATGCGCTGGTGACAGGAGCGCCGCCCACGGTGAAGTTGGCGGTATCAAACACATGCAGAGAGCCGTCCTTGATGCCGGCGATTGCAGCGTCAACAGCTTCTTGAGTGCCTGCTGCGCAGGCAGTGCCCAGCGGGGACAGCATGACGCCGTCCTGTGCATAACCGTTGCAGTAATCAGACTCCAGTGTGCCGCCTTCCATAGCGGTCTTGATGATTTCTTCATAGGGGATCTCCCAGTTGATCTGGGGAGAGGTCAGTGCCACGTCGGGAGCAACGGAGAGCATATCCACGTTGTAACCAACGGAGTAGACCTGCTTGCCGGACTTGAAAGCAGCCTCAACAGCAGAGGGAGCGCCGGTGGAGTCAGCGTGCTGACCGATGATAACGCAGCCCTTGGCCATCAGAGCATTGGCGGCTTCGCCTTCGGCAGTCTGATCGAACCAGGAGTTGGTGTACTGAACATCCATGTGTGCATCGGGAACGATGGACTTGATGCCCAGGAAGAATGCGGTGTAGCCGGAAACCACCTCGGCGTACGGATATGCGCCGACATAGCCGATATACGGATCAGTTGCGGAGCCGTCCTTGAGCATCTCGTCGAGCTTCATGCCGGCGATGATGCCGGAGACGTAACGGGCTTCGTAGATGTTATTAAAGAAGTTGCAGAAGTTGGCCAGGCCGGCGGTCTTGGCATGGGTGCCGGTAGCGTGTGCAAAGTAAATGTCAGGATATTCCTTGGCAGCTTCCATGAGGTAGGTCTCATGGCCGAAACTGTTGGCGAAGATCACTTTGCAGCCTGCATCGGCCAGCTGCTCGGCAGCGTCCAGGCAGGTCTCATCCTCACCGATGGAATACTTGAAGATTAGGTTATTGGTGGTGTCAATGCCCAGAGCTTCGCAGGCGGCCTTGATGCCTTCGATGTGAGCGTATGTATAACCCTCATTTTCATCGCCGACCATGATGGCGCCAACCTTGAAGTCGCTGGTGGAGGTGTCGCTGCCGGAAGCGGAAGCAGAGGCTGCGGGGGTGGTGGAGCTGCCGCAAGCAACCAGGCTCAAAGCCATGATAGCTGTCAGCAACAATGCAAGGAACTTCTTCATTCTGTTATCCTCCTCATAATTTTGGTGACATGTCTCGTGACAGGATCTTCCATGTCTGTCCTCATCATACAAGGTTGACCTAAAAAATTCAACTGAAAAATAGAATTTCTTTACAAAATGACGAAAAATTTTTCGCGGGTCTTACGTAAAATTTTCGGGCAGTTTCACAAATCGCAAAAAAATAAAACAAAAAGGAGAGCGGAAAATCCGCTCTCCTTTGTCAGAATACACACAGGTCAACCTTTTCAAATAATCGGTTACTGATGAATGGCAGTGCCTGTCTTACCCGCGATGCCGTCCTTGGCCTTTTCCAGAAGGGTAATCAGCGCGGTGCGGCCGGGCTTGGACTCTGCAAACTTCACAGCGGCCTGCACCTTCGGCAGCATGGAGCCGGGGGCAAACTGCCCCTCCGCCTCGTAGCGCTTTGCCGCTTCTGGCGTCAGATCGGAAAGCCAGGTCTGATCGGGCTTTCCAAAGTTAATTGCGACTTTTTCCACAGCGGTTAGGATAATCAAGGCATCCGCGTCCAGTTCCTCGGCCAGCAGCTCGGAGGCAAAGTCCTTGTCAATCACCGCGCCTGCGCCTTTGAGGTGATTTCCCTCAGTGCGGTAGACCGGAATTCCGCCGCCGCCGCAGGCGACGGCAACCTGACCTGCGTCCAGCAGAGCCTTGACTGTGTCAATTTCCACAATAGCCTTGGGCTTGGGGGAAGCCACGCAGCGGCGCCAGCCGCGGCCGGCATCTTCCATCACCGCGTTGCCGCGGCGGCGCATTTCCTCGGCCTCGGCCTCGGTCATGAAGGTGCCGATGGGCTTGGAGGGATGCTCAAAAGCGGGGTCCTTCGGATCGACTTCCACCTGCGTGAGGATGGTGGCGACAGACTTGTGGATGCCGCGGTTTAAAAGCTCCTCCCGCAGGGAGTTTTGCAGATCGTAGCCGATATAGCCCTGGCTCATGGCGGTGCACACGGACATGGGCGCCATGGGATGCGTGGAATCCTCACGGGACAGGGTCGTCATGGCCACGTTAATCATGCCCACCTGCGGACCGTTGCCGTGGGCAATGACCACTTCATGCCCCTCTTCAATCAAATCGACGATGGCTTTGGCCGTCTCACGGACGGCAATCATCTGCTCCGGCAGGTTTTTGCCCAGTGCATTTCCACCCAGGGCAATGACGATGCGTTTACCCATTTTGACTTACCCCTCTTTAAATAGAAATGGTATGCGGTAGTTCCGGAATAGTTTTGGCGGGAATATCCGTAATATTCCCGCCAAAACGAAAATTCGTGAAAATCCAACAGGAGCCTTTGCGGTAAAACCTTAAAACGCCTTGCGCTTATTGTCGCTGCGATCCAGAGCCATCAGTGCGCTGACGGGGTCCTTCACCTTGGACATCATAATCATAGCGGCGATGACATAGGGCTTGTAGGAAGCCTGCTTGTACAGGGGTACCAGATACCGGTCAAACACGGAGTTGTCGACTTCGCCCTGCGGGCAGGAGAGGCCGGAGATGTCGGCGGGCAGGCAGTGCAGATACAGAGCCTTGCCGTCCTTGGTGCGCTTCATCATCTCTTCAGAACAGGTCCAGTTCTTGAACTGGGCGTTCTGGGCGAGGAGCTGCTGCTCCAGCGTGTCGATGCCCTTCTGATCGCCGGCCTGATACAGCTTGGTGCGGCTTTCCATGGCGGCGAAGGGAGCCCAGGACTTGGGATAGACAATATCGGCATCCTGGAAAGCCTCTTCCATGGTAGCAACCTTTTTGAAGCAGCCGCCGGTGGACTGGGCGTTCTTGCGGGCAATCTCTTCCACCTCGGGCATGACGTCATAGCCCTCGGGATGAGCCAGCGTCACATCCATGCCGAAGCGGGTGAACAGGCCGATGACGCCTTGAGGGACGGACAGGGGCTTGCCGTAGGAGGGAGAATAGGCCCAGGTCATCGCGACCTTTTTGCCCTTCAGATTCTCCACGCCGCCGAACTGATGGATGACGTGCAGCATATCGGCCATGCACTGGGTGGGATGATCCACGTCGCACTGGAGGTTTACCAGAGTGGGCTGCTGCTCCAGAATGCCGTCACGGTAGCCTTCCTTCACGGCGTCCATGAAGGTCTTCTGATACTTGTGGCCTTCGCCAATGAACATATCGTCGCGGATGCCGATGACGTCGGCCATGAAGGAGACCATGTTGGCGGTTTCACGAACGGTCTCGCCGTGGGCGATCTGGGACTTCTTCTCGTCCAGATCCTGCACCTCAAGGCCCAGCAGATTGCAGGCGGAGGCGAAGGAGAAACGGGTACGGGTGGAGTTGTCGCGGAAGATGGAAATGCCCAGGCCGGAATCAAAGATCTTGGTGGACTGGTTGCGCTCACGCAGATCGCGCAGAGCGTCAGCCACGGTGAAGATGGCTTCCAGTTCCTCGTCGGTCTTATCCCAGGTCCAGTAGAAGTCGTTTTTGTACATATCGTTGATGTGCAGGGATTCAAGGTGCTTTGCAAGTTCAGTTGTCTTAGACATATCAGTACTCCTTTTGGCCAGTGGCCGGAATTTTATGTAATGTAATAAGAATTACGCAGCCTTCTCAATCAAGAGCCTGTGGCACTTGATTGAAGATCATTTGATATCGTTATTGGTTTTGCCGCCGCGATATTCGCACACGTCCTCGTCGCTCTTGCCCTTGTACAGGCCGGGCACAGCGGCATACATGGCGGCGCATTCCACCAGATCCTCTTTCCAGGTGATCTCGTTGGGGGCATGAGCCTGGGACTCGGCGCCGGGGCCAAAGCCCACGCAGGGAATGCCATAGCGCCCCTGAATGGAGACACCGTTGGTGGAGAAAGTCCACTTGTCGATCAAGGGAGCCTTGCGCTTTTCAGCGGCTTCGGGAGAGGAAGGATGCCCCACGCGCTCGGTGCCGTACATGGCGTGGTGTGCGTCCACCAGAGCCTGGACGTGGGGAGCGGTCTCCTTGTTGATCCAGGTGGGGAAGTAGCACTCGGTCTCGTACTTCAAGCCGGTCCATGCGGGACGGTCGTACATGTACATGGAAACCTTCACGTCCTTGGCATACTTCTTGCAGCTCGGGAGATTCTCAATTTCCTTTAGGCAGGAATCCCAAGTCTCGCCGGCAGTCATGCGGCGGTCAATGGAGATCGCGCAGGAGTCTGCCACAGCGCAGCGGGAGGGAGAGGTGTAGAAGATCTGGGAGACGGTGCAGGTGCCGCGGCCCAGGAACTGAGCATCCTCGTAATGCTCGGGGTTGAACTTGGGGTTGAGCATCTTCACAAGACCCTTGATCTCGTAAGAATCGCCATCGCCATTCTCGTTCAAGGAGCGGACGTCCTGCAGAATGTCGGCCATCTTGTAAATGGCATTGTCACCGCGCTCGGGAGCAGAGCCGTGGCAGCTCACGCCGTGGACGTCCACCCGGATTTCCATACGGCCACGGTGACCGCGGTAAATGCCGCCGTCGGTGGGCTCTGTGGAGATGACGAACTCGGGAGTGACCTTATCTTCATTGTGGATGTACTGCCAGCAAAGGCCGTCGCAGTCCTCTTCTTGAACGGTGCCGGTGACCAGCACGGTCACGTCATCGGGAATGAGGCCCAGATCCTTCATGATCTTTGCGCCGTAAACAGAGGAGACAATGCCGCCCTCTTGATCGGAGCCGCCGCGGCCGCCGATTTCGGTGTCCGTCTCGTAGCCCTGATAGGGGTCAAACTTCCAGTTGTCCTTGTTGCCGATACCGACGGTGTCGATATGGGCGTCGTAGGCATAGATCTTGGAGCCGTGGCCCATCCAGCCCAGCACGTTGCCCTCGGGGTCAATCTCGACCTTGTCAAAACCGACGGCTTCCATCTCGGCGGCGATGCGCTTGATGACGCCCTCCTCCTCACAGCTCTCACTGGGAATGGCAATTAGATCCCGCAGAAATTTGGTCATATCGGCTTCGTAGCCCTTGGCCGCAGATTTGATCGCATCAAAATTCATGTCGCTGCCTCCTAATCATATATGTGTATTGTTTTTGCGCTGCCTTTGCGCTTTTTTTGATGCTTCTATCATAGCATAAACAAACAGGATGTCAAACAAAAAATAAGAAAACCTAAAAATTTTTCTGCAAAAGTCATTGATTTATCCAAAATGTATGGTATGATAGCAATAGATCATTAGGAGTTTCTACGGAAAAAGCTCCAAAAGAGGAGGGATACCGCACGGAAACCGGAAAACTGGAACTGCTGAAGCAGGTCGCGGCGGGAATTGCCGCTCAGTTCGGAAGCAGCTGCGAGGTCGTGGTTCACGATTTGAGCAAGCATCCGGATCACACGATTGTGGCCATCGAGAATGGACACGTCTCCGGCCGAAAGGTGGGGGACGGTGCGTCCTATGTCGTAATTGACCAGATGACGGCGCAGGATATGCAGCCGAAGGATCACCTAAGCTATCTGACCAAGACGCCGGATGGCAAGATTTTAAAGTCCTCCAGTATGTACATCCGCAACAGCAAGGGAAAGGTCTCCGCCATTCTGTCCATCAACTACGACGTGTCGAAGCTGCTCATGGTGGAAAACGCTGTGAACGAGCTCATTTCCACGGGCGAATCGCAACAGACCGAGCCGGAAAAGATCGTTAACGTCAACGATCTACTGGACGATCTGATCGAGCAGTCCGTGACACTGGTTGGCAAACCGGTGGCGCTGATGAACAAGGATGATAAGGTGAAAGCCATTCGGTTTCTGAATCAAAACGGTGCATTTCTGGTGACCAAGTCCGGCGACAAGGTTGCCCGGTACTTCGGGATCTCGAAGTACACGCTGTATTCCTATATTGATTCCAAGCAAGACAATAAACAGGAGGGTAAATAAATGATCGATCTGACTATTAACAAGAAGGGCCTGGACCACAACATTGCCAAGGCCAAGGAAAACAACATTATCATCCCCACCATCGCCCAGATGCAGCATCCTGAAACCATCCCTGCAAAGATTCAAGAAAAACTGAAGAAGGTCGGCCTGTGGGATGTCAATCCTCTGAACCTGTTCCGCATTACGTGGAAGAATGAAGCCAAGGAGACCGGCGGCCTGTTCCAGGCTGCCCCCAACTATGTGGAGATTCCCTCCGCACTGTCCGGCGTGCCCTGCCGCATCATCGCCATGTCCGGCAAGTGGTTCCCCACCGGCTGCCACAAGGTCGGCGCGTCCTTCGGCT
>JALCRR010000044.1 GCA_022652815.1 Oscillibacter sp.
CAAAGGCTCTGCGTCGTTCCCGTATTTGACGTAGGGCTTGTCCCCGATGTCCTCCGGAACGACGATACCGCATTTCTCTTTGAACAGCTGCACGTTGGTTTTCCAGTGGGACAGGCCCATGTAGGCGGGAGCGTCAGACGCTCCCAGCCCATCCTCACGAGATGACAGCCATTCAGGCCGGTCATTGCAGATAGTGACAATGGGAGCTGCGCGTTCATTCATCGTCAGGTCCCTCCTTCACGCGGAAGTGGTCCTCTCCGCAGAGAGGGCATACCCTGATGAACTGTCGCTCAATGCCGTTCTCTCCATCCAGGTTTTCAATTTTCTGCTGGGAGAACGGTTCGTCGAACTCCGCTTCGCAGATTTCACACAGAAACATCGTCCGCCTCCAGAGACCGCGCTATCGGAAGTCCGCAGTGTGGGCAGACGTTCCAGCCGTTTTCATACGGTCCATCCGCCTCAAACTTCCAGAGGGAACCGCAGTTCCAACACTGGTAAACGTGGTGGTCGTCATCCATGGGGCGAAATGCTGTCATGGCATCCTTTTTATCCATATCGTTAAGCTCCTCTCTTTTGAGCGGCCTTTTTCCGGGCCGCGTATTCACCAACAAGCCGCTTGAGCGCGGCGTCGTGCCAACTTTGCCAGGATGAATAGCCGCACACGCCCAGCAGATCATCCGGCAAGCTCTCCGCAAACTCCCTGCTGATGCGGTAGCACTTGCGGTATCGTCCGGCGTGGCTGGGCGGAGGGGCTGTCTCCACTCCCTCGCTCTCCTGCGACGGAAGTTCCGCCGCCGCGCATCCAAGGAGGTCCAGGTCCTCCAGGTCGTACAGTTCCGTTCTGGGCAGGCCGTACAGGGCCTCCAGCACAGATAGCTGCGGCGCGGTGGGCAGGCACACGCCCTTTTCGTAGCGGGAAACCATGCCAACGTCTGCCCGTGGTTCCATTTCCTTGAGCTTTGCTGATACCTGCGGCTGTGTCAGCTCCAACGCCAGCCGCCGCTCCTGTAATCGGTTCATGCGCCAACCTCCCCATACAGCTTTACACTGCCAGAATCAATGTACATTTTGTTTATCAGTGGGCGAGAGTTCCTGCCACCGTCCAGAATGACGCGCCAATCGTCCGGGGTGTGGATTATCTTTTCGACTGTCGTAACTTTCAGCCATTTATGGTTCTGCGTTGAGCAGTCATAGATGAGTGTCATTCCTGGGCGTATATCGTTCCAAGAGAGGAGCGTTCCATGCACGACAACGTATTCACCAACTCTCGGTTTTGGAAGCATGTCGAATAGGCTTAACTGAACGAACATGAAATCACCCCTCATAAGGGCTTTCCAGCGCCCAGTCCCATGTCCCGCCGCCCTCGTACTCCGTTCGGAAATAGTTGTGCCGCCCGTCCCCGGTGAAGTACAGGTATTCTTCCGGGAGGACCCGTCCCACATCGCCAACACAGCTATCCTCTATGGACCAGCGGGCCAGCACATCCTCAGCCAGGGCCAGATGCTCCGCCAGCAAGGGGTTGTTCGGGTCGTATCCGTAAAAAGCGCCCGACTGCGTAACAGCACCCACGATGTCATCCGGGAAGTACGGGTCGTCACTGTCCACGCGGTTCAGAACACACCAGACGGCAGCCGCCTGCTCTGTTACGGAGCATCCCCGTGCCTCGCCCCACACCATTTTTGCCAGGACTTCCACCGCGCCCGCCTCCTGGGCGGGGCGGTATGCAGCAGGTAGGTCGGCGGGTGCAATTTCAGTCGGTGCGCTGGCCTGCGGCGGGTCGGTGCTTTTATTCCGGTCGATGCCAGGCTCCGCAACGCGGCAGCCAAGCAGGCCAACCATAGCCAACAGGAGAACGGCGCAGACTGCAACGCCCATGCGTATTCTTGCAGCATGGCGGAGGGCGCTCCGCCGCTCAGTCCGCGTCATAGCTCTCCCTCCGACGGCGGTACAGCTCGTCCATCAGCTCCGTGTCCGTGAAGTCCCGAACCGTCTTTTCTTCCTGGCCGTTCTCGGTCTCAATAGATACAAGGATTGAGGATTTGAGATATAAAGCGGGGCGGGCCGCAAAGCCCGCGCGGTAAACGCGGTCGTTGCTCAGCGCGCCGCCAGTGACGACGCGGTACGCGATGCGGGCACCCGAGAGCGGGGAGCTGGCGGTTGTCCACCCGGTAGCCAGCCAATACCGCTCGGAGGCCAGGGGAATAAAGCGTCGGTACTTTCGGTATTCGTCAATGGTAAGCAGGCGAGCGCCGGAAAGGGGAGCGCCGTAGTCGGTCATGCCGTCCATGGTGGTGAGGTCAATGGGGTATTCCTGCGACGCGTCAAAAATGGGCTTGTGGTTCTCTCGCAGCCATCGTTCCATCGCCTTTTCGATGTTGCTGCCGCAGAAATTGTTGTGGTCCTCGCGCTCTGCGTCCTCGTCCTCGAACGGGATGTTTTTCAGTGCCACGTCCGAAGTCAGCACGAACGAGCAATCAGCAGCCTCGTCCAGCTTGACAAATTCCACGCCGTCCAGCGTGAAAGTCTCTCCCTGGCGCACCTTGCACAGCTCAATGGTCTTTTTCATCTGTTTGTCCTCCTCGTTATTGGTATTGATTTGTTTAACTTTTGTGTGATAAGATGTCCTTGGCCTTTCGCCCGTCCATGCGGTCTAAAAACTCCGCGATGTCCTTGTGGCGATAGCGCTTTATCCGGTTCCCAGCCAGATTGATGGAGTGGATGCGCCCCTGCCTGTCCCACTTCCAAATCGTCTGGATGCTGACGTGCAGAAGGTCTGCAACCTGCTCCGGCGTGTAGAGCCGGATTTCGCATACAGGCTCGTCCATTAGCAATCCCTCCTTGTTTGGTTCCGGGGTACGCCCCCGCTGGCGTTCTGCCGCCCGCGTTCGCTCAATGTGTGTCGAAACACGTTGTTTGCCAGCGTCGGGTCGTAGCTGTTCCGCAGGTTTTTATCCGTGGTTCCGTCGTAGCCGCGCTTTAGCTCTTTGTAAATGGTCGCCATCGTGCAGCCAAGCGCCTCCGCAATGGAGGCCACGTTTTCGCCCTTTCGCCAGAGCCGTGCAAGCTCCTTTCGGTCATCAAGCGAAAGGTACTTGTAGTTCTTCCGCGCCAAAATCGCCCACCTCCTCGCAAAAAATAATCCCGACAAAAGCTCAAAACTCTTGTCGGGTTTAATGTTAAACTTTGCACACGTCTTGAAATTTTAATATTTCCCTTGACAAGCGTTTGCAAAGCCAGTATAATGCATTTGTTAAAGCCATAGATTATGGCCCTTAAGTGCTGTGGTTTGCCCGGCATTCTGGAGGGAGGGAAATATAGATGTCTGAGATCCGTGTAAAAGATGGCGAGTCCATCGATAGCGCACTGAAGCGTTTCAAGCGCAGCTGTGCCAAAGCAGGCGTCCTGGCAGAGGTTCGGAAGAGAGAGCATTATGAGAGCCCCAGTGTCAAGCGCCGCAAGAAGTCCGAGGCCGCTCGGAAGAATAAGAACAAGCGTTTTTATTAATTCAAAAAAAGTGCCGTGGCTTGCGTCACGGCGCTTTTTTCTGTTTACTGACGGCATATAGCTTTTCCAGAAGATCGGAGACTTCGGGGTACATGAGCAGGGCTGTGCGTACGCCCAGAGCCGACCCAGTGCGCAGCTTTTGCGAGATGGTTTCCGCGTCGTCAAAGAGAATGAAATGAGTGGAACCGGCTGCCGGGTAAGTGAAATACCGGGCGCACAGATCGGGGGAGAAAAATACCGCCGGACGCTGCGCCTGCGTAATGGCCTGCAGCTGGGCAAGTTGCAGGGGACGCCCCTCACCGGATGGGGAGGGCAGCGTAAAATCCATTATCAAGCGCTGTACGTCCAGCACAATCTGCCCATACCGATTCTGTGCTTCCTGCACCCGGGAACGGAAGTTTCCACCGGAGATCGCCGTGTTAATCAGCACCGTTGCGTGCGCCGGTCCGGCATAGCGCTCCGGAATCAGCAACATTCGGCGGCTGCCGGACAGCAGGGGAGCAAGAGCACCGACAAAGGCGGCACGGTCCGCAGACGGTGGCGCTTCAAAATCCAGTACCGCCCCGGTGTAACTGCGGCGGGAACACTCCCGGAGCACGGCTGCCGCCAGCTTCTCCGGGTCGGCAATGACCGGGGCGTCAAAGTCGCTGACGCAGAGCAATCCGCCCCGGGAATCCAGCAGCAGATCCCGGCGCAGCAGGGTGGACTCCGGACCGATCCGGTAGGCGGCGTGGGCAAAGACCCTGGTATAGCGGGAGGCATCCCGAACCTCCTGGGGCGAGACGGCAAGATAAAGCTGCAAAACGGGCACCCCCTTGTGCAAATCGGGACAGACTGGTATACTAAAAGAATCTTATGAAAAAGAGGAGCTTTTTATGAGCTTTTCCCTGGTGCCGGACGCCCTTTTTGAGCGGTATGGCCAAATTACACCGGAATATTTGAAAAGCCGCGGCGTGACCCTCCTTTTAAGCGACCTGGATTTCACCCTGGCGGCAAAAAAGACCCGGCATCCGGATGATGCGGTTCGGCTGTGGATTGCAGCATTGCACGCTGCGGGCATCACATTTATGATCGTCTCCAACAATCGCTCCGGCAAGCGGGTGACGGATTTTTGCGCGGAACTTGGGGTACCCTATCAAGGGCACGCGGGAAAACCCGGGACGCGGGGACTGCGGGAGGCAATGGAACGCGCCAAGACCTCCGAAAGCCACACGGCCATGCTGGGCGATAAATTGCTGACCGACATGTTGGCAGCCAATCGTGCAGGGGTTCGAGCCCTAATGGTGGAGCCTGTGGGCGGCGCGGTCACCGCGTGGCAGAAGGTACTTCATGCACTGCAAGCCCCGTTTAAGGCACTTTGCCGGGAGCAATACTTGAAAAAACGCTGAAAAAGTCCGCGATTTTTCTGTAAAACTGCTGAAAAAGTCTTGCATTGGCGGACTATATGGGATAAAATATATAAGTCAATTTGCGCAATCAATTAAAAAGAGAAAATGTCCTCCTGCGGGTCGTTTTCTCATAGATTTTAAGGAGGATATTAATTATGGCTACAATTTCAGCCGGTGATTTCCGCAACGGCGTAACGTTTGAGATGGACGGAAAGCCCATGCAGGTCATTGAATTCCAGCATGTCAAGCCCGGCAAGGGCGCTGCATTCGTGCGCACCAAGTACAGAAACGTGATCTCCGGTGCAATCCGTGAAGAATCGTTCAACCCCACCGCCAAGTTCGAGCAGGCCATGGTGGAGCGCAAAGATGCCGAGTACAGCTACAACGACGGCGAGCTGTTTTACTTCATGGATCCCGAGACCTTTGATATGACTCCGCTGAACCGCGAGGTTCTGGGCGATGCATTCAAGTTCGTCAAGGAGAATACCCCCTGCAAGCTGCTGAGCTTCAACGGCACCGTTTTCGGTGTGGAGCTGCCCAACTTTGTGGAGCTGGAAATCACCGAGACCGAGCCGGGCGTCCGCGGCGATACTGCCACCAACGTCATGAAGCCCGCCACGGTAGAGACCGGCGCTGAGATCAAAGTGCCCCTGTTCATCAACACTGGCGATCGCATTCAGATTGACACCCGCACAGGCGAATATCTGAACCGCTGCAAGTAAGATCAGATACCCACGCGTTCCAATTACCTGATTTTGAAAGGAGAAGGAACAATGGAAATTACAGAAAAAGTTGCATATCTGAAGGGCCTGGCCGAGGGCCTGGCACTGGACACTGAAACTAAAGAGGGCAAGATTCTCACTGCCATGATCGACATTCTGGACGATATGGCTCTGGAGATCGAGGACATGAAGGACGTGCAGGCAGAGCTGGGTGATGGCCTGGACGCTGTTAGCGACGATCTGGAAGATGTCGAGGACGCTGTGTTTGGACCCGAGGATGACGAGGATTACGACGAGGACGAGGAGTCCGAGGAGTGCTACGCCACCACCTGCCCCAACTGCGAAGAGACCGTTTACTTTGACGACACCATTCTGGATGACGGCGAAGTGATCTGCCCCAACTGCGGTGAAAAGCTGGAGTTTGATCTCTCTTCTCTGGAAGAGGACGATGACGACGGCAAGGATCCGGAATAAGGTTTCAAACGGAACAAAAAAGAGCCGATGCGTTAGCATCGGCTCTTTTTTACACTTTTATTTTTCACACAGCGCGGCTCCCACCGCAGTGGAAAAGGCTGCATTTTTTGGAATGATATAACGAATGCCGTAAAGACGCTCAAAAAGTTGGCATTGCGTTTCCGTCTGGGGGAGCTCTGCCAGAGAGCCGACCAAGACCGCCGTGGAGGTATCGCAGCCCCGGCAGGTGAGGAGCGTCATGGTGCCGATGACTTGCAATACAAGATTGACCGCTCCTGCGGCTTGATCGGCAGGGGTGGCGTCGGCTGCCACATGGCCGAAGTTGGTGAGCGTCATATCTGGGTCCAGCGTGGGCGGCATCTTCTCCCGGAAGATGTCCCGCACGGTCAAATCCACTTTACCGAGGTCACCAGAAACGGAGAGCGGAACGATCTTTTCAAATTCGCCCGTTCCCGCAAGCCCTTGACACAGGCCGATCAGCGTTCCGCCGCCCACACCCGTTCCGCACAGATGCCGGAAGGAACGGCCTTCCGCCAGCACAAACGCCGTCCCAGTTCCCATAGAGACCACCACAGCCCGCTCCTGTCCGGAAAGAGCAAGAGCGCCGTGGGCGATGGCCGCAAATTCATCCTCCAACACAGGCGAAAAGCCGATCAGCGAATGCTTCGCTCCGGTGGCTCCCGCACCGGTAAGCACGAGCTTGCTGACATCTTTTTTCGTGCAGCCGCAGGAGCCTAGCGCTTCGCCCAGCAGGGTAGGCAGATTTCCCCCAGCTTTCCGGCGCAGGCACAGCAGCGGCGTACTGGAAGTCTCCGGCAAAATCGCCAGTTTGATCGCGGAGCTGCCCAGATCGATTCCAATGCGAACGGACATCAAATGACCTCCTTTCAAAAACGCAGCATTCAGAATGTTTTCATGATAGGGGAGAGAAGAAAAAAAGTCAATTCCGAAGAGGAATGTTTTGGCAGGATTTTTGCAAAAGCGATTGCTTTTGTTCATGTCAGAGCCTATAATCAGAGAAAACCCAATAACAAATGTTGAGGTGCGCGATGAATACCGAAAAGAAAATCAACATGACCATGCTGTGCGATTTTTACGAGCTCACCATGGGCAACGGCTATTTCCAGCTTGGCTATAAGGACCGCATCACCTATTTTGATGTGTTTTTCCGGAATGTGCCCGACAACGGCGGTTTTGCGATCTGTGCCGGCCTTGATCAGCTGATCGACTATATCGAGGATCTACATTTTGATGAAGAAGATATTACGTATCTCCGTTCCAAGGGCATTTTCAGCGAGGAATTCCTAAACTATCTGAAGAATTTCAATTTTACCGGCGACATTTACGCCATTCCAGAGGGTACCCCCATCTTCCCGCGGGAACCGGTGGTCACGGTTCGTGCTCCGGCGGTTCAAGCCCAGCTGATTGAGACATTTGCTCTTTTGACGATCAACCACCAGAGCCTAATCGCCACCAAAGCCAGCCGCGTTGTGCGTGCGGCCAAAGGCCGCGTGGTTTTGGAGTTCGGTTCCCGCCGGGCACAGGGCACTGACGGTGCCATCACCGGCGCCAGAGCTGCCTATATCGGCGGCTGCAAGGGCACGGCCTGCACGGTTTCGGACGAGCTGTACGGCGTTCCCGCCGGTGGAACCATGGCCCATGCATGGGTGCAGATGTTCAATACCGAGTTGGAGGCCTTCAAGGCCTATTGCAAGATCTATCCCACCAACGCAACCCTTCTGGTGGACACGTACAACACTTTGAAATGCGGCGTTCCCGATGCCATCCGCGCCTTTAACGAGGTGCTTAAGCCCCTGGGCATTACCAAGTGCGGCATCCGGCTGGATTCCGGCGATATGGCCTATTTGACCAGGGAAGCCCGCAAAATGCTGGACGATGCCGGCTGGACGGAGTGCCAGATTTCGGTTTCCAACTCTCTGGACGAATACATTATCCAGGATCTGCTGCTGCAGGACGCCAAGATCGACATGTTCGGCGTAGGCGAGCGTATGATTACCGCACGCAGCGAACCTGTGTTCGGCGGCGTTTACAAGCTGGCTGCGGTAGAGGACGAGCAGGGCAACATCGTCCCCAAGATCAAGGTTAGCGAAAACGTGAGCAAGATCACCAATCCGCATTTTAAAAAGGCCTATCGCTTTTTTGACAAGGAAACGGGTAAGGCTCTGGCCGATTACCTTTGCGTCCATGACGAAGTGATTGACAAGAGCAAGCCACAGGAGCTTTTTGACCCGTTGGCCACCTGGAAGCGCAAGACGCTGACCAACTATACCGTGCGGGAGCTACAGGTTCCCATCTTCCTAAACGGCAAACTGGTGTACCAGCGTCCGTCCCTGCAGGAGATTCAGACTTTTTGTGCCTCTGAACTAGATACCCTCTGGGACGAAATCAAGCGGTTTGACAATCCTCATGCCTATTATGTGGATCTGTCCAAGAAGCTTTGGGACATCAAGCAGAATCTGCTGCGTCAGAACGGATAAACGCATCAGCCCGCCGAATCTCCGGCGGGCTGTTCTTTTTCTAATTTGGAGCTGTGGCAGTGAAAGCCAGTTTTCTCTTGCACCCGTTTCTTGAAAACGGTATAATCAAAGCAGAATAGGGAAACGATTACCGGGGAGTGATCCACCATGAGAAGAATGAAACAGAAGACCGAGCGGCGTATTTCCGCTGCGGCCAGCATCGCAATCTGCATTGTGGTGGTGGCGATTCAGATTGCCTGTACGCTGTTTTTAACGTTTTTCCTGCATGCAAAAGCCAGTATGATTTATTTTGCACTGGAGCTGATTGGCGCCATCATCGCCGTCTGGATTTATACCCGTAGCGGCAGTCCGTCCTATAAGTTGAGCTGGATGTGCCTGCTGCTCCTAATTCCAGTGGGCGGGATGATCTTATTCTGCCTGTGGGGAGGAACCCATCAGGCAAAGACTTTGAGCCTAAAAAAGCCTCTTCCTCCGCGGGAAAAGGAAAGTGCCAGAGCGGAGAGCACCGCCAATATTGCCCGCCTATCCAAGGAGGCTCCGGCTTGGGGACGGGTGTCGGCCTATCTGCAAAAATGCGTCTTTCTGCTGTATCGGGGCAGTAATGCCCAGTATTTAGGGGACGGAGCGGTATATTTCGACGATTTGCTGGCGCACATGGAAAAGGCAGAGACGTATATTTTCCTGGAGTATTACATTCTGGCGGAGGGCGCGATCTGGGACCGGATGTTCCGCGTTTTGAAAGATCGGGCCGCAGCTGGCGTGGAAGTTCGCATCATTTTTGATGACTTCGGCAACATCACCCGCCTTTCTGACAATATGCTGCAAAAGATTCAGGCTGCCGGCATCGAGGTGGAGGTTTTTAACCCCGTCCACAAGTATGTGAACCGAATCTATTTCAACTACCGCGACCACCGGAAAATTGCCGTGATCGACGGATTTTATGCCTATACCGGCGGCGTGAACATCGCCGACGAGTATGCAAACTTGATAGATCGGTTTGGCCACTGGAAGGATTCCGGTATTCGGATCGAGGGCGCGGGCGCCTGGGGCTTTGCCGCCCAGTTTATCACGATGTGGCGGATGATTGGGCGCAATCTGCCCAATGAGGACGATTTTTACCGTCCCCGCCGGGAAATTGAGGGCGCGGGCTATTGCCAGTCCTTTACGGACGGTCCGCTGAACAATCCGGACAATCCCATTGAAGACACCTATCTGCAGCTAATCGGCTCTGCCAGACGGTTTTTGTATATTACCACGCCGTATTACGCGGTGGAGGAGTCTATGCAAAAAGCCCTCTGCATAGCCGCTGATTCCGGTGTAGATGTCCGTTTGTGCATTCCGGCTGTGCCGGATCACAAGCTGACATATCTGGTGGCGGAGACTTACTGGGGCGAGCTGATGCGCCACGGTGTGAAGATTTATAAGTATACGCCGGGATTTCTGCACGCCAAAAGCGTCATGGTAGACCGGGAGGTGGCGTTGGTGGGCAGCACCAATATGGACTACCGCACCTTCCAGCTCCATTACGAGTGCGCGGCCCTGCTCTATCTGATGCCGGCGGTGGAACAGTTGCTGGAGGATCTGGACGGAGTTATGGAGAGGAGCACACCCTATACGCTGGACGAGTGGAATGCCCGCCCCTGGTACCGCAGAGCACTTGCTTCTGTTGTCAAACTGTTTGCCATTTGGCTGTAAGGAGAGACCCATGTCAAGAGAACTGACGCCCTGTGAGATTGCAGAGCGAAGCCTAATTAAAAAATACCGCAAGGTGCTGTGGAATCCATTTATTGCCGCGGTGAAGCGCTATGAACTGATCGCACCGGGTGACCATATTGCGGTGTGCATTTCCGGCGGCAAGGATTCCGTGGTGCTGGCCAAGCTGATGCAGGAGCTTCAGCGCCATACGGAGCAGCCCTTCGAGCTGACCTTTCTTGTGATGGACCCCGGCTACAACGCCGCCAACCGCCAGCTGCTGGAGGAGAATGCCCGTGCGCTGGAAATCCCCATCACGGTTTTTGAGAGCAATATTTTTGATGTCACCACCGAAGTGGATCGCAACCCCTGCTATCTCTGCGCCCGGATGCGCAGAGGATTTCTTTACAGCAAAGCCCAAGAGCTTGGCTGCAACAAGATTGCTCTGGGACACCATTTCTCGGACGTAATTGAAACCACGCTGCTGGGACTGTTCTACGGCGCACAGCTGCAATCCATGCCCCCAAAGCTCCACAGCAAGAACTTTCCGGGGATGGAGCTGATTCGCCCGCTGTACTGCGTCCATGAGGAGGACATCATCGCCTGGAAGAATTATAACCACCTTCAGTTTTTACAATGTGCCTGTCGGTTTACCGAGGCAAGAGACGCCTCCGGCGACGGGGTGGGACAGAGTAAGCGCCAGGAGATGAAGGTGCTCCTACGAGAACTGAGAAAGACCAATCCAAACGTGGAAAAGAGCATCTTCGCAGCCATCCACGATGTTCAGCTGGACACGTTAGCCGGCTGCAAGTTCCGCGGGGAGTATCACTCGTTTCTGGATTGGTATGAGAAATAACAAAAAGAGACACCCAGTAGGTGTCTCTTTTTGCTTGGAGGATTTCAAAAATTCTGCGACAGTTCATTTACCAGAGAGCGCATTTCATCCTTTGAAGAAACGGCATGCACTCTCTGCAGGATTTCGGACTGCTCGGTTTCGGAGAGCGCGGTGAATTTCTTCATAGCGTCGGGGTACTGGGCCAGTGCCATACCAAAACCCAGCGGCAGCTCGTGTTGATCCATCAGGTTCTCACCTCGTAAATAGCTTGCCCTGTGAAAGCGCAAACATGCAGAAAACAGCAAAATAAAAAGAAACGACATTCAAAAGAATGTCGTTTCTTTTTTTGGCAGCGGGTGAAGGATTCGAACCCTCACAGACGGAGTCAGAGTCCGGCGTGCTACCATTACACAAACCCGCTATGCTCCGTTCGCCCTGCAGCGAACAGATATTATTATACTGAAATCTCACATAATGTCAAGGTATTTTTTAAAAAAAGCGGGGAAAAGAGGGAAAACTTTTTTGGCGCTGATGACTCATAAAATACCCGCAAACGCACACCTTAAAAAGCGGGGTGAATGAAATGCCTAAACGACCTTTGGCAATCAACGAAAAGCCAAGCTTGCGATTGGACCCGCATAAGCGCCTGTGCCCGCAGTTTGACGATACCAGTATCGCCCTGTTCCCGATAGCCGGACGGGGAGAGATGGGCTTTCGCGTTTTGGACAACTGCTGCGAAGAGCATATCATGTGATCCCCAAAGCGCCCGTGCTTTTGCCGGGCGCTTTTCCTAATTTTGCAAGGTATGAACTGTTTGTCAAGTGCCGCCGGATGTGATAAACTGATACAAATATTGATCCAGGAGGCTTTTCATGAAACGCTGCTTCATTTTTTCAGCGGGTACATTTTACGGGATGCGGGAACGTCCTGCTTCCGGCGATCTGGTCATCGCAGCGGATGCGGGCTATCGAACCTGCCAGAAAGAAGGCATTGTGCCGGATTTGCTTCTGGGAGATTTTGACTCCATGGAGCAGCCTGCCGACTTTCAAAATGTTCTGCGGGTTCCGGTGGAAAAAGACGACACCGATACCATGCTGGCTATCCGCACGGCGATTAAGGAAAAATGCGGAGAGGTCTACCTATATGGCGCGACAGGCGGCAAGCGGATGGATCACACCCTTGCCAATTTGCAATCTTTGATGTGGATCTGCCACCAGGGCGTCCGGGGCTACCTTTATGACGACGATTTTGTCTATACCGCGATTCGCAATGAGACACTGACCATTCCCAAAACGGTGGAGTGGGGGCTCGTTTCCGTGTTCTGCCTCAGCGAGCCCGCTGCGGGCATTACAGAGACAGGCATGCAGTACTCCTTAACGGATGCAACCCTCCGGGCGGACCAGCCCCTGGCGGTTAGCAACCACATGACGGAGCCGCGGGCGTCCATTTCTGTCCGGGACGGAACGCTGATCGTAGGATGGCAGCTTCCACCTCTGTAAAAACGATATTCTTTCGATAGAATAACCGATTGCACAAAGTATAGTTGCGCATCGGAAAAAGTTATTATATAATGAACAAAAAGAAAAGGTCAACCTATTTTAATTTGTTGGATTTGACCGTGGGACCGACGCCGGGCACGGAAGGACAGGAGGAAACCAGATGGCAGTCTTTACAGTAAACGGTCAGACCGTTACCGTGGATCATAATCAGAAGCTGCTCCGCTATCTGCGGGATACGCTACACCTCACTTCCGTGAAGGACGGTTGCAGCGAGGGCGCCTGCGGCACCTGCACGGTGCTGATTGACGGCAAGCCTACCAAGGCCTGCGTACCCCAGACCGATAAGCTGGACGGCAAGACGATTGTGACTGTTGAAGGTCTGACGGACTTTGAAAAAGATGTCTACACCTACGCCTTCGGCAAGGCGGGGGCGGTCCAGTGCGGCTTCTGCATTCCCGGCATGGTCATGTCGGCCAAGGGATTGCTGGACACAAACCTCAATCCCACGCGGGAGGAGGCGGCGTTTGCCATCCGCAACAACATCTGCCGGTGTACGGGCTATGTGAAAATCATTGATGCCATTTTGCTGGCGGCGGAAGTGTTCCGGGATGGCAAGGTTCCCGAGGCACCGACGAACTGGTCTCTGGGTGCTCGCGTTCCTCGGGTAGACGTGCGGGAGAAGGTCACAGGCTCCGGCAAGTACCCCGATGACATATACCTTGACGGCATGATTTACGGCAGCGCGGTGCGCAGCGCGTATCCCCGTGCCCGTGTTCTGGCCATTCACACGGAAGAGGCTCTGGCGCTTCCCGGCGTGGTGGGCATTTATACCGCTGCCGATATTCCCGGCAAAAACAAGGTGGGCCACCTCCAGAAGGATTGGGACACCATGATTGCCGTGGGAGACATCACGCATTATCTGGGCGATGCCATCTGTCTGGTGGCCGCCGAGACAAAGGAGATTTTGGAGCAGGCCAAGGCTCTGGTCAAGGTGGACTATGAGGAGCTTCCCATGGTTCGCTCTCCGAAAGAGGCCATGGCCCACGATGCGCCCTTGGTGCACAAGTCCGGCAACCTGCTGACCCACAAGCATATTCAGCGCGGGAATCCTGCTGAGGCCATTGCCAAGGCACCGTATACGATCACCCAGCGCTTCTATACCCCTTGGACGGAGCACGCCTTTTTGGAGCCGGAGTGTGCCGTGGCATATCCGGACGGCGATGGCGTGACGATTTTGTCCACCGACCAAGGTGCGTACGATACCCAGCACGAGACCATGGGGATGCTGGGCATGGATGCTGACCATGTAAAGGTGCAGAACCAGTTGGTAGGCGGCGGCTTCGGCGGCAAGGAAGATGTGACGGTGCAGCACCACGCGGCACTGATTGCGTATCTTTCCAAGCGCCCTGTCAAAGTGAAGCTGACTCGCCAGGAGAGCATTCTGATTCATCCCAAGCGTCATCCGATGGACATGGAATTTACCATCGGCTGCAATACCGACGGCATCATCCAGGGCGTGGTGGCAGAGGTCATCGCCGATACCGGCGCATACGCCTCTCTGGGCGGTCCTGTTTTGGAGCGTGCCTGCACCCATGCTGCCGGCCCGTATAATTATCAAAACTTTGAAATTGACGGCTGGGCATATTATACGAATAACCCGCCTGCCGGAGCCTTCCGCGGCTTCGGCGTGACCCAGACCTGCTTTTGCATCGAGAGCCTTTTAAACCAGATGGCCGACAAAATCGGAATCTCCCCGTGGGAGATTCGCTACCGCAATGCCATCCGTCCGGGGCAGGAACTGCCCAACGGTCAGATCGTGGATGATTCCACCGGCCTTGTGGAGACGCTGGAAGCCATTAAGCCCTATTATGATGCCGCCAAATATGTGGGCATCGGCTGCGCCATGAAGAACGCCGGCGTCGGTGTCGGCATTCCCGATACCGGTCGCGTGCGGCTGATCGTGCAGGGCGGAAAGCTCCATATCTATGCCGGCGCCTCCTGCATCGGGCAGGGACTTGGCACCGTGCTTGTGCAGATGGTCTGCGACCAGACTGGCATCGACCATACCAACGTAGTTTATGAGCGCTCCAATACCTACTGTGCGCCGGATTCCGGCACTACCTCCGGCTCCCGCCAGACGCTGTTCACCGGCGAGGCCTGCCGCAGAGCCTGTCAAGAGCTGAAAGAAGCACTCAAGGAAAACTCCTTGACAGACCTTGAAGGAAAAGAGTATTACGGAGAGTACCTGGGAAAAACCGACCCCTTGGGTGCAAATGTTCCCAACCCCATCAGCCACATCGCCTACGGCTATGCCACCCAGATTTGCATTCTGGATGAAGACGGAAAAATCGAGAAAATTATCGCCGCTCACGATGTGGGCAAGGCAGTGAACCCCAACTCGGTAGAAGGCCAAATTCAAGGTGGCGTGGTCATGTCCATGGGCTATGCCCTCACGGAGCGCTACCCGCTGGTGGACTGCAAGCCCACCGCGAAATATGGCACGCTGGGCCTATTCCGAGCCAACCAGATTCCCGAGATTGAGCCTGTTATTGTGGAAAAGGCGGGGCTGAACGTGGCCTGCGGCGCCATTGGTATCGGCGAGATTACATCGATTCCCACGGCACCTGCCATTGCGGATGCCTACTATCGCTACGACGGCAAGTTCCGTACAGAGCTGCCGCTGACCGATACTCCGTACAGCCGGAAGTAATGCGCGGTAAAAAAACAGGCCGCTGATGCGGCCTGTTTCAAAGAGCATTTTTCAATTCGGCCAGAGCTTTCGGCGTGTCCACGTCAGAAAGCTCCTGCGCCGGGACCTCATAGAGCAGCAGATCTTCTTCGTGCTGCCGGATCACCGTGTTTCCGCCGTGGTCCTCAGTGAGCGCCATCAGTTCCGGGAAAAACCGGGCGGGGAAGAGGCAGGGATTGCCTCGGACACCGTTGTGGCTCAGGGCAGCAATTTTATCCGGGTGCTGGCGAAACAGCCCAACCAGTCCGGCAACGGATTCCCGGTTCAACAGCGGCTGATCCGATACTTGAAAGAGGACACCGTCGCAGTTCCGCAGCTCGGTCAGCCCCAGTGCAATGGAATGGCTGATGCCGTATTCCGGGTGATCGTTGAAAATTGCTGCAAAGGAAAACTCCTTTGCAAGCTGCATGATTTCAGTGTATTGGGTGACAACGACTACGGAATCAAACGCATCTTTCGGCACGGCCTCCAAAGACCGGAGAATCAGAGATCGCCCCTGCAAGGATGCAGCCAGTTTATTTTCACCAAATCGCTTTGCATTGCCCGCGGCTAAAACGACGCAGCCGAGCTTTCCTGTTTTTTCCTCGTCTTTCATGGAAATCACCCCTTTTCCTTAGTATATCCGCTTGGCGGGCTTTCAGTCAACAGATAAGACTGGATTGCCGCCGTAAATAAAGGAGGACAGCCTCATGAGTAAAAGTGTCGGAAAGAGCATGATCCGCGTAGATGCCTATGAGAAGGCCACCGGACGTGCCAAGTACATGGATGACCTGTGCGACCGCAGTGCGCTGATCGCAAAGATTGTCCACTCCACCATCGCCCACGGCTTTGTGAAGTCTGTGGATACGGCGGAGGCGGAAACCATTCCGGGCGTCGTGAAGATTCTCACCAGCTTTGATGCGCCTAATCGCCCGTTCCCGACGGCAGGGCATCCTTGGTCCACAGACCCCGCACATCAAGATGTGGCGGATCGCTGCCTGTTAAATCGGCACGTCCGCTATTACGGCGACGATGTGGCTGTGGTCATTGCAGAGGACGAGGTTGCCGCGGCGCAGGCCGTCCGGGCCATTAAAGTGGAGTATGAGGAACTGCCCTTCGTGCTGGATGTGCAGGAGGCCATGAAGCCCGGTGCACCCCAGATCCATGAGGATCGCCCCGGCAACATTCTGGCTCACACCTCCATTCGCAACGGCGATTATGAAACCGCCAGCAAGGAGCCGGGCCTCATCAAGGTCGAGGGCTGGTACGATACCCCCACCGTTCAGCACTGCCACATTGAGAACCACGGTTGCTTTGCGTACGAGGAGGCAGGCCGGGTCGTGGTAGTTTCCTCCACCCAGATTCCCCACATCGTCCGCCGGATCGTCGGCCAGGCGCTGGGGCTGCCCTGGGGCAAAGTCCGGCTGGTAAAGCCCTACATAGGCGGCGGCTTCGGCAACAAGCAGGACGCACTCTACGAGCCGCTTTGCGCGTGGTGTACCACGCAGGTGGGAGGCCGGCTTGTAAAGCTGGAGTGTTCTCGGGAGGAGACGTTCGTCTCCAACCGTGTCCGCCACGCCATTCGCACCCATATCATCTCCTGGGTTCGTCCGGACGGCACATTTGTCGCCCGCAAGATCGAGTGCTTCTCCAACCAAGGCGCTTACGCCTCCCACGGCCACGGCGTGTGCGCCAAGGGCATGGGTGCGTTCCCGCAGCTCTACCCCTGCCCGAATGTGGAAGGTGACGCCTACACCGTGCTCACCAACCGGCCCGTTGCCGGCGCCATGCGCGGCTACGGCATCCCTCAGGCCATGTTTGCCGGAGAGAGCCATATTGACGACGTGTGCCGTGCCATCGGCGCAGACCCGCTGGAATTCCGCCGGAAAAACCTAATGCCGGTTGGCTTCAAGGACGGCTTTTCCAAAAACGAGCTGTACGATGATACCTTTAACCAGTGCATGGATAAGGGCATGGCCGCCATCGACTATCAGCGCAAATTCAAGGAATATGCCCACCAGACCGGCGATGTCCGCCGGGGTGTGGGTCTGGCCGTGTTCTGGTACAATACCGCCGTGTGGCCCATCTCGCTAGAGTCCTCCTCCTGCCGAATGGTTTTGAACCAGGACGGCTCGCTTCAGTTCCAGACCGGCGAGACGGAGATCGGGCAGGGCTGCGACACGGCCTATTCCCAGATGGTAGCCGACGCTGTTGGCATTCCCTTTGAGGATGTGCATGTCGTCTCCACGCAGGATACCGATGTGACGCCTTTCGGCACCGGCGCCTATGCATCCCGTCAGACCTATATCGGTGGCTTTTCCATCATGCAGACTGGCCTTGCCCTGCGGGAGCGGATTTTGAACATCGCCCATGAGCAGACCCGGATGCCTATTTCCAATCTGGACTTGGTGGACGGCCAGATCGTCCGCAAGTCCGACGGCAGAATCCTCAAATCTCTGGGTGATCTTGCAACCGAGAGCCTCTATTCCCTGGAGCACTCCCAGCACATCACCGCCGAGACCACGGCCCAGATCAAGTCCAACGCCTACTCCTTCGGCTGCTCGCTGGCAGAGGTCGAGGTGGACATTCCTATGTGTAAAGTAAAACTCCTAAACATGGTCAACGTCCACGACTGTGGTACCCTCATCAATCCCCAGCTGGCGGAGGCGCAGGTTCACGGAGGAATGTCCATGGCCATCGGCTACGGCCTTTCCGAGGAGCTGAAATTCGACGAAAAGACCGGAAAGCCCCTAAATAATAACCTGCTGGACTATAAGCTTTCTACGTTTATGGATCACCCGGATATCGAGGCAAAATTTGTGGAGAACCCGGAGCCCACTTCGCCTTACGGCACCAAGTCTCTGGGTGAGCCTCCGGCCTGCTCCGGCGCACCGGCTATCCGCAACGCCATTGCCCAGGCTACCGGCGTGTACATCGACCGCTGTCCCATCACGCCCCATGTGCTTTTCGAGGCATTCCGGGACGCGGGACTTATCAAGGAATAAGGGAGGGAAAACGCCATGTATGATATGAAAGCACTCTATGAGGCCAAAAGCGTTGCTGACGCGGTGGCTCTGCGCGTGGCCCATCCCGAGGCCCAGATCATTGCCGGCGGTTCCGATGTGCTGGTGCAGATGCGCGGCGGCAAGCGAGCTGGCAAGGAACTAATCTCCATTTATAAGCTAGACGAGCTGCGGGGCATCTCTATCGATGCCGAGGAGAACATCCGCATCGGCTCCTTGAACAGCTTTTCCCACATCACCCGTGACCCCATCATTCAAAAGTATATCAACGTGCTGGGGCAGGCTGTCGATCAAGTCGGTGGCCCCCAGATCCGCAACATCGGCACCATCGGCGGCAACACCTGCAACGGCGTGACGTCGGCGGACTCCGCCTCCACGCTCCACGCCTGGGAGGCGATCATTGAGATCACCGGCCCGGACGGCGTCCGCCGGGAACCGATTCACGATTTCTATATCAAGGCCGGCCAGGTGGATCTTCGCCCCGGCGAAATCCAGACGGCCATTTTGATTCCCAAGGCCAGCTATGAAAATACCTTTGGCCACTATATCAAATACTCCATGCGTAACGCCATGGACATTGCCACCCTAGGCACCTCCGTCAATGTCCGATTGAGCGCGGACAAGAAAACGGTGGAGCGCTGCCGCATCGCGTTCGGCGTTGCTGGTCCCGTTCCCATGCGGGCGGAGATCGCCGAGGCTGCCGCCAACGGAAAGAGAGTCTCTATGGAACTGGCCGAGACCTTCGCCAAGGCCGTTCTGGAGGACATCAACCCCAGAGACTCCTGGCGTGCCAGTAAGGATTTCCGCAAACACATCGCCGTGGAGAGCGCCAAGCGGGCCTTTATCGAATCGGTGAAACTGGCGGGAGGTGAGCTGTAATGGAAAAACACGAAATGCAATACGCCACCGTGCACTTTAACCTCAACGGCAAAGACGTGGAAAAGACGGTGGATGTGCGGGCAAGCCTTACCGACATGCTGCGCAACGATTTTCGCATGACCTCCGTCAAAAAGGGCTGCGAGGTCGGCGAGTGCGGCGCATGCAACGTACTGATCGACGGCGAGGCGTTCAACTCTTGCATATACCTTGCCGTCTGGGCGGAGGGGAAGAAGATTCGCACGCTGGAGGGATTGCTTGGCCCCAACGGCGAGCTCTCCGACATTCAGCAGGCCTTCGTGGACGAGGCCGCCATCCAGTGC
>JALCRR010000045.1 GCA_022652815.1 Oscillibacter sp.
CCGATGGACTGCACCACCTCGGCCTCGTTGTGGCAGGGACGGTATCCGGCATTCATGCAAAACAATCTGCCGCGGCCCCGGGTATAGACGGCGACTTCCGCGGCATAGTCCCGCAGCATAGACACCAGCGCATAGCCGGAGAGGATTGTCTCCTCTCCGTCCGGCTCCGGCGGATTTGTCTCGCTGCCCATGCGCTGTACGTCGGAAATGGCGCGCCCCACACACTCCGCCGGGACTTCCAGACGAAATTCATACCACGGCTCCAGAAGCATGTTCTTTCCGCTCATCAAGCCATGCCGGATGGCGCGCCAGGTGGCTTGACGAAAGTCGCCGCCCTCCGTGTGCTTTTCGTGGGCACGGCCGGCAAGAAGGGTGATCTTCAAGTCTGTTACCGGAAATCCGGTCAAAACGCCGGGATGGCTCCGCTCCAGCACATGGGTCAAAATCAGCCGCTGCCAGTTCAGGTCCAGCTCGTCCGTGCGGCAGACAGAGGCAACCCGAATGCCACTGCCCCGCTCTCCGGGTTCCAGCAGCAGATGCACCTCCGCATAATGGCGCAGGGGCTCAAAGTGGCCGATACCCTCCACGGGCTCAGACAGTGTCTCCCGATAGACAATGCTGCCCTGGCCGAAGGAAACGGCAATGCCAAAGCGCTCCGCAATCAGCCGCTGCAAAATTTCCTTTTGCACCTCGCCCATCAGCTGAACGCCGATGCGGCGAATCTGGGCATGCCAGGTTAGGTGCAGCTGGGGGTCCTCCTCTTCCAGCACTTTCAGCTTGGCATAGGTGGAATGGGGGTCGCAGGTCGGTGGCAGCTCGATCTGATAGTTCAAAACCGGCTCCAGCGCCGGGGCAACTGAGGCAGCCTCCGCCCCCAGCCCCTCTCCCGGACGGGTGCGGCTTAAGCCCGTGACCGCGCAGACGGTTCCGGCTTCCGCCGCATCTACGGGGCGAAATTTTGCGCCGGAGTACAGACGGATCTGGTCCACCTTTTCCTCCCAGACCTGCTCCTCGGACAGGCCCTCCGCCCGGTTGGTCAGTACGTCCTTGACGCAGAGGATTCCCCCCGTGACCTTCAGCCAGGTCAGTCTGGCTCCCTGCGCATCCCGGCTGATCTTATAGATCTTTGCACCAAACTCCGCAGAGTACGTGGGAACCGGGGCAAACCGGGAAAAGCCTTCCAAGAACGCATCCACCCCCTCGACCTTCAGCGCCGAGCCAAACCAGACGGGAAACAGCGCTCTCTGCCCGATCATCTGCGCAATACGGGAATCTTCCAGCGTTCCGCATTCCAGATACTCGCTCAGCGCCGTTTCCTCGCACATGGCAGCATTTTCGTAGGTGCTCTCCCCCGCAGTAAAGTCCACACACCCGTCGGAGAGTTTCTTTTTGAGGTTTTCCAGGAGTGCCTGCCGGTCAAAGCCGGCAAGGTCTACCTTATTGACGAACAGGAAAACCGGCACGCCGTAGCGCTCCAGCAGCCGCCAGAGCGTCCGGGTGTGCGCCTGCACACCGTCTGTCCCGCTGACAACCAGAATGGCGCAATCCAGCACCTGCAGTGTCCGCTCCGTTTCGGCGGAAAAGTCCACATGACCCGGGGTATCCAATAACTGCACCTCAAGATCGGGAAGCGACAGCCGCGCCTGCTTGGAAAAAATCGTAATGCCCCGCTCCCGCTCCAGCTCCTCCGTGTCCAGAAACGCATCTTGATGATCCACGCGGCCCAGCTTTCGCAGAGTGCCGCTGCGATAGAGCAGCGCTTCGGAAAGCGTGGTCTTTCCCGCATCGACATGAGCCAAAATTCCAACGACCAGTTTTTTCATGTAATCCCCATTTGGCGGCAAAAATCCGCCATTTTTCTGTTATTTTCTGCGGTATTTCTCCGCAATCGCCTCCGCATCGGCAGCCAGCTGCCGGCGCAGCGATTCCGGCTGGAGTATCTCGCACCCGGAAGGGCCATATTGCAGGGCGAAAAAGCGCAGGTTCTGTTCTGTGCCCATCACCCGGACTTCCATGCTCTGCCCGTCCAGAACCCGCATTTCCGCCCGAGAACCGAAATTATCCCGGACGTAGCCAGCCAGAATAATGGGCATCCGCATGGTAATCAGCCGAACCTCCCCGGAGAACATCATACTGTGGGCGGCGGCATAATCGGCAATGTGGAAGCCATGCTCGCATCCCGGAAGCTCCTGGACGTCGGTTGCGCGCTCCTTTCGGACTTCCGTGTCGGTCAGACGGTCAATGCGGTAGTGGCGAAGCATTTTCTCCTCATCCTTACAGCAGACCAGATAGAACTGGCCGTTGGTGCAGATGATGCCATAGGGCGAGACCCGGTGCTCCCCGCCTACGGGGCGCACCGTTCCATCCGGCTGCACAACGTTGCGGAGAAAGGAGACCTTTTTGTGTTCTTCGATAGCTTCTTCCAGCTGTTCAATATTCCGCAGAAACTCCACGTTTTCCTGGTGAACCCATTCATCGGCCATGTGGACATGCTGGGTTTTCCGCCTGAAGTCATCGCCGCCAAGCTCCGATAGCTTGTCAATCAGATACCGGGCGTCTACCGGCGGAATATAACGGGAGGCCATCACGCCATCCACCAGCACCCGAAGTTCCGTCTCGTCGAACAGGCGAACCGGGTAAGAGCCTTTGGTTCCGCGCTCCACATAGCCCATTTCTTCCAGCGCACCCACAGCGGCAGCCACCGTATTCCGGGCCAGGGTCACCCGCTCGTCCTGTTCAAGTCGAGCGATAATCTGCAAATTGGACAGGGGATGGCTCTCGCTTGCATAATTCTCCAGAATGCGGAGAATTTGGAGCGGCACGATTCGGTTGCTTCCCATAGACGACACGGCTAATGCGCCTCCCGCACTGTATTTGGAAATATCATAACACGCAAATGACGATTTGCAAACAGGCCCGGCAGCATGTTTGCGGCACTTGCCGACATTTTTTTAGTTTTGTCGGTTTACTCGGGCCGTTTTCTATGGTATTTTAGTAACAGAACATCATGGGCGGTTGGGGCGCACACGGCTTCTCCCGCGTCCTTTTGGAGGGAGTCTGGGCATGGATAACTATGTGATTTTTACAGATGCAGGCGCAGATATTACAGCGCAAATATGCGCCGAGCACGATATTCGCGGCGTCCCCATGGATTACTTACTGGCCGGGCAAACCGGTACATTCTCTCCCGACAGTGCAGATCGGGAAGCGGTATGCGCAAAATTTTACGACGCTTTGCGGAATGGAGCGGATGTCTCCACCTCCCAGATTACGCCGTTTGTCTATGAGTCCATGTTTGCCCCTGTGCTGGACGGCGGGCAGGATATTCTGTACTGCTGCTTTTCTTCCGGGATGTCCGCCACCTGGCAAAACGTGCAAAGCGAGATTGCAGATCTTTCCGAGCGGTATCCCCAGCGCACGATTCTCTGCGTAGATTCTCTCAGCGCCAGCGGCGGGCAGGGTGTCTTTGCTCTGCAGGCAGCGCTGAACCGGGAGCGGGGCATGAGCCTCGTGGAAAATGCCGAATGGCTGCGTGCGCGCGCTCAAACCGTGTGCCACTGGTTTACCGTGGGTGACCTGGACTTTTTGAAGCGCGGCGGCCGCATTTCCCCCACGCTGGCATTTTTGGGCGGTAAGCTGCAAATTAAGCCGATTCTGGTGATCGACAAGGAAGGCCGCCTTCAGGTTACCCAAAAGGCCCGGGGGCAGAAAGCCTCCATGCAGAATCTCATCACGCTGTACAAGGCATCCCAGGATTTCGGTGATGCCGACCACATTGTTTTTGTGGGTCATGCCGGTGCGCCGGAAGCCGGCGCACAGCTGGCCGATATGGTGCGGGAGGCTTCGCCTGCCGGCACTGAGGTACAGCTGATTCCCCTCTCCCCCATCATCGGTGCCCATACAGGCCCCGACATGTTATTCGTCTGCCATTTCGGCGCCCACCGCTGAATGAGAATGAAACGCCGCCTGCGTCAATTAAGACGCAGGCGGTGTCTTTTCGATTAAAAAAGCTTTGGTGGAAGCACAATGTCCTCCATCGGCACCTTTTCCCAGGAAAAGCCCGGGAGCAGGCTTTCCGGTAACCGGGGCTCGGCGGAGGGGTTCAGTCCTGCCAAAAACGCAAGCTTTCCGACGATTTCCTCCGGCATATACTTCTCTTGCAGGGTCGCAAGCCCGATGGAGCTATCCCGCTTGGCAAGGCGGCGTCCCGCGCTGTCAAGTAACAGCGGGAAGTGATAGAATTTGGGCGGTGTTAGGCCCAGCAGTCGATAGAGCAGCAGCTGGCGCGGCGTGGAGGTCAGCAGGTCAGCTCCCCGCACGACCTGCGTCACGCCCATGGCGGCATCGTCCACCACGACGGCCAGCTGGTAGGCATACAGGCCGTCGGAGCGGCGGAGCAGGAAGTCGCCGCACTCCGTTAAAAGGTTTTCCCGCATCTGCCCCAAGTGTCCGTCCCAAAAGGAGATTGTCTCGTCCGGCACCCGCAGCCGCAGCGCCGGCGGGCGCTGCGCTGTTTTCAGATGCTCCGCGATCTCTGCCTCGGTCAGGTGGGCGCAGGTGCCGGGGTAAACCGTCAGTCCGTCCTCCCGGTGGGGGGCACTGGCCGCATGGAGCTGCGCCCGGGTGCAAAAGCATGGATAGACGAGGCCCTGGCTTTTCAGCTTTTCAAGCGCCGCGCAATACAGGTCGCTGCGCAGGCTCTGTTCATACGGGGCATCCGGTCCGCCGTTGGAACCGCCCTCATCCCAGAAAAGGCCCAACCAGCGGAGATCCGCCTCGGTTTGGGCGGCATACGCCGGCTTGCACCGATCCGTGTCCAGATCCTCAATTCGGAGGATGAATTTTCCGCCACTGCTCTTTGCGCTGAGCCATGCCAAAAGCGCGCACAGTAAATTTCCAAGATGCATCCGCCCGCTTGGGGACGGTGCGAAACGTCCGATTTCCGTCTTCTTCATCTCCCTGCTGGACAAAAAGCCGTCCTTCGTGGTATTCTGATTCCATGCCGTACAAGAGGAGGGATTTTTCATGTCCCAAGTACATCATTTTACGCTCTATGCCTCCCACTGCCCCCGAAACGATTTCTATTTGGAGCGTGTCCGGGAGAGCGCGCAGCGGTTCGGCGTCGCCTGCACAGCTGAAAAAAACATGGATGAGGCCGAAATTGCGCAGGCGGGCATTGAGATCACCTGTCTGGAATCCTACTGTCCAGGCTGCCGCGCACAGCACGCGGACACAGCGCCGGATGAGCGCTTCACCCCCGCTCTCGCCGTGGACGGCGTACTGCGGTTCTGGAACGTTCCGCCGGACGACGAAACGCTCGATGTGCTGATGAAATCATTGACAGAGTAACACAAAGTCTGCGCCATCGCAAGGGCCCCAGCGCATACAAAAGGAGGACTGCTTTCGCAGTCCTCCTTTTATTTAGCATGAATTACTTGTTGCCGGAATGGATGGAGCGCTTCTCCACATTCAAAGCAGCCTCACGCACTGCCTCAGTGACAGTGGGATGAGAGTGGATGGTGGAAATCAGCTCATCAACCGTGCACTCCAGACGAATTGCCAGAGCGCCCTCGGCAATCAGGTCGGAAGCGCCCGGCCCGATGATGTGCATGCCCAGCACCTCGTTGTACTTCTTGGAGGCGATGATCTTCACCAGGCCCTCGCCGCCGTTGAGGATCAGAGCGCGGCCATTGGCCATCATCGGGAACTTGCCCACGACGTAGTCAATGCCCTTGGCCTTAGCCTGCTCTTCGGTCAGACCGACAGAAGCAGCTTCCGGCTCAATGTACACGCAGGTGGGGTTGGTGGACTCTTCATAGGTGGAGTCCTGACCCATGATCTGCTCGGCAGCAACTTCGCCCATTGCCATTGCGGTATGAGCCAGCAGAGCAAAGCCCTTGACGCAGTCGCCGATGGCGTACACGCCGGGAACATTCGTCTCCATCTTGTTGTTGACGATGATGCGGCCGCGGTCGTTGTCCAGCTTGCCGGCTTCCAGATTCAGAGCAGCGGTGTTGGCTCTGCGGCCAACTGCCACCAGAACCTTTTCAGCCTCGAAGGACACGGTCTCGCCGGCCTTGTTCTTGCAGACAACCTTTGCGCCGACGGAAGAGGCCTCAACGGACTGCACGGGGCACTCCAGATTGAACTCCATGCCCATCTTCTTCATGTGGGCAACGCCGATCTTGGTCTGATCGCCGTCCAGCATGGGCAGGACGTGATCCAGCGCTTCGACAACGGTGATCTTCGTGCCGAATGCCTGGTAGGCGCAGGCCAACTCCAGGCCGATCACGCCGCCGCCGATGACGATCATGGACTTGGGCAGGGTCTCCAGAGCCAGAGCACCGGTAGAATCGATGCAGTTGGGGTTCTCCTTCAGGCCGGGGATGGGAGGCGTGGAGTTGACGGAGCCGGTAGCCACGATAACTGCATCAGCAGTCATGGACTCCTTGGAGCCGTCAGCCTTGGTGACCTCAACGGTCTTGGGAGCGGTGAAGACTGCGGTGCCGTCAACCTTGGCAACCTTGTTCATCTTCAGAAGGCCGGCAACGCCGGTGGTCAGCTTCTTGGAGATGGCATTCTTGTGTGCGATGACCTGCGAGAAGTCCACTTCCACGCTGGAAACCTTCACGCCGATGTCTGCGCCCTGATCCTTGATGCCGTTGATCAGATCAGCAGAGTGCAGCAGGCACTTGGTAGGGATGCAGCCCACGTTTAGGCAGGTGCCGCCCAGGTGCTCTTTCTCGATCAGAGTGACCTTGGCGCCCAGCTGTGCTGCGCGGATGGCAGCCACATAGCCGCCGGGGCCGCCGCCGATTACCAGGACGGTCTTATTGCCGGCAGCTGCGGGAGCTGCGGCAGGAGCTGCTGCTGCGGGTGCAGCGGCGGCAGGAGCGGCAGCGGGTGCTGCTGCGCCGGATGCGTCGGGGACAGCTTCGCCGGGAGCGCCGATATAAGCGATAACTTTCTTGCACTCAACGGTCTCGCCTTCGGCGTACAGAACCTTGATCAGCGTACCATCGGTATCGCACTCGACATCGTTGGTCAGTTTATCAGTTGCAACGGAAAACAGGATGTCGCCAACCTTGACGGCGTCCCCTTCCTTCTTCTTCCATTCCTCGATGGTGCCCTCGGTCATGGTCAGGCCCATCTTCGGCATCAGAACTTCAGTTGCCATAGATGTATAGTCCTTCTTTCTATCAAGGTAAAATTATCCAAAAGATTGAAATGGTTGCAGATTGAAATTGTTTAGATTGTCAATTTATGGACAATCTTTCCGCAAAGTGAACCCGGCGCAGGCCGGGTTCACTTTGTAGGTCATTCAATCAGACGAGCAGCTCGTACGGATTTTCAAGCAGCTCCACGATCCGCTTGAGGAACTTGGAAGCCATGACGCCGTCCACCACGCGGTGGTCAGCGGTTAGGCACAGGTTCATCATGGGACGGATCACGATCTCGCCGTCGCGAACCACGGGCGTATCCACAATATCGCACACACCCAGAATGCCCAGCTCAGGCTGGTTGATAATGGGGGAGAAATTGGTGACACCGTAGGGCCCGAGAGAAGAGATGGTGAACGTGCCGCCGGTCATATCCTCCAGTGCGATCTTGCCGTCGCGGGTAGCGGCGATCAGAGCCTCGGTCTCCTGTGCGATCTCGGCCAGAGACTTGGTCTCGGCGTTCTTCACATTGGGGACGATCAAGCCATCGCCCTTGGCAACAGCCAGGCCGATGTTGACATGGGGATGATGGGTCAGCAGGTTGTCTGCGAAGCTGGAGTTGATATCCGGGAACTCGGTCAGAGCCTTGGTGACAACCATCATCAGAATGTGGTTGTAGGTCAACTTGATGCCCTTGGCCTTGAGGCCTTCCTTCAGCTTGGAACGCAGCTCCTTCATAGCCGTGGCATCCACCGGATGGGTGAAGGTCACGCGAGGAGAAGTGTGCCAGGAATTGGACATATTTGCAGCAATGCTGCGGCGCAGCGGATTGACCTTCTTGGGCTTGTCGTCGTTTGCGCCCTGAACGGGAGCAGCAGGAGCTGCGGCGGCAGCTGCGGGAGCGGCAGCACCCTTGCCGGCTGCTGCCAGCACGTCTGCCTTCATCACGCGGCCATCCACACTCAGGCTGTTCAGATCCACGCCCAGCTCGGCGGCCAGCTTGGCTGCCATCGGGGTGGTCTTGGGGCCTGCAACAAATGCTTCCACATCCTTGGCAATGACGGTGCCCTTGGGGCCGGTGCCAGGAATCATGGCGAGGTCATAGCCCTTGTCCTTTGCCAGCTTGCGGGCATAGGGAGAGGCCAGGACGAACTCGCCGGGTGCGCGGTTTGCAGGAGCGGTCGCAGCTGCGGGAGCAGCAGCGGCAGCGGGTGCGGCAGGAGCAGCGGTTGCTGCAGGTGCGGCCGCGGGAGCGGCTGCGCCTTCTGCGCCGGGAACTGCTTCGCCGGGGGCGCCGATATAAGCGATGACTTTCTTGCACTCAACGGTCTCGCCCTCGGCGTACAGTACCTTGAGCAGGGTGCCGTCGGTGTCGCACTCGACATCGTTGGTCAGCTTATCGGTTGCAACGGAGAAGAGGATATCGCCCGCCTTAACAGCGTCGCCTTCCTTTTTCTTCCATTCTTCAATGGTGCCTTCGGTCATGGTAAGACCCATCTTCGGCATCAAAACTTCAGTTGCCATATTTGAAAATCTCCTTTTCAACAGGCATTAAAACATGCCCTTGATGCCCTTGTACAGGTCCTCCGGATACACGCGAACCATCTTCTCCAGGGTGGGAGCAAACGGAATCGGGCAGAAGGGAGCACCATAACGCAGGATGGGAGCATCCAGATACTCCATGGCTTCCTCAGCGACGGTTGCGGAGATCTCAGCACCGAAGCCGCTCTGCTTGACTGCCTCGTGGACAACGCACAGACGATGCGTCTTCTTGACGGAGTTTAGGACCGTCTCCTTGTCCCAGGGGGACAGGGTTATTAGGTCAACAACCTCGGCCTTGATGCCGTCCTTTGCCAGCAGGTCTGCTGCGGCGCGGGCGTTCTTCATGCCGATGGAGTAGGAAACGATGGTCACATCCGTGCCCTCGCGCTCAACGCGGGCCTTGCCGATGGTGTAGGGAACCTGGTCAGCAACCTCGGGCAGCTCGCCTTTTTCCTTGTACAGGATCTTGTTCTCGAAATACAGAACGGGATCGTCAGACTCGATGGCTGCCTTCAACACCATCTTGGCGTCGTAGGGGTTGGAAGGAGCGACAACCTTGATACCGGGGATGTGGGGGAACCATGCTTCCACGCACTGAGAGTGCTGGGCAGCGCCCTGGAAGGTCATGCCGTCGGGAGCACGCAGAACCAGGGGAACCGTGGCCTGGCCGCCGAACATGTAGCGGGCCTTTGCCATCTGGTTGAAAATTTCGTCCATGGGCACGCCGATGAAGTCGGCAAAGTGCATATCCACGACAGGACGGGCACCAGCCAGAGCTGCACCAACGCCGCCGCCGATGATGAACGTCTCAGAAATCGGGGTATCAAGGATGCGGCCGGGGAACTGGTCAGGCAGACCCTTGAACTGGCCGAAAATGCCGCCCTGACGGGCCAGATCTTCGCCCATTGCGAAAACAGTGGGATCTTTTTCCATAGTCTCGGCCATTGCTTCGCAAGTGGCCTGAGCAAATGTTAATTTACGCATTGTTCTTATCCTCCTTATTCCTTAGTCCACGTAGACGTACTTCATGTACTCGCTGGAATCAGGATACTCGGACTCCATAGCGAACTTCTTGGCTGCCTTGATCTTCTCGGCGCACTTCTCGTCGATGGCATCGCACTCCTTGGCGGTCATCACCTTGAGCTTGGCAGCCTTGATGCGGAACATCTTCAGAGGATCGGTATCATGGAAAATCTTCTGGGTCTCTTCTCTTTCACGATACAACTCGGGGTCGCCAACATAGTGGCCCTCGATACGGTAGGTCTTGGCCTCGATAAAGGTGGGGCCTTCACCCTTGCGGGCGCGCTCCACTGCCGTCTTAGCGGCTTCATAAACGGCAAAAACATCCTGGCCGTCAACGATCACGCCGGGGACGTGATAGCCGTATGCACGGTCGGAAATATTCTCAGTGTTGCAGGTGGTACGATACGGCGTGGTAGATGCCCAGCAGTTCATCTCATTGACGAAGATGACGGGCAGATGCCATGCAGAGGCCACGTTCATGGCCTCATGGAAGGTACCACGGTTGGAAGCACCGTCGCCAAAGAACACGACGGAAACCTTGTCGTTCTTCAAAACCATTCTGTTTGCCAGAGCTGCGCCGGTGGCCAGGTTATAGCCGCCGCCGACAACGCCGTTGGCGCCCAGCATGCCGATGGAGAAGTCTGCAATGTGCATGGAGCCGCCACGGCCCTGGCACATGCCGGTCTTCTTGCCAAAGATCTCTGCCATCATCTTGTTAACGTCAGCGCCCTTGGCAATGCAGTGGCCGTGGCCACGGTGGGTAGATTCGATCATGTCATCCTTACGCAGTGCTGCGCAAACACCGGTGGCGATAGCCTCCTCACCGATATACAGATGCACGAAGCCGGGGATTTCGCCGGCCAGAGAGTCATGCTTGATGCTCTCCTCAAAGTGACGGATGGTGGACATCGTCTCATAGAACTTTGCTGCTTGTTCTTTCTGAGCTTTGGTAACTGCCATAGGAAAAACTCCCTTCTACCGATTTCATCGGTATAGATTGTATAACTTGCTGCATATATCGTTTATTAACCGTTTGTTTTGGTTAAAACGACAACTTTTTTACCTACTAAGTCGGGAAAACACGTGGCGCAGTCACCTGCAGCCACGTGTCATCCCTCTAACGCAACTTACAAAAATTGATAACCGCTAAATTCTAATTTGAGTTTTACCAGAAAAGATTTACTTGCCGGTGAAGGCAGAGATCAGATCCGGAGTCAGCTCGTCAGAGAACTCGTCGTAGCAAGGAGCAGAAGCATCCTTGAAGCCCTGAACGGCGTCGTCAGCCAGTTCGGTCACGGTCACGCCGGCAGACTTCCACTTGTCCAGGATCTGCTGATCCTGATCGCGGTTGATCTGACGCTGATACTCAACAGCCTGCTGGCCGCAGTCATCAACGATAGCCTGGAGGTCTGCGGGCAGAGAATCATACAGATCCTTGTTCATGCAGAAGAACAGGCAGTCATAGGTACCGGTCCAGTAAGTAACATACTTCTGAACTTCCTGGATGGAAGCAGCATCTGCGGTGGGCAGGGGGTTCTCCTGGCCATCATAAGTGCCGGTCTGCAGAGCAGTGAACACTTCGGACCAGTTAGCGTTTGCATAGTCAGCGCCCCACAGCTCATACTCGCGGTTCAGCAGAGCAGAGCCAGCAACACGCATCTTCAGACCCTTCATGTCAGCGACAGAAGCGATCTCGTGCTTGGAGTTGGTGGGATGACGGAAGCCGTTCTCGCCAATGCCCATGCAGTGCAGGCCATACTCAGCCAGAACATCCTGCAGAGCAGCGCCGCCGTCGCCGTCCAACTTGGCATCAGCGTCATCCGTAGAGCCAAACAGGAAGGGCAGGGAAACAACGTTGAAGCGGGGGTCGAAGGAAGAATAGATCAAGTTGGAGTGCATGGAGATCTCGGTAGTGCCATCCATAACAGCCTGAATACCATCGGTCTGAGAACCAGAAGTCAGCTGGTCAGCGGGATAGTACTCAATGGTGATAGCGCCATTGGTAGCTTCGCCGATCAGATCGCCGAACTTCTTGGCAGCCTCAACCCAGGTAGAGGTCTCGGTTGCAGAACAAGCGAACTTCCATGTCTGAGCCTCATAAGAGGTCGTGCCGGAGCCGGAAGCGGAAGCTGCGCCGCTGGCGGCAGGCGTGGAGCTGGAAGATCCGCAGCCCGCCAACAGGGCCGTAGTCATGACCAGCGCCAGTGCCAGTGCAAGAAACTTTTTCATTCGATTTGCCTCCTTAAAAATTTTGTTGCGTTATATCCGAAACCACTTTCGTGATTACAGAACAGAAAGAATTAAGCCTGTCCCAGCAGAATCAGAGAGAATGCAGGGACATAGGTGATCAGCAGCAGAACAACGATGCAGGCGATGATCATGGGCCACACAGCCTTGGAGATGGTCTCGATGGTCACTCTAACGCCCTCTTTGATCTTGATGCCGATTGCAACGAACAGGTTGACGCCAACGGGAGGAGTCACCTGACCGATTGCCAGGTTCACAGTTGCGATGATGCCGAAGTGGACGGGGTTGATGCCCAGTGCTGTCGCAACAGGGAACATAATGGGAATGAAGATGTACATAGCGGAGTTTGCATCCACGAAGCAGCCTGCGATCAAGAAGATCACGTTGACGATCAGCAGGAAGATGTACTTGTTGCCGGCAATGTTCATCAACAGGTTCTGAGCCGCAGTAGAAATGCCGTGGACAGAGCACACATAGGTAAACAGAGAAGCAGCGCCGATGATCAGCATGATGCCGCCGGTAGTCTTGGCAGAGTCCACCAAAATCGCGATCATATCCTTCATCTTGACTTCACGATAGATGAAGATGCCGACGATCAAGCCATAAACCACGGAAACAGCAGCAGCCTCAGTCGGGGTGAAAATGCCGCCGTAAATGCCGCCCAGAATGATGACGGGCATCAAGAAGCCCCAGAATGCAGAGCGGAAGGACTTCCAGCGCTGACCCCAGGATGCCTTTTCACGGGAGGACTTCAAGCCCTTGCGGCGAACCTCGATCATGACGATGACAATCAGAGCAACGCCCATCATGATGCCGGGGATGATGCCGCCCATGAACATATCACCAACGGAAATGCCGGTGATAGAAGCGTACACAACGAATGCAATGGAAGGAGGAATGACAATGGCGATGGAGGATGCCGTTGCCATCAGTGCAGAGGAGAACGGAGCGGAGAAGCCGCCGCGATCCATCATGGCAGGAATCAAGATGATGCCCAGTGCAGCCACAGTAGCCGGGCCGGAACCGGAAATTGCGCCGAAGAACATTGCCACGATAACGCAGACGATTGCAATGCCGCCGCGGCGATGGCCACAGCAGTCATCAATGAAAGCAATCAGTCGTGTGGAAATGCCTGCCTTTGCCATAATGTTACCGGACAACACGAAAAACGGAATTGCCAGCAGCAGAAACTTCGACATGCCGGAATATGTATTCGTGGCAACAACAGACAGCTTATCGCCTGCATACACCATGGCGAAGATCGCGGACATACCTAGACAGACACAAATTGGAATATTTAGGAACAGCATCACAAAGAAGGTTCCAAACAGAAGCAGATTAATCATCAGTTGTTGCCCTCCTCTTCCTTCTGCTGTGCGTCCTTGATGCAGTCGGCGTTACCGCGCATGACATCGAGGAAGTACTCAATCGTGTGAACAATCAGGAAAAGTGCGCCGATTGCAAGGAACGAGGTAAAAATCCACTGCGGCCAACGCAGAGAAGTAGTCTGCTTTCCAAGTTTGATTTCATTCAGAGCCTTATCCATGTCGGTCTTAAGCAAAATGACCCAGAACGCGGTATTAAAGGCAGTGATGATGGTAACAAAGATTTTCTTTCCCTTGACTTTCAGCCGGTCAAACACCAAAGACAGGCTGATGAGAGTGCCGTCTCTCGCGCAGAGAGCACAGCCAAGCATGATCATCAGAATAAACAAGTTGATGACCAGCTCCTCAGACCAAGACAGAGATGCATGAAAAACGTATCTGGAGACGACGTTCGCAAACGTAATCAGTGTGACCACCGTCATGGAAATCACCAGAACGACTTTCTCGATTCCTGCAAGTCCGTCCATGATCTTCTTGAAGACTTTCATTCGATCAATCCCTTCACTTGATTCTCGTTGTCTGCACCAGTTGGTATATTTATGCGTCTCCATTGCATGAATATTAGCCTCAATTCTTCATGCCGCATAAATACAACCTCAAGTTTCAGACCGTTCTTCAGAAGCTTTATGAAGTTTCTGTTAACGAGTTGTAGTATAACACTTCAGATTTATGATATCAATTCCAAAAAGAAATTTTGTTACAATTACCATTTTATATTGGTTTTTTTCGTCAAAATTAATACTTGAAGGGAATTTTTGTCAGCATTCATAAAAACCTGTGTTTTTTGCTGTTTTTAGGGGTGCATCGGAAATTTTTTTGTGTTATACTGGCAGCGTTGTCAACCCGCCTTTTGGGGGTTACGTCATTTTTACGTAAACAATTTGGGAAATGGAATTTTATTCCCCTCGATTTTCGGTTTTTTGCTAAATGATGGCATACTTTTTTGTGCATTTTAACTATTTTTGATTTTCTAATCTTACGAAGGAGTTCTTATGCCACACTGTAAAATTACGCTCAGTTCCAACGCAGGGACTGCTCTTTCTCTGGGGCAGGTACGGATGTGGTCAGATGCCCTGCATGGGGAAAAAGTCCCCGGGTTTTCTACCGTCTCCCCTACACTATGGGAACAAATCAAGACGCACGAGGCATTTCAAAGCCCAAACTTAATTTTCTACACGCATTGTCACCCGGATCACTATTCCCGGGATCTGACGGCGCAGGCAAAAGTGCGCTGGCCATACGCAGAGCTCATTCTGCCGGAGCGGGAATTTGACGATCAGATCTTGATTTCCGGGCAGCAGGATCAGCTCTGTCTCCACGGGCTTTCTCTTCGTTTTAGGAAGCTCACCCACGAGGGTGAGCAGTTTGCTCAAGTTCCCAACTACGGCTGTATCATCAATGACAGTGGCTTTCGCATCTTGATTGTCGGAGACTGTGCAGTTGCTAATCCGCAGCTGGCGGAATTCATCGGTGATACCAATATCAACCTGGCCCTGCTGGATTTTCCGTGGGTCACACTCCACAAAGGGCGGGTTTTTATTGAACAGTATATCCGTCCCCAACATCTGGTGGTCTATCATCTCCCCTTTGCCCAGGATGACGAATGGGGCTATCGGGAAGCCACAGCGAGAGCCGTGCAGCAGCTGCACGGGATTCCGGATATCCGCATGATGCAGGACGCCCTCCAGCAGGAAATTATTTGAGCGCAAAAAAAGAGACATGCCGAAAGGCATGTCTCTTTTTTGTTTTAGGCCAGCAGAGAAAGTGGGGTTTCCAGAATGGATGCCAGATCGCGCAGGAAATCTGCGGCGGCAGCATCGTCCAACGCGGCAGGCACATAGGCCAGATTTAGGCGAAGTACATGACCTGTGGGATCTCCGAAGCCCAGAACAGCTGTCTGTCCGGCATCCAGTCCGGGCAAAAAGCCCTCCACACCGCCGAGATACCGCACGCAAACGTCGCCATTCAGCTTGGCAGCAGCCTTTGTCACAAACTGTTCCACGCTCAAAGCGCCGTTCAGTGCTTTGACAGCGGTCAGCAGCTCCGTCACGTCGGCAGAGGTGTAGAGCCCGGCTACCATCACGGCAGCAGCAGGTGCTGCGCACGCCGCCTCTTTTGCCTCCGGCGCGGCATTGACGTCGCGCCAGACAATGCGGCCGTTGGGGCCTGTGCCGGTTAGGGTAGAAATGTCAATTCCGCGCTCCTGCGCCGTCTTGCGGGCGTAGGGGGAAATGCGAATTCGTCCGGTGGAAGTGGGCGCATCGCAGGCCGCAGCCGGAGCCGCCGCAGGAGCAGGCACCGGTGCCGCCGGTTTTTCTTCTTCGGGGGCGGGAGCCACCGGTGCGCTGGCAGCCGCTGTGCCGGCAGGAGTGCTCTCCCCTGCCGCGCCGAGATACGCCACAACTGCGCCACACGCGGCCGTTTCGCCCTCAGGCAGCAGGATCTTCAGCAGTGTTCCGTCAGCCTCTGCCTCCACGTCATTGGTCAGCTTATCCGTGGCAACAGAAAACAGTATCTCGCCTTTTTTTACCGCGTCACCCTCGTGGAATTTCCATTCCTCAATGGTGCCCTCGGTCATCGTCAGGCCCAGTTTGGGCATTAAAACTTCAATCGCCATGTTGCTCCCCCGTTATCTGCCCAGCGTCTTTTTTACGCCGGCCACGATATCCTCGGGATGGGGGAATTCAGCATCCTCCAGCACGGGAGAGAACGGAGAAACCACGTTCATGCCGGCCACACGGCCAACGGGAGCGTCCAGCTCGTCGAACAGATCCTCCGTGATCTGGGCAGACAGCTCTGCGCCAACGCCGCCGCGCTTGACGCCCTCTTCCACGATCACCACATTGTGGGTCTTGCAAACAGACTCCCGCACGGCGTCCCAATCCAGGGGCACCAGGGTACGAAGATCCAGAACCTCGGCGTCAATGCCTTCCGCAGCCAGCGTCTGGGCGGCTTCCAGTGCAAAATAGACCTGACGGGACCAGGTGATGATGGTCACGTCCTTGCCGGGGCGCTTGACATCGGCCTTGCCCAGCGGAATGATGTACTCGCCGTCGGGAATTTCTTCCTGCTTGGCATAAAGCAGCTTGTGCTCCAGAAACACCACCGGGTCATCGTCCCGAATGGCAGCCTTCAGCAGTCCCTTGGCATCTGCCGCCGTAGAGGGGCAGACAACCTTTAAGCCGGGAATGTGGGTAAAGAGCGCCTCCAGGCACTGGGAGTGCTGGCCGGCGTTGCGGCGTCCGGCGCCGATGGGGGCGCGGAACACCACGGGAATCGTGATTTGGCCGCCGGTCATATAGCGCAGCTTGGCGGCCTGGTTCATAACAGGGTCCAGGCAGACAGTGATAAAGTCATCGTACATCCACTCAACCACGGGACGCAGGCCGCGCATCGCAGCACCCACGGCAATACCGGTGAAGCCGGACTCACTGATCGGGGTATCAATCACGCGCTTGGCACCGAATTCATCCCGAAAGCCGCGGGTAATGCCGAACACGTTGCCCATGACACCCATATCCTCGCCCAGAATGAACACATTTTCGTCACGCACCATTTCCTCGTGGAGCGCTTGGCCGATGGCCTTGCTGATGGAAGTTTTCATCTCAGAACGCTCCTTTCGTTGTCGGAGGAATACATATAGTCAATCACTGCCGCAGGATCGGGATCCGGAGAGTTCTTGGCGAACTGGTACGCGCCCTCGATTTCCTGTGCGATCTTGGCGTCGATGGCGTCGATTTCAGATTCCTTGATGCCCATTTTCAGCATCTTTTTCTTTGCCTTGTCGATGGGGTCCTTGGATTTGCCCTCGGCCAGGTACTCCTTGGGGCGGTACACGGCGGGATCGCCGCAGTAATGGCCCTGATAACGATAGACCATGGTCTCCACAATGGAGGGGCCATCGCCCTTGCGGGCGCGCGCAACAGCCTCAGAAACGGCGTGATAGACCACTTCCACGTCCGTGCCGTCCACCGTGACGCCGGGGATATTGTAAGCCTGTGCCCGGACCGCCATCGTATCGGTATTGGTCACGCGGTGAATCTCGGTAGAAACGCCGTACTGGTTGTTTTCAATCAGAAATACGATGGGCAGCTTCCAGGTGGCAGCCATGTTGACTGTCTCGTGAAAAACGCCCTGGTTGGAAGCAGCATCGCCAAAGAAGGCAACCGTCACGCTGTCCTCGCCCTTGTACTGGGAGGCCATGGCGCTGCCAGCCGCCAGAGCAATGCCGCCGGCCACGATGCCGTTGGCGCCCAGAATGCCCTTCTGAACATCCACAATGTGCATAGAGCCGCCGCGGCCCTTGCAATAGCCGGTCTCCTTGCCGAACAGCTCCGCCATCATCTTGTCGGTCTTGGCGCCCTTGGCAATGCAGTGACCATGTCCGCGGTGCGTAGAAGTAATATAGTCCGTATCCTTCAGCGCAAGGCAGGTACCTACGCCGCTGGCCTCTTCACCCATATACAGGTGAATGTTGCCTGCCAGCTCGCTCTTTGTGAAGCAATCCGCCGCTTTGGTCTCGAAATCGCGAATACGCACCATGCGCGTATAGGCCTCAAGATACCACTGGGCGTCGCACTTCTCTGCTCCCTTTTTCACTTGATTTGCCCCTTTTCCTTCTGTATTGAAATCAGTCCACGTAAAAAATCGTGTCCAGAACTTCCTCTTTTGTGATGCCGCCGAAACAATTCTTCAAATCGAATCGGTCCAGCACCGCCGCCACGTCCTCCCGGCGAAACGGGCAGCCCCGCAGGGCCGCCGTCAAATCCTCCAGCGAGGTAACGGACAGAAAATCACCGTAGAACACGGCGTCTGCGATGCAGCCGCCCTTGTCCACTTCAATCTGCGGCTCCAGAATGCCGCCGGGCCATTTGCGCTTATTGGTCATATTATACTTAGGAGACTTGCCAAAGTTCCACTCCCAAGTGTCATACTTGGTTCTCTCCAGCTTCCGGATTGCCGCCAGTTCTTCCTCTGTCAGGCTTGCTGCAATCAGGCCGCTGCCAGCCAGGGTGTGCTTCAGATACTCCCAGAAGGCAGGCAGATCCATATCCTCTTTCAGAAACTCCCGAATGTTGCCGATGCGGGCCTTTACGCTCTTGGCGCTTTTGGACTGGAACTTGCTGGGGTCCACATTCAGCGCGCCCGACACCATGCCGGGGTTCGAATCAAACAGCAGCGTTCCATGGTGCAAAATGCGGTCTTTCAAAAGCCGCTGAGCTGTGCCGGAGACCTTGCGGCCCTCCGCCAGAATGTCGTTGCGGCCGGAAGATTCCGCGTTGATGCCAAGGCCTTTCAGCGCCTCCACAATCGGGTGGGTAAAGCGCTCAAATGTCAAGCGCTCAGAATCTCCGGCATCGGTAATGAAGGAATAATTCAAATTGCCCAGATCGTGATAAACTGCGCCGCCGCCGGTCGTGCGCCGTGCCACGTGGATATGGTGCTGCTCCACAAAGGCACGATTGATCTCCGCCTCGGCGTTCTGGTTTTGGCCGATCACGATGGTATTATCGTTCTGCCAAAGC
>JALCRR010000046.1 GCA_022652815.1 Oscillibacter sp.
CCAGCAAGGTCTGAAGGGATACGGTTAAGGCTGTCATCTCATTCGCCTCCTTTTCATCAAGTTAAATCCGATTGATAAGTTATTATATTGTAGCATTTTTCCCCGCATCTGTACAGACCCCGACCGGCAGGTGCGCAGCAAGTGCCAATCCCGCCGCTTTTCCCCGGTTTTTTCTTTTTTTACGTATTTTCTTCCCGCAAATTTTCGTTTTTCCCTTGACCTTAGCGTTAAAATATTATAAAATATTTCACTGTGCATAAAAACTGACAGAATTCGCATTCTGTTCGTTTCACTTAGGAACCCAATCTTCTCTGAAAGGCCGATCATTTTATGAAACATCCTTACAAGACGCGGGAGGGCGGCGCCACGGTGACGATTTTCGTCCCGTACGACTGCGGAAATCACTGCCCGTTCTGCATCAACAAAGGGGAATACGCAGATCTCACCGGCTTCTCTGCTGAAAAGATCTGCAAGAGCATCGAGCGGATGGATGCCATCACGCCGAACTGCGATTTCGTGTTTACCGGCGGTGAGCCGCTGGCCGATCTTGAATCTTTGCAGAAGATGCTAGACGAGATTCCCACTACCCACAGAGTTTTTATTAATACCACGCTCCCCGTCTCCGAGCACGTTTCCGAGGACGACATCGTGGAGTTCACCAAACGCAACAAGGACAAGATCACCTGCATCAACGTCTCCCGCCATATGCAGAAATACGTGGTGGAGTCCAACGACGGCCTTCTGGGCCGGCTGGCAGTTCCCTTCCGCGTGAACTGCGTGCTTTATAAGAACTACCCCGCCGATGGCCTTGTGCCCTATCTCGAGCGGTTCCGCCGGATTTCCGGCGCGTCGATCCAGTTCCGCTTCGACTACACGGCCACCACACCGGACAACCTCTATGACCAGGATGGAGACAAGATTCTCCACGATCTCAAGCAGATCGCCGGCTACACCGGACTGGACGGCTGCCGGATGCGCTGCGGCTTCCACTTTGACTACAAGGGCATGGAGCTGACCTATCACAAGACGCTGCCCTACTCCACCATCGTGGAAAAAGACCCCGCCGACGGCGTGACGTACGACATCCTCTACGATATTCTCATCAAGCAAAACGGCGATATCCACGCTGACTGGGACGGAACGGTTCTGGATGTGGACGCCTATGAGAAGGTCGTGTTCGAGCCCTACGACCTAAAGTGGCGGGAAACCATCGCATCGTAAGTCAAAAGAACAGCTAAAAAGGCCGCAGGGTGTTCCTGCGGCTTTTTTCGAGGAGACAAGGAAGGAATCTGTCCCATGAAAAAGATTAAAACCGTCGGTATCATCGGTCTTGGCGCACTGGGCATTCTATATGCCGACACGCTGACCCGCGCACTGGGCAAAGAGCACGTTCTGGTTTTGGCAGATGAAGGGCGCATTGCCCGCTATCAGCGGGAGGGCATCTATTTTAACGGAGAGGCATGCGATTTTCACTATGCCGACCCAACGAAGGAAACACGGTGCGTCGATCTGCTGCTGTTTGCCACCAAATTCGGCGGTCTGCAGGATGCCGCGAGGGAGTGCGCCCCTCTGGTGGGCGAGGACACCATTGTGGTGTCCATCCTCAATGGCATTTTGAGCGAGCAGGTGCTCTCGGAGGCCTTCGGCGCAGAAAAGCTGGTGTGGTGCGTCGCTCAGAAGATGTCCGCCAAAAAAGAGGGCAACCAGGCCTTCGCAAGTCCCAAGGGCGAGCTGGCCATCGGCGTTCCCTCTGGACAGGACGAGGGCAACCTCCATGCACTGACGGCGTTTTTTGACTCCATCAGCTTTCCCTACTCCCTGCCTGAGGACATTCGCGTCCACAAGTGGAGCAAGCTGCTGTGCAACACCGGCTGCAACCAGACCGCCATGGTGTTTGAGGGCGGCTACGGCATTTTGAAGCGCCCCGGCAAGCCCCGGGACACCATGCTGGGTGCCATGCGGGAGGTCGTCGCCGTGGCCAATGCCGAGGGCGTTCCCCTGTCCGAGGCGGATGTGAAAAACTGGGTTGCCATCATCGACACCTTCCCCTCTGACGGCGAACCCTCCATGCGGCAGGACGGCAAGGCTCACCGGAAATCCGAGGTGGAGCTGTTTGCCGGCACCATCCGCCGTCTCGCCCGCAAACACAACATCCCCGTCCCGGTCAATGACTGGCTCTTTCAGCGCATTGCGGAGATGGAACGGGCCTATTAACTCAATCCGCGCATATCATTCTTCCATCCGGAAGTTGAGGAGATAAGAAGATCATCATGGAAATGGAAACGATATATGAAGCCCTAGGAGTTTCCCGGGCAGTCTATGAATACGGGGAGACGGTTCTGGCCTCTTTGAAAGACCGCTTTGCCGCCATCGACCAGAATGCGGAGTACAACCAGTGCAAGGTGCTCTCCGCCATGCAGAAAAATCGGGTTAATGCCACCCACTTTGCCGCCACCACCGGTTACGGCTATGATGACGAGGGACGGCAGAATCTGGAGCGGGTGTATGCCGACGTGTTCCACACGGAGGCCGCGCTGGTGCGTCCCCAGATCACCTGCGGCACCCACGCCCTGACGGTGGCGCTTTCCGCCAACCTGCTGCCCGGCGACGAGCTTTTATCCCCCGTAGGCGCACCCTACGACACGCTGGAGGAGGTCATCGGCATCCGGGAGAGCAAGTGCTCTTTGAAGGAATACGGCGTGACCTACGCCCAGGCCGATTTGAAAGCCGACGGCACCTTTGACTACGACGCCATCCGCGCCAAAATCAACGACCGCACCAAGCTGATTACCATTCAGCGCTCCAAGGGCTACGCCACCCGTCCTAGCTTTTCCGTCGCCCAGATTGGCGAGCTGATCGCCTTTTGCAAGGGCGTGAAGCCAGACGTGAAGATCATGGTGGACAACTGCTACGGCGAATTTGTGGAGCGGCTGGAACCCTCTGATCTCGGTGCCGACATGGTAGTCGGCTCCCTCATCAAAAACCCCGGTGGCGGTCTTGCCCCGGTGGGTGGCTATATCTGCGGCACCAGCGAGTGCGTGGAGCGCTGCGCCTATCGGCTCTCGGCTCCAGGCCTCGGGCAGGAGGTCGGCGCAAACCTCGGCCTAATGCCCGCCTTTTACCAAGGTCTGTTCCTCTCCCCTACGGTGGTGTCCGGCGCTTTGAAGGGCGCGGTGTTCGCCGCCAATGTCTATGAAAAACTGGGCTTTGCCTGTGTTCCCAACGCTTCGGAGGATCGTCACGACATCATCCAGGCCGTGACGCTGGGCAGCAAAGAGGGCATGGAGGCTTTCTGCAAGGGCATTCAAGCCGCCGCCCCGGTGGACAGCTATGTCACGCCGGAGCCCTGGGCCATGCCCGGCTACGATTCCGATGTCATTATGGCCGCAGGCGCTTTCGTGCAGGGCTCCTCCATCGAGCTTTCCGCCGACGGCCCCATTCGCCCGCCCTACGCCATCTATTTCCAGGGCGGTCTGACCTGGTATCACGCGAAGCTGGGCATCCTGATGAGCCTCCAGAAAATGGTGGACGCGGGACTGATCCAGCTCTGAAAGGAGCGATCCCATGCCACCTCACCACGCCTTTCGACGCAGGCCACCTCCCCTTCTTCAGCCGCTTTTTTGTGTGTGAATAAATGACTGAATTTGAAGGAGAAAAAAATGATGTGGTTCTGGCTTTCTATTATTGCGCTGCTCTGTTGGAGCGGCTCTGACCTCTTTTCCAAGATTGGCTGCCGCGGCAACGACAAGTATGCGCATCTGAAAATGGTGATCGCCGTGGGTGCCGTCATGGGTCTGCACGCCCTGTACGAAATTCTTGTGGGCGGCGTGGTCATCACCTGGGGCGTGCTGCTGACGTATCTGCCCGTGTCCGCGCTGTACATTCTGTCCATGACCATCGGCTATGTAGGTCTGCGGTACATCGAGCTTTCCATCTCCTCCCCCATCTGCAACTCCTCCGGCGCACTGGTTGCCGTGCTGTGCTTGATTACCGGCGGCATTCATGCCGTGAGCGGCTGGCAGCTGGCCGCCGTTGCACTGGTGTGCGTCGGCGTAGTGGGTCTTGGCGTGGTGGAAGCCCACGAGGACGATGCCCTGCGGGAAGCGCGGCAGAGTGCCTCCAACTACCGCTACTCCAAATCCGCGCTGGCTCTAGTGCTGCCGATCATCTACTGCCTGCTGGACGCCCTGGGCACCTTCGCAGACTCTCTGGTGCTGCGGACGCTGAACGAGGATTCCGCCAACGTGGCCTATGAGCTGACGTTCCTGCTGTGCGCCATCGTGTGCTTCGTCTATGTAGTCATGATTAAAAAGGACCACCTAATTCCCAAGCAGGAAGGCCCCAAGTATCTCGGCGCCATCTGCGAAACCGCAGGACAGTTCGCCTATATCTACGCCATCGGCGATGAGGAGCACGTCATGCTGGCGGCACCCATCATCTCTGCCTACTGCGTGGCCTCCGTGATCTGGAGCCGTATCTTCCTCAAGGAAAAGCTCTCTAAAAAGCACTACGCCGCCATTGCGGCCGTCATTGCCGGCATTGTGATTCTCGGCGTGTTCGACGCATAAGACATAACCTGCATGAAAAGGCCACCTGCCAAATTTGGGCAGGTGGCCTTTTTTTCGGAGTATGTGGTTTCATCTCCGTCCCTGCAGGGGCGCAAAAAGCGGCGCACCATGCGGTGCGCCGCTTTCCTTAACCGATCAACCCAATTTCACTTTTTAGCCCTGTGTACTGGACGATGTGGCTGCATTTGCCTGTGCATCCGGTGCGTTGGCCGGATCGTCGGCGGCAGCCGCGTCGTCATACTGCTCGTAGAACGTGGCGGTCAGCGCCACGGAAACCGTGCCTTCACCCATGCTCACGCTGATGTTGCCGATAGAGCAGCGATACACGCAGCCGTACAGCTGTGTCATGATCTCCTTGGCCTGGGCGTAAGTCTTGGTTGTATAACTCATCTGAATGGGGCGCATGACAAGATCGCTGTTGAACGTCACGTCAGAGAATGTCAGCTGATAGTCCTCCGCCGCCTTGAGAATCGCGCCCAACTGCACCATCACTTGATCGATGTTGTCATAGGGCGGGATCATGGCCGTGGGCGCACTGCCATTCTTTTTCAGCTCCTCCAGCTCCGCTTCCATCTTCTGAAGCTGTGTGTTTTTCGCTTGCTCGATAAGTTGGGCATCCTGCGCATCGGCAAGACGGGTCTGAGCGGCGGTCAACTGCGCTTGCACTGGCTGCGCAAAGAGCTTCACATAACCGGTGATCAGCAAAATCACCACGAGAATCAGCATTAGGACGGTTTCCCGCTGGGTAAATTCGCGTTTCATTCTGCCGCCCCCTCTCCGGAAGTCTCTACCGCCAGCTTCACGGTCATGGTGGCGGAGACAGCGGCCTTTTTCTCGCTCTCCGTGGCGGCGGTGTACACCTGCACGCCGGAGACGAGGTCGGACTTCATCAGATTGAGATAGATGGCGGAAATCTCATTGAGGGTCACACCGGAAAAAGCCACGGTAATCGTGTCCGGCGCCACGGTGAATGATGTGACATCCGCCTTAGTCAAAAGTTCCCGCTCAATCAGCCCCAGACAGTCCATGGGATCGGCGCCGCCTGTGAGGGCGCTCTGGGCGACGGAATAGCTCTGGTATTCCTGCAGCAAGCTGTCGTAATTTGCGTTCAGATCCGCCAGTTGGGCGGTCTGCGCCTCGGCCTGTGCCGCCTGCGCCTCGGCCTGGGACAGGGCATTTAGCCGGTCAACAACGCCGAACTTGCAAAATGCGGCAATCCCCAACGCCAGCAGAATTGCCACCGGCACTACTGCGCCGAGATCGCGTTTTTCCCGCTCTTTCTGGGCGAGGTTGAGGGTGGTTTTGGACGGATATTTCTTTTCCTTCCCCATCATGCTCTCGCCTCCGTTCCCATGGCCGCGCCGATGGCTGCGGGGCAAATCACTGCCAAATCCCCGGCATCCTCCGGCAGGGGCAGCAGCTGCGAAATATTGTGCACCTTCAGCTCCAACGAAGCAGTGATGGTTTCCATCAGCGCCGTGACCTTGGCAAGGCCACCGCAGAAGTAGATGTCCTGCAAATCGGAGTCTGGGGTGTTGAAGCCGTAGAAGTTAATGGCGCGGAGGATTTCCACCGCGATTTTGGCGTACAGATCCCGGCAGGCGGGAATTTCCTGCGTACCCGCGTAGTTGGCCAGCTTATAATCCGCCGCAACGTGGGGATCGACAGATACCGTGTCGGCAATCAGCGCATCAATGGACGCGCCGCCGCACTCAATCACGCGGGAGGTCTCGTAATTGCTGCCCCTGTACATGTGCACCCGAATGGCACTGTGGCCGAGATCGGCGATGCAGTACTCGGCGGGATGATCGTCCTTGTGCGCCGTTTCATAGGCCGCGATCAAGCTGCGGTACGTCAGATACTCCGGCATGGCAGCAGTCAGCTTTACGCCCACCTTGCGCAGGACGCCACGCCATTCGGCGATGCTCTCCTTGAGCGCGGCGCAGGCCGTCAGCTCCAGTTCCTTTGGCTCGCCGGACTCGTTCCGCTTCACCGCGTCCACCGCGTAATCGTAGAAATAGAGGTCTTTGTCCTTCTGGATATAGTCGTGGAACTCGTAGGGCAGGTTGACCAACAGCTGCTCCGTGGTCATATAGGGCACCGTTACCCGGCGGATAAAGGCATCCTCCGGCGGCAGCGCCAGCGCGGCCTTCTTCACGGTGATATGCTCCCGATGTAAAAGCGCCCGCAGCTCGTCCGCCAGAGCGTCCGGCGAGGTGACGCCGCCTGCGGTCATCAGATGATCCGGCAGCGGTGCGGTGCGCAGCTTCTGCACCCGGCCATCCCGAACCACCGCCAACTTGACGGCAGAAGCGCCGATATCAAGACCCAAATAGGTATTGGCCATCCGATTTCCTCCTTAAATATGGAATGGAAACTGCCGCCAAGACGGCAGAAAAAGATCCGATTCAGAGAAACAGACGCAGATATGCGTCCGTAGCGGTCTGCGCCGCCAGCAGCGATACGTAGACGCCCAGCACAATGGCCGGGCCAAAGGGAAACGCTCTGGGGTTTTCCGCGTCTCCGGTGGTCTTGCCCGTCACCACGGCAAAGACGATGCCGAAAATGCAGGACACGATCAGTAAAAACAGCACATACTTCCACTTGAAAAAGAGGCCGCAGACGAAAAACAGCTTGATGTCTCCGCCGCCCATGCTCTCCTTGCCCAGCACCTTGTCCATGATGACGGAGACGATCAGCAGCGGCACGGAAGATGCCAGCGCGGCGAGAATGCCGGTTTTCAAGTTTTCCCATAAAACCCCGCCGTTTAAAAACGGCAGAAACATCAGCCAGTCCGTGAAGATGGCCAGCAGCAGCTTGTCGGGAATGATGCCGGTGTCGTAATCCACCAGCCCAACCGCCAGCAAAATGACGCAGAGAATTAAGTATTGCGCCGTCTGTACGGTCACATCGAACCGAAGAACGACGCCCACAAACGCGGCAGCGGAAAGAAGCTCCGTCAGCGGGCAGCGCACGGAAATTTTTGCCCCGCAGTGACGGCAGCGACCCTTTAAAAACAGCCACGAAAAAATCGGAATCAAATCGGGAACCCCCAGGGTGTGGCCGCAGGCGTCGCAATGGCTGCGCCCCTTTGTCCAGTCCTCCCCCGCGCAGAAACGTCCCGCTGCGCAGGAGGTGAAGCTGCCCATTACGGCACCCAGCACGGCGGCAAGTACCAGAACATAAGCCGTGAGAGCGGTGGAAAGATGCAGCATCAAAAGGTTCCTCCCAAAATTAGGTTTTTAGGGGCAACACCGCACGCAGTCGTTTAGGCGATCTTTGTCCGGTGTTGTCACAAGGTCTGCCCCCGTCCCCAAAAGGGGGCGGGGGACAGGCCGGGGCTTGCAGGCCCTTGTGTACGTTTCCCATGGGGGCGGACGCCGCAACCCGACGGCGGGCTGGCCCATGGTACTCGGGTTGAATCCCCGGTTAGACCGGAGAGTTCACTGTCGATGAAAAATTTTCATTATTTTTCAAGTTGTAATGAACTACGTTTCCCGGAGAGGCTATTGCATCGCAACCCGTTGGTGCAGCCTTGATCCCCGGTACTCGGGTTGGTGTTCTGAACAGAGGATTAATCTGTTAGAAGGGCTTTAGGTTAATCTGCAACCCAACCGGTAGCCGCGTCAACCGCGCCACCCGTTGTAACGACAACTTCGATGTGTTTACCGGTATTGTACTCCGGTGCGTACGGTGTTCCAGCAGTAGTATCAACGGTCATCGTATTTCCTGTTCCTGCATGTGCATAATACTTTTGGGATGCAGGAGCGTTGTCGGTATTCAAATATGCAACAACTGCCATGGAAGTTGCAGAGCGCAGGTTAGCTTCGTCTACGCGCTGTTTTGCGGTATTGAGCTGTGCGGAGAACACGGGGATGGCGATTGCGACCAAGATGGCGATGATGGCCACCACGATCAGCATTTCCATCAAGGTAAAGCCCTTCTTGGAGTTCTTCTTTGCTTTCAGGGTAGTGAGTGCGTTTTTCATAAGTAATCTTCCTCCTTATTTTTCATCGGGTTGGTTGGGTTTGCAAGCTTTTATATCAAGCGGGCGGGTACCCGCGTGATACCTTCGTTAAGGCTGGGACTTGCGGCACACGGCGTACCGCATCGCAGCTTTTCACCGCCGCAAAAGCGGCGAAACAAATTGACATCCGTTTTTTGAAGGCGTCAAGCCATGCCGCCGTACAGGGAGAACATGGGCATGTAGACAGCCAGCAGGATAAAGCACACAATGGCGGCCAGAAAACAGATGATAATCGGCTCCATCAGCGACAGCGCCCGGGCGGAGGCAACCTCCGCCTCGTTGTCGTAATAGGCGCCGATGACGTCCAGCGTGGATTCCATGGTGCCGGTCTCCTCACCCACGCCGGTCATTTCCACCAGCAGCTCCGGCAGCACGCCGGCGGCGTGGAGACAGGAGCCCAGGGTCTTGCCCTCTTCCAGCCGGGGCAGCTGCCTGCCGATTTCCGTTGCAATATAGTAATTGCCGAGAATTTTTGTGGTGACGTGAACGGCCTTTACCATGGGCAGCCCTGCAGCCAGCAAGGTGGACATGGTGTTGGCAAACTCGCCGGCAGTGCGCAAATTGGCCAGCTTGCCAAGCAGGGGCACCTTCAGCCGATAGCGATCTTGATAAAGTCGCCCGCCCTCCGTCCGACCCCAGAGCTTCCATGCAAGGATACCGCCGGCGATGATGATGGCGAGAATCGCCCAAAAGCGGGTGAAAAATTCACTCATGGCAATGAGCGCCTTGGTCACGCCGGGCATTTCGATGCCCATGGAGGTAAAGCTAGAAGTGAACGCCGGCACCGCCACCACCATAATAATGATGACGACAACCACCGCCACCACCATGGTAAACACGGGATAGACCATGGCGGATTTGATCTTGCCTTTGGTCTTGGAGGATTTGTCATAATAGGTGTGCAGCCGCTTGAACGACACGTCCAGCGTGCCGGACTCCTCGCCGGAGCGGACGGTTTCAATAAGGGTGGTGGGGAGATTTTTGCCCTTGTTTTCAAAGCTCTGGGCAAGGCCAAAGCCTGCAGCCACGTCTCCCGCTGCCTGTTTGAGAATCTTTTTGAGAGCCTTGTCCGTGGTCTGGTCGGCAATCAGCTCCACCGCACGGACGATGGGCAGTCCCGCGCCCAGAATGATGGCAAACTGCGAGCACATGATGGAAAGCGACTTCTCGCTGATTTTGCCCAGCGTCAGATCTTTCCGCTCCCGCGTCCGACCCTGCACTTCCGTAATTTTTGTCACGACCGAGCAGGTCTCCTTGATCTTGGAGACAGCGGCATACTCGTCAAATGCCTCCACAACGCCGGAGACTTTCGCTCCATCGCGGGAGATTGCCTTGTATTTGTAGGTCTGCGTCGCTTTTCACCGCCCTTTCTGAAGCAATGCTACGGTTTTATTTCCATTTAAGAATACTGCCGAATGATGTCGAACGTCAAGGACTTCTGTCGATTTTAGGATATCATTTTGCGAAATGTCTGCTCTTTTTCGGCAAAATAGGCAGTTGAAGTTACAAATTCCTCATTTTCATTCAATACATAATATTTTTCTTAACATAGTCGCCGTCATGGGCAGCTTTTCGCGCGGTGTCGGCAGAAATTTTACCGGTCCTGCAAAGCTTTAGAATGGCATTATCCATGGTAATGGCGCCCTCGGCTGCGGAGGTGGCGATGGTGTTTTCAATCTGGGGTGTCTTGCCCTCCCGGATGAGATTTCGAATGGCGCTGTTGACCACCATCAGCTCGCACGCGCACACCCGGCTCTTTCCGTCTCTGGTGGGCAAAAGCTGCTGGGAGAGGACGGCCTTCAGGGTCTGGGAGAGCTGCATGCGGATCTGATGCTGCCGCGCTTCCGGAAATACGTCCACAATGCGGTCGATGGAGTCCGCGGCGCTGCCGGTGTGCAGCGTGGCAAAGACCAGATGGCCGGTCTCCGCCGCGGTTAGCGCGGTTTCGATGGTGTCCAGGTCCCGCATCTCGCCCACGAGGATAATGTCCGGATCCTCCCGCAATGACGCCCGCAGGCCGGAAGCAAAGCTCTTCGTGTCACGGCCGATTTCCCGCTGGTTGAAGATGCATTTGTCTGGGGTGTAGAGATACTCAATAGGATCCTCCAGCGTGATGACGTGCTCGGCACGGCTGTGGTTGATCCGGTCGATCATGGCGGCAAGGGTAGTGGATTTGCCGGAGCCGGTCTCGCCGGTGACCAGAACGATGCCCCGGGCAAGCTCCGTCAACTCCTCCACCTTGGGGGGAAGTCCCAGCTTCTCCAGCATGGGGATGTTCTCGCTCAAAAGGCGCAGCGAAGCAGAGGAGTGTCCCTGCTGGCGAAACAGATTGATCCGAAAGCGCACGCCGCCCATGGTGGCGGCAGAGTCCAGTTCCCCTTCCTCCAACAGCAGCTTGTAATCGTCCCCGGCAAGGGAGCGCACCAATTCGTCGCAGGCCTCACCGGTCAAAGCCTCGTCCCGCATGGAGCGAAGCGCACCCGCCACCCGGTATTTGGGCGGCAGACCGCAGATCAAATGGATATCGGACGCGCCGGCATCCCGTGCCTCCAAAATCAGCTCTTGAATCGTCATGCATCCTCCGCCGCGGTGATACGCCGCGCTTCTTCGATGGTGGTTGTTCCTTCCAAAACCAGACGGCGGGCGTTTTCCCGCAGGGAGACAAAGTTTCCGCCCCGAGCGATGATCTCCTCCAGTTCCTCCCGCTTGGCGCCGCGGTTGATGGCAAGGCGCAGCGGGTGGGACAGCGTCAGAATTTCAAACACGGCTACGCGACCACGGTAGCCCGTGCCGAAGCAGTTGGGGCAGCCCTTGCCGCGATAAAACTTCACATTGGATGCGTTGTCCAGTCCCAAATCCATCTGCTCGTCCGCCGTGGGAGTATACTCCTCCTTGCAGTTGGGGCAGATGCGGCGCACCAGCCGCTGGGAAATGACGCCGTTGAGCGCCGAGGAAATCAAGTACGGCTCCACCCCGATGTCCAGCAGCCGGTCGATGGTGGACACGGCGTCGTTGGTATGGATGGTGGACAGCACCAGATGTCCGGTGATGGCTGCGCGCATGGCGATCTGAGCCGTTTCGCCGTCGCGGATTTCGCCCACGGCAATGATGTCCGGGTCTTGACGCAGAATGGAACGCAGGCCGCTGGCGAAGGTCATGCCGGTCTTTTCGTTGATCTGCACTTGATTGATGCCGTCAATGTTGTACTCCACCGGGTCCTCCAGCGTCACCAGATTCACAAGCTCCGTGTTCAACTCCCGGATCATGGTGTACATGGTGGAGGATTTGCCCGAACCGGTGGGGCCGACAATCAGCACCACGCCGGAAGGCCGGGAAATGAGACTCTGATACTTTTTCAGATCGTCTCCGATTAGGCCGATCTTTTCCTTGGACAGCAACTGGGAGTCCTTGTCCAGCAGACGGATAACGAATTTTTCGCCATAGATGGTGGGAAGCGTGGACATACGCAGGTCGATGTCCTTGTCCTTCACCCGGACAGCGGAGCGGCCGTCCTGGGGGATACGGCGCTCGGTAATGTCCATACCACCCATGATTTTCAGACGGGAAATGGTGGACGCCTGCAAATCCTTGGGCACGGACATGACGGTGTGCATGACGCCGTCCACCCGGATGCGCACGCGCACCTCCGATTCGCAGGGCTCGATGTGAATGTCGCTGGCGTGCTCTAGCACGGCGCGCTCGATAATCGAGTTGGCAAGGCGGATGGTGGGCGCGGAGGATTCTCCCTCGACACCGTCCAGCACGGCGGCGGTAAAGTTGCTCTCGGTCTGGGAGTTGGCGACGGTGGTGCCGGCGGCAATCTCCCGCTTCATGTCCTCGATGGCGCGGACAGCGCCCTCGCTGCCGTATAGGTTGGCAATGGTGCGCTCGATAGCGGCGGACGTGGCGATCATGGGCACCACGCGCTTGCGGGTGGCGTTTTTGACCTCCTCGATGGCCATGAAGTTCATGGGGTCGGCGATGGCGATGTACAGCGTGTTACCGCCGAGGCGTACCGGCACTACCCCGTATTTCTTGGCAATGTTTTTGGGCAGCAGCTGGGCCAGCTGAGGCTGGATAAAGGTGTTCGTCAGATCCACAAACTCGATGCCAAGCTGCATCCGCAGGGCGTCGATCAGCTGCTGCTCCGTAATGACGTGCTCTTCAATCAGCTCCCAGCCAAGACGGTTTTTTGTGGTTTTCTGCCGCTGGAGCGCATGCTCCAGCTGTTCGGGCGTAATGAGCCCCACAGAGAGCAGCAGGTCACCGAGACGTGTATAAGTCATGGCCGTTTTCTCCTTTTGGAATTGAAATCATGCGTCAGCGTTCACCATGCGGTAGGAAAAGGTGATGGGATCGCTGAGCTTCCCGCTGAACGGGTCATAGAGTCGGTAAGAACCGGAGATGACACCGGGATTATCTGCGGCGGTAGAAAGGGGGACGGTTCCGCTGTAATTGATCGGGTCATCCGGGGGCTCGGTCACATCCCCCGCTAACACATAGAGGCTGCTGTATGCACCGCTGTTTAAAAGGCCAGTCTGCTTTCCGTCTCCCGGAAGCCAGATTTTTCCCTCTCGGATGCGCAGGTAGCTGCCGGAAAACTGATAGACGGTGTTGGTGTATTTCTCTCCGTCCGGGACAGCGTAACGCAGCACATCGCTGAGGGCGGTGTTGATGGTGTCGGACACCATCGCGCTTTCATTGGCAAAGGTGTGACCTTGATAGACGGTCAGCATGGAGCGGCTGCCCACCAGAATGATCCCGGACAGCAACGCCAAAATCAGCACGGCAGTCAGCGTCTCCACAAGCGTGACGCCCGAGTGGGAGAAAATCTTGCGTTTCAAGCGTTTCATGACGCACCTCCCTCTGCGGCATAGGACGTCAAGTTGCCATCGGATGAGGTGTAAACGTCAACGCCGTAGGAATAGGAAGCTGCGCCGTTTTGGAGTGTGACTGTGCCGGACGATGCCGCGCCGCTCTGTATCTCTGCGGCAGAAAGGTCCGCTTGAAAGGTTTCATCCGCAGCGGCGGTACTGCGGTTGATGGACGCTGCAGAGTTGGTCATCTGCAAAAAAAGAAGGCTTGCCAGCGTGACGGTCAAAATGGCAACCAGCGTTTCCACCAGTGTCTCGCCCCGGGAGGATTTCAGCTTCTTCATGACGCGCCTCCCTCCTTCGCAGTGGTATCGCCTTTGGAGATGGTTCCGACGGTCCAGGTAACGCTGGTTTCACTCACACTCGCCATAAATGTCACCGTCTGGGTATGGCTCTTCCCCCGAATCACGAAGGTGGCCGTGCCGGTAGTATTTCCTATGGAGTAGTCGGCTTCAAGCGCCATCTCATCGGAGCAGGACGGGGTGATCGTATATGTACTTGATCCGAAAAAGGAGAAGGTGACCTTGCCAGTTCCCCGGTCGCAGGCAGCATTTGTGCTGTCGGTCAGAATTCCCGCATGGGTAATCTCCGTTTCAAAGGTATAGTAGGTATCGGTTCCAACCTGCACCGTTTGCCCATCAACTTCCCCATAGATTGGGTCATCGTGTCTGGTTGGCGTGACGGTATACGCTGTCCCCCCCAGCTCGTGTTTCAAAAGGCGAGCGGCGGAGGCCACGGCCAGATAGTCCTGCTGATCCGCCGTGCGGTCTTTGGCCTTGATGCCGTTGGCGGTGGCGGCAGTGAGAATCGCACCGCCGATCATCAGACAGGCGAGGAAGAACACCAGAGCGATCACCATGCTCACGCCGCGCTGGCTGTTCAGTTTTCGATTGATTGCGCCCATGGTGTTCCCCTCCTTTCCTGTTCAATTCAATCACTCTTTCAGCTGGAACCAAGAATAGCCTTTTCCATTTATTTTGCCGGAAAAGCAGAAGGTGTTTCCATAACCCGTCAAAGTTAGCACACCATTCCATTCAGGCACAACCGCATAATCTGGATCATCCCGATAAAAAATTTGATACAAACGATACTGGGTCAATGAGCCATTGTCTTTTGAAGGAGTGAGACTAATCTCCCGTACATCACAGTCTCGCCCATTATATTGAATACTCCAGCCGATCTGCGGGTCTGTTTCCTTCAGCAGCAGACAACATCCGAGTGTAGTGATGTTGCTTCCACTGTCTGGAGGTTCAAGAATTATTTCCTTGCCATTTTCAAGATAGCATCCGGAAAACACGATTCCTTTATTTTTCTTTTCTACCTTTGACACGATGCCCAAATACGTGAACTCAGTCTCGGGCAATTCCGGCCAGTCGCCGTAGTGATCCAGGTCTTTCAGGCCGGGATACGGATAGGCGCCGGTCAATGCTGTCGGGTGGGTCGTCTGCGCGGTTTTGCTCTCCCAGTTGCTGCCCAGCGTGCCAGCCATTTGGGTCATTTCCGCTCTGGTTTTTGCCATGATGGGATCAGATGCCACATCGACATTAAAGCCAAGGTCTCTTGCCCAGAAGCAGTTGTTAACCGTGCCCCCACTCGGGCTAAAGCCATAAGCGGAGGTGCTGCCGGTATCCATTCGCATGATTGCGTAGCAGTTTTGGATGGTTCCGGAACTCCAGCCGCCTTGGTTGAAATAGCAAAAACCTGCAGCCACTTTAGCAGCTATCGCGCCGGTTCCCACCGCATAGCAGTCTGTAACCGTGCAGTTGCTCTGGTTTTTATAGACAAATCCCGCCGCGCTATCCGTGCCCGTCACTGACTTGAGTTCCGCATAGCACTGGCTGACAGAAGCATGCCATTCCTCATTGATGTACACAAACCCCGCAGCCTTGTCCCCGCTGATCTCGCCTTCTGAGACAAAGCTGTATGTAATTTTTGCGTTCCAGTTTCCCTTGTTGCTGTATGCAAAGCCGGCTGCGAATTTATCTCCTTGAACCTCTACACTTTTTGCAGAGCAGCCAGTAATCTGTGAATAATTGTCAATGCAAAAGCCAGCAGCATACTGCGCAGACGTTACCGCGCCGCCTGTCACAGAGCAGTTCGTTACCGGACTATTTGCAAAGGTGATAAAGCCCGATGCCCGTGTGGACCCTATCGGGCAGGAAATCGTAGCATTTGTAACCGAGCAATCTGAAATGGAGCAGCCACTGATCGTTCCAGCGAATCCCGCCGCTCCAGGATCACTTCCCCAGTAACTGCACCCCGTCACAGTGATATTCTCTACGGAGCAGCCTTTTATGGTACCGTCATCAGCAGTACAAACCAGTCCTGCAGCGCTGCCGATCGTGCTTTCCACCGTGCTGACCGCGTCGGAAGAACCCACCCGACAATTCGTGATCATACCCTGCGCCGAGCAGATAAAGCCCGATGCGGTACCGCTGCTCGATAATACCTTGCAGTTTGCAGTATAGCAATTTGTGATTTGAGCTAACTTATTGGTTATCTCAATAATAAATCCTGCCGCTTTACCACCTGTGGATTTAACGGTGTTATTTGCATGGCAGTTGCTAATCGTACCTTGCGCCGAACAGATGAAGCCTGATGCCGAACCTTTGGTGGCTGTTACCGTACAGTTTTCAGTATAGCAATTTGTAATTTGAGTTGAATTGTCAGTGCGTACAACAAAGCCTGCGGCATCGCCCCCGTAGGCTGCTGTATTGGTTCCGCCGATAACACAGCACCTGTCAATGGTTGCGCCGTTTGCAACCTTTGCCAGTGGTGCCACACCGTTGCCGCTGATCTTGACATCGGTTAAAACAATATTTTTCAACGTGCACGCCACCGAATCAAATAGTGGTTTTTTTAATTGCATAATTCGATTGCCGCCACCATCAAAAACAAATTTCCTGTTTCCGTTAATCATTTCCGTTTGGTCCGATTCAATCTTTATATCATGGGTCTGTTTCAACCAGAGTTCAACTGCAACATTCAGCATTGAAGTCAGTTGAAATTCCGTCCGAATTTGAAGGGGAACCTGCTCACTATTATCTGCAGGATTCATGGTCAGTGCAGCCGCACACTTCGGATTGATATAAAGCTGCCGTCCCGTTTGTTCATCTGTAATCGCATTTTCATAATATGGGCGCTGGTATGAGGGGAATTTTGTCATTGCATCTGTGATTGTATACAAGTCAATCCCATATTGCTGCAATTCCTCCGGAGAATTGGAAAGTGTCGCATAATTCCACGTTCCAACATGTGGCCTTTTTGCCACTTCGTTAACGAAAACGGCCACCCCATAGCCCGCATTCTGAATCTGCCGCTCATTCCCTTGCAGCGTATTGAGGGAATTGCCCGCCTTGTCATACCCGTAAAATCCGTAAGTTCCATCGTCATACTTTTCATAATAGCACAAGCCATAGATAGTGGATTCAGCCGGTTCGATCTCCGCCGGCCAGTCGCCGTAGTGGGGGATGGTCTCGGTTTGATTTGCCTCGTTTATGCGCGTCAGCAGGGTGAATGGGAAAATCGGATGATCCTCCGGCGGTGTACCGTAGGGATTGCTGTTGGCGGCGGTGTTGGCAGGAGTTGCCACCAGATCGCCGTATTCGTGGGCGGTCAAGCCATCGGGCAGACTTTCCCCATAGGCATCCGCCACGTCCTCGTTGCCGGACTGGGAGAGATAGTGGCAATCGCTGTATGTCACGTTTGTGGAATCCGTGCCACCCACCACGGGGCCGTAAGTCGTGGTTTCGCCGGTTGTAACCGTGCTGTAAGCCGTGCAGCCCGAGAGCGTCAAGCCGCCGGCGGTGCCCGCCAGCGCTCCGGCAGTGCCGGCACTCGCCGTCACGTCAGAGGTGGAATAGCAGCCGGAAATTGCGCTGGCGCTGCCTGCGGCAGAGCCAACCAGTCCGCCCGTTGCAGAAGCCGCATCGGTGGAAGCATTATTCACCGCGCAGGACGAATAGGAGTTTGTCAGCGTCAACTTCCCTGCGCAGGAACCGACGAGACCACCCACATTCTGAGCTATGGAGCCGGTGCCGCTGACCGGCAGGGCTGCAAAGCTGTCCGTGATGATCAGCGTTCCCGTGGAAGAACCCACCAGACTGCCAACGCCCGGGACGGCATTTTTGACCGCGGTTTCGAGGGGGACTGCGGAGGAGTTTCCGGAGATGGTATGCTCGGAAAGGGTGGTGGTCATATTGTCTGCACCATTTTTTTCCAGCCACACCCGGCAGTTGCTGATCTTCAGCACCGCGCCCGCTGCTCCCGTGACACTGACCAGCGTTCCGGCATATTTTCCCGCTGAATCCGTAAAGCTTGGATTCACGACGTTCAGATTTTGCAGGGTAAGGTTTGGGGTTCCGCTTTCATTGGATGAAAAAAAGCCGTCCTGCAGATTGAAATTGGAGAGTCGATGGCCATTGCCATCCAGCGTAAAATGCTTGTAATAGCTGAAAACCACCTTGGGGAACGTGCTCGGGTGGGTCACCACATTCGGCCAATCGGTCGGATTGTCGGAAGTTTTAGCGTACTTCGCAAAGTCAATGTCGCTGGTCAAAACAGCATTGACGAATACGTTATTGTTATTTTTGATGTCTTCATCGTCGGATCTGTCGTCATAACAATCCAGATTAAAGAGGTGGCGAACGTTGGCAACCGAGATGTCAGCGTTTTTGGTCGCCCCGACTGTCTCACTGTTCAATTTTTGATAGAGGCTGTTCTGGGTGTCACTGAGGACCTCGACATCCGCCATCTGGTCATTGATCGTGAGATTGGAGACGCTGACTTTCAGATCGTCTCCGGACTGGTCATACCGTTTCGTAAAGAAATCGTAAAACCGGCAGTTTGTCTGCAGGCTGTCCACCAGAATATAATAGGTGCGTGTGACGGTAGAATCAGCAGACCGAGCAGACTGCGTTTCGTAGAAGCGGACGTTCTTCCACTGGTTCAGTGCAAAGCTATCCTCCTCCCACTGCCTAATCACTTCATCGGTGTTCTGATTCTTCAACGTGATGGTGAAGGTGACCGAACCCGCATCAGCCGGCACGTT
>JALCRR010000047.1 GCA_022652815.1 Oscillibacter sp.
GTGTTGTCGTTTTTGGGAGAAAGAACGATTCTACTGGGGTTTTGCAGGATTACTGTCATATTTTCTGAAAATTTCCTAAATTTTGCATAACGTCTCGCACACTCCTGCAAAAAAAGAGGAAAATGACCGGAAAAACCCTTGAAATATGAATGCAAATACGGTATGATATGCAAGTGATTGGATACCCATGCATATTTTTGAGAAAAGAGGAAATAAAATGAAAAAGCTTTTGTCTTTGAGTCTTGCAGTTTTGATGACAGCCACTCTGCTGGCTGGCTGCGGTTCTAGCTCTGCCCCCGCTGCTTCCGGCAGTGCCGCCGCAGGCTCCTCCGCTGGCGCAGCGGCAACCGATACGAATACGGTGGCTGTGGGTGCCGTGGTCATCGCCCGCGATGATGCTTCTGAGGACGATATCTACAACTTTGTCTCCACCATCTTTGAAAACAAGGATGCCATCACCGACCAGCACGCCAAGGGCGCTGAGCTGGATCTGGATTTTGCCGCATCCGTCACCTCTGTGCCTTATCATCCCGGCGCTGCTAAGTATTTCAAGGAAAAGGGCATTGAGGTTGCTTCCGTCAAGGAAGGCGCCGGCACCGGCGACTCTCAGGCTCTGACCTTCGGCACCGGCGGCGAGTCCGGCACCTATTACGCCTTCGGCGGCGTGCTGGCCTCCTATGTCTCCGCAAACTCCGACACGGTTGTCACGGCAGTGACCTCCGGCGGCTCTCAAGCCAACGTGGAAGATCTGGCTGCCGGTGACACCCAGATCGCATTTGTTCAGTCCGACGTCATGAGCTACGCCTTCAATGGCGAGCGCCTGTTTGATGCTCCCGTGGAGGGCTTCTCTGTGGTTGCCGCTCTTTATATGGAGCAGGTTCAGATCGTCACCACCAACCCCGACATCAAGTCTGTTTCTGATCTGGCCGGCAAGTCCGTCTCCATTGGTGCCTCCGGCTCCGGCGTTTACTTCAACGCCATTGACGTTCTGGATGCCTATGGCATGAGCGAGAGCGACATCAACGCTGTGTATCAGAACTTCGGCGACAGCGCCGATTCCTTGAAGGACGGCAAGATTGATGCAGCGTTCATCGTGGCTGGTGCTCCCACCACTGCGATCGTGGATCTGGCTACAGCAGGCCCTGTGTATCTGGTGGGTCTGGACCAGGAGCACTCCGACGATATGCTGGCGACCTCTCCCTATTACAGCGCCTACACCATTCCCGCCGGCACGTACTAAGCAAGGAACACGACCGGTATCAACCGGAATGGCAGGGACTGCGGCGCCCAAACGGGTGCCACAGTCCTTGCCGCCTTGAAAGAGCCGAAAGGCTTCGACTCTGCCAAGACGGCAAGACGAAGGATTTCTGAATTTCGATTACTACCTGAACGGAGGTTTTACCTATGTCCGAAGAGAATAAACAGACAAGCGTTCACGGCGCAAAGGAAAGCGCCGCAGAGATGGAAGCTGTCATGCGGAAATACGACCGCGAGTCTGCCACCCGTATCTGGGAGGGCAAGCCCGGCGTGATCGTCAAGACCATCATGACTGCTTTTTCCCTGTACTGCATCTGGTCCACACTGTTTTCCACCGCTGATCTTCCTGTGCGGCTGACGGCTTTTCTGGGCCTAATCACCATCATGGGCTACCTAACCTATCCGGCCAGCAAGAAGCACGTCCACCCGAACATGATGCCTTGGTACGACTTTGTGCTGATGATTCTGGGTGCCGGATCGTTTTTCTATTACTGTTTCAACTATCCCACGCTGGTGAAGATCATCACCAGTGCGTCCAAGATGACGACGTTCTATATCGTCATCGGCATTGTGGGAATTCTGTGTCTGGCGGAGCTTTGCCGTCGGTGCGTGGGACTGCCGATTCTGGTTGTGGTCGGTGTGCTGCTGGTGTATACCTTTGCCAGCGGCCAAAACCTGCCCCGCGTGATCTACACGCTGTTTTACGGCACCTCTGGTGTGATGGGCACGCCGGTGCAGGTGTGCGCCAAGTTCATCGCCGTGTTCATCGTTTTCGGCGCATTTCTGGAGCGCACCGGCATCTCTAGCTTCTTTATTGACCTTGCAAACTCCGTGGCGGGTTGGTCCTGCGGCGGACCGGCCAAGGTTGCCGTCATTTCCTCTGCTCTTTGCGGCATGGTGTCCGGCTCATCCGTGGGCAACACCGTGACCACCGGTTCCGTGACCATCCCCATGATGAAAAAGACCGGCTATAAGCCAGAATTTGCGGGCGCTGTAGAAGCGGCTGCCTCCACCGGCGGCCAGATCATGCCTCCCATCATGGGTGCGGCTGCGTTCCTAATGGCAGAGTATATGGACGTTACCTATGCGCAGGTTGCGCTTTGGGCCATCCTGCCCGCCGTGTTATATTTTACCGGTATTTTCCTCTCCGTTCATCTGGAAGCCCGGAAGCTTGGCCTTCAGGGAATTCCCAGAGATCAGCTGCCCAAGTTCGGCAAGCTCATTAAGAAGATTTACCTGCTGGCACCGCTGGTGCTGCTGGTGTGGCTGGTCGCAGCCAACATCCGCTCTTTGCAGTTCTCCGCATCCCTTGCCATCGTCATCGCCATTCTGGTGAGCATTCCCGATGAGATAATCGAGAGCCGCAAGGATAGTGCCGCCGGCTCCACCGGCGTTAAGGTAGCAAAAAAGACCGGCAGCATGATTTTTAGTTCTCTGGAAGCCGGCGGCCGGGGCTGCATTACGGTGGCAGTTGCCTGCTCTATGGCGGGCATGATTGCCGGCTGTATCACGGTGACGGGTCTTGCATCCAAGTTGGTCTCCTCCATCGTCTCCATTTCCAAGGCTATTCCCAATCCCGCACTGGCGCTATTTATCGCACTGTTTTTGACCATGCTGTGCTGCATTGTGCTTGGCATGGGCGTGCCTACCACGGCCAACTACTGCATCATGGCATCCACCTGCGCACCCATTCTGATTACGTTGGGCATTCCCAAGGTGGCTGCCCACTTCTTCGTGTTCTACTTCGGTATCGTGGCGGACATCACTCCCCCAGTGGCGCTGGCTGCCTATGCTGGCTCGGCAATCGCAAAATCCAACCCTATGAAAACGGGCGTCAACGCCACGAAGCTGGCGATTGCGGCGTTCATCGTGCCGTATATCTTCTCGTTTAACCCCACGCTTTTGCTGATGAACAGCGGTTTCATCAGCGATGCGGAGGTCATTCTAACCTCACTTTTGGGCATTTTTGGCGTGGCACTGGCTTTGAACGGATTTCTCTTTAAGAAAATCAATCCGTTGCTGCGGCTAGTGGTCGCCGTCGGCGGCTTGACCTTGATGTACCCCGGCTGGAAATCCGACCTTATCGGCCTTGTGCTGGTTGGCGGAACCGTGGTTTATCAGATACTCTCCGCAAAAAAGCTGCGGGCCACAAGAGCTGAATAACGATGAAACTCCGCGCCGAAAGGCGCGGAGCTTTTTGCATTTTTTGTCTGCTGTGACGCAAGAAACTGTTACTGATTTGTTGTTGCTTTGCACGCCTACTGTGCTAAGGTTAGCAATACAGTGATAAACTTTGTATTGCACCAGAAGGAGTGTGTTTCATGGCGGAAGTCAAAGACCCAGAGAAGAATGTTCCTGCTCCGGCTGAAGAGCAGAAGATCGTTTACGGAGGAGAAGCTCCGGCAGAAAAAGCCGGTGGATTCTTGAAAAGAGGGATCAGTAAGCCCAATAAAAAGCGGAGAAAAGTGATTCGCTGGATCATTCTTGCCGTTCTTGTTATCGCCGGAATTGTGGCTCTGGTGAAATTCCTGGGCGGCGGATCCAAGGCGGAGAGCGAGGTCGTGACGAATGATGTGACCTACGGCTCCATTACCTCCACGGTTGAGGGCAGCGGCTTGACCAAGCCGAAGGATTCCAAAGCCATTACCCTCACGACTGCCGGAGTTGTGCAGGAGGTCTACGTGGCCGAGGGCGATCATGTGACTGCCGGGCAGCAGCTGTTCTCCGTGGATTCTCCCGCGGCCCGTACTGCGGTCCGGAACGCGCAGACCACAGTGGATGGGTATCAAAAGCAGCTCAACGCACTCCAAAAGGACATTGCGGGGCTGAATTTGTCTGCATCTTATGCAGGAAAACTTCTGGAGACTGTGAAGCTGCAAAAGGGCGATACCATTAGCAAGGGCGACAAGGTGGCGACCCTAGTGGACGACACCCGGATGCTCCTCAAGCAGTACTATTCTTACGCCTATAAGGGCGAGATTCGGGCAGGCCAGACGGCGACAGTTTCCCTGCCGGCTCTGATGTCCACGGTCACAGGCAAGGTGGAGAGCGTCCACATGGTCAGTCGCATCACACCGGAGGGGTCCAAACTCTTTGAGGCTGATATCGTGGTGACAAACCCCGGTACGCTGACTGCGGATATGGTGGCTTCCGCCACGTTGAGCGCCGGCGGCGAGACGGTGTACCCCTATGAGGCCGGCAAGCTGGCCTATTATCGCTCCGGCGACTTGAAATCCACTGTGAATGGCACCGTGATTTCCAGCAGTCTGGTAGACTATATGAGCGTTTCCGCCGGACAGACGCTGGTGCGCATTGATGGCGAGGACAGTGAAAACGAGATCTTTACCCTTCAACAGCAGCTGGATACGGCCCAGCAGGATTTGGACAAGGCCCAGAAGAATCTGGATAACATGAACGCCGTGGCACCCATTGACGGTACGGTGATCGGATTGTCCATTGCCCCGGGCGATGAGCTTTCCGGCACGGCGGTTACTGCCATTACCATCGCCGATACCACCACCATGCTGATTGACGCCACGGTGGACGAGCGCAACATTTCCTATGTGCAGTCGGGCATGTCGGTAGACATTACCGACTGGAGCGGCAATACTTATGTGGGCACCGTGGAAAATATATCCCTAACCAGCACCGTCACCAATGGTGTTGCCAGCTATCCCATGTCGATTTCCGTGGATAATACGGAGGGCCTTGTGGTCAACGGTAGCAATGTGAACTATTCCCTAATTGCCAGCCAGAACGATGACTGTCTGGTGCTGCCCATCCAGTGCGTGAAGTACGTGCAGATGGACGACGGCTCCACCGCGACGGTGGTGTTTGTGCAGGGAGATCGGCCGGAAAACGCCATCGACCTGCCGATGCCTCCAGAGGATATTCCGGATGGATACTGGGCTGTGCCCGTGGAAGTCGGTATTTCCGACGATTACAATGTGGAGATCAAGTCCGGCGTGGAGGAGGGCACCACAGTCTTTACGGCTGTGCAGACCACCAGCTCCTGGGGTTAAGGCCATGCTGATTGAACTGAAAGACGTCTATAAAATCTACTCCGAGGGGCTTGAAAGCGAAGTGCGGGCACTGGACGGAGTATCCTTGACCATCGACCGGGGCGAATTTGTGGCTGTGGTGGGTCAGTCGGGCTCCGGCAAGTCCACCATGATGAATGTGCTGGGCTGCCTGGACATTCCCACCCACGGCACCTACCTGCTGGACGGCGTGGATGTGAAGGAACTCACCGACCGGGAACTATCCCACATCCGCAACAAGCAGATCGGCTTTATCTTCCAGCAGTACAACCTGGTGCAGAGCTTGAACGTGTTGGAAAACGTGGAGCTTCCCCTAATTTATCAAGGGATTGGCGCCGATGAACGCCGGGAACTGGCGCTGGATGCGCTGGATCGCGTGGGTCTGCTGGGACGGGAAAAACACAAGCCGTCGGAGATGTCCGGTGGCCAGCAGCAGCGCGTGGCCATTGCCCGCGCCATCTCTACCCGCCCACCGATTATCATGGCCGATGAGCCGACCGGCGCACTGGATTCCCATACCGGTCACGACGTGCTGCATTTTTTGCAGGACTTAAATAAAGGCGGCAGCACCGTTATTCTGATTACCCACGATAACGGCATCGCCGCCACAGCACGGCGGTGCGTGCGCATTGCCGACGGAAAGATCGTGGACGACCAGGCGCAGGAGGTGGATTGGCTGTGAATATCCGACAGGCCATCAAGATGGCGTTCAAGTCTATCCGCGGCAACAAGGGCCGCTCCGTCTTGACGATGCTTGGTATTATTATCGGCATCGCCTCCGTCATGACCATCGTTTCCGTCATCACCGGCTCCAACCAAAAGACCATGGAGCAGTTTGAAGCCATGGGCACCAACAAGGTCAATGTTTCCGCCTCTCGCTATGACGGGCGGAATGTGTTTGATGACCTTTACAATTACTGCAACTCCCTTGGGGGTGACCTGGTGCTGGGCGTGACACCCTCCAGCCAGTTTTCCGCGACCGTGGTCTACGGCACCAAAAACAGCGCTGTCATGGATAAAAACCAGCAGAATATGTGGAATTCCAATGGAAACGGTGACACCGCCAATTCCACGGCGGATTTGCCGCCCACGATGTATTTCGGCTCTGACCAGTATGCCATCTGCAATAATTTCAAAATCGGAAAGGGCCGGGACATTTCCCAGATGGATATTCAGCGCTATGCGCAGGTGTGCGTGCTGGGTGCCCGGGCGGCAAAGATCTTTTTCAACTATGCCAATCCTGTTGGCCAGACCATGCAGGTCAACGGCCTTCCCATCACGGTGATCGGCGTCTACGAGGAAAAAGACCCCGACTCCCAGTGGTCCATGGACAACATAATTGTCTTTCCATACACCTCCAGCCGGTACTTGGCGCCGGACACGCAGATGACGGACTTCATCGTGAAAGCCAGCTCGTCCAGTGCTACAACCGAGGTCATTTCCCGCCTAACCGGGTATTTGGGCGGCATCATCACCGATCAAAACGGCTATTTTTCCGTCTATTCCGACAATGAATGGCAGCAGTCCAGCAACGAGTACGCCACACAGATGAGTTTGATTCTGGGCGGCATCGCGGCCATCTCCCTGCTGGTGGGCGGCATCGGCATTATGAACATCATGCTGGTGACGGTGACGGAGCGGACGCGGGAAATCGGCATTCGCCGTGCCATCGGCGCAGAGCGCCGATCCATCGTAATTCAATTCCTAATCGAGGCGGCCATGCTCTGCGGAATCGGGGGCATGATCGGTATCATCATTGGATACGTCGGATCCCTAATTGCGGGAAAGCTTCTGCTGCAAATGATCGTCTGGCCGGCACCGTGGATTACGGCGTGCGCATTTGCCCTTTCAGTGTTGCTGGGCATCCTGTTTGGAATCTATCCGGCAGCCAAGGCCTCACGGCTTCAGCCAGTGGAAGCGCTGCGGGCAGAGTAAAAGGCGAGAGAACAATAAGATTGAAAACAAGACTTTCGGCGCTGGCTATGGCGGCGTGGTGACGTTCGGACAGACTGCTGACAACGGAGTGATTTATGAGGCGGACGGCAACACCATTGTGTATGTAGTGACTCCCTCAGCCTAAAAGAGGTCAATATTCCTGCGTCTGGAATTGCGTATGCAGCTGCTGACTGGATAAACCGGGTGAGCGTGCTCATTTATACAAACGACCCTGCAACACTTGACACAGCCCAAGTACCTTGCGGCAAGCTGTACGCTGTGCGTCAGCAACGGGGCAGAGCGCATTGTGGAAGCCAGAGAATCCAAAATAAAAAAGGAGCGCAGCTGCATGGCTGCGCTCCTTTTCGTATCAATTAGGGCTGTTGCGGAGTTCCCTGCAATTCCTGCAGTACATTACGCTGCAGGGGAATGGAGCAGAGAAACGAGAGAACATCCGAGATGGGCTGGGCCATTTGAATACCCAGCATCCCGAAAAAAGGCGGCAGAAGCCACAGAAGGGGAATCAAAAAAATCCCCTGCCGCGCCATAGCCAAAAATGTAGCCGGAACGGTTTTGTTGATGGTCTGCATCATCATGTTGCTCATCATTACCCAGCCGTTTAGGGCGAAGGTCAAGCATTGCAGGCGCAGCGCCAGAGAACCGTATGCGATGACCTCCGGGTCATTGCGGAACACGGCGATAATTTGCGGGGCAAAGATGGCGCCAAGTGCTGCCATGACAATCAGAAAACCGGTAGAGGCCTTCACGCAGAACCAGAAGCCCTGCCGAACCCGATCCCACAGCTTCGCCCCGTAATTGAAGCCGCAGACCGGCTGAAAACCCTGCCCGAAACCGATTAGGGCGGAGGCGGCGGTCATCATAGCCCGAGAGACCACAGTCATGGCCGCGATGGCAGCATCGCCGTAGACGCCGGCGGCGTGGTTTAAGAGGATGGCGGCCACGGAGGAAAGCCCCTGTCGGCTGAGAGACGGCAGACCGCCGCGCATAATCTCCACAAAGTATTCCTTTCGGAACTGCACCAGTCCTGGACGAATCCGCAGATTTCCACCCCGGGTGCAGCCCACCAGCAGCAATGTGAAGCTCACCAACTGGCTGAAGATTGTGGCAATGGCGGCGCCGGCAATTCCAAAGTGAAAGACGAAAATTAAAAGCGGGTCAAGACCAATGTTCAGCACGGCACCGACGGAGATGCCCACCATGCCGTAGACGGCGCTGCCTTGAAAGCGGAGCTGGTTGTTCAGCACCAGCGACGCCGTCATCCACGGCGCACCGATCAAAATGATCCGAACATAATCCCGGGCGTAGGGCACAATGGTCTGCGTGGAGCCGAGAAGCCGCACCAGCGGCGTGAGAAAAATCTCACCGAACAGGAGTAACACACAGCCTGCTGCCAGCGCCAGAAAAAATCCGGTGGCCGCCATCTTGGAGGCTTCCTCGCTGTTCTGTTTTCCCAGTTCCCGGGAGATGAAGTTGCCAGAGCCGTGGCCGAAAAAGAATCCGATAGCCTGGATAATGGCCATTAGGGAAAATGCCACGCCCACAGCGCCGGTTGCGCTGTTGCTGTTCATCTGCCCCACAAAAAAGGTGTCTGCCAGATTGTAAAAGGCCGTCACCATCATGCTGATGATGCAGGGCACAGACAGCGACGCAATCAGCTTTCCCACTGGCTGCGTTGTCAGCTTTTCAAATTTTTCCTCCCGTTGATCCAAGAAAAACCTTCCCCTCTGAAAAGCGGCGGTCTACCGCACTGTTAGATAACTTGAAACAGATAGAACTTCAAATAGCTGGTTTCGTCCACACCCCAGAGAATGGGATGATCGCAGCACTGCTGCCGCGCCTCGATCTGTCGCAGCTGAACGCCTGCGTCGCGAGCGGCGAAATGCAGCATTTCCACAAACTTCTCCTCCGTTGCAAAGTGGGAGCAGGAGCAGGTGGCCAGATATCCGCCCCGGGGCAGAAGCTTCATGGCGCGGTAATTGATTTCCTTGTAGCCGGTCATGGCATTGGACACCGTCCGGCGGGACTTGGTGAAGGCCGGCGGGTCCAGAATAATGAAATCATACTTTTGCGGCGCTTTTTCCAGAGCCGGGAGCAAGTCAAAGACATTTTCACATACGCAGTCCACAACTTCCTCAAAACCGTTGCGTACCACGTTCGCCTGCGCCATCTCAACCGCCGCAGCCGAAACATCTACGGCGGTGACGTGCTTTGCACCGCCCATGGCTGCGTTCAACGCAAAAGAGCCGGTGTGGGTAAAGCAGTCCAGCACGGTTTTATCCCGGGCAATGCGGGAAACCGCCAGACGGTTGTATTTCTGATCCAGGAAGAATCCGGTTTTCTGCCCGTTTTCCACATCTACCAAATACTTCACGCCGTTTTCCACGATCTCCGTCACAGCGGAGGCGGGGACATTCTCGTCCGGCAGGGGATACCAGCCCTTGCCCTGCGTCAGACCTTCCTTTTCCCGGAGGGCTTCGTCGTTGCGCTCGAACACGCCGGAGATCTGTTGCCCGTCGCGGCGTAGAATGTCCACCAGTGCGGGAATCAAAAAGCCCTTGCGGACTTCCATGCCCACGGAGAGCACCTGTACCACCAGTAGGTCGTTGAACCGATCCACGGTCAGGCCGGGGAAGGCGTCAGCCTCCCCGAAGATGATGCGGCAGCAGAGAAGATCCTCCGGTCGCAGCACGGATTTGCGGTATTCCCACGCCCAGCGGAGCTTCCGCTCCCAAAACGATTCGTCAAAGCGGTCGTTGGCGTTGCGGGAGAGCAGACGCACCCGAATTTTGGATGCCTCCGAGAGAATGCCGGTGCCGAGGTAGCGCCCCTTTCGATTCAGAACGTCCACCAGTCCGCCGTTGACTGTTTGTCCTTCCGAGGAGAGAATCTCCTCACTGTAAACCCACGGGTGTCCCCGCAAAAGGGAGGCCTCGGCCTTGGGCGTGATGCTGACATGGGGATAGGTGCGTTCTGATTTCATAGTAGTAATCCTTTCAGAGAATCTATTTTCCTTAGAATTTTATCACATTTTTCCACCGATTGCCACATAAATAGAAGTGAGTATCTGCATTTTCAGTGGAAAGGGGATTTCTCCATGCCCATCATCTATTTAAGTCCGTCCACACAGGACTGGAATGCCTATGTTACCGGCAGCGGCTCCGAGGAATACAATATGAACCTGCTGGCCGACGCCATGACGCCATACCTTCTGTCAAACGGCATCCAGTTCAAGCGCAACACACCCGACATGACCGCCGCTTCCTCCATCAAGCAGGCCAATCAGGGGTATTACGACTTTTACCTTGCGCTGCACTCCAATGCGTCCGGGGAAGGGAATTACGGCCAGAACCGGGGAATCATCGCCTTTTACTATCCCGGCTCCACCGAGGGAAAGCGGGCGGCAGACCTGTTTGTAAAAAATCTGAAGGACATCTATCCGCTGCCGAGCAAGGTGCGCGCCCAGTCCACAACGTCACTGGGGGAGGTACGCCAGCCCAACTTCCCGGCGGTGCTGCTGGAAATCGGCTATCACGACAATTACGCCGACGCCACCTGGGTGGAAAACAACATGGACGCCATCGCCCAGAAGCTTGTGTTGTCCCTAACGCAGTTCTTCTCGCTGCCGTTTATCTGGCCGATGACGCCCAAGACCGGAACTGTGACGATTGATTACGGCACTTTGAATCTCCGCGCGTATCCGTCAGACACCGGAACCGTGCTTGCCAACATGCCCGCCGGAGCCACCGTCACCGTTTACGGTGAGTGGCAGGGATGGTATGTGGTGCATTACGGCATTTACGTCGGTTACGCCGCAGCAGCCTATATCTCGCTGCCCCGGTAAAAGCGAATGCGGGGCAATGAAAACAGTGCTTAATGATTGACATAAAAATACACTTTTCCTTGACAGTCTGCCTGCAAACGATTAAACTAAAAAAGGAATTATATTGAGGGTTCAGGGGATCTTCAATTCTTTTCAAAATATTGGCCTTTAGGCCAATTTATGGAACAACAAGGGAATTATTCCCAAAAACATGAAGGAGGTAGCCGAATTATGCCATACGCCCTTATCGCGATTGCGGCGGTAATTGGCTGTGTGATCGGCTTCCCTCTCGGCATTCACTACCGGAAGACTGTTTCGGAGAAAGAAATCTCAAGCGCGGAAGAAGAAGGAAAGCGCATTATCAACGAAGCGATCAGAAGTGCTGAAACCAAGAAGAAAGAGGCACTGCTGGAGGCTAAGGAAGAGATTCTGAAAGACCGCAGTGAGTATGAGAAGGAAGTAAAGGAACGCAGAGCAGACCTTCAGCGGCAGGAAAATCGCCTGCAGCAGAAGGAAGAAAATGTTGACCGCAAAACAGAGGCGATTGAGAAAAAGGAAGACCAGCTGGCTCAGAAGCATGCTCAGCTGGACAAGGAAAGCGAAGAGATCAAGCTCATCAAGCAGAGCCAGACCGCGATGCTGGAGAAGATTTCCGGCTTTACAGCCGAGGACGCCAAGAAGTACCTGATCGACCAGGTGGAGTCCGAAGTGACCCATGAAACCGCCCTGAAGATCAAGGAAGTCGAGTCCCGCATGAAAGAGGACTGCGACAACCGCGCCCGCGAAGTGGTGGCTCAGGCCATCCAGCGCTGCGCCGCCGACCAGGTGGCCGAGATGACCGTCAGTGTGGTTCCCCTGCCCAATGACGAGATGAAGGGCCGCATCATTGGCCGCGAAGGCCGCAACATCCGCACCATCGAAACCATGACCGGTGTTGATCTAATTATCGACGATACGCCGGAGGCCATTACAGTCTCCTGCTTCGAGCCGGTTCGCCGTGAAATTGCCCGTCTGGCTTTGGAAAAGCTGATCGCCGACGGCCGCATCCATCCCACTCATATTGAGGAGATGGTGGAAAAGGCCAAGCGCGAAGTGGACGCCACTATCAAGGCCGAGGGCGAGCGTGCCGTGTTTGAAACCGGCGTGCGCTCCGTCCATCCCGAGCTTGTCAAGATGCTGGGCAGACTCCATTACCGTACCAGTTACGGCCAGAATGTGCTGCAGCACTCCATCGAGGTTTCCCACATCGCCGGCATGATGGCCGCTGAGCTGGGCGCCGATGTGCAGGCTGCCAAGCGCGCTGGCCTGCTCCATGATATCGGCAAGTCTGTCGACCATGAGATGGAAGGCACCCATGTGGCTTTGGGTGTGGAATTCGCCCGGAAGTACAAGGAAAGAGAAGATATCATCCACGCCATCGAGGCACATCACAACGATGTGGAGCCGAAGACCATCGTCGCCTGCCTTGTGCAGGCCGCCGATGCCATCTCCGCTGCACGTCCCGGTGCCCGCCGCGAAAATCTGGAGAATTATATCAAGCGTCTCCAGCAGCTGGAGGAGATCTCCACGTCCTTTACCGGCGTTGAGAAAGCTTACGCCATTCAAGCAGGCCGCGAGGTTCGCGTGATGGTCAAGCCGGATCAAGTCAGCGAGGATCAGATGGTCATTCTGGCTCGGGATCTTGCCAAGAAGATCGAGGAAGAAATGGAATACCCCGGTCAGATCAAGGTTCACATTCTCCGCGAGACCACTGCGGTGGAATTTGCGAAGTAATACAAAACCCACGAAGGCGGAACGCATTGCGTTCCGCCTTCTTTTCGTAAAAGATGTTTTCATTTCCCGGGAAATTTGTTATACTACCTTATTATGACATTGGAGATACCAAGGAGGGCCTATGGAAATTCATGTTCTGGCGGTGGGCGATGTGGTGGGCGAAAATGGCCTTGCCCATCTGGAACGCAGTCTGCGCCCGCTGCAAAAGCTCAAGAAGATTGCCTTTACCGTGGTCAACGGAGAAAACGCCTCCGGCGTGGGACTGACCCCACAGCAGGCGGAGCGCATTTACGACGCCGGCGCGGACGTTATCACGTTGGGCAACCACACCTTCGGCAAGCTCCAAATTGCAGACTTTTTGGATGACACGCCCTATATCCTGCGCCCCGCCAACTATACGGGTCGGGCACCGGGACGGGGTTGGACGATTTGCGATTGCGGCGGATACCGCATCCGGGTGGTGAACTTGATCGGGCGGTGCGACTTGAATTTCAACGCCGAGAATCCCTTTACCACCATGGACGCGATTTTGAGGCAGGACGACGCGACCTTCACGCTGGTGGATTTCCACGCGGAGGCCACCAGCGAAAAGCTGGCCATGGGCTACTATCTTGACGGGCGTGTATCCGCCGTCTGGGGGACCCATACCCATGTGCCCACAGCGGACGAGCGGGTGAATCCTAAGGGCACCGGCTATCTGACGGATCTGGGCATGACCGGAGCCATCGAATCGGTGCTGGGCATTCGCCCGGAGCAATCTATCGAGACGTTTCTGGGTGGACTTCCAGGTCGGTATCAGACGCCGGAAGGCCCCTGTAAAATGCAGGGCGCCATCTATACGCTGGACAGCGCAACGGGACTGTGCACCGCGGTGGAGCGGGTGGACATCCGCTGAAAAACAACGAAAGAGAGAATAAATGCCATGTCAATCGAAAAAGTAAGAGCCTATTTTAAGGAGTTCGGTATCGAGAACCGGATTCAGGAATTTGACGTCTCCTCTGCCACGGTGGAGCTGGCGGCTGTGGCCGTCGGCGTGGAGGGCGCCCGTATTGCCAAGACCTTGAGCTTCAAGCTGGGGGAGCGGGTGCTGTTGATCGTCTGCGCCGGCGATGCCAAGGTGGACAACCGCCGCTACAAGGACGAGTTCGGCGGCAAGGCCTCCATGCTCAGCCATGACGAGGCGGCGACTTTGATCGGCCATGCCGTGGGTGGCGTGTGTCCCTTTGCCGTGCCGGAAACAGTGGAGGTCTATCTGGACGAATCGCTCAAGCGCTTCCAGACGGTTTACCCGGCGGCAGGAAGCAGCAACAGCGCCATCGAACTGACCTGCGACGAGCTGGAGAAATACTCCAAGTGCCGCAAGTGGGTGGATGTCTGTAAGGCATGGCGCCCGGAAGAACAGGCTTAAAGCATCCAAAGACGGAAGAGAGGCGGGCGGATGATCCACTTTATACATGCGGCAGACTTTCATCTGGATAGTCCCTTTGCCGCGCTTTCACCGGAACGAGCCCGCACCCGCCGAAGCGAGCTGCGGCAGTTGCCGGCGCGCCTTGCGGATTACGCCGACACACACGGAACAGATCTGGTACTTCTTTCCGGCGACCTTTTGGACGGAGAGAGCTACCGGGAGACGGCGGATGCCCTGCGCGATGCGCTGGGGAGAATTGCCGCGCCGGTATTCATTGCGCCCGGCAACCACGACTGGTACGGGGAGAAAAGCCCCTACGCAAGCCTGCCGTGGCCGGAAAATGTGCATGTTTTTTCTACTTCTTCCATGGAAGCTGTGGCTTTGCCGGAACTTGGCGTTGTCGTTCACGGCGCGGCATTCACCGCACCGGAGCAGACACGAGGGCTCTTGACCGGCTTTACAGCCCCGGCGGATGGACAAATTCATCTGGGCGTGCTCCATGGGGAACTGGACGGGGCAGATTCCCGCTACAATCCCATCACACGGGAGAAGATTGCCGCCAGCGGACTTACATATCTTGCCCTCGGCCATATCCATAAGCGGTCGGAGCTGCTGAACATCGGCACAACTGCCGTCGCCTGGCCCGGATGCCCGGAGGGGCGGGGCTTCGATGAGCTGGGAGAAAAAGGATTTTGCGAGGGTACTATTGACGACGCAGGCGCGGTTTCCCTGCAATTCGTTCCCTTTGCCCAACACCGTTATGAAATCCTAACCGTTGATATCACCGGGAAAGACCCCCTTGCCGCTGTTGCGGCGGCGCTGCCGCAGGACACGGCGCGGGATCTTTACCGCATCATCCTCACCGGGCAAAGTGAGGAAACGGGCGTGGATTCCGCGCAAATGCAAGCCCTGCTGGCTCCACGCTTTGAAGCGGTGGAGGTGGAGGACAAAACCCGCCTTTCGGAGGATCTCTGGGCCAGAGCGGGGGAGTACACGCTGCGGGGCCTCTTTTTACGGGAACTAAAAGAAAAGCGGGCAGCAGCAACGGAAGAAGATCGGGAAACGGTGGAGTTGGCGGCGCGGCTTGGACTTGCTGCGCTGGATCACCGGGACTTTTGATAACAGGAGAGACACCATGAAAAAAATTCTGCTGATCGGCACCGGCGGCACCATTGCCTCCGAGGTGACGGAGGACGGCCTTGCGCCAGAGCTGACGAGCGAGCAACTGCTTGCCCATATTCCGACCATTTCGGATATTTGCACGGTGGCGTGCATTCAGCTTTTAAATCTGGACTCTACCAATATGGAGCCCGGTCACTGGCGGCGGATGGCTCGCTGCATTCGGGATCACTACGATGATTATGACGGCTTTGTTCTGACCCACGGAACGGACACCATGGCCTATACCGCGGCGGCTCTTTCCTATCTGGTGCAGCAAAGCCCCAAGTCCGTCGTCCTTACCGGCGCACAGAAGCCCATCGGCTTTGACTCCACAGATTCCAAGATCAATCTGGCGGATGCCTTCCGGGTGGCTGCGTCAGATTTCCCCGGCGTGTCCATCGTGTTCAACGGCAAGGTGATTCTGGGCACCCGGGCGCAAAAGACCCATTCCAAGAGCTTTCAGGCGTTTTCCTCCATCAATTATCCGTATCTCGGCGTTTTGCGGGATGGGGCGCTGCTGCCCTATATCCGCCAGGACTGCGCCGCAGCGCCGGTTTTTTACGATGACCTGGACACAAAAGTGGCCCTTTTGAAGCTGACACCGGGCTGTGGGAAGGAGACGCTGGATTTTCTCCTTTCCCGGAACGATGCTCTGATTATTGAGAGCTTCGGCGTAGGCGGTCTGCCGGAGGCCGGCGGCTTTTTCGAGAGCATCCGCGCCTGGATGGAGAAGAAAAAGACCGTTGTGCTGACCACGCAGGTACAAAACGAGGGCAGCGATCTGACGGTGTATCACGTTGGCCATCGCCTGAAGGACACTGGCGTGCTGGAAGCATATGACATGACTACGGAGGCGGTGTACGCCAAGCTCATGTGGATTCTTGCCCAGACCAGGGACCCGGCGAAAATCCGCCGAATGTTCTATACCCCGGTGGCGAAGGACATTCTCTGGCCGGGAGAGGCATAAAGAACGCAGGACGTCTGTTGAAGAAGAAAAAGGGAAGCCCCGAACCAACCGGTTCGGGGCTTCCCTTTTTGTTGATTTAGAAGCGGAGAGGATTTACTTCTTCTCGGCGTCCTTCTTGGCGAGATACTTGGCCTCGGCCTTGCTGCCGTGCCACAGAGCCTCCGCGGCAGGTGTCCAGCACTCGGCGTACTTGGAGCACTTTGCGCACAGGTGCTCGGCGGTCTCGGGAGACTCGGGGTCGGTGGAATGTGCACCGGCCTTTTTGACCATCTCGGGCAGCTTCTCCGGGTTTTCCAGCATGGGGCAGGGACGGAGCATGTTGTCGTTGAAGGGCTGGCCGTCATGGTAAGCCATGAACATCGGAGAAGTCAGAGCTTCCAGCAGAGTCTTCTCGTGGATGTTGGAATCGGAATAATGAATGAACACGCAGGGATCCACGTCGCCGTTGGCGTTGATGTGGAGGTAACGGCGTCCGCCGGCGATGCAGCCGCCGACATACTCGGCGTCGTTCTGGAAGTCCATGGCGAACAGACCCTTGCGGCTGCGGTAGTCGCGCAGACGGTGATACATCTCGGTGCGCTGCTCGGGAGTGGGCAGCAGATCGGGAGAGGCATCGTTGCCCACGGGCATATAGTGGAAGTACCACACAAACAAAGCGCCCAGTTCAATCATCTTGTCGTAGTATTCCTCGGAGGTGATGGACTCGAAGTTGGCGCTGGTGTAGCAGGCGGAAATGCCGAAGGGCAGCTTCTTGGACTTCAGCAGATTCATCGCCTTGATGACCTTCTGATAGACGCCCTGGCCGCGGCGGCCGTCGGTTGCTTCCTCAAAGCCCTCCAGAGAGATGGCGGGGATGAAGTTCTTCACACGCAGCATGTCGTCGGCGAACTTCTCGTCGATCAGCGTGGAGTTGGTGAAGCAGAGGAACTGGCAGTCGGAGTGCTTTTCGCACAGCTTGATCAGGTCGTTTTTGCGAACCAGGGGCTCGCCGCCGGTGTAGATGTACATATGAATGCCGAGCTCTTTGCCCTGGGTGATGATGCTGTCAATATCATCATAGGTCAAGTTCAGCTTGTTGCCGTACTCCGCAGCCCAGCAGCCGGTGCAGTGCAGGTTGCAGGCAGAGGTGGGGTCCAGCAGAATGGCCCAGGGCACATTGCAGTTGTACTTCTTGCGAGCCGCGTCCTGCTTGGGCCAGCCGATGATGTTGGCATTTAGGAAGAAGTTCACGAAGGTAGCCTTCAAAACCTCAATGTCCACATCGCGCAGGATGCGCAGGATCAGCTGATGATAGACGTTTTGGGGATCGTTGACGGCGGCGCGGATGGCGTTGCGCTGGGGAACAAAGCTGTCACCGGCAAATTTGTCGGTCCACTCCATGAGCTTGGGCATATTCTTCTCGGGATCCTTGGCAAGATAATCAATGGCCTGTTCAATGCCTATTTTTTTCAAACTATTGGGAATCTGCATGGATGATCACTCCTTTAATCTTTAGCATCTTTATCATAATCCGGAAAATGGATCGGTTCAATAGACAACTTTGCAAAGGTGTCGAAATTTGGAAAACGGTTAAATACACAAAAATATGCAAAACGGGCGGCAGAAACGACGGCGGAGGTTGACATTTCGGGCGGTTGCCGATACAATGAACACTTAGTGACAAAGTGGGCGATGCCGCCCATACATTATAATTATAAATCACAACAAATATGTAAAGGATTGAGAAAAACATGGCACAGGATCAAAGACAGGTTGACGCAATTACGTCCCGGGATGTAGATTTTGCCCAGTGGTACACGGATGTGTGCAAGAAGGCCGAGCTGATCGATTACACCAGCACCAAGGGCATGTTTGTTTTGCGGCCCTATGGCTATGCCATTTGGGAGAACATTCAGAAT
>JALCRR010000048.1 GCA_022652815.1 Oscillibacter sp.
ATACTATAAGAAATATATTCAGATTGGTCTGAACATCCTGCATTATCGGAAAGAACAGGGACTTACGCAGCTCCAGTTGGCCGAGATGACCGGGTACAGCCGAAACCAGATACAGCGCGTCGAAACCCCCGCAGCTGCGCCCAGTATTGCAATTTTATATGATATTTCGGAAGCATTGAATGTTCCAATCGAAAAACTGTTGGAGATCAGATAGGAAAATGTCCGTTTCGACGGACGTTTTCTTATTCCATAGACATTTCTGAAAACCGCTGCGATTGTTTTTTGCAAATATAGCCGCTTTCGTTACGGGATAGAGAAAAGCCGCGTTCTTCCAGAAGTTTAACGGCGTATTCCTCAAAGCCGAAGGTACTTTGGGCAAGTTCCGGGATGGAGATACCTTGACTTTTCAGGTCTTTCTCGGCATATTCCCGAAGTCCGGACATCGGTACCAGATCATAGCGGTTCAGGTTTTCGGCGACGTCAAGTGCCGCCGAAAGCCTGCTGCAGTCCTCATATTCCAGCGCAGCGGCGTACAGCTCCAAAAAATTGTACATTCCCTGACCGCGCTCATCCAGCACAAATCCAAGGTTTTGTCCGTCGTAGACCAGATCGGAAATGCGGTCATACTGCTGTGTCAAATCCCCGATCTCGGGCAGGATACACTTTGCCTCCAGCAGTGTGCATTCGTCGATGTGCTCTACGCCCAGCGCATCCAGCGCAATCCGTATCTCGTCGGGCTTGCCGTCGTTCAACTCATCATAATCCGGCAGCCGCAGCCACACGCCATCGGGAACGTGCCGTGATGCCAGCTTCAGCTTGACGCTCCAATCGTTATCCACACAGGATGCGAGGTTGGCGCCGTTATAGTGGAAGTCCGGTTCCTCTATCGGATAGCAAACATAAGCGTTGTCGACAAACAGGCCGGGGTGCGCATCCGCATAATTGCGGCCAAGTCGGTTCAGATCGGTGAACGGATAGAGGCTTTCCGGAATCGTTGTTTCGCTGCGCAAATAAAACCGGCCGAGCTCCTCATAACTCCCGGCCGGGCAGCACACCTCATAATCTCCAAGGCGGAGCAGGTGGTTGATGGCGTCGGCGGCGGATTTGGGCGGCGATCTGAGCATGGCGGCACCGAGCACCAGAGCTTCCTTTTCCGAAAGCGTCGCGAGCCGTTCCTCCAGCCATGCTTTTTCCTGCGCTGTGGCAGGGAGCGTGTTCAGCCGTTCAATATAATTCATTTACATCATCTCCATTCCGCCCTGCGCAGGCTTCTGAAAGGTCGCCGTCATGGGCTGAGAATCATCGCGATCCATACGTCCGTAGGGGGTAATAATGGCGTTGTCATGCTCCAGCAGATCCCTGCCGTAGGCGGGAAGGTTCATATATTGCTGCAGCCGCTCCACGTCGTTGTCGCCTACGATGCAGTTCAATTCGGAAATTGCGGCATTCTCCGGGCTGGAGATTTTGGTGTCCAGCATGTAATGGTCCAGATTGTCCAGCAGCGCGGCGGCTCTTTGCAGGCTGTCACACTCCGTCGCGGCCAGCGCCGCCTTATAGCGGAGCATCTCTCTGTCCGTCATGCCGGACAGCCGCCCAGCGAATTCATTGACGGCTGCAATGCTGCCGGACGCCTCGATTGACCCCATCAACTGTGGAATCCGGCAGTCCAGACAGCGTCGCAACATCGTATCGGGCAGCTTTGCCTGCGGCAATTTGAGCATACTGCCATCCTCCGACTCCAGCAGGATCTGATAGTCTGGATGGTGAGGCGTGAGGTCAAGCGCGAAAAACGCCTCGTTCAGCTCTGTGTGCTGCACCACATAGCCCTTTTCCGTGAACACGCCGCCCTCACCAATGCGGGCCTCCCGTCCAATCCTTTCAAAATCCAGCAGCTCGAACACCTTGTCCGGGAGCTGCTCTACCTCCGGCACAAAGCCGTTCTCGGCATAGAATCTGCCAAGCTGGGCATCGTTCAGCGCATCCGCCACATGACAGCAGTCTGCGCTGTAAGCAAGGTCGATGAGCCGCGACGTGGGAATGAGCCCCTGCTTTTTATCGACCTCCATCTGAATAAGGCCCTTGAAGGATATTTGCTGCTGCTCGTCCAGCTCCGCAAGCTGATGGGTCAGGGCGTTGAGCTCATAGAGGCCGGCGTCACCGGAGAGCAGCGGTGCCAATTCCTCAAAATCATAGTATTCATTGATCTGCAGATAGGGCGCTTCGCCCTCGTCCAGCCGCAGCTTGTCCAGCGCGTCCAGCAGCTCATAGGGCGATGCGGGCAGATCCAGATCCGCATACGCCTCGCTATACGGCGTGTTGGCTCTGGCAAGATACACATTAAGAATCTTACGCAAGGGTCATTCCTCCCATCTTCGGTCCTTCCGGTTCATAGACTTTCGGGTCCGCACCGGGGACTGACCAGTCAGCCATGCTTCCGCACTCCATAGCCTGCCGCTGAGCCGGGGTCACGCCGAGGCGTTCGTTGTTGTAGTCGGCCAGTTCCTGATTTTCCTTTCTGCTGTCAGTGCTCCAGTCGCTTTTGTAGTAGCCGCTTTCACCGCGCTTGATGCAGATGAGATCGCCGGTACCGGGCAGCGTGGAGAAGCACAGCTCCGGCAGTCCCTCCGCCAGCTTGGGGACGAAGCATTCCTGCTCGGTTCGGATGTTCCAGCTGTCCTCGCTGCTCCAGAGATGGGCGTAAAGCTCACAGTCGCCGATCTTAATTTCTCTTTGCTCAAAGCCCTCGTCGAAGCCGTCGCTGGCCTGCCCGGAGATGTACTCCTTCAGCGTGTACAGCTCCTTCGGCGTCAGCTCGCCCGTCACCTGACATTCCGCCACGCCCCAGAGCCTGCCGTTCCGCACCTCGGCGGTGAAATCACAGGACTTGACCTTCTGCTCCACGCTGTCGTTCTTATCGTAATAGTGCATGAGGCCGCGTTCCGTTTCGGTGGACAGCCGCTCCCGCATCAGCGCGGCGACAATGTGGTCCGCATAGCCCGCTGCCGTATGGTTGTCCAGCACCGTGGGCTCGTCCTCGGTGTCGCCCCATTCATTTTTCTCGTAGCAGTCCACGGTCATGGGCATATACAGCTTGAGGAGATGCGTTTCGGGCGGCAGGACGGTGAAGCTGTCCTCGCCGATGACCAGCCCAAGTCCGCTGCCGTTGTCCCACTTCACATGGAATGTTCCGACGTCGTCAATGCAGTCCAGCATTCCCATCGTCCCCGGCTCCATGGGGTGGTACGGGTCTTTCATTTCCCGAAGTTTAATGCGGCTGCCTACGGGGAACTGATCCCGCAGGAATGACAGCCATTCATTCGAAATCGCCATTTTACATACCTCCAAAAGTCATTTTTGAACCGATTGGTTCCAGCCCCGCGATGCTGAGCTGCAATCGCGCGTCCGCTTCCTGTACGGTGCTGTCTTCGGTGAATCGGGGATTGTCCCGCCAACCCTCGTCCAGATGCGTTTCCCCGTCCTGGGCGATTGCCAGATAGACGGTGGCGACGTCATCCTTAGTGACGCACAGGCGCTTGCTGTCGCAGGCAAGGCTGTTGAAGCGGTCGATTGCCCCGGTGAGGGAATCGGTGTCATGCCGAGTTTCACCCTCGCAGGCGAAGTTCTCCACCACGAACCAGCGGTAGCTGTGGGGCAGATTCGGATTCTCCGCGTTTTTAAGCGCCTCGCGGCCACGCTGCGTCAGACCGTAATCCTCCAGCGGACGCGGGTTTTCCTCGCCGAACAGATCGTAGATGATATCGTCCGCGCCTTTTCGGACGGTGGGATCATCCGTCAGCACCTGGTACTGAAAGCCGGAGGTGGGCTTGTACGGTAGTTCGTCGCGGATGACTTGCAAAAAGATGGCCGGATCGGTGTAGGCCAGCGTTTCACCGCTGGCAAAGCTGACCTTGCCAATGACGGGCGGCTCCTGCTGCGCCATGTCCAGCTCCTGCTGGCGCTTATCAAAGCAGGTCAGGTACGCCTGATAATCTCCGGGCTTAGGATTGCAGCGTAGGCAGTAGCGGTAATGCTCGGTTTCCGCCACATAGCCGTACTGACCGGAATTCTTGCTTAACTCCCCGCCGTTGTCGTAGCAGTAGTTGGACATGGAGGGCAGGTCCTTCAACACGTTTTTCCGAAATTCATCCACCACGCCATTCAGCTCTGCGTTAAACTCCGGTGAGTTTAACGTCTCGTCGCCGCGGGGCCACCAGGTGTGCCAAAATTCTTTTCCGCCGTGGCCGAAGTCCATGCGGACATGACCGATGCAACCAAGTTTCGCGTCCTTCTCCGGCGTCATGGCATAAAAAAGGCCCGCCTCTGATACAGAAGCGGGTCGAAGCGCATATTTCCTTGGATCATCGGGATAGTTGAGGCCGCGCACCTCACAGAACTCTTTGAGGGAATACCTCTCTCCAAGAAAGTCCAATCGACCTTTCAGGGAGCGATAGCCTGATTTCGGGATCGTCACCGGCTCGTGGATGAGAATTGTGCCGGCGTGGTTGACGGTGACATTGGCTTCTACCGTCACCGGCTCGCTGGGATTCGTGTCGCTGCCGCGGAGGTCGTAGCAGTACCAGCCTTTCGGTGTCGTGTCAGTCTGAATGCGGTTTTCGGTGAGCAGCGCCGGCTTGCCGAACAGCTCAATATACTCGAAGCTTTCATCGTAGGCGTTTACGCGCATGGGTTTCATCTCCTTTGTGTTTTATAGCTACACAACATACCACAGAGTGGCGGCAATAGCTATTGATTCTTGCACGGGTAGGGTACAAATGTTATACTGAAGTCACAGACAAATCAGGATTTTGCCAAGGTAGTAGAAAAGAGTGCTTAGAAATGAAGCCATGGTTTACGATAGAAAAAATTGATGACAGCACACATATTATAAGTGAATATCGCCATTGGGAAGAAACGCATTGCTATCTCCTTGAAGGCGATGACCGCGCATTACTGATTGACACAGGGCTTGGCATCTGCGATATTTCAGCGGAGGTCAAAAAGCTGACAGACAAGCCCGTAACGGCGGTTGCGACGCACATTCACTGGGATCATATCGGTGGGCATAAATACTTCCCTGATTTTTATGCGCATGAGGCAGAACTGAATTGGCTGAACGGCGAATTCCCGTTAAATATGGAAACGATTCGCGGAATGGTCATTGACCGCTGTGATTTGCCGGAGGGATACAATGTCAGCACCTATGAATTTTTTCAGGGAAACCCAACACGCGTCCTTCACGATGGTGATACGATAGATGTTGGTGGAAGAACAGTAACGGTACTCCACACGCCTGGGCATTCACCCGGTCATATGTGCTTTTGGGAAGCTGAAACCGGTTATCTTTTTACCGGAGATCTTGTTTACAAGGACACGCTTTTTGCGTATTATCCGTCAACCGACCCGCAAGCTTATCTGAAAAGCCTTGAAAAGATTGCCGCACTGCCGGCAAAACGGATTTTTCCGGCACATCATACTTTGGATATACAGCCTGAAATACTCATTCATATGCGTGACGCCTTTCGTCAGCTTGACACTGAAGGGAAATTGCATCACGGGAGCGGCACTTTTGATTATGATGACTGGGCTGTGTGGCTGTAACCTACGCCATTACAAATTCCGTTTTGCGAGCAGATTACCAAGGGAGGAAATACGCCTTGAATCCTGATCTGAAATTCATAAAACAAGCGCCGCTGACCAACGGGGACTTATACCGCCGTCAGATGGCCATGCTGGAGAGCTTTCTCGAACACGGAGCCATCTCGCCGGAGCAGTACCGCACCAGTGCCGATGGCTTAACCCGAAAAATGCATTTACAGCCGAAGGAATGATCCTTCGGCTGTTTCTTTGCCCGTATTACTCCATCTTCATCTGCGGCCCCATATTCTCGGCAGGGTCACCCTGCATCAGCTCGTCCAAACGGAGCGTGCCCTGATAGGCCACATAGCCTCGGTCAACGAACTGCCCTTGTTCCTGCGCCATCCGCTCGGCACCGTATCTGGCAAAGTCGATATACCCGACAAGGTTTTCGTCGTACTCAAAATGACCAGACTCTATGATCATGTGCTTGCCGTATTCCTCCGGCGTACGCACCTTTGGGACATAGTCGAACTGCTCCAGATTTTTCGCCAGATTTGCAATCTCACTGGCTTGCTCCGGCCTGACAAACAACACAACAGCCCCCAGCTTTTCACGGTCAGCAGGGCTTAGCTTCTCAGCAGCGCGGCACAGCTCGTTGAGGTCTGACAGGTTTTCGTTCTCAAAATTCAGCACCGCGTCAACTTCTTCCGGAAGCTCGCTTTCCAAAAACCGCAGGCACATATCTTTATAAAAGTTGATCCCTGCGCGTGCCATGGCACGCGCCTGCTGCGTCTGTGTAACCGGCAGGTAGAGGTAAGTTGCCGGACTGTCTGCCGGCGCATACCGTGAAAACATCTCCACCTCCATAACGCAGTCCTCGTAGCAATATTCCGGGAAAATACGGCCGTCATAAATCTGCGACATTTCAAATCCGTTGTCATAGACCACGCCGTAGGGGGTGATCCGCCCGACCTCGCCGTCGAGCAATGCCAACGCCACCGAGCGGAAGTCCTTGCCCTGCATTTCCTCTATGGTTGCCCCGCCGCCCAGCGTCAGGTAGTGCCTGCGTCCAAGAGATTCCAGATTGTTAAAGTCCGCGATCACGGTGACCTCCTGACAGCAGAAGGTCAGGTTGATGAACTCATCGATACCGTGGAGATCCAGCCGGGAGGCCATGCCCTGAAACTGCGTTTTCTCATAATCGTCAAAGCTGTCCAGCCGTTTGGCGAGATAGTCCAGCTCATCAATATTGGTTACTGTCCTTTCCGTGTTCTTGAGAACCGGCCAGTGGTCGGAAATCTCATCAACTCGACAGTCACGCTTTAATGGATCGCCAATCTCCAACGCCTCCAGCATTTCGATGATCTCATCGTACTGCTCCGCCGGGATGGGGAAAGGTACGGTAAGAACGCCGTATTCTGGGTGCTGGGCATTGCTTAAAACCGCTTGATACTGCATATGTGTGCCTCCTTACATCATCATTCCAAAGGTTATTCCGGGTTCATCATCGTGAACCTCTGTCTGCGGTACGGCATCCAGTGAGAGCATATCAAGAAGCTGCTTCCCACCAATCTGACAAGCCGCCTTAAAAGCCCCGTTGATGTCATCGTATTGACGCTCCATTTTGGGCGAGAAAACTGCCTCGCCGATATGCGGAAATGCGCCCTCGTATGTGCCGACCGTCAACTTGCCGACCGGGGACAGTCTCATATAGACACCGTCCTCGCCGCCCGTGTAGTACAAGGCACCGTTTCCATTGAGTCGGGTAATGCTGTCCTCGACCCAGCGGCGGGCGTTGTTGGTGGTGATAGCTTTCCAATACTCAAATTCATGCTGATCCATGTTTCACCAATCCTTATCACATCATCTGCTGCTGAGAGGCGCCCTGCTCCATGGCCGCCTTCATCCGTTCAGCATAGTCAGGCACCATCTCCATGATCTGCGTTTGGATTTCATCGATCCGCTCCTCTTGATCACAGGTGAGCGGTATGTCCGATGTCATCGTATCGGCACAGCAGCGGTAGATCTCGATGAGCTGCTCCGGCGTGAACTGCTCTTGCTCCTGCACAAGCCCGGAGCGAAGCGCAAAATCGTGTTTTGCCGCAGCGTAGTCATTTCCGAAATAGTGTCCGAGGGTAAGACCGTCCTTGTCATATGTCCACTGCCAGGTTGTTAACTGGACGCCGTGACCGCTCTCCATGCCGCCGAGGACATATCCGTTGAAGTCCGCCAGCAGCTTATACGGCGCGTCAAGGCTTGACGCTTTCAACGGAGGCGCGTTTTCCATAAGTTTCATGTATTCGGCTGCGGTTGCGGCAACTGATGTCGCTTTTTCAAGAGCGTCGGACATTACATCTGTGGAAACATCCTCGTGCCGATACCGAGTTCCTCCATTCTTGGTGATCTCACAGAGGGGGTTGCCGTGGAAGGAGACTTGGAGCAACTCGCCATCACCGGCGTGCGTATCGAAACCCTCGTGTGCGAGAAGGATGCTCGCTTCCTGAAAGTATTTGCCTTGTATTGTGTTGTCGGTTGATTTCATAATGTACCTCCAGTCGTTTTCTCACAGAACGTAAAAAAGGCCGGTATCCATTTCTGAATACCGGCCTCAATGAAAATATAGTCACTATGTTTTGGTCTGTATCATTTTGTGATACAGACCTTTTTAGACACAAAAAGTTAACAAATTATTTTTGCGAATATGGGGCTGCGTTACGGATTTCAGCCTCTGCAAAGGGGCAAAAGAGCACAGAATTTAGTTCAAGTCCCTACCAACAGGGGAGAATAGCCAGAGTTATCTTTTTTTTGCACTTGAAAAAGCGGACACGAAAAAGCCCAGAAACCGCTGCGGTTTCTGGGCTTTCCGGCAAGTTATCTTTTTTACTTGCACAATATGGTTGCGGGGGCAGGACTTGAACCTACGACCTCCGGGTTATGAGCCCGACGAGCTGCCAACTGCTCTACCCCGCGATATGAACTTGGTGCCGGTGACCGGACTCGAACCGGTACGGTGTTTCCACCAGAGGATTTTAAGTCCGCCGCGTCTGCCGATTTCGCCACACCGGCGTCTCATCAGCATTTAATAGAATACCACACAAATACCGCAGTGTCAAGGAAATCAAAAAAAATCGTTCGACAAGTTCTGCACAGGCCGATCAAAAAGTGAATTTCACTGCAAATCATTCCTTCACGCAATTTTATTTTTCAAATTATGGATAAAATCTAAGCCTCGGGAACGGTGAAAAGAGAAAACCGCCTCTGCGAGCGGTTCAGCCCGCAGAGGTCTTTTCCTTATGAACCCCCGTGCACTTATGATTCCAGGCTATGCGCAAGTTCATGGTGCCCACAATCAACGGGCTGAACGGAAGACGTTTCAGACCGACATAGCGTAAACGCCGGCATGCTCCGTCATGAAGGACATTGCCATCTGATGAGTTATTGGCTCTGCCAGTTTTACATCGGCCTCAATCGTCATTTTTCCATCCTTGCGAGTAATGCTGCTTTGCTCAATTTGCCCGCTGTGCGCGGCGATAAACTGATCAAAGTCCTGCCTCAGAATCCTGTCGTCATCCATGCAGATCGTTACCCTTTGAATACTGAGAGAGTCACCCCCGATGGGAAAGCGATGAAAAACAAACTGAATTAGGATTAAAAAGAACGTTTCAATCATGCCGACCCAGTACATCCCGGCACCGATTGCCATGCCGATGGCGGCAGTTGCCCACATACCGGCGGCGGTTGTTAATCCGCGGATGGTACTGCCATTCTTGAAAATAACGCCGGCACCCAGAAACGAAATGCCGCTGACGACCTGCGCAGCAATACGGGCCGGATCTCCGTCCCGGGCACCCAATACACTGCCAATATCCAAAAAAGCATATTTTGACAGGATCATAAATACGGCCGCGCTGCAGGCGATGATGCAATGTGTGCGAACGCCGGCCTCTTTTTGCCGCTTTGTGCGTTCCAGGCCAACCAGAGCGCCAAGCATGGTTGCCAGCAAAATTCGAATTAGAAATTCAAGGTTATCATAGATCGTCAAATAAGACTCCGGCAGATAGTCAGTAAAACACATCATCACGGTAAAACCTCCTTGCAATGAATTTGTTGCGGTTTATTTTATGGGGATTGGCTGCACAAGAACATACCCGGGGCGTTTAATTCCGCGCTTTCCCTAATTTTTTTCAAGAAAGTGCGTTAATCCTCGGCACACTCTTTGATGACCTCGTCAGAAAGCGTATCCAGCAGCCCAAGATCCCAGACCATCTGAAGGAGCGTATAGCGGGCACGGACCTCTTTGGAGTAGAGGAAGGTCTTTTTCAGAAGATCCTTATCAACCCCAATTTTCTGCGGCAGGCAGGGAGACTGCAGCGAGCGGAGCAGATTCATAATTTCTGCAGAGGAGGGAAGTGCCTCCAACAAAGAAAGAATCTCATCCCAATGCTGCTCCATTTCGTCAATGCGGTTCAGATGGGCGTTGACTTCATTCTTTTGCGCCGTCTTTTCCATCGCAATGATTCCATCGGCCGCAGGGCCGTAGGCACTGTGAATTTCGCTTTCCCAGTCTGCCTCTTGATACGATCTGGCAAAATCACGCGCGGCATCAAAGTCAATTTTTCCCCGGCGCAGAGCTTCAATCAATTTCAGCATCAAAACGGTACCGACGCTGACTTGCGTTCCGTGGGGAACGGGCTTCTCGCCCTTTTGCTCAAACATCATCTCCCAATAATGGGACATATGGTGCTCGCAGCCGGAGGCAGGGCGGGAATTGCCGTAAAGGCTCATTGCTACGCCAGTCAAAACAAGGCCGTTCATAATGTCGCCCAGAACCTGCGGGTCGCGGTCGACAGCTTTGTCAGCGTCTTTCAGAACATTTTGAACGCAGCTTTCCACCAGCTCCACAATGCGATCACAATAATGCTCCCCAGTGATGATCTTTGCCACTTTCCAGTCGCACAGGCAGGTAAATTTGCCCAGCAAATCGCCCAGACCTGCTGCAATCATACGGTACGGAGCGCCCTTCAAAATATCGGTGTCTCCGATAATCGCCGTGGGCGTCTGCGCGTCAACGGTTGTCTTCAAATGGTTGATATTCAGCACGCCGATGGAGGAGGCAAAACCGTCCATAGGCGCGGCGGTTGCCACGGTGAAGAAGGGGCGCCCGGTGCGGAAACTGAAGAAACGAGTCATATCGTTGATTGCACCGGTTCCAACTGCCACCAGCAGGTCGCAGTCAAGGGGCATATTGAATAAAAGCTCTCCAATGGTAGCCTCATCAAAACCAGTGTGCTGCAAAACTTGAATCTTTGCCTGAATCCCTGCGCCGCTCAGCAGATCCATGCAGGCCTTTCCTGCAATCTCATAGGTAATGGGATCGCTGACCAAATACAGATTATGAAAACCCAGCTCCTTTGAGAATTTGGGTAAGTCCTTCAATGCGCCCTCCCGGATGCTGACGCGTTTCAAGGAAGCGTAGTGCTCACGTCCGCAGGCGCATGTAAAATGACGGTCTAAATACGCGCTTAATTCTTGCGGCTTGTCCGGCATTTCCATGAAAATTTCTCCCTTCTGTCGATTCAAATTAGAGATAAGGGTGCGGACGTCATTTGAATGGCAATTCAAAAACGTCCGCGCCCTCTGTTTATCGGGCTTTTTCATCTGGTTTAAAGAATGATAAGCCTTTATAAAAAAGTGTAATGAATAAAGCGTTTGGAAAGAATGAGCTGCGCGTGTTTTACCGATTGAAGTAAATCGGATTTGTCCAGGCCGCATGACCCTCGGCGTCTATGCAGACCGCACGAACGTAGTTTTCGTGTCCGCTGAGCGCATGACAGGCCTGGGTCAACGGTGTTCCATCTTCAGCGAAGAAGGATTTGCCGCGGGGCGGATACGTTACGAAGTGAATCTCGCGGCAGTCTGAGCACGATACGTATACGCTGTTGTCCTCAATTCCATAGTCATCGATAGATGGGCCGCTGGTGGCGTAAAAGGCGCCGGCAAACAGTGCTTCCAAAATCGCCTGTCGACTGCGGGCAGCTGCTTTTACCCAAATCCAGCCTCCGAACAGATCGCACGGAACGTGGACATCATCGCTCGCTGTTGCAAAAACGTGCTTGCCGTGGCGCAGCAGCAAATCCCAATATGTCTCGGCATTTCCTCCGTGACAGAGGTGCTCGGTGCCGTTGTTAAAGACTTCTATGGCGTTAAATCCGTCCAGATCCATGATTTCGTCCGGTTCCATCCGGGACCAGACAGGATGGGCCAGCATGACAAACTGCCCGTCATTGTGCATCATATTAATGAGCCGCTGATCTGTCAGCTCCGCAGCGCTGTATCGTTTGCAGACATAGTCGGTGGTTTCTTTTCCCACCTCGCCGGTGCCCACAACATGGGTGCATTTATCGGGGCTGTATTCAATATCATGTTCCACACCCGTCAGCAGAACGATTTCGTCGTCCGGCAGTTCATGGTGCGGCACAAATACATTATGGTCACTGATGGAAAGGAAATCATATCCGTGAAGCGCATAGCTTTTCACTAAATCTTCAGGCGCAAGCTGTCCGTCGGACACGGTGGAGTGACTATGTAAATTTCCTTTCAACCAAATCCCGTTTTTAGGAAAATATGATTTTTTCATGATTCGCCACCTTTTATAGAATTACTTCATGAGTGCAGGCAGAAATGTGGTAATCGGAGGCACAAAGGTGACAATCAGCAAAGAAACCAAAAGACCTGCAAGTTGTTCTTTGTTCTGCTTTAAGAAATCTGGAATTTCTACGTGGCACAAATTGCAGCACTGATACATCGTCGCTCCAAAGGGCGGCGTGATGGCGCCGATGGACAGATTTAAAATGCACACAATGCCAAAGTGGATGGGATTAATGCCCAGCTGCATGGCAACCGGATAGAGCAGGGGAACGGCGATCATCAAAACGGCCGAGCTGTCGATCAGCATGCCCATAATCAGCAGCATGACGTTGACGATGAGCAAAAAGCCGATTCGTCCGGTATTCATGCCGAGAATGATCTGGGTAATCCGCTGGGGAATCTGGGCATAAGTCAGATACAGACCAAATACCGTTGCGGAAATGATGATGCCGAACACATTGGCGACGGATACAAAGGCTTCCTTTGCAATGACAATCAGGTCCTTCCAATGCAGTTCCCGATAGATAAACATACCCACAATTAGGCACAGCACACACAAAACCGCGCCGCCCTCGGTTGCGGTGACAATACCGCTGCGCAGGCCGACGATCAAGGCAATGATCATAACGACAGCCCAGAAGCACTCCACAAGCCCGTGAAGAATTTCCTTAAAGGATGCGCGTTTTTCTCTTGTGGGCTTATAACCATCCCGGTGAGAGACGTAATTGACTGCCAGCATCAGCATGATGCACATGAGAATGCCGGGAAGATAGCCTGCCATAAACATATCCAGCACGGAATTTTCCGTGATAGAGGCGTATAAAATCAGCATGACTCCGGGCGGAATCATGGGAGAGATCAACGCTGATGTGGCCGTGACGCCGGCGGAAAAAGCCCGGTTAAAGCCGCGCCGTTCCATTTCGGGTACCAGCATTTTGCACTGCATGGCTGCGTCTGCATTGGAAGAGCCGCACAGACCGCCCATCAGTGTGGACAGCAGCACATTCACCTGCGCAAGACCGCCCCACATGTGGCCGACCAGCAGGTCCGCAAATTTCATCATGCGGGAGGTAATGCCGGTATAGTTCATCATCAAACCGACGGTAATAAAGAACGGAATTGCCATCAGATTCATATTCATGCCGGCGGAAACCATCTTGGCCAGAACCATGTTCAAGGGCATCTCCGTAGCAATGAATGTAAAATAAAAGATTGCGCCGCTGAGAAATGCCATGCAAACGGGAATCCGGATTGCCAGCAGGACAAAAACCAAAATCAAGGGCAGCCAAATCGAGATGCTACTCATTCTTTTGTTTCCTCCTTCTTCTGCTTCTTGAAAAATCGGCGAACAAGCGCCCAAAAGCTGCGAATTGCAGAGCTGGCAGATCCAAAGACAACGGCTGCATATCCGATTGCCATGGGGATTTTTGTGCCCGTAGAATATCTGGCCATGTTGCCAATCATGAGCTTAGAGCCCCAATACAACATAAACACAGAAAAGATAAGGATAAAAATGTCGCGGATGATATCAAATACAGCTCTTGTGACAGGAGACATTTTATTGACAAGAAATTTCACATCCACATGCGCATCTTTTTTGTACAGATATCCGTAAAAACCGTATCCGATCCAAACATAGGCGAACAATGCGACTGCTTCAATCGTTGTGGAGTAGCGATTCAAAAACGAACGGTTGATGATATTGATGATTACCGGCACAATGACGACTGCAATGGCCAGACACCCCATCAACTCTTCAAATTTTCCGTCCTTGAAATAGGCGATAAACTTTTTCATAGGACCTCACTCCCTTAAGTATGTCTGCGAAAAAGAGTACAGTCCGAGGAACACGATTCCCCGGACTGTATCCCTGCTACACGAATTCAAACAAAGATTAGGAAGAGCGAGTGATTAGTTTGCATTCGCGCGGATTTCAGCCAGAGTGTCCAGGAGTTCCTGGCCGATGCTGTACTTCAGAACCAGATCACCGCCCAGCTCCATGAAGGCTTCACGATCAACATCGTGGAACTCGACACCGGCAGCTTCCATCTCCTTGCGCATCGTTCCTTCGTTTTCAACAGAGTACTCGTTGTAACGGATGCCTGCATCATGCAGTTCCTCTTCGATAATGGTACGATATTCCTCGGGGATGCTGTTCCACCATTCGGCGTTGCAGAACAGAGCGTCAGCCAGAGGCTGCTGATTGAGCATCGTGACCTGGTTGACCATCTCATAGCTCTTGGTGCTGTACATCAAGCTGATGGATTGATCCAGAGCATCGATGGTTCCTGCGGACAGTGCGCTCATCTGCTCGGAGGCGGCCATGCCGATGGGGCTTGCGCCGAGAGCTTCAAAGCACTCCAGATAAGTGGTGGAGTTGGGAACGCGCAGCTTCAGACCCTTGATGGCTTCCGGCGTGGTGTAAGGCTTCTTGCCAATCACCTGACGCATGCCGCCAACGAAAGCGCAGTTCAAGGGATGAACACCGGCGGCATCCATTTTGCCAACCAGCGTGGTAAACAGGTCGGACTGCATGACATCCAGGAATTCCTGGCCGGATTCAAAGACGAAGCCGCACTGCAGAGCGCTGGCATCATAGCACAGATCTTCCCACTGGCTGTATGCTGCCATCAGCAGCAGAGGAGAGCCGGCCGTAACCGCCTCAACGCCGTCGGTCAGAGAGCCGAAGGTGTTGTTGGGGTACAGGTTCACCGTCACAACACCGTTGGTGCGCTCTTTGATATTTTCAGCGGCGGTGTTCAGCTCTACACTGACTTGATCCAACTCGGTGTAAGAGTGAGAAATGCTGATCGTGATCGGCTCGGTAGAGGTGCTGGAAGCGGCGTCAGATTTGCTGGCGCTGCCGTTGCCGGTGCCAGTGCTGCCGCAGGCCACCAGACTCGATGCCATGACCAGTGCCAAGGCGAGTGACAAAAACTTCTTCATGTTCTTCATCAAATATACATCTCCCTCATTTTTTTGCTTTCTTCTCAAGCATTCAAGCAGAAAACCACAGGGAACAGGCATAATAGTCTCTTCACAAGCGTTTTCTGCTATTTCAATATATCATCGGGTCAAATAATTGTCTACGGAGTACGTTTTTTGCCCGGTTCTTAAATTTGTGAGGTAAAAGTTTAATAAAAGTTTACCTAATTTTACAAAATGAGTACGTACAGGAGCCGTTTGGTACAGGGTTTCGTCATTTTGAATTGCACCAAAATCTTTGGTAAACATTTTACTAAAATAATTACTTCCACACAAAAATGACATAATTTTTCTACATATTGCACAATAAAGCCGCCCGTATAAACGGGTGGCTTTATTGTAAATGATATCACATCAAAATATGTATCTTTTGTGCGGCCTTTTGCCGATTGCGCCCTCATTTGTCGTTTTTTTGCCGATTTCTTTCCCGCATCGGCCCGGTACTCTTCCTTTTTACCAGCCTTGGAATGTATTCCACGCGTGTTACTTCGTTGTGATATTCCGTCGTCATCTCGGAAGACCTGGGAAATTTCAATTTTCGGATCATCATATCAACGGCTTCTTGACCCGTGCGTGTGGCATAGCATTCCACAGACGTCAATGAAATACCCCTGTATTTTGAAATGGAGGTGTTGTCGCAGCCGCAAACCGAGTAGTCGCCGGGAACCTTCTTCCCGGAATCCGCAATCGCGTCCAGCGCGCCAATGGCGATCATGTCATTGGCTGTGACAAAGGCCGTCACGTCCTCGTTGCTCTTCAGAAGATGTTCTACCATATAATATCCCAAGTCGTAACCCTCGGATGCGATCTCCTCATCCAGATTTACCAGCTCCGGCGAGTAGGGGGTTACACTGACTAGGGGATCGAATCCATGGGAGCGATAGGCCTCACGAAGGCCATTTAAGCGCCGGATTCTGGCAACCTGCTTGCTTTCCAGACTGGCGGAAATAAATCCAATCCGTTCATGCCCCAGACCAATCAGATATTCTCCGATAATCGATCCCACTTGAAAGCTGTCGATCTCTAAGACGTCGCCCTCTTTTTGGACGCCTTTGTCATAAATGTGGATAATCGGCCGATCCCAATCTAAATGCTGGAGCAGGCTGTTTTCCGGCGGATACAGCAAAAAGATGCCCGCAAACGGATACTCTTTGCAGATCTGCATTACGCAGGCCTCCTGCTGCTTATCGCGAAATGTATCAAACAGCAGAAGAGAGTAGCCCAGTTCTTTCGCCCGATGCTGCATTGCCTCTGCCATATTCACGTAGTACAGGTTTGAAAGGGTCGGCGCAATGGCAATCAATACCTTATTCTCGCCGTCACCAATTTGCGAGATGCGGCTGCGCGTATACCCCAGCTCCTTGCTGGCGTCAATGACTCGATTGCAGGTTTCCTCAGGAAATTTCCCGTTGCCTTTCCCGTTCAAAATGAGAGATACCGTTGTAGCCGACACATTTGCCTTTTGCGCAATATCCCGAATTGTAACACTTTTCAAGGAAAGTACACCCTTCCGTCCGTTCAATATAACTGCATCATAACATACCAACCGGAGAAATGTCAAAGCTGTACCGTCAAGCAAATACTGCGGAAAAGCACCATGAAAAAGAAAGAGAGAGCAACCCGCAATGCGCACCTGTCCATGAGGAAAATTTTTTTAATGGAGCCAGGCTCTATGTGCACAAATCCGTGCAATTTCTGCCCTGCGGCTGCGTATACTGTTAGAGATACAGACGCAAAGGAGGAACAAAACATGGGCTCGGCAAACAGTGGGGATTTGGATGATCTGATCTTCGAGGATTCCTGGCAGATCAGTGATCGATAATACAATGATGAGGGCACCGTGTTTTTGCACGGTGCCCTCATTGTTTATTGGATGGTTCCGCCCCCGACGACCCGTTCTCCGTCGTAAAGCACCACAGCCTGTCCGGCTGTGATTGCCCGCTGCGGCTCGTCAAAGCTGACCCGAATTGCGCCGCCTTCCAGCGGTTCGACCACCGCACCCGCTTCCCGCTGGGAATAGCGGGTTTTCGCCGTGACGCGAAGGGGCGCCGTCAGTTCTGGAATGGAGATCCAGTTTACGTGATCCGCCGCGAGAACGGAGGTGAAAAGGGCGCTGTTTGGCCCAAGAACCACAGTCCCGTTGTCCAAATCCTTCCGCAACACATACATCGGCTCCGCTGCACTGATGCCAAGTCCTTTGCGTTGGCCGATGGTGTAGCATTCCTGCCCGCAGTGTCGGCCCAGAATTTTTCCCGATTGATCCACAAAATCGCCGGAAATTGGCGTCAGATGTCCATATTGTTTCAAAAAGCCAACATAATCGCCGTCCGGCACGAAACAGATGTCCTCACTGTCCGGCTTTTGGGCATTTGAGAATCCGGCTTTCTCTGCCAGCGCCCGCACGGCGGGCTTTTCGTATTCCCCGATGGGCAAAAGAAGGTGGGCAAGCTGTTGCTGCGTCAGCTGATAGAGCACATAGCTCTGATCCTTTTTCGGATCCCGGCCCCGTAGCAAAAGCCACCGGCCAGTCTGCTCGTCCCGGGATACACGGGCGTAGTGCCCCGTGGCCAGCGCATCTGCCCCGTGAGAGAGCGCCCAGTCCATTAGCGCACCGAATTTAACGGCGCGGTTGCAGTCAATGCAGGGGTTTGGCGTCCGGCCGCAGTGGTATTCGCAGACAAAGTGGTCCATGACCTCGCGCTGAAAAAGATCGCAAAAATCCAGCACAGTATGGGGAATGCCCGCCTTTGCCGCAACGATTTTGGCCATTTCAATGTCCTCTGCCGAGCCGCATAGGCCGGGCTTGTCCCGGTAA
>JALCRR010000049.1 GCA_022652815.1 Oscillibacter sp.
ACCAGCTTCTTGGCGGCGTAAGGCTTTAGTAAGCCTGCCATATCCTTGATGGCCAGCATGTGGGCACCGCGCTTTTCCAGTTCCTTCGCCATGTTGACATAATACTGGAGCGTGTACTTGTCCCGCTTGGGGTCCAGAATGTCGCCGGTATAGCAGATGGTGGCCTGGCAGATCTTGCCCTGGTTGCACACCTCGTCCATGGCGACTTCCATGCCGGGAATCCAGTTTAGGGAGTCGAACACACGGAACACATCCACGCCGGAGCGGGCGGATTCCTTGATGAACTCCCGGATGACGTTGTCGGGGTAGTTGGTGTAGCCCACGGCGTTGGCACCACGCAGCAGCATTTGCAGCAGCAGATTGGGTGCCTTTTCCCGGATCAGATCCAGCCGCTCCCAGGGGGACTCGTGGAGGAAACGGTAGGCCACGTCAAACGTGGCGCCGCCCCAGCACTCCAAAGAGAATGCGTCGGCGAGAATCTCGCTGGTGCCCTCCATGCCCTTGACAATGTCGCGGGTACGGACGCGGGTGGCAAGCAGGCTCTGGTGGGCATCGCGGCAGGTGGTGTCGGTAATCAGCAGCTTTTTCTGTCCCAGCACCCACTTGGAAACAGCCTCGGGGCCTTCCCTGTCCAGCAGCTGCTTCAAGCCTTCCGGGCGGTTGCCGGTGACGGGCGGGAAGCGGGGCGCGTCATAGAACTTGTGCCCCTCCTGCTCCTTGATGTTGATGCCGGCGATATACTTGAGCATCTTGGTGGCACGGTCCTGTCCCTCGTCAATCTGGAACAGCTCCGGCGTCTCGTCGATAAACTTCGTGTGGCACTTGCCAGCCATGAAGGTCGGATTGCGCAGGATATTCGTGATAAAGGCAATGTTCGTCTTGACGCCGCGGACATGCACCTCGTTGATGGCGCGGGCGGCCTTGCGGCAGACGTTGGCAAACGTGTTGTCCCAGGTGGTGATCTTCACCAGCAGAGAGTCATAGTACGGGGAAATCACTGCGCCGGAATAGGCGTTGCCGCCGTCGAGGCGGATGCCGAAGCCGCCGGAGGAGCGATAAGACGTGATCTTGCCGGTGTCGGGCGCAAAGTTGTTGGCCGGGTCCTCGGTGGTCACGCGGCACTGGATGGCATAGCCGTTCTGGTGGACATCCGCCTGAGAGGTGATGCCGATTTCGGGATCGGAGAGCTCATGGCCCTCAGCCACCAAAATCTGGGTGCGCACCAGATCGATGCCGGTCACCATCTCGGTGACGGTGTGCTCCACCTGAATGCGGGGGTTCATCTCGATGAAGTAGTGGCCGCCGTCCTTGTCCACCAGAAATTCCAGTGTACCGGCGTTGGTATAGCCCACGGCCTCGGTGATTTTCACCGCGTCGGCGTACAGCGCCTCGCGCACCTCTTTGGGGACAGAAAAAGCCGGGGTGAACTCGACGACCTTCTGATACCGCCGCTGGAGGGAGCAGTCGCGCTCATAGAGGTGCACCACATGACCGTGCTCATCCGCCAACACCTGCACCTCGATGTGCTTGGGCTGGACGAGGAACTTTTCCATGAAAATGTCGTCATTGCCGAAGGCCTTTTTGGCCTCTGCCTTCACAAGGTCATAGTTGACGCCAACCTCTTCCACGGTATCGCAGCGGCGCATGCCGCGTCCGCCGCCGCCTGCGGCAGCCTTCAGAATCACCGGGAAGCCAAAGGACTGCGCCAGCTCCTGCGCCTTCTCCCGTGAGGGAATGGGCTCATGGGTGCCAGGGGTAGTTGCCACACCGCATTGGATAGCCAGTGCCTTGGCAGACAACTTGTCGCCCATCATGTCCAGGACTTTGGAGCTGGGTCCGATAAACTTGATGTCAGCCTCCTCGCAGGCCCGGGCAAAGTCACCGTTTTCAGAGAGAAAGCCGTAGCCGGGATGAATGGCATCCGCGCCGTGGGCCTTCGCAATCTCGATAATCCGGGGGATATCCAGATAGGCGCCCAAGGGGCTTTCGTTCTCGCCGATCAGATAGGATTCGTCCGCCGCCGTGCGGAACATGCTGTATGTATCCTCGTTGGAGTAGATGGCAATGGTCTGCAAACCCAGATCGTGACATGCGCGAAACACGCGCATGGCGATTTCGCCGCGGTTGGCCACCAGAACTTTTTTGAATTCCTGACTCATAGAATTGGCCTCCTTGCAAAGACAGTTGTTCGTCTTTCAAACTCATCTGCGGAAAAATTCCCTCTCCGCATTTTTGTTCAGTATACCCCGCAGATCCTGCTGTTGCAACGGTCTTTGCGGTTTCTTAACAATTTTGATAGGAGTTTACATTTATTTACGTAATTTTACGCCATTCATTTGTCTATTTCAGCACAGCTTATAGCTATTATCACTGTTAAAAGCTGGTTGAATGTCTCCGGGTAGAAAATGCCGCACCCTAAACGCAGTTTGGGGTGCGGCGTTTTTGTTGCTGTTTGCTTTATTTCGTGGACTTGGAATCCACGGCTTTACGGAGCATGGCCTCAAAGTCGGCCTTGGACATGACGCCCAGATCGCCGTCGGCGCGGTTGCGAACAGCCACCTGTCCGGCCTCGGCTTCCTTGTCGCCGATCACCAGCATATAGGGTACCTTGTCCATCTGTGCCTCGCGGATCTTCTTGCCGATCTTCTCGTTGCGCAGATCGACTTCTGCCCGGAAGCCCTTGGAGAACAGCTCTTCCTTTAGGGCGCTGGCATAGTCGTTGACGCGGTCGGTGATGGTCAGAATGCGGACCTGCTCCGGTGCCATCCAGGTGGGCAGTGCGCCGGCGTACTCCTCCAGCAGGTAGGCAAGCGTCCGCTCGTAGCAACCGAGGGACGTGCGGTGAATGATATACGGGGTCTTTTTCTTGCCGTCCACGTCCACGTACTCCATGCCGAACTGCTTGGCCAGCAGCATGTCGATCTGGATGGTGACCAGCGTATCTTCCTTGCCGTAGACGTTCTTGTACTGAACGTCCAGCTTGGGTCCGTAGAATGCGGCTTCGTCGATGCCGATGGTGTACTTCACACCCAGATCGTCCAGGATCTGGCCCATGACGCGCTGTGCCTCGTCCCACTGCTCCTTGGTGCCCTCATACTTGTTGTTGGGGTTGGCAGGATCCCACTGGGAGAAGCGGAATGTGCACTTGTCCAGCAGGCCCACGGTGCCCAGGCAGTACTTGGCAAGATCCAGGCAACCCTTGAACTCGTCTTCCAACTGCTCCGGACGCAGAACCAGATGGCCCTCGGAGATGGTGAACTGGCGAACACGGATCAATCCGTGCATCTCTCCGGAGTCCTCGTTGCGGAACAGCGTGGACGTCTCGCCCAGACGCATGGGCAGATCGCGGTAAGAGCGTGCCCGGTTCAAAAACACTTGATACTGGAACGGGCAGGTCATGGGACGCAGGGCAAAGCACTCCTTGGTTTCGTCGTTAGGATCGCCCAGAACGAACATGCCGTCCAGGTAGTGATCCCAGTGGCCGGAGATTTTATACAGCTCACGCTTGGCCATATACGGGGTCTTGGTCAGAAGATAGCCGCGCTTCTGCTCCTCGTCCTCCACCCAGCGCTGCAGCAGCTGGATGACGCGAGCGCCCTTGGGCAGCAGAATGGGCAGGCCCTGACCGATGACGTCCACCGTGGTGAAATACTCCAACTCACGGCCAATCTTGTTGTGGTCACGGCGGCGGGCTTCCTCCTGCTGGGCAACATAGGCGTCCAGCTCATCCTTTTTCGGGAAGGCCACGCCATAGATGCGCTGAAGCTGCTTGCGATTGGAGTCGCCGCGCCAGTAAGCAGCGTTGCAGGCAGTCAGCTTGATGCCGTTGCCCTTGATGCGGCCGGTGGAATCCAGGTGGGGGCCGGCGCACAGGTCGGTAAAGTCACCCTGCTTGTAGAAGCTGATGACAGCATCCTCGGGCAGGTCGTTGATGAGCTCCACCTTGTAGGGTTCTTCCTTTGCTTCCATGAACTTGATGGCCTCGGCGCGAGGCAGCTCAAAGCGCTCCAGCTTGATCTTCTCCTTGCAGATTTTGCGCATTTCGCCCTCGATGGTCTCCATGATCTCCGGCGTAAAGGCAAAGGGAGCGTCCATATCATAATAGAAGCCGTTCTCGATGGAAGGGCCGATGGCCAACTTCACCTCGGGATACAGGCGCTTCACGGCCTGTGCCAGCACGTGAGAGCAGGTATGCCAGTAGGTCTTGCGGAACTGCTCATTTTCAAAAGTGTACTGATTGTCTTCGGACATAAAAGTTTCCTCCTTCTTGGGGCAGGTCGATGGATAAAAAAATCCCACCCCTGAAAAATCAGGGGTGGGATACAAAGTCGTATTCCACGGTTCCACCCTGCTTACGGATGCAAAGCATCCGTCGCTCGTGTCCTCTGTAACGGGAGGTCCCGTCCCGGTTTACCGGAGGATCGCTCCTCTTTCAGCGGGCGGCTCCAAGGCGGTAACTGCAGCGTTTTAGGCAAGAACCGCTTCCAGCTCAGTGCGGTTCCTCTCTGGTGTCCTTTGTCCAAAGCAGCGTCCTTTTCAATGCCTTTTTATGATTAGTTGTCAATATAGCACCCTTTTGGGGGATTGTCAAGTGAAGAAAAGGGCCTTCTGACGGCGTAAATTCTTCCACTTTGCAAAGTGACAACTGGGTGAACTTCCTGTATAATAAATGAAGTGTTTTTTTGAAAAGAGGCGTTTTGTTTGCGTATTCCCCAAAAATACAAGGGGCTGCTCTTCTCCATTCTGGCGGCGGTGTTTTTCTCCGGCATGTCGGCTTTCGTTCATCTGGCCGGCGATCTGCCCAGCTACCAGAAGGCGCTGTTCCGGAATCTTCCCGCTCTGGTGATTGCCTCTGCGATTCTGCTGCGGCATCGCGCATCCGTTCATGTGGCAAAAGAAAACCGGATTCCCATGCTGGGCCGCTGCATAGCCGGCACAGCCGCACTGCTGCTGAATTTCTACGCCATCGACCATCTGGTTTTGGCGGATGCAAATATGCTCAACAAGCTCTCCCCGTTTTTTGCCATCGTCTTTTCTTTTTTTATCTTGAAAGAAAAGCTGAAGCCCGCCCAGATTTTCGGTGTGCTGGCCGCCTTTGGCGGCGCGCTGCTGATCATTCGCCCCTCGGGCAGCAATCTGGCTCTTCTGCCCGCCGTGTGTGGGGCTTTGGGTGGTATGGATGCAGGACTGGCCTATACCTTCTTGCGGAAGATGGGCCAGCATCACGAGGACAGCAGTCGCATCGTATTCTACTTTTCTCTATTTTCCTGTCTCGTCACCGCACCGTTCTATTTTGCTCTGGGCAAACCCGTAACACCCCAGCAGATTTTGGTTCTGCTGTGCGCAGGACTGTGCGGTGCCGGAGGGCAGTTCTCCATTACCCGGGCATATTTTTATGCCCCCGCCCGGGAGCTTTCCGTCTATGAGTATTTGCAGGTTCTCTTTGCCGCCGTCTGGGGATTTTTCCTCTTCGATCAGATTCCCGACGTGCTCAGCTTTCTTGGGTACTTCGTCATCGTGGGCTCCGCGGTGGTCATGTTCCTCTATAACAACCACGCCGGCCCATTTCGGATAAAAGAAGCCAGTTGAAAGCAGTTGCTTTTTTTATCAGCTATGCTTATAATTAAAAACAGATTTTAGGCAGGAGGCGCCCTCATGGCAGTTAAGCTGGAATTATATCGCGTGTTTAAGGAAGTTGCCGAAACCGGCAATATTTCGGTAGCCGCGAAAAATCTATACATCTCCCAGTCCGCCGTCAGCCAGTCTGTCAAGCAGCTGGAAACAGCGCTGCAGGCGCGGCTTTTCTCCCGCAGTCCCCGGGGTGTCACGCTGACTGGCGAAGGACAAATGCTCTATGAATACGTCCGCAGCGCGCTGGGGCTTCTCTCCACCGGTGAGGACAAGCTCTCTCAAGCGCAGCAGCTGCTGCTGGGCACGCTGGTGATCGGCGCATCCGACACCGTGACCAGCTGGTTTTTGACGCCGTATCTGGAAAAATTTCACCGGGAACATCCCGGTATTCGCTTGAAAATCGTCAGTGGACGCTCTGCCAAGGTTTTAAGCCTGCTGAAGTCCGGCGCTGTGGACATTGCGTTCGCCTCCTCTCCGTCCGACAAGACCGGCATCACCGACTGGCCCTGCTTCACGACCCACTCCGCTTTTGTGGCCGGGAGCAACTACGACTGCGATTTTGACCACACCTACTCCCTGCAGGAAATTGCCGGGTTTCCGCTGATTTTGCTGGAGCGCAAGGCCAGCTCCCGCATCTTTCTGGAGCAGTATTTCTTAAAGCGCGGCGTGACGCTCTCGCCGGAAATTGAGCTCTCCTCCCGGTCTCTGCTGGTTTCCCTGTCCCGCATCGGGCTGGGCGTTGCCGGCGTGACGCAGGAATTTGTTCAGCGGGCGCTGGACGCCGGCGAAATTCGGCTTTTGAAAACCGATTTTGAAATTCCGTCCCGCACGGTGGATATGTGCACGTTGAAGGACGTATCCCCCACTGCCGCAGCCACCGCCTTCATGGAAATGGTGGAGGCCTGAACCCGTCATCACTGATAAAAAAGCGAAGCTCCTTAGGCAAACGCCTAAGGAGCTTCGCTTTTTACAGCTTACACATACTTCTGCTGCGTGACGTCGAACACGCCGCGGGTGGTCAAGCGCAGAGACGGGATCACCGGCAAAGACATGAAGCTCAAGGTCATGAACGGATCAATGCCCTGGGAAACACCCAGTTCAAAGGTTGCCGCTTTGGCCCGCTCCAAATCCCGGTTCACGTTGACGAGGGAATCCTCGCTCATGATGCCGGCGATGTCCAGCTTGACCTCGGCCTTCACCTTTCCCTTTTCGCACACCACGATGCCGCCGTTCATTTCAACCACGCGATTTGCTGCTGCGGCCATCTCCTTTTCGCTGGTGCCCACCACGATGATATTGTGGGAATCGTGGGAAACGGAGGTTGCCACGGCGCCGTGGCGCAGCCCGTAGCCGGTAATGTAGCCGATGCCGATATGTCCGGTATTGCGGTGGCGTTCGATCACCGCGATCTTCAAAATGTCCTTTTTCTGGTCAATCTTGCTGGCATAGCCGCAGTCCTTGGAGGTAATCTCGCCGGTAACCAGTCCGATGACACCCCGGGGGCGCTCCTCCATAAAGTCCTTCTCGGTCAGCGTTGCCACATGGAAGGTATTGTGGGACCGCTCTACCAAGTAGGGGTCGATTTCCGGCGCGGCGAAGTCCCGCAACGTGCCGTCGTACATCAGCTGGCCTTTTTTATAGACTTCCTTGATGTTGAAGCTCTTAAAGTTGTCGATGACCACGAAATCGCCCAGATAGCCCGGTGCAATGGCGCCGCGGTTGTTCAGCAGGAAGTACCGCGCCGCATTCTGGCAGGCCACCTTGATGGTGGTGATGGGGTCGGCTCCCAGAGAAATGGCCTTTTTGATAATGTAGTCGATATGACCCTTTTCCAGCAGGTCGTTGGGGTGTTTATCATCCGTGCAAAACATGCAGCGGTCGGCGTACTGGCTGCACAGCAGCGGAACCAGCGCCTCCAGATTTCGGGCAGCGGTGCCTTCACGGATCATAATAAACTGGCCGCGCTGCAGCTTTTCAATGGCCTCGCCCAGAGTGGCACACTCATGGTCGGAATAGACACCGGCAGCCACATAGGCGTTCAGATTGTTGCCGGTCAGGCCGGGAGCATGGCCGTCGATTTTCTTATGATGTGCCTGTGCGGCCACGATTTTCTCCACCACGGTGTCGCTTGCGTTGATGGTGCCCATGAAGTCCATCATCTCAGCAAGACCCTGCACGCGGGGATGGTCATAGAAGGAGTCAATGGCCCGATAATCCAGATTTGCGCCGGATTCATCCAGCGGCGTTGCCGGTACGCAAGATGAGAGCATAAACCGCACGTCCACCGGCAGCCTCTCTGTGGCTTCCAGCATGTACTCAATGCCGTCGGTGCCCATGACGTTGGCAATCTCATGGGGATCGGTGATGACGGTGGTGGTGCCGTGAGGCAAAACCGCCTTCACAAATTCCCGGGGCGAAACCAGGGAGCTTTCCAAATGAATATGTGCATCCAGGAAGCCGGGCAGGACAATCTTGCCGGTCATATCCACTTCCTGAATTCCGTGATACTCGCCCATGCCGACAATCAAGCCCTCTGTTACGGCAATGTCTCCTGTGCACAGTTCATTGGAGAACACATTGACATACGTGGCGTTTTTCAATACCAGCTCCGCCGGGGTTCGTCCTGCGGCAGCAGCAATAATGCGCTGCTTTTTCAGCTGTTTCCGGTTGATCTTACCTGCATAGCTCTCAATCACAAGTACCACTCCTTCTAAAATATTCAGCATTATCAGTTTCGCTTATGTTCACCATAAACAAATCTGATATTTTGTTTGACGAAAGTATACACGCATTTTTCTCCCTTGTCCAGCCTAAAATCAAGTCATGCAAAAAAAGATTCAGTTGTTGCATTTCCAACATGTAATATTCGTAAAGCGTGATATATTAAGATCATCAAAAACACAGGGAAACATACACAGACCCAAATGAAAAAGGAGGCTATTTTATGAATACCATGGCATATGAAAAGCTGGACTACTCCCTGGCACTGCTGGGTGCCACCGCAGACGGAAAGCGGCAGGGCTGCATCATCAACTCGCTTCATCAGGCGACATCCTCTTATCCCGCGAAATTCACGGTGACGCTGAGCAAGAGCCACGAAACCACCAAGGCTGTGGAAGCCGCCGGCAGTTTTTCCGTGACGCTGCTGGATGCTGGCTGCCCGGACGGCATCATCAACGATTTTGGCTATAAGTCCGGCCGTGTGGGCGACAAGTTCGCATCTTACGACGCCAAGGCGGACGATGCTGGCAATCCATATCTGACGGAGCACATGATCTCCCGCATTTCCTGCAAGGTGGTGGATAAGCTGGATCTGGGCAACTACGTCCTCTATGTAGGGCAGGTCACCGAGGCCGAGGTACTGGGCGAAGGCGCCGTTCTGACGCTCAACGCCTTTACTGAGCGCGGTAAGCCCACACCCACCACAGCCTCCGTCTATCGTACGGTGGAGATCAACGGCTACCGCTGCCCGCTGTGCGGCTATGTCTACGAGGGCGAGAATCCGCCTCCCGCCGACTGGCGCTGCCCCATCTGCAACGAAAAGGGCAGTGAATTTACGAAGATTGAGACGAACTGATTCCCTCAGCAAATCAAAAGATCCCGTGCCGATTCGGCACGGGATCTCGGCTTGTCGAAAAGACTTTCCGGCAAGCCGAGCAAGATTTTTTGAACGCTAAAACGTTCAAAAAACTTCTGATTTAAAACAAGAGGAACCCTTCCTGGGTTCCTCTCGTAGCTCTCTTCCTTCCCGTTTTCTGGAATTTTAGGTTTTATCGACAGTCATAGAGCCCGTGCCAAATTGGCACGGGCTCTATGACTGCGGTCTTACGCAAAAGCACGCAAATTCCTTAAAATTCCAGAATCATATCATACCAGACGGCGCCGCCGTGGACAGACTCCGACACGCCGAGGTTGCGGTAGCCAAACTTCTGGTAATACGGAATGAGTGCTTCCTTGCAGGTGAGAATGCAGCCGCGGCGGCCCTGGGCACGGGCATCGGCAATGAGGTGGGTCATCAGCTGGGCGGCATAGCCCTTCCGGCGATACTCCGGCAGAGTGTTGACGCCAAAGACGGCCTGATACATGCCCTGCTCATTGTGCAAGGTGGGGTCAGCATACATTTCATCGCGGATGGTGCGCTCGTTGGTCACCATGCCGTCAATAAACGAGATCATTTTTTCCCGCTCCTCCATCACCCAGAAATGGCGGGGATAGGCAACTACCCGGCCAAGCATGGTCTTTCTGTCGCAGGCCTCGGCTTCGGGGAAGCAGATGTTCTCGATTTCTGTGAGAGCGGTAAGATCTTTCAGAGATGCAATACGGATTTCCATTGGGTTAGCTCCTTTGCGATGTTTGACATTCATAGGATTATGGTATCGGAATTTACGCGGCTTGTCAATGGAAAGCATCTGGAAAAAGCAGGGCGGAACGGCTTGGCCGTCCCGCCTTGCTTTTTATCAAACGGATCAGATCCTCTTCCAGACAGCGCCGCCGGGCACGTCGGTGACCTCGATGCCCCGGGCTTTCAGTTCGTCGCGGAGACGGTCGGCCTCGGCAAAATTCTTTGCCTTCTTGGCCTCGCCGCGGGCACGCACCAGCTCGTCGATGCTCTCGTCACCCTCGCCCTGAACGGTGTAGCCGCCGGAGGTGGCAGCGTTCTTTTTTGCCTCGGCGTCCGCCGCGCGTTTTTTATCCGCCCGGTCAATGAGACCCAGACCCAGCACGGTGTCAAACTCAGCCAACATCGCCAGCTTGGTGGCATCATTGGTCTTGTATTTGAGGACGTTGTAGAGCACAGTCACGGCCTGTGCCGTTGCCAGATCGTTGTCCAGTGCGCCGCGGAACTCCTGACGCAAAGCGGCGACAGCCGCTTCATCCAGTGCGGACTTGTCAGCCGGGTCCAGCGCGGCAATCTTTGCGATCAGCTTTTCGTAAGTGACCTTCGCATTGTCCAGATTGTCATAGCTGAACACCAGCACCTTGCGGTAGTGGGACTGGAGGCAGAACAGGCGGTACATCAGCGGATCGTAGCCCTTTTCTTCCAGCAGGGAGACGGTCAAAAACTCGCCCTTGGACTTACTCATCTTGCCGTCAGCGGTGTTCAGATGCATGACGTGCATCCACCAGTTGCACCAGTGGTGACCCAAGAAGCTCTCGGACTGGGCAATCTCGTTGGTGTGGTGAGGGAAGGCATTGTCGATGCCGCCGCAGTGGATATCCAGATCTTCACCCAGATATTTCATGGAGATGCCGGAGCACTCGATGTGCCAGCCGGGATAGCCGACGCCCCAGGGAGAATCCCACTTCAATGCTTGATCTTCAAACTTGGATTTGGTGAACCAGAGGACAAAGTCGTTTTTGTTGCGCTTGTTGGTGTCCTCTTCCACGCCCTCGCGGACGCCGACAGCCAGATCTTCTTCCTTATGCTCGTTGAACACATAATACTTGCTGAGTTTGGAGGTATCAAAATACACGTTGCCGCCGGCCAGATAGGCGTAACCGTCATCCAGGAGCTTGCTGATGATCTTGATATACTCGTCAATGCAGCCGGTAGCGGGCTGCACCACGTCGGGGCGCTTAATGTTCAGCTTCTCGCAGTCGGCAAAAAACGCGTCGGTGTAGTACTGCGCAATCTCCATGACCGTCTTATGCTCCCGATGGGCGCCCTTGAGCATCTTATCCTCGCCGGTATCGGCGTCGGAGGTCAGATGACCCACGTCCGTGATGTTCATGACACGCTTGACGTTGTAGCCCGCATAGCGCAGGTACTTTTCCAGCACATCCTCCATGATATAGGAACGAAGGTTGCCGATGTGGGCAAAGTGATAGACCGTGGGGCCGCAGGTGTACATCTTCACGATGTCGGGGTGGTTGGGGACAAACTCCTGTTTGGTATGAGTTGCAGAATTGTATAGCTGCATAATTTACGCAGTCCTTTCTTTATTTTGTTTTTTGAGTTCCTGTTCCAACTGGTCCATTCTCTGGAAGAGGGCCAGCAGCTCCTCCTGAACAGGATCTTCCATATCGTTGACCTGATCGACATTATCGGCGAAATCAGCCATCGGCTTCTCTCCCCGAACGCGAACAACCTGAGCCGGGACGCCCACGGCAGTGCAGTTGGGCGGGACTTCCTGCAGTACCACGGCGTTGGCGGCAATGCGGGTATTATCCCCCACCTTGAACGGGCCTAACACCTTGGCGCCGGAGCCAATCAGCACGTTGTTGCCGATGGTAGGATGGCGCTTGCCCTTATCCTTGCCGGTGCCGCCCAGCGTTACGCACTGATAGAGCAGCACGTCGTCGCCGATTTCGGCAGTCTCGCCGATGACAATGCCCATGCCGTGGTCAATGACCAGACGGCGGCCGATGGTTGCGCCGGGGTGAATTTCGATGCCGGTTTTTTTCCGGGCGTGCTGGGAAACCCAGCGAGCCATAAAAAACCGATGGTGGCAATAAAACCAGTGTGCAATGCGATGGTAAATGACGGCGTGTACGCCGGGATACAGCAAAAATACTTCCAGCTTGCTTCGGGCTGCGGGGTCGCGCCGCTGGTACGCTTCCAGCAGGTCCCCCAGTTTTGTCTTTGCCATGTTGAGTTGTTCTCCTTGTTTGGCGCGGGAAAGCAAAAACGCCTCCCGTACCGAAGTACGAGAGGCGAGATAACCCGCGGTTCCACTCTCTTTTATCACTCAAGGAGGCCGGTTACGCTGGCCAGACGGAGGGCTTCCATATCCCCCGCGCTCCCGGACGCACTTCGCCTTCTCCTCCGTAAGCGCGCTTGCAGCCGGTGGCGCGCTCTCTCTGTCCTTCGGGCGAATGGTTACTCTTTCCGATCATTACGCTATTTAATTACCATAGTATATTAGCAGGAATTCTTTTATGTGTCAAGGATAATCGGCGAAGCGCTGATAAGCGGCAGGGATCGCCGCGGCGTATGCCCTAAACCGTCTTTTTCTCTCCTCCGCATCAACCGGCTCGCTGCATATTTTTCTTGCGTGGTACACAAATGACGTGCTGGCAGGGGCACTGATGCTGTTGGTTTTGGATCTTCTCCTGGCATGCACAGGACGCGCTCCCGTGACGGCTTTTCTCTTATCTGCTACGCCAATTACGCCGTTGCAATGACGTCCTTATTTTTCGCAAAGTATTCGATTCCGGAATACAGCGTCGTCAGCGTAATCACCCAGACACACACCGTATTCAAAATGGCAGGAATGGGCAGGAACATCAAAATGATGCACACCATGGTGGACGCCGTCTTGACCTTGCCGGACCAGCCGGCAGCGATGACACGCCCCTTGTCCGCAGCGATCATACGAAGGCCGCTGACAGCAAATTCCCGGCAAATGACGATCAAGAGCATCCATGCTGCCATCTGGCCATTCTCCACAAACCAGAGCATAGCCGCCGTGACCAGCATTTTATCGGCCAACGGATCGGCAAACTTGCCGAAATCCGTGACGAGGTTTCTTGCCCGGGCAATTTTTCCGTCCAGCATATCGGTGAGACTTGCAATCACAAAAATGGCTAGCGCCACATAGCTTGCGCCGGGAAAGCCCCAGTACAGCACAACCATAAAGACCGGAATCAGAATAATCCGTAACAGGGTCAGTTTATTGGGCAGATTCATATTTCTATCTCCTTACAAGCAGCTTTCAATCTCTCCGGACAGTTTACACGTCCGCAAGCTCTCCCGTCAAGTCCCCATCCATCACGCCGGTAAGCCGGACGGGAACAAAGGTGCCTGCGGCAATATCGCTCTCTGCGGTAAAGTAAATGTTGCCGTCGATGCCCGGGGATTCGGCATAGCTGCGCCCAATATACATCTGGGATTGGCCGTCAAAGCCCTCACAGAGGACCTCCCGCACCGTTCCCAGGCAGCTTTCGTTGTAAGCGTCCATGATCTCGGACTGGACGTCCACCACCAGTTCCGCCCGGCGCTGCGCCTCCTCGGTGGAAACGTGCTCCATCTTGGCGGCCAGTGTGCCCTCCTCCGGAGAGAACGGGAACACGCCCGCCCGCTCGATACGAACCTGCCGCAAAAACTCACACAGCTCTTCAAACGCCGCATCGTCCTCTTTGGGCAGTCCGGCAATGAGGCTGGTGCGCAGCACCAGTCCGGGAATCCGCTCCCGCAGTTTTCCGAACAGCTCCAGCAGCTCTGCCTTGGTGTTCCGGCGATTCATGGCCTTGAGAATTTCGTCGTTGCAATGCTGGATGGGCAGATCAATATAGGGGAGAATCTTCTCCTCCGATGCAATGGTGTCGATCAGCTCATCGTCAATTTCGTCGGGATACAGATAATGCAGTCTAACCCAATGGAAGTCCATTTTGCACAGCTCGTGCAGCAGCTCGCTCAGATGGTGTTTGCCGTCCCAGTCCGTGCCGTAGCGGGTGATGTCCTGGGCGATAACAATGCACTCTTTCACGCCGTCTTTGGCAAGATTCCGGGCCTCGGCCAGCACATGATCCATGGGCCGGGAGCGATACTTACCCCGCAGAGACGGAATCACGCAGTACGCGCAGTGATTGTCGCAGCCCTCCGCAATGCGGAGATACGCATACCATGACGGGGTGGTCAGCACGCGGCTATACTCGTCCTCCGGCGCATGAATGCTGTCAAACCAGCAGGGCTTGCCTTGATGCATGACATTCTCCACCGCGCGGACGATATCGGCATAGTTGCCGGTGCCCAGAATGCCGTCGACCTCGGGCAGTTCGCTCAAAATCTGATCCTTATAGCGCTGCGCCATGCAACCGGTAACAAGGATCTTTTTAATTTTACCCTCGGCCTTCAGCTTGCCCATGGCAAGAATGTTGTCGATGGCTTCCTCCTTGGCGGAGTCGATGAAACCGCAGGTGTTCACCACGACGGCATCCGCCCCCTCGGGCATGGTGAGCAGCGTGGCTCCGGCGTCCTGAACCCGGGCCATCATCTGTTCGCAGTTGACCTGATTCTTCGCACAGCCAAGGGAAATAAATGCAACCTTATAATTCAAAATGGTTCCTCCATGTTTCTTGAATCCGTTTTTCGGGAAGGGGGCATCTGTGCAAAAGGCTCACTCCTCCTCGATGGAATCCGTATACTGGCGCAGGGCGGCTTTCACGTCGCCCCACTGAAATCCCCGGCGCAGCAGTGCGTCGGAAGCACGTTTGATCTCTTTTTCATCGGGAAATTGTCCCCGGAAGCGGTCAAAAAGATACCGGGAAATCAGCTCCTGCGCATCCGGAGAGGCGTCCATGGCCTCGTCCCAGAGGGTGCGGTCGATGCCATGGCGGACAAGCTCTTGACGGCAACGGGCGGGGCCGTAGCCCCGGGATGCGCAGTGGCGCACCAGAAGCGCCGCGAAATCTGCGTCGTTCAAAGCGCCGATGGCCTCTAGCCACTCGCAGGCGTAGCGGGACTCCGTCTCGGTTGCGCCCTTGTCCTGCAGCTTTTTCATCAAATCCGCCCGGGACATGGCGCGCCGCCCGATTAGGGCGGCGGCCTGCGCCTTTGCGCCGGAATCAGACGCAGATTCCTTCAAGGCACTGATTGTGGCCTCGTCCAGCTCGTCGCCGGCACGAAGGCCAAAGGAGAGCAGCTCCTGCTCCGTCACCCGAAGCAGCGAGCCATCCTCCAGAAAAACCAGAAACCGGCCTTTTTTGTGTTTAGACGGCTCCAGCCGGTCAATTTTCATCGTCGTTGAAATCGTCTGCGGTCACATCCACCGCACGACCTGCCGCGCGGGCGGCGATTTTGGACTGATTGGACATCAGCTTATCAAAGTTGGCGCGAATGTCCGCTTCCAGCTTGGCGGCAAGCTCGGGATTATCCTTGAGATACTGCTTGGCAGCATCCCGGCCCTGACCGATGCGGGTCTCGCCCATGGAAAACCAGGAGCCGGACTTCTGCACCAGATCCAGCTTGACGCCCAGATCCACCAGTTCGCCCACGTGAGAAATACCCTCGCCGTACATAATGTCGAACTCGGCCTCTCGGAATGGAGGCGCCACCTTGTTCTTAACCACTTTTGCGCGGGTGCGGTTGCCGATCATCTCGCTGCCGTTTTTCAGCGTCTCGATTCTCCGGACGTCAATGCGGACGGAAGAATAGAATTTCAGTGCCCGACCGCCGGTGGTGACTTCGGGGTTGCCGTACATGACACCCACCTTTTCACGCAGCTGGTTGATAAAAATGACGATGGTGTTGGTCTTGCCCACAGCGCCGGTGAGCTTGCGGAGTGCCTGGCTCATCAGACGTGCCTGCAGACCCACGAAGCTGTCACCCATCTCGCCCTCGATTTCGGCTCTGGGAACCAGTGCAGCAACGCTGTCCACCACCACCACGTCGATGGCGCCGGAGCGCACCAGCGCCTCAGTGATTTCCAGTGCCTGCTCGCCGGTATCGGGCTGGGAGATCAGCATTTCTTCAATGTTCACGCCGAGTGCACGGGCATAGGTTGGATCCAGCGCGTGCTCCGCGTCCACGAAAGCAACGTCGCCGCCGCGCTTTTGCGCCTCGGCCACCACATGCAGCGCCAGCGTGGTTTTGCCGGAGGATTCAGGCCCGTAAATCTCAATAATGCGGCCCTTGGGGAGACCGCCGATGCCCAGCGCCAGATCCAAAGATAAAGAGCCAGTGGGAATAGACTCCACATCCAGATTCACCCCGTCACCGAAGCGCATAATGGAGCCCTTGCCATACATTTTCTCAATCTGCTGCATGGCGGTGGTGAGCGCCAGCTTTTTGTTTTCCGCAACAGCCGCCTTTTTCTCAGGCGCAGAAGCCGCTTTTCCTGCCATAGTACAATCCTCCTATGTTTTTCCTCCGGGGCAATCTCCCCGGTTATATCCATTGTAGCCGATCAGTATGCTCAAATTTCTGAGCACAACGTTCCAAACACAACTCTTGGAATGTCATGCAGATCCTTGACAATCTGAATATCTCCGAAGCCCACCGCGCGCATGATCCGCAGCACGCTGTCTGCCTGGCCGATGCCCACTTCAAAAAAGAGTTGGCCGCCGGGGGTCAACAAGGTCTTCCACTGCTCGGCAATCGTGTGGTAAAAGTCCAGACCATCCTCGCCGCCGTCCAGTGCCAGATGGGGCTCGTAGTCCCGCACGGAGTTGTCCAGTCCCGGAATGTCCCCGGAGGGAATATAAGGCGGGTTGGAGACGATGCACTGGAACTCTCCCAGCGTCCGGGGCGGCTTTTGCAGGGCGTCCGTTTCCACGCAGGCAACTCTGCCGGAAAGTCCGTTCCGCCGAATGTTCTGTCGGCAGATCTTCAGCGCACCGTCGCTGAGCTCACCCAGCGTGACGCGGGCTTGAGGCACCTGGGATGCGATGGCAAGACCCACACAGCCGCTTCCGGCGCACAGATCCAGCACTCGGCACTCACCCAGCACATTGCAATAATGAATTGCCTGCTCCGCCAGCACTTCCGTATCCGGCCTGGGAATCAAGACATCTGTGGAAATATCCAGCGGCAGACCATAAAATTCCCACTCGCCGATTAAGTAGGCCACCGGTTCGCCGGCAAGATGCCGCTCCACCAGCTCCCAGGTGCGTGCCTCCAGTTCAGGCGAAGCATACAGTCCCCCGTCCCGGGAAAGGCCGTCCCGATCCTTGCCGGTGGCAAAGCACACAAGCTCCCGCGCCTCCAGCGAGGGTTCGCCCACGTCGGCAGCACGGAGTTTTTTTCGCACATCCAGATAGAGATTGTTATAGGTCGACGCCATTACCAGTTATCCTTCCCTTTTTCCTGCGGAATGACCAGTTCCAAAGAGCGGATGGCACACTCAATCATGGAGTCATCGGGCTCAAAGGTGGTAAAGTTTTGCATCCACATGCCCGGCGCCGTCAAAGCGCGGGTCAGGCCATTGTCATGGCGGCCTACCCAGCGGTTGAACTCATACGTCACCGCCACAACCAGCGGCAGCAGAATCAGATGCGTCAGTGTCCGCAGCCATACGTTGGTCACAGGCCAGATGCCGAATACGATGGAAGAGAAGATGATGGACACAAAAATCACCACAAAGAGAAAGCTGGTGCCGCAGCGGGGGTGATGCCGGGGCTGAATGCGAACATTGTCCACCGTCAAGGGCAGTCCGGCCTCATAGCAGAAGATGGTCTTGTGCTCCGCGCCGTGATACTGA
>JALCRR010000050.1 GCA_022652815.1 Oscillibacter sp.
TTTTTCAGTTCTTTTTGACATTTGCTCGCTTCATTTTTCGTTTTCAGCAACTTTTATAGGATATCATATCCCGTTCCGTTTGTCAACTGTTTTTTTCGATCCTTTTCGATCTCCTTTTCAGTTGACCGCCGTTCTCGCGGACAGCTTTGTTAGAATACCACCGTATTCCCCATCTGTCAACCCTTTTTTCAGATTTACGAAAAAACAGGGGCGGTATCAAAAATACAGTCCCTGTTTCTCTATATTCATGTTAGAATTAAGTCTTTTCCAATACTTTAATATTGTCAAACTCATCCACGATCTCCTGAGACGGTGCCTTGGTCGCAAGGCTGACCGCCACGATGAAGATGCAGCTGACAATGAAGGCCGGCAGCAGTTCGTAAATATTCCACGCGCCGCCCAAAGGACGAATGGCGTACTTCCAGATGAAGATCATGGCACCGCCGGAAACCATGCCGGCCAATGCGCCGTATTTATTGGTGCGCTTCCAGAACAGGCCGAAGAGCATTACGGGGCCAAAGGCGGCACCGAAACCGGCCCAGGCGAAGGAGACAATGCCAAATACCGAGCTGTTGGGGTCTCTTGCAAGAAACATACCGATCAGTGCAATGACAATCACCGTAATGCGGGCAGCGGCAACTTTCTGCTTGTCACTCATTTTAATATGGAAACATTCCGTCAGCAGATTCTGAGAGACGCTGGATGCTGCGGCCAGCAGCTGGGAATCGGAGGTGGACATGGTGCAGGCAAGGATGCCAGCCAGAACAACGCCTGCCAACAGAGCGGCCGGAATGCCATACGTAGAAAGCAGACCGGACAGCTTGACGATAACCGTTTCGGAGGCCGCGCCTTCCAGCACGCCGATTGCGCCTGCTTTAGACGCAGAGTAGCCGATCACACCAATGAAAATCGCCACTGCCATGGAAATGACAACCCAGATGGAGGCAACCCGGCGACTGAGCTTCAGCTTATTTTTGTCCTCAATCGCCATAAAGCGCAGCAGAATATGAGGCATACCGAAATAACCCAGGCCCCAGGCCATCGTGGAAATGATGGTGATGATTCCATAGGGGTTAGCCGAGTTGGATGCCACATCATAGGAAAGTGTCATGCTGAGATAGCCGGGCAGGGCACGGGCGTTACCCATGACCACGTCCAATCCGCCTGCAACATGAATGCCGAAGAACACCATGACAATTAGGGCAAGGGTCATGATGATGCTCTGAATAAAGTCCGTCGTGGAAGCTGCCAGGAAACCGCCTAGCGTGGTATAGATAACGATCACCGCGCCGGCGACCACCATGGCTGCCATATAGTCCACGCCAAACAGACTGTTAAACAGCTTGCCGCAGGCGGCAAAGCCGGAAGCCGTATAGGGAATGAAGAAAATCAGAATCACAATGGCGGAAATCGCCGTTAGGATATGCTTGTCATCCCTAAAACGCCGGGAGAAAAAGTCCGGAATCGTGATGGCGCCCAGCTGGTGCGAATACACGCGGATGCGTTTTGCCACCATCAGCCAGTTTAAATAGGTGCCAAGTGCCAGGCCGATGGCAGTCCAGCCGGCGTCAGAGATGCCGGTGAGATAGGCAACGCCGGGCAAGCCCATCAAAAGCCAGCTGCTCATGTCGGACGCCTCTGCGCTCATGGCAGTTACCAGCGGGCCGAGCTTTCTTCCTCCCAGATAAAAGTCGTCCGTGGTTTTGTTCTGTCTCGAGCAAATTGCGCCGATCCAGATAATGACCGCCATATAAACAATAATGGCAATCGTGATGCAGATATTTGCGGATGTAAACATGTTCTTTCTCCTTCTCGGGATTGTCCTCAATCCATTCAATGTTCAGTATCTTAACACACTCCAAGCAAGAATGAAATACAGAACTCCGTATAGAATGTATTCTATACGGAGTTCTGTATTATCTCTCATTTTAGCTTTTATTTCAATATGTTTCTGTAAGACGTTTTTTTGTAATAGAATTAGCATATCCATTCAAATTCGATTCAGATCTTTTTCTCCCGATAGCTTTCCAGGAACATTGGGGTCATACTATCGGTATAGGCAACCAGCGAGTAATCCCCGCCACACAGGCACCAGTCATACAGCAGGGCGCGTTCCCACAGCGCATAAGCCTTCACAATATCGTTGACTGTGCGGTCAGAGCGGAGCTCTCCCCGGCGCTGCCCCTCGGCCACAATCTGACGCAGCAGCCGAAAATAGACGCGGTTTCGGTCTAGCAGGTGCTTTTCCCCTTTTGCCAGAAGCTGTGTGGACAGCAGGCGTGTCAAAAGGTCCAGCGACACGCTGGAATCAATCATGGCCAAAAGCTCATGGTTGAGATAGATCATTTTGTCGATGGCATCCATTTCCGGGTCCATCACCGTCTGAAGCTGTTCGTACTTCTCGTCAAACACATTGGCCAGTGTTCCAAGCAGCGCATCTTTGCCGTCAAAATAGTGATAAAACGACCCCTTGGAGGTCTCCGACTCAAACACGATATCCTCTACCGTCGTATCCTCGTAGCCCTGCTCATAAAAAAGTTTCCAGGCTGCGGAAATAATCCGGCCCTTGGTGTTGCGCGCATTCTTCTTAATCAACGTCAAAGCCTCCCCTCTGTATGGTCAATAGCATAACACAGCGGTACGAAACTTTCAATTTTCATTTTTCTTCCAGTCGGTGCAGCACAATTTGCAACCTTTTTGGCACTTTCTCCTGTATATTTGCCAAAAGTGTATTGATATAATAGGGAACAAGTAAAATACCGCAGGAGGTGTTTTCGTGAAGTTCTGGAAAATGAACGGAGCAGGAAATGACTTTGTGCTGCTGAACAATTTGGAAGAGCAGCTTCCGGAATCCGTCTTTCCGCAGTTGGCCCTGACGCTGTGCGAGCGGCATCTGTCCATTGGAGCTGATGGTCTGATGGTAGTCGACAAACCGCTTTTAGGCGGCGATTACCGTATGCTGTTTTATAACTCCGACGGAAGCAAGGGCGAAATGTGTGGCAACGGCGCACGGTGTATCTGCCGCTACGGCTATGAAAATGGTCTAGCCGGAGAAACGCAGACGGTGGAGACCACCGCAGGCATCGTAACCGGGCAGCGCATCGATCAGCGGCTCTATCGAATCCGGCTCAACGATCCCAGCACGATCCAGCTTGCTCACCCCGTGGAGGTCGGCGGCGTGACCTACACCTGTTCCTACGTGGAATTGGGCAATCCGGGACTGCCCCATGCCGTGATCCCCTATTCCCATTTAAAAGACGCAGAAGCAAACGAACTGCGGGAGCTGGGGCGGGCCATTCGGCATCATCCATCCTTCCCCAAGGGTGCCAACGTCAACTTCTACGAAATCACCGGCGAGGACGAGATTTATGAGCGCACCTTTGAACGTGGCGTGGAGGATTTTACCTACGCCTGCGGCACCGGCACCGGCAGCGTCGTGACGGTTCTGACCCTGCAGGGCAAGGTCAGTGGGCGGCAGGTGCGGGTGAACATGACCGGCGGCCAGTTAATTGTGGATGCACAGCGAGACGGCGCCCACATCGCAGCCCTGTATCTTACCGGTCCTACAAACATTGTTTGTAAGGGAGAGGTCACAGACGAAGACCTAATCCTAACAAAATAAACCGCTTTCCGTGTGTATTAAAATTTAGGAGGAAACGAATTTATGGAAAAGAAATCCGTCGCAAAGAATTACCGCTTCCTGGTGATCATGCTGGGTGCGATGGTTCTCGGCTGTATCGTTGGCTGGCAGTTCCCCAACGTGCTGGATGCCGATGGCAATGTCGTCAGTGCAGGCGCATCGGTGATTAAGCCTCTGGGCACAGTATTCATTAATATGATGTTCTGTGTGGTTGTTCCCCTTGTATTTGCGTCTATCGCCGGTTCTATTGCCAATATGAAAAGCCGCAAGCGGGCCGGAAAAATTATGAGCACCACGGTGGCAGTCTTCGTCATTACCGGTGCAATTGCTGCGGTCATCATGTTTGTGCTGATGAAGTTGATCCCCCCCGTGCTCACTCCCTGGACCGAGCTTCCCAGCGAAGCGCTGGGTGAGTACGCCTCTTATTCCGATATGATCGTCAATTTCTTTACCGCCAGTGATTTTGTCGGTCTGTTGAGTCGGCGTGCCATGTTGCCCTTGATCGTATTTTCCATTCTCTTTGGCTTTGCCACCAATCTGGCCGGCGGTCCCGACAGCGTCATCGGCAAATGGCTCAGTGGTCTGACCGATGTCATGATGAAATTTGTGCAGATCATTACCTATTACGCCCCCATCGCTTTCTTTGCCATCTTCGCAGATCTGGTCGCCGTCTATGGCCCTCAAGTTGTTGGCAACTATGGCCGGGCTCTTCTGGTCTACTATCCTCTGTGCTTTGTCTATATCTTCACAGCGTTCCCCCTGTTCGCCTGGTTCGGCGGTGGCAAAGGCGGCATCAAGACCATGTTCCGGCACATTGCCAGACCGGCTATTGTGTCTTTGGGCACCTGCTCTTCCGTTGCTACCATCCCCACCAATCTGAATGAGGCAGAGGCCACCGGCATTAACAAGGAAGTAGCTGAGATGGTCTGTCCCCTGGGTGCCACCATGCACATGGACGGTTCCTGCTTCTCCTGCGTTTTGAAAATTGCTTTCGTCCTTGGCGCGATGGGTCAGGATATGAGCTGGGGAATGCTGATCCCCGTCATTCTGGTGGCCGTACTCTCCTCCGTGGGTATGTCCGGCGTTCCCGGCGGTGGCTACATTGGCGAGTATATTATCTGCTCCATCTTCTTCCCGCAGAACATTGAGGTGGCCTTCCCCATTCTGGTTGCCATCGGCAATCTGGTCGATCCCCCCGCCACCATGATCAATTCTTCCGGCGACTATGTAGTCTCCTTCATTGTCTCCCGCTTTGTGGACGGCAAGGATTGGCTTCAGAAAGCCATGGCTGCCAAGAAGGACGCTCCTTCTGAAAGTGCCAACGTGAAGTAAGCAGTAACATGAACGTAAAAAAGGATTCCCCGCCAGTTGGCGGGGAATCCTTTTTTACGTTCATTCCGTCTGATCTGTGGTCTGCGCTGCAGTTCCTCCCAAATCCACCGTACTGCATACCTGGGATGGCTTCGGTACGCTGGGTGCAGCGGGTTGGGTGCCAAGGCCAAAGTCCTTTTCCACGCTGGCAGTGTCCCGGTTCAGCATGGTCTCCATCACCCGGATATCGCTGTCCACATCCATTGCATCTGCCTTGTACAGCTCATCCAGCTGATGTTCAAAGCCGGCAATGATGGAATCCATTGTCTTTTCAATCCGTTCTTTGGCTGCCCGGAGGTTTTCGCCCTCAATGCCGGTGGCCTCAAACTCCGCATAGGAGTTCAGCAGCTTTTGTGTGGTGGGCAGATAGTAGTTGAGGAATGTATCAATTCGGCTGCTCTTTTTCGGGTCTTCCTCCACCGCCTTAAAGATTTTGGCGGTAATTTCTTCCAGCCGGTCAATTTTCTGGGAGAGCACCGGATCTGCGATTCGGTCGTTGGCTGCGCGGATGCTGCGCAGAATTCCGGAGTATCCTTCCTCGGCCTCTTTCGGCGGCTGGTTTTCGGCAGCTTTTTGCTTCTGCTCGAATTCCGCATCCGCCTGGGAATTGCGGAAGAAATAGCCCAGTTCCATATTGAGGTACGCGTTGCCGCCAAAGTAGCCTTTTTCGATCATCTTCTGAAGATCCTTGGCAACCTTCTTTTCGGAATAGCCCATGGTCTTGGCAAGCTGAGCAAACGGAATGGCCTGCCGATCCCCGATCACAGCCAGATAGCGGGCATACCGCCGCATGGCCCGATCCATGGAGAGACCGTTTAGGAACATTCCAAAGCCGGCCGCCGCAACAGACAGATATTTCAGCATGTCCCAGATGAAGTTTTCAACGTATCCAGCAAACACCATGTCAGCCGGATCCAGTGCCAGATAAAGGCCACACAGCGCCACCATAACGCCGGCGATCTTCAGTGCGCGGGCATTGGACTTCTTCACCGTGGGGGATTTCGTCATTTTTCGGGCAGCCTGCTCTGCCCGGTTCTCCCGGTGGGGCACCGTGTAGGTGCCGGCTGCCTGGGGATGCACCGTCAGCGGAGGTGCAGTGGACTGTCTGCGTTTTTGTCCGCTGTCACTGCCAAAGAGTTTGGAAAAAAGGACAATGAGGGCAATGGGCCACAGACCAATTCCAAACAGAACAACAATGGCAGCCCACGAAAGCCAGTCCCCGTCTTCTTTTCTCTTTTGATCGTTACACATTGTTATTTCTCCTTCTTCTGCAATCTGCGCCGGGAGCCGTTTTCGTCCACGATCACGGTGTTGGAGAGTTGGCCGTCCAGACTCCCCACCACTGCCCGGATATATTCCTGCCGCAGTGCAGCACGCTCCGTCTGTTCCTCTGCCGTCAGTCCTTCCGGTGTGCGAGACTTGCGTGTCAGCTCGCTGATGCGGTCAATTTTTTTCTGCTCCATCGTCAAAACTCCTTACAGCCAGCGTCGAACCACAATGGAGGTGCGTCCCTTTTTGGTCACGCCCCCGACTTCTGCCAGCACAAACTTGCCAAGTCCCCGGGCTGTTACGGTATCCCCCGCGCTTAAAAGATGGTCGGGCTTTACGCAGTCCCGCCAGTTTACTTGAACCTTACCGCCCTCAATCAGTGCGGCAGCCTTGCCCCGGGACATCCGAAAGCCGGTGGACGCCACAGCGTCCAGCCGCAGGGAGGACACCGTGTCGCGGTAATCCTCGCACCGCTCCACCGGCATGTGCAAACAGTCCGGCGTGACCTCCGTCACCTTCAAAGCCGCGCGCCCTGCACTGGTCCAGTTTTGCAGCAGGAAGTCCGCGATGGAATCCGCCACAACAATGTCGCAGCCTTCCTCTCCCACCAGCAGATCCCCCACCTTTTCCCGGACAATCCCAAGGCCCATCAAACTGCCCAAAATATCCCGATGAGTAAGTTGGTATTCAGCCCGGAAGGACGCCCGCAGGCAGCGCAGGGGAAAAATTGCGTCCTCCGTTTGCTGCCAGTCCGGTACAAATAGCAGCAGCTTTCGCTCCGCGCCCTCATACCCGCCAGACAGGGTATAGGCTTCCGTGCCGGCAAGACGCAGTAAATCCCGACTCCGCGCCTGCTCCTGCGGGGAAAGAAAATCTGTGCAGGAGGGAATGTTTCGTCTCTCCGTCTGATCCAGCTTGTCCAGCACATGGGCCAGCAGCAGCCGTTCGTCTCCGGTGCTGCCCAACCGATCCAGCAGAGTTCCCTTATCCATGCATTTCCTCCCCAATTTACTCTTTATAGATTCAGTTTCGTATTCTAGCACAGTTTCCGCCTCCGCGCAAGAAAAAACGGCCCCGGACTTTTCCGGGGCCGTCTGCATCGTTTTTACTTTACGCGGACGATGCACGTCAGCGTCTTTCCGTCTACCGTGGCGGTAATATTGGTCTTACCGCTGGCAACGCCGGTGACCTTTCCACCCTCCGTCACCGTCGCAATGGAGGTATTCTCCGCTGCAAAGGAAACGGATGCCGTGGTCCCGCTGACGCTGAGGGTAAAACTCTCGCCCGCCTTAAGGGAGACGTCCGTTTTGCTTAAGGTCGCATTGGTCGTACCGGTGTTCGCTGTTCCGGTACCGGTGTTGGCGGTTCCGGTGCCCTTGACGCGAACAATGCAGGTTCCCTTTTCTGTTCCATTGCTGGCCGTAATGGTCACCGTACCGGCAGAAATTGCCGTCACCGAACCGTCGGCACTGACCGATGCAATTCCGTCATCATCGCTGCTCCAGGTGTAGCTGCCCCCATCGGAGACCGTCAGCTTTACCGGGGAATCCCCAACCTTCATGGTAAAGTCCTTGCTGGACATCGTCAGCGTGTCGGGCAGGGCGACCAGTTCCTCGGACGAAACGCCGGAATTCTGGTCTCCCACTTCGCCGGAAGATGCTGCGCCGGACGAAGTCGCGCCGCTGCTGGAAGAAGCAGCCGGTTCGGAAATACTGGCAGCGGGAATATTTTCTGTTTTGCCGAAGCCCAGCTTTGCGGAAATGCTGTCTCCAAACAGCAGATATGCCAGTGCACAAACCATCAGCAAAATCAAAATAATTAGGATGGGACTAAGCAAATTCGGTCCGGACTGCGCAACACGATGGCCGCTGCGGCGGCGGGGTGCATTCCCGGAACGCAGAGCCTCCTCTTCCTCGCAGAAGGGGCAGTATTTATAAGTATCAGAGTACTTCTCCCCACAGACGGGGCAGCGTTTCATCGCCATAAAACTTCTCCTTTCGGAATCCGATATGAGATTTCTTACTTTACATAATACTTGCTTTCCGGCACTCCGTCAATCCCTCTATGTCATTTTTCCGGAGATTTTGGCGGATTGTGAGCGGTTTTGCATCAATGGATCAAAAACGGCGGGTACTTCTTTTCGGGAAGCACCCGCCGTTTCAGCGTTCAGACACCGGCAAAATGGAACACGACGCCGATTACGGCAGAAATCCCGATAAAAATAATCGGATGCCATTTTTTTGTTGGCTTCACCCAGTTGGAAAACACCAGCACCGCGACGGCCAGCAGGCATCCTTTCCAGCGAAAGAGATCCGCGATGTCTTTTGTCTTTTCATAGAGATCCGTATTCATCAAGGCGATCATAAAAACCGTAACGCCCGCCGCAGCGATCAGTCCGGTGGAAGCCGGACGCAGTCCGTAAAAGCCAGCTTCCACAAACCGGTTGTGGCGAAACTGCTCAAGGACTTTTGCAACCAGCAAAATGACGATAATGGACGGCGTCACAAGTCCGATCGTCGCGATCAACGCACCCCAGAAACCCGCCGTGGTATAGCCCACATAGGTTGCCATGTTCACGCCAATGGCGCCGGGCGTGGATTCTGACACGGCCAGCATATCCGCCAGCTGCGCGTGGGTGAACCAGCCGGTCTTGGTGGACAGGTCATAGAGAAATGGGATCGTGGCCATGCCGCCGCCCACGGAAAACAGGCCAACCTTAAAATACTCCCAAAAAAGCTGCAAATAGATCATGCCTTGCGCACCTCCCACTGCTTGAGGAGGATACCTGCGGCGGCAGCTGTCAGCACGAACCAGACTGGGGAAATCTCCGTGAATACGCTGCACAGAAACACCACAATGAAAATAATCAAGGTTTTCTTATCCACAATGGATTTTTTACTCAACTTCACAACTGCGTTAAAAATCTGAACCACCACGCACACGCGAATGCCCGCAAAAGCGTTCTGTACCCAGGTAAGATCAGAAACATTGGTGATAATACCTGCCAAAATGATGATAATGACCAGTGACGGAAAGATAATTCCCAGCGTCGCAAAGATTCCGCCCCAAGTGCCCTTGCGCTTCTGACCGATAAAGGTTGCCGTATTGACAGCAATGATGCCGGGGGTACACTGGCCGATGGCATAATAATCCATCAGCTCCTCCTCCGTTGCCCAGTGATGCTTGTCCATAATTTCCCGCTGCAGCATCGGCAGCATGGCAGCGCCGCCGCCAAAGGTCATAACGCCGATTTTTGCAAATGCGATAAACAAATTCCAAAGTTCTTTCAAGCTGTTTTCCACTCCGATACTTTTTTCACGGTCTGTTGCCGTTTATTCTACATAGCCGTACATTCCCCGCACTGACGCCTCGCCCGAGCGGATCACGGTTATCTCTCCATTATCCCGACGAACCACCAGGCCGAACATCTCATCCACATCCAGGGCTGTCACGTGCTCCCGTGAACCGTCAGCGCGAAGAAGCTGTACTTCCTTGCCCAATGTCACGCAGTCCCGGCGATAGGCCGCAAGATACGGCTCAATCTCCCCGCTTTGCAGCGCGGCGTACAGCTTGTCCATCTCCTCAATCTCTGCTGCAGCCAGCGCCGGGCGGGAAATTGCACGGCCCAGCTCCAGCTTCAAGGATGTGGCCACGCTCTGCACTTCCGGGGAGAAGTCCTTCTTTTCTTGAAGCACATTAAGTCCCATTCCCATCACAAGGTACTGGAGACGGCCGCTCTCTCCCTCCAGGCTCATTTCCGTCAGAATTCCGCAGACCTTTTTCCCGTTTATCACAAGATCGTTCGTCCACTTGATCTGTGGGCGGACGCCGCACACCCGCTCCACTGCGGTGCACATGGCCACAGCGCCCAGCGCTGTCACAATCAGCAACCGCTCCGGCGGCAGAGTTGGCCGCAGCAAAACCGTCAGATAGATGCCTTGATCCTTGGGCGACTGGAAGCTCCGTTCCATCCGTCCCCGGCCGTGGGTCTGGCAGTTCGCCACCACCACAGTGCCGTCTATCCCGCCCTGCAAGGCCAGCTTTTTGGCATAGGTATTGGTGGAATCAATTTCATCAAAGCAGCAAATGTCCCGGCCAACCACCGCCACTGGACCGAGGGACGTGCGTATTTCCTCTTCCGTCAGACTGTCCGGGGACGATACCAGCCGATAGCCCAGCCCCGTCCGGGCTTCAATGTCGTAGCCGGCCTTGCGCAGGACGTCCACCGATTTCCAGATTGCCGTCCGGGAAAGGCCCAGCTGCTGGCTGACAGCCTCGCCGGAGATATATTCGTTTGAATGCGCCTTCAGCAGCGCAAGCATGGCCTGCCTACTCATCGTCTCGCTCCTTCATTTTACGGATTGGGTGTCTCCGTTCCAGAATTTCCTTCCAGCAAAGCCTCTCCCGTCCCATTTTCCGGTGTAGCCGATGTATCGGCAGTAGGCTGCTCGGGTGCAGTCTCCTCGGCAGATGTGCTTCCCGCCGCCGACGAATCCGGCGTCAGCACGGATGCATCGGGTTCTTGAGGCTGAGAAGTCGGCGGTTCCGGAAGGGCAGGTTCCGCTTGATCGGAGGCAGCTGTGCTCTTCAGCACCGCCTGCACAACCCACCGGGTCGCATGGCCGCGGCCTGTGCAAGTTGAAAGCGTGATAATATGGTCGTTCACCGTGGGCACAACGCCGGTGGAGATCACCGACTGATCCATGCAGAAATTCAAAAAATCCTGGCGAGACTGCTCCGATGGGAACCCGATTTGATACGTGCTGCCGATTGTACTGACCTCGTAGGCTGCAAAAATTTTATAGGCTCGGCTCCCGGAGTTGTCCGTGATATAGACTGTGGGATGGGATCTCCAGTAGCTTTGGGATTTATACTTTTTCAAGGTCCCGAACATGGAGCCGTTGTTCATATTGTGACCGTATATCACCGTATTAAAATCTGAAAAGTCGCTGCGGTTCTGGTATTCCAGAAAGATAGACCCAACAATACTGGTCCAGGTCTTCCAGGTATGGGTCAGATAATAGGAGTTGTTATCCGTCTGCAAAAACGGGTAGGAAACAACGGTTCCGGGAATCAAAATCCAGCCCAGAACCTCCGGGTTGACTTCCCGCAGGGCAGAAAAATCCATGTTTTTCAGCTGTTCGGCATAGGGATCGATGTAAACTGGCGTCTCCTGTGTCTCTTGTGTCTCTTCGGAATCCGCCGAGACATCCGGATGCTCGATCTCTTCAAAATTAGGCAGATCCACCAGTTCCTCCGCCTCGGTATAAATCTCCTGTCCCTTCCGGTACTGCGACAGTTCATAAATCAGCATGCCCGCACTGACGGCAAATACGGCAGCCAGAACGATCATCAGAATTTTCCGTTTTTTCACAGCCGTAGCTCCCTCCTTGCGTCTATTTTAGCTGATTTTTCTCTGCATCTGCGCCGGATTGTCCGCATACTGCACGGCAATATCCGGCGTAATGATGCCCTCTTTACACAGGTTCAGAATGGACTGATCCATGGAGATCATGCCGTCTGCAAGAGAGGTCTGAATCACGTTGTCGATCTGATAGTTTTTGCAGTCCCGAATCATATTCCGGATTGCTCCTGTCATGTGCATAATCTCGCAGGCGGGTACCAGATTGCCTTCTTTGTCCGGCAGCAGCTGTTGGGACACAACCGAATGCAGCACCGCCGCCAACTGAACACGCACTTGACTTTGCTGTGTGGACGGGAACGTATCAATAATTCGGTCAATGGTATTTACCGCGCCTTTGGTGTGCAAGGTTGCAATCACCAGATGCCCGGTTTCCGCCGCCGTCATGGCTGTGCGAATGGTCTCATAATCCCGCATCTCGCCTAGTAAAATGACGTCCGGCGCCTGACGCAGGCACGCACGCAGCGCAGAAAGATAGCCCTCGGTGTCAATGGCAATCTCCCGCTGGGAGACGATGCTTTTCTGGTTGCGATGCAGGAATTCGATAGGGTCCTCCAGCGTGATGATATGGGCATCTCGGTTGTGGTTGATGCGGTCAATGACGCAGGCCTGCGTTGTGGATTTGCCGCTGCCAGCCGTGCCCGAAACCAGCACCATGCCATGCTGCACGTCTGCAAGTCCCATGACCTCCTCCGGAATCCGCAGCGTGCGGTAATCCGGAATATCGAATGCTACCACGCGGGTCACGGCTGCCATGGAGCCGCGCTGACGGTAGGTATTCACACGGAAGCGGGCAAGTCCATTGATGGCGAAGGAAAAATCATCATCCCCGCTTTGCAGATACTTGTCCATGGAACGATGGGCCAGCTCGTAAATTCCGGTAATCAGCCTTTCGGTTTCCGCCGGAAAGATTTTCCCCTCTGACAGCGGATAAAGATGGCCCTCCCGTTTTTCACTGATGGGGCCGCCGGCCACCATAAAAAGGTCCGACGCGCCGTCCTCAACCGCCCGTGTTAGGGCTTCCAGCAATTCCATTGGAAGTTCCTCCTCATTCACTCGTTTCGCCGTCCCAGACGTTGATGCTCTCGTCCGGCTGCCAGTCTGTCGTGGATACGGCCTGCCAGCAAAGCACTACGTATGCATCGCTGTCCGCTCGAACTTTTACTTGCAGTTCCTGCGTTTGGGAGATGGGCACCGAATACGAATACACATTGTTTTCCACTTGAACGCCGTCCGGTACCGCACCGTCGCGCAAAAGCGCCAAAATCTTCTCTGCCTGCGTATCGGCCGCGTAATAATCGCTGACGGCCTGGGCATTTCTATCAGAAAGCCGCTTATTTGCCTGTACCGTAGACAAGCTCAACATGGCAAATACCGTCAAGCACAGCACCGCAAAAATCACCAGCAGAGAGCTGCCGCCCACGGCAGGGGCGGCAAACGCACGACGTTTCTGACTCATGACGCCGCCTCCTGACATGCAGCTTCCAGCGTATAAATTGGGTCTGGCGAACTGCCATACACCGCTACGGTCACCAGCCGCAAGCCATTGGTATCTGCCGGCTCCGGAAATACGGTCACTTGATAGTCCCAGTCCCCGGCAGGGTCCATACGGTTCCAGTTTTCGTCATAGCGCACGCAAAGAGCGCCCTGTTCCACCGTACCGCCCAGTTTTTCCGCTGCGGACGTACACTGTGCGTCGGCATCCCCCGCAGCTGCGCAGGACTTCCATATCTCCGCGGCAGTTTCGGCTTCCATCACAGCTTGATCCTTTTCTGTGCTTTTTTTTGAAATTTGGTTGGACAGCGTAAACGTCTGCACGCAGACCGCCGCGGCCAGTGCAAACACCGCCACCATAATCAGTTGCTCCATCAAGGCAAGCGGGGCTTTTCGATTCATTCCGCCGCCTCCCTGCTTCCGCTACGCAGAGCCAGCGAGACGGTTGTCTCCGTCCCCGCATCATCCACCGCAGCCACAGTCAGAAGTCCCTCGTGCAATGAAAAGGAAAGGCTCTGCGCGCTAAGCACCTCGTCCCCGTCCTCTGGGGAAAAGGACTCCCCCTGCGCGGCATAGAGCTCCCGCACCGCACCGTCATACCAGTAAATGCGGGTTTCATAGCCGTCCCCGTCCCGCAGGAACAGCGTATCGCCGCTCTCCCCCACGGTGCCGTCAAAGCTGCCGACAAACACGCCGTCCGCGCAGTCTGCATGGCGCACCTTCGCTGCAACATACTGCACGCAGGTGCGCTTGTCAAAGGATGCGCTGTCCCGTGCGGTCAGTGCCCGGTAGCTTCTGGCGCCCGTCAAGAGTACCAGAAGAATGCAGACCGCAAACACGCTGAACAGCAGCAGGACAAAGACCCCGTCAATATGATGTTGTGCCTCTTTCCGTTCCAATCCGCGTCAATCTTCCTTTTCCAGCACGGTGATTTCCGGCATTAGGTTTTCCGCAAAGGCCGTGTATTGAACCGTGTATCGATTCGTGTCCACCTGCAGCCCGTAGTATTCCTCCATATAGGCAAGGGTTGGGGGGTAAACGCCTTCCAGCGCGTAACAGGTCACAGCCGTCCGGCGGACGGCTCTCTCCAGTTGGTCGCGGCCCTCGTCTCCCTGTCCGGCACTCAAGTTTGAAATCGCCGTCAGCACCGCGAGCGCGGCAACAACCGCGCACAGGGGCACCAGAATTCCCCGCAAGGCGGGAAAAATTTTCTTTTCTGTTTTCATGCGCTTAACCGATGGCCGCCATGATATTCATCAGCGGCAGCATCACAGACAGCAAAATTACACCCACCAGAATTGATGTGACAATTACCAGCGTTGGCTCCACCTGCGCCACTCGCGCCTCAATGGCACGTTCGCTCTCATCCTCCAGCCGGCGTGCAATCTCGGCGATCACCGTATCGGCGGTACCGCTGCGGACACCCAGCGCCAACATCCGGCAGTAGATTCCCGGCAGTACCCCGGCGTCCCGCAGGGATTCCGCCAGTCCGCAGCCCTGGGCAAGGCGGGAGCTGGCATCCCGGCAGCGGGACGCAATCACCGCATTGTCCCCGTGGAAGGAAGACGCCATTTGCAGCGATTCCTCCACCGGAAGGCCCGAGCGAATCCCCATGGCAAGCGCCTGCGCAAAGCGTGCCATGGTCACTTTCAAGGAAATGCCCTTGCTGCCGTGCCGGGTGCGCCAGTACTTCGCCAGCTTCTCCCGAAATGCAGCGGATGCGGCAAAAGCCGCCAGCGCCACGGCCAAAGCCGCGAGAATCACCAGCAGCACAGGCATGGCGGAATCCATGGCCAGTCCCAGCTTTAAAAGCCCGCCTGCAAGTCCCTGAAGCTCTCCACCCAGGGATGCAAACACCTCGTTAAACACCGGCAGCACCTTTGTTAAAAGAACACCGATTACAATCAGCATCAAAAGAAGCAGCACAGCCGGGTACAGCAATGCCGTGCGAATTCGGTCAGCAAGATTCTGCTTTGCCTCATAAGAATCCGACAGTGCGCGCAGCGCCTCCTCCGTCCGACCGGAACGCTCTCCCACCTCGGCAAGACTGCATACGTCCTCAGGGAAAACGCCGCTTGCGCGCATGGCAACCGACAGCGGTTCCCCGTTGTCCAGTTGCTCGGAAAGTGCGCTTAGCAGCTCCGCTGTCTCGGTGTCCGCATCCTCTTTCAAGGAGTGAACGCCGTCGCCGATACCGAGACCGGCGTGCAACAGCAGTGCCAGCTCTATGCAAAGAGCAGAAATTTCTCCATTTGTCAGCTTTTTTTTGCCCATAACTGCCTCACAAATACAAAAAATGAGCTTGCAGTTTCCTGCAAGCTCATTTTAACATAGTCTGTCCAATTAGAAAAGCATTTTAGCAAAATTCCCCATCAGTAGAGGTATTTCGCCGTATAGTGGCTACCGTCGCCAATATATTTCATGATGGAGGAACTCTCCTTGCCGGAGGAAGCAAATGTGGGATCCATCCGCTGCCAGGTATCGCCGTCAAAGTAGATTGCCGCGTCCACCCAGCCGTCCTTTTCAGACCAAACGCTGATCCAGGCGTGATAAGCCGTCCCAGCGTAGCCGACAACCAGCTTGCAGGGAACGCCCTGTGAGCGAAGCATAGCGGTCATCACAGCCGCATAGTCGAAGCAGATGCCCTTCTTTGCCGCTAGAACCGTGTCCAGTACAGGTAGATATCCGCTCTGGACGCTGGCAGCCTTTGCCTTGTCGTATGTAATATTCTTCACAACATAGTTGTAGACGGCCTTTACTTTGTCCAACGGGGCAGTCAGTCCTGCGCAAAGTTCCTGTGCCTTGGCCACCGTATGGACAGCGTTAGACTCGTAATTCACGTACTGATTGGGCCGCAGGAACGGTGCAAACTGATCGCTCAGCGCTACGGAAAAGCTGACGGACAGAACCGTTGCATACTTGGTGCCGGAAGTGTTCTCGTAAACCGTGACCTTGTAGCCGCCGTTGCCGTCAGACAGAGGATACGTCGTCCACACACCCACCGTCAGATCATAGGTATAGGTTGTGCCGCTGGGGCCTTTCACCTGTACCTTCAGCTTTTTTGTGGTGGAGGCGGTATAATTCGCCATCACATATCCGTCTGCGGTATTGGAATAGTCGATCACGGCCTTCTCGTTCTTCTTGACCAGTGTACCTGAGGCGACCGGCATCAAATCCGTACTAATAGCAGGCTGGGCAGAAAGTGCCACGGCCTCCTCCTCGATCTGGGTATTTTCCAACGTCACGGAATCCATATAGGCAGCGTCCTGCGAAGTTTCCACACTTTCCGTACTCTGACCGCAGCCGGACAGCATTCCCGCCAGCATAGTCAGCGCAAGCACTCCCGGAATCAGACGTTTCAGCAAAGCCTTCATGGGAAATCTCCCTTCTTCTTTATAAAAAGCAGCTAAAATAGCTATAAAGCGTCACTCTTGGATTTCAGTATAGCAGAAAAGCCCCACAATGAAAAGTATTTTTTTAAAAAAAGATGCAATTATCGTTTTTTTCTGTAACGTCCTTGTTTTTCATTGCAAATTTTCTCCAAGTGTGATAAATTTAGTTTTGAATAACCGTGAAATAGAATGAATCAGCAGAGTGAATTACTATCGTTTCCCGATGGTCACGCAAAAGGGGGTACGGCAATGAACACGGATCATGTGCAAATTAAAATGCTGGGTGATTTTTCCATTCGGATGAACGGGCAGGAAATCAGTGACAGCGATAATCGCTCTCGCAAGGTATGGCTGCTTCTGGCATATATGATTCATTGCCGGAAGCGCAGCATCACGCAGGATGAGTTGATTAATCTGCTGTGGGATGCCGAAACCGGAAGCTCCAACCCGGGAAATGCTTTAAAAACCATGTTTCACCGTGTCCGCACCATGCTCAATCAGCTTGGAAACAACGCCGGTCATCTTCTGGTCATCCGGCGGGAGGGCAGTTATGCCTGGAACCCGGCAGTACCCCTTATCTTGGATGTGGATGAGTTTGAAGCACTGGTCAAAAAAGCTGGAAGTGCCAACGGGGACGAGAAACTCGATCTCCTGCTGCGCGCGCTGGAGCTGTATACTGGTGACTTTCTGGCAAAGCTGGCAGACGAGTCGTGGTGCGTCCCGCTCAGTGCCTATTTTCATAATTTGTATGTACA
>JALCRR010000051.1 GCA_022652815.1 Oscillibacter sp.
CGAGATAACCCCAAATCACGCTATTACGATATTGCGTGGGCATCGCTGCCAATACATAATCGGACAACCAGCCTTACTGAACTTGAAGAGTTTTATCATCAAATTACTACCGGTCAGGGATAAGATGCGATGCAGATGAAAGATCGAGGTATGGCAAAATAAAAAAGTTGCGAACCGCGTGCGTTCCTTCCGCTGCGTGGTTCGCATCCCCTCCCCGAATCAAGCCATTTTTTGAGTGTGGGATAGAGGCCCGCTTTGCGGACCACTTGGGAGAGCGCAAGGTTCGCAATCTTGAGGTCAGGGGTTCGATCCCCCTATGCTCCACCAAAGAAAAAGACACGCCTCTGGCGTGTCTTTTTCTTTGGTGGAGTGCCGCTTTTGCGGGGCAAGAGCGCCTCGCTGCGGCGGGAATTTTAAAGCAGGACACCCCGGATGGGTTTCCTGCAAACATTCTTCCTTTTCGCTTGAAAGGCCTTCCTCCGGGCGTGTCTTTTCCTTTGGTGGAGTACCGCTTTTGCGGAGCAAAAGCGCCTCGTTGCGGCGGGATTCCGTCTCCCTCATCATAAGTTATAAAGGAGAACAGCGTGTACTGGAACAATCTCAATGACAACTTAAAAGCGCAGTATGGCTGCAAGGTTTACAAGCTCGCGCTGTCCTCCGGCTGCTCCTGTCCCAACCGGGACGGAACGAAAGGAACCCGGGGCTGCATTTTCTGTGACGGTGCCGGTGCCTTTGCCGAAAGCGGAAGCATCTCCGCCCAGATTGCGCAGGCCAAGGCACGCGTCTTTGCAAAAGCGGGAGCCGATGCGAAATACATCGCCTATTTCCAGTCCTTTACGAATACCTATGCGCCGATCAACGTGCTGGAGCCGCTGTTTCTGGAGGCAATCGCGCCGCAGGAAATTGCTGTGCTGTCCATCGCCACCCGACCGGACTGTCTGGGGGCGGACATTCTTGCCCTGCTGGAACGGCTGAACCGCGTGAAGCCGGTTTGGGTAGAGCTGGGATTGCAGACCATTCACCCCGCCACCGCCGCCTATCTCCGCCGGAGCTATGATCTGCCGGTCTTTGACGAAGCCGTCAAACAGCTGAAGGCCATTGGCGTGACGGTCATTGTCCATCAGATCCTCGGCCTTCCCGGCGAGTCGCCGGAGCAGATGGTGCAGACTGCCCGCTATATCGGCGCCTCCGGCGCAGACGGCATCAAGCTGCACCTGCTCCACGTCCTGCGGGGGACGGATCTGGCGGAGGATTATCTGGCCGGAAAATTTCGGACTTTGGAACTGGACGAATACATCGCCGCGCTGGAGCAGTGCGTGCGGGTACTTCCCCCCAGGGTGGTGATTCACCGCCTTACCGGCGATGGAGCGAAGCGGGATCTGCTGGCTCCGCTTTGGAGCGGGGACAAAAAGCGGGTGCTGAACGCTATTCACGGAGCCTTCCTGCGGGATGACATGGTGCAGGGCAGTGCCCTGTGATTTGCGCTTCTTCCCGGTTCACTCTTGCCATCTGAAGCCCGATGGGGTATTCTAAAGATAATTCAAATGAGCCTCCGCCGTCTCCGGTGGAAGAGGGGGATACGATGAAGGGAATTATTCTGGCTGCCGGAAAGGGAACCCGGCTCTACCCGATGACAAAACCGGTGTGCAAACCGCTGCTTCCGATTTTTGACAAGCCCATGATTTATTATCCGCTGGCAACCTTGATGGAGGCGGGCATCCAGGATGTGCTGATTATTGTGCCGCCCGACGATCAAGAGCAATTTGAGCGGCTGCTGGGAGACGGCAGCCAGCTGGGAATCCACATTTCCTACGAAAAGCAGTTCGTCCAGCGGGGCATTGCCGATGCCTTTCTGGTGGGCGCCGATTTCATCGGCACGGACTCCGTGTGCTTGATTTTGGGGGACAACCTTTTTTACGGAGACTGTCTGCGCTCCTGCCTTGCCCAGGCGCAGGAGAACAAAACCGGCGCAACTATTTTCGGGTGTCTGGTGGACGATCCCCGCGCCTTCGGCGTGGTGGAATTCGATGCAGACGGCAGAGCCATCAGCATCGAGGAAAAGCCGGAGCATCCGAAATCCAACTACATTGTGCCGGGGCTTTACTTCTACGATAACCACGTGGTGGACATTGCCGGAAAGGTTCAGCCCTCGGCCCGCGGCGAGCTGGAAATCACCGCGGTGAACAACGCCTATCTCGCTCTTGGCGCGCTGAACGTTGTCACGCTGGGCGAAGATTTTGTCTGGCTGGACGCCGGCACGGAGGACAGCCTTTTGGCTGCCGGTACGGTGATCCAGAAGCTTCAGCGCACCGGGCGGTACGTCGGGTGTATTGAGGAGGAGGCCTTTTGCAACGGCTGGATCTCGAAAGACCAGTTCCGGGCGCTGGGACATGATCTGAAAAAGACCCGGTACGGGGCATACATCCTCTCCCGCTGCGATTCATAAGAAAAGAGCCGCCTGCATCAGCAGGCGGCTCTTTTTTTGATTCAATTTCGTACAGATGCTCAGTTCATCTGCTTGCGGCGGGAGAGGTTCATGGTGCCGTCCTGCATGCTGTTCAGCTCTTCCAGGCTCTTGCCGGTGCCCAGTGCCACGCAGGAAATTGCGTCCTCGGCAATGGCGGTGTGGATGCCGGTGCGGGCGGTGACCAGCTTGTCAAAGCCGGAAACCAGAGATCCGCCGCCCGTCATCACGATGCCGTTGGTTGCAACGTCCACCACCAGCTCGGGGGGTGTGCGCTCCAGCACGGAGTGGATTGCTTCCAGAATGCGCTCCACAGGCTCCTCAAAGGCGTCCATCATCTCCGTGGAAGAAACGGTGATGACCTTGGGCAGGCCAGTCAGCAGGCAGCGGCCCTTGACCTCCATGGTCTCTTCCTCTTCCTTGGGGAATACGCAGCCGATTTTGATCTTCATCTCTTCGGCGGTACGCTCGCCAATCAGCAGGTTGTGCTTGCGGCGCATATACTTCACGATGGATTCGTTCAGCTGATCGCCGGCGATCTTGATGGAGGCGGACTCCACCACGCCGGAGAGGGAAATCACGGCGATGTCCGCCGTGCCGCCGCCGATATCGACGACCATGTGGCCCTCGGGCTTGGTGATGTCGATTCCGGCGCCGATGGCGGCAGCCACAGGCTCCTCGATCAAAAACACCTTGCGGGCACCGGCTTGAATGCCGGCGTCAATGACAGCGCGCTCTTCAACCTCGGTAATGCCGGAGGGCACGCAGATAATCACGCGGGGCTTGAAAAACTGGAAACCGGCCACTTTGTGGATAAACTCACGGAGCATGCGCTCCGTCATGTCGTAGTCGGAAATCACGCCTTCCCGCAAGGGGCGAATGGCGACGATGTTGCCGGGGGTACGACCCAGCATGGCCTGCGCATCTGCGCCGACCTTCAGCAGTTTGCCGGTATTTTTGTCCAGAGCCACCACAGACGGCTCATTTAGGACAATGCCCTTGCCCTTAACGTAAACTAGGACCGATGCGGTACCCAGATCAATTCCGATATCCTTTGCCATGGACATAAATTCCACCTCATTTAAAATTCTTCTCTATATTTGGTATTCCCAAACGGCGAAGCGCCGCATATGATCATACAGTATGTATTATACCGACAAAACTCCAGTTTTGCAAGAACATTCTGTGTCGTTTTGCTGCTTTTATGTATTTTTTAAGGTCGGCAATCGTTTTCCGATCAAGTTCCTAATTTTTTCGTGTGCAAGCCAGCGTTAGGCACAAAACCTCCGCCGCGCCGGACGCCTTCAGCTCCCGCGCGCACTCGGCAAGGGTTGCGCCGGTGGTCACAATATCGTCGATGAGTAAGACCCGGCGTCCCTCCGTCTGCTTTGTGTCCGCCTGGTAAATGCCCAGCACATTTGCCCGTCTGGCCGCAGCATCATGCAGACCCGACTGGGGCGGGTTGTCCCGGGGCTTTTTCAAAAGGGGCAGCGGCTTCGTCTGCCACCGCCGGCAGGCGGCCTGGGCCAAAAGCCGGGCTTGATCGTAGCCCCGCTTTTTCAGACGCTTGGGGCTGATGGGAACCCAGGTCACCGTGTCAAAATCGCCGGAATAGGCCTCCGCCGCGCAGTCGGCCAGCAGATCTCCCAGTGTGTCCGCCGCACCGGATGCCCCGCGGAACTTATAGCGCAGGATTCCTTCCCGTGCAAGATCCTCATACCAAAGCGGCGACACGCAGCGGACGCCGCCGGGTAGGGTCTGTTCTCTTTCCGCCCCCTGCGTCCACGGCAAGGCCTTTCGGCACTTCGGGCAGATGCCCGGGGCGTCCAGAACGGCGCCGCAGAAGGGGCACTTGGGTGGAAAGAACAGGTTTAAAAGCCATGTGCCGAAGCTCATGGGCGCACCTGTGCCAGCAGTTCATCATAGCTTGTCCCCAGCGCATCGCGGATGCCCCGCAGCTGAGATGCCTGAATGTGCTGCGCACCTCGTTCAATTTTGACCAGCGTCTCTCTGGTCATCTCGACACCGTCCAGCTGAAGCCGCCTTACCAACTCTGTCTGGCCGATTTCCTGCTCCATGCGGATTCTGCGAATATTTGCGCCGATCGAAATATCCTGCTTGATTTTCTGCTCCCTCATAGTCTCCTCCAAAAGGACCGATTTTAGTCCACTTTGGTCTTATTCTATGAAGTTGCTTGCATTTAATGGGACCCATATTAGTCCAGTTTAACTACCGCCGCCTGCTGGCGGCAGGAAACGGCGGCGCTTCGCCACCCGGAATGCGACCCCCATTCTTTTTCGTCTTGCCGAAAAAGAATGCGCCTCGCACGGTGGAAACAGACGAAGCGCCGCCTGTGGCGGATAAAGCGAGTCTGTTTCGAGGAAGCGGCGTAATTTGCGCATGAAAAGTATGCGCAAATTACATTGCCGCGACGGTGTTAAGAAAAAGGCGCTTTTGGGGCTTCGTCCAAAGCAAGCCTTCGGTGCATCCAATAGACGCAGTCATGCTCATGCGCGCCAGTCAAGGGCAAAAAATTGTATTGCCTCTGCGTCTAAAACCGCTTACGCTTACCTGTTTGGCCATTATTTTCTCTTTCTTGGATATGGAGCCGTCTCGTCGGTCAAGCCCACCAGATAGTCCACGCTGACACCGTAATATTCGGCCAGCCGGATAATCAAATGCAGGGGTATTTCCCGCTCTCCCCGTTCATACTTGGAATAAAGAGACTGATCGCAAAGAAGCATTTTTGCAATCGTTCCCTGCGAAAGGTCGCGGTCTTCCCGCAGATCCCGGATCTTCAAATTCATTTTCATCACCAAGACGATTGTAGCTTAGGACAATTTGTACTATTTCTTTTTGGACTATTTGTCCTATTCTCCCCGCTTTGGCAGCAAAAATACCCGCTTCCCTGTGTGGGAAGCGGGCTTGCGCTGAAGACAATTCAATTTTCTGCCCCGGATTAAAACAACTGAGCATTTCTGCGTCTACTGGATGCACCGAAGGTTTGCGGAAGACCAACTTTAAGCGCTTTTCTTTTCCACCGCTGGCGGCGCATTTTACCCGCAAGGGGTATGCGATATCCGTAAGGCAGCAAAGCTGCCAACGGCTATCCAATCTTTTGCGCAAGAGCAAAGAAAGTGGGGGGCCAGTCCTCTGCGGCGGAGCGCCGCAGTTCTCCGGGTCAAGCCCGGAAAAATGGCCTTACTCCGCAAGGTGGCTCAGCCGCCACGTGAGTCCGGAATATCTGCGCTGGCGTTTATCGTTGGCTGCCATGTTTTTTACCGCCGCGTCATCGCCTACCAAAATCAGCAGCTCCCGCGCACGGGTAACAGCGGTATAGAGCACGCCACGCACCATCAGCGATGGTGCGGAGGGCATGCAGCACAACACCACACAGCGGTACTCGCTGCCCTGCGCCTTGTGAACCGTCTGGGCATAGGCAAGATCCACCTCGGAGAGCATTTCCTGCGTATAGGCGGCAATGCGATCCTCGAAATTTACCGTCAGCAGTTCGCCTGAGGGGTCGATCTCCACAATCCGGCCCACGTCTCCGTTGAACATTCCGGTGCCCACCGTGCCGTCCGTCTTTTCCCAGACCACGTCGTAGTCGTTCCGGGTCTGCATGATGCGGTCGCCCACGCGGAACAGCCGCTCGCCCCAGAGAATTTCCCGCTTGTCCGGGGCTTTGGGGTTCAGCGCCTCCTGCAAAAGGCGGTTTAAGTCGATGGTGCCGCAGGGGCCCTTGCGGGTCGGCGTGAGCACCTGAATCTGGTCGACGGGAACGCCCATTTTATCGGGCAGACGGGTCTTACAAAGCTCCACCACCGTGGAGACCGCGCGCTCCGCATCCCGGCGGCACAGGAAGAAAAAGTCCTTCTGGTCGTTGGACATCCGGGGCGACTCCCCGGCGTTGACCGCGTGGGCATTGCGGATGATGGCGGACTCCTCCGCTTGACGGAAAACCTCCCGCAAAAAAACCGTCTCCACCCGCTGGGAGCGAATTAGGTCGGAAAAGACGTTGCCTGCGCCCACGGAGGGCAACTGGTCCGCATCGCCCACCATGACAAGGCGGGTGCCGGGGCGAAGTGCCCGCAGCAGCGACGCAAACAGCGGCAGATCCACCATGGACATCTCGTCCACGATGAGGGCGTCCGCCTCCAGCGGCTCGGTTTCCGACTTGGTAAAGGTCACCTCGTGGGAAAGCTCGTTCCAGCTCATGCCCAGCATCCGATGGATGGTCTGCGCCTCCATGCCGGTCAGCTCGCTCATCCGCTTGGCAGCTCGCCCCGTGGGCGCTGCCAGCAAAATATCCAGTCCCATCTTTTGAAACAGCGCCACAATGCCGCGCACGGTTGTGGTTTTGCCGGTGCCGGGGCCGCCGGTGAGGATCAGAACGCCGCTTTTCGCGGCTTTTTCCACCGCTTGGCTCTGAAGCGGCGCGTATGTAATGCCCTGCTCCCGCTCGATTTCGGCGACAGCCTTGTCGGCTTGCCGGCTCTGGTCTGCGTCCACGCTGAGCAAAACCTGCAGCTTTTGGCAGACATAGGTCTCCGCCTCGTACAGGCGGCGCAGATAGCACGCCTGTACATTGGCGATCTGTTCCTGGGCAACGACGCCCCGGTCAATCAAGTCGTCCAGCGCCTTGTCAACGCCCTCCGCGGCGCAGTCCAGAAGCCGGGCGGTGGCATCGATCAGCTTCTCCCGGGGAAGAAACACGTGGCCGTTGTTTTCGTTGTGGGAAAGCTCAAAGGTCACAGCGGCCTGAAGCCGGCAATCGCTGTCGGCTGAAAAGCCCAGACCCATGGCGATCTCGTCCGTGGTGGAAAACGCCACGCCGCAGCTGTCGGTGCTCAAGAGATACGGGTTTTTCTGTACCTCCTCCAGCGCGGCGTCACCGTAGATTTTGCGCAAATTCATGGCGAGAATCGGCGGCAGCTCATACTGGGCCAGAAAGGCCATCAGCCGCCGCAGTCCCAACGCAAGGCGGAAACCCGCCGCGATCTCCTGCGCCTTTTTCGGCGTCAGACCGCGCACCTCCGCCAGCTTTTCGGGCTGTCGCTCCAGAACATCCAGTGTGGCTGCGCCGAACTGCTCCACGATGCGTCGGGCGGTGGCAGGGCCGACACCTTTACAAATGCCGGACGCGAGATAGGTCTCGATTTCCGCCTCGTTCTCCGGCAGACGCCGCTCGATCTCCACGGCCTTCAGCTGCTCGCCATGCTGGGGATGGGTCTCCCATGTCCCGGACACGGCAAGCTGCTCTCCCGGCGCTGCGCACGGGATGCAGCCCACCACCGTGACGATCTCGCCCTCCTGCGTCAGCAGCCGCAGCACCGTATAGCCGTTCTCGGCGTTTTGAAAGATCACGCTTTGAACGCTGCCCTCTTTTGTTTCCAGTTCTTCCATCCAGTTTCCTCTTTACTCCACTTTGAAATCCGCCGCGCTGCGCACTTCCACGCCCCGATACCTCTGCGAAAAATACTCCGCAAGGCTGCGCCCCTCTTCGCTCAATCCCTCATCCAGCAGAATGATTCTGGCGCAGGGCAGCTGATGACGGGTGCGCAGCAGCTCCCGCAGATCCGTCTCCATGGCCGGAGCCTCGCCCCGCACGGGGAGAATCAGCAATACTTTCGGATTGCGGCATTTTCCGCTGCCCAGCAGCGCGCCCGCAACCAGCCACACGCAGCTTGCCACGCCAACCGCAGACAAAAATGCAAGGACTCCATCTTGCAGCAGTTCCATTCCACTCACCTCATGGCAGTGTATGAAACTAGGGTTGTCCGCGGTGAATGGGCAAAAAATCCCCGGCAGGGGGTTGTTTTTTTACCGTTTTAAGTCCAACTGTGCAAGAATGGCCTCTTCCCGGGCACGCATCTGCGCCTTTTGCGCCCCCTCGTCCAGATGGTCGTAGCCCAACAGATGCAGCACGGAATGCACCACCAGATAGGAAAGCTCCCGCCGATTCGAGTGTCCGTACTCCTTCGCCTGGGCCAGAACATGCTCCATGGAAATGACCATGTCCCCCAGGGGGATCAGTCCCGTGCCCGGGTCGGCATCCTCAGATGTTGGAAGCTCGCCGGGATGGAGGTCAAATTCCGGGAAACTCAAGACGTCCGTTGGGCGATCCACGTTCCGCATATCCCGGTTGATGGCATGAATGCCCTTGTCATCCGTCAGCAGTACGTCAATTTCGCAGGGGGCAGTGACGCCCTCGGCGGCAAGCGCCGCGCGAATGGTCTTGCGGATCTGGGCACAGTTGGCGTCACTGGATGCGCCGGGGACATCCGCCGTCACGGGAATATAGTGGGTTTTCCGCATCTTATCTGTGCCCCTTTCCGGTATTTTTGGTTTTCTCGTCCTCGTACTTTTCGTAGGCTTCCACGATGCGCTGCACCATGATGTGGCGCACCACGTCCGCGTTCGTCAGCTTGCAAACGCCGATGCCCTCCACGCCGTCCAGCACCCGCATGGCCTCCTTCAAGCCGGAGATTTTGTCCGCCGGAAGGTCGATCTGGGTGACGTCGCCGGTGATGACGATTTTGGAGCCGAAGCCCAGACGGGTCAGGAACATTTTCATCTGCTCACGGGAGGTGTTCTGCGCCTCGTCCAGAATGATGAAGCTGTCGTCCAGTGTCCGCCCACGCATATATGCAAGAGGCGCCACCTCGATGTTGCCGCGCTCCAGATACTTCTGATACGTCTCCGCACCCAGCATGTCGAACAGGGCATCGTACAGAGGACGCAGGTACGGGTCCACCTTGCTTTGCAGGTCACCGGGCAAAAAGCCCAAACGCTCGCCGGCCTCAACTGCAGGGCGGGTGAGGATGATGCGGTTGACCTGCTTGTCCCGGAAGGCGGAGACGGCCGCGGCCACGGCAAGATAGGTCTTGCCGGTGCCCGCCGGGCCGACGCCGATGGTGACGGTGTTTTTGAGAACAGACTGGATATATTCCTTCTGGCCGATGGTCTTGGGCTTCACAGGCCGGCCTTTGGCCGTGATGCACAAAACGTCCTGCGTCAGCTGCTCGATCTGGTCTTCCTTGCCGGCACGAACCAGACCCACGACATACCGCACGCTCTGCTCCCCAATGGGTTCGCCCTTGGAGGACAGCGTCAGCAGCGCGGAGATGGCCTTGCAGGCCAGCATGGTATTTTCCGCCTCGCCGTCAACCCGCAGTTCCCCTTCCCGGTTCACCACTGTCACGGAGAATTCCTGTTCCAAAAGGCGGATATTCTCATCGAAGGAACCAAAAATGTTAATGGCCTGTTCCAGCCGTTCAATGCTGATTCTCTGTTCCAAAAACAATCACTCCTGTCTTACGGGCGAAGCCGCCCAAATCCTTTGCTGTTTTAATTTTTTCCGTCTGTGAGCAGCGGCATGTGCACGCCGATCTCTTCCACACACTCCGCCTGCAGCGTCACCAGAAGGTTCTCTCCGCTCCGCCTTGACGAGCAGAGCGTGGAGGAAACCGTCCCGTTTTCATCCACCAACGCGTGGAGATCAGCGGTTAAAAACCGCTCCGCCGCGCTTTGCGCCGCAGCGGTGTCAACCGGGAATTCCACCGGGGTGTAAAGCCGGTAAACTTCCTCCTCCGCCGTCACAGGCAGCGTAAGCCCCAGAATGCGCAGACGGGTTCTTTTCGTTATCTTATCATAGTTTCCCACAGATGTGTTAATCTTTCCACCAATTTTTACCCGATGGGTTCCAAAAATAAAGGAGAGCGTTTTTTTCTCTTTTCCCGTAAACGCCTTTTTTTCGGCCTTCAGCGGCATTTGGGCGGTTAGGGTGTACCACGTCCGGGCGGTGACGTTTCCCGTCCCGGCGACGATTCTGGGGGCGTATGGCTCCGTGTCTTGAATGCCTGAGATCAGCAGCTGTCCCGCCGTCACGGTGGTGCCCGGCAGGACGCAGGGCTCCCCCAAAAGCGTGCTGACTCGCAGGACAAGGCCGTCCCGCCGGGCGACCACGTTCATGGGCGTCACGCGGTCGGCTCTCTCCGGTGCCGGAACGCGCTCCCGCACCTGCACCTGCGCCTGACAGCCGGAGACGTTTACGGCAATCCAGCTGAGCTCCGGCAGCTCCAGCAGCACATGGTTGCGCAGATCCTCGCCGTCAATTTCCAGCCCGAAGGTGCCGAGGCGGATTCCGTTTTCCTGTAAAACCCGCAGAATTTCCTCGTCGGGCACCGTGGTATTGCCCTCAATGGTAAAATCCCAGATGAAAAAAGAGCTGAAGAAGAGCGCCAGCGCGCATATCGCTGCGCCCAGAAACAGCGCCTGCCGGCGGCGGAGTCGACCCAGAAAAAACGGAATGCCCTGCCGCTTTTCCGCATGCAGGGTGCAGCCCAGCTTTTCTGTGCACTGGCGCAGCGCATGGTAGTCCCGGCGGGACATCCGGCAACGAAACTCCGTGGCCGAGAGCCACTCCACGTCCCAGAACGCCAGTTTCCGCGCGCCGCACAGATTCAGCACCCGCTCCGGGTAGGCGCACTCCGCCCGCAGGCAAACTTCCCCTTGAAGCCGGTTTGTCAGCTTATCCAGAAGCATTTTATTTCACCCATTCCACACTTGCAAGATCCCCGCCGATGCGCAGTTCCTCCCCGGTCATCGCCAGCAGATCAAGCCCTATGCCCCGGATGCGCAGCACGCCCCGGGCCGTGTTGATGTCGATCACTTCCCCGCTGTATGCAAGGATTCCCTGATGGTGCTCCACATAAAGCTGGCGGGAGCCGATCATTTCCAAATGCGGCAGCCCCGCCACAATGTCCGCCGGCAAATCAAACAGTTCCGCCACCGGAGACAAAAGCCCGTCGCCTTTTCCTTTTCGATCCATACGCATCCCCTCCCGAAATACCTATGCGCGCGCCGGCCTTAAAATGTTTGTCCGTTTCCCGGTCAGGACTTTTTAAGGCCGGAGGCGCATAGACTCTTCCCGGGTGATGACAATGAAAGCACGCTGGCAACCGCCGGTTTTATTTCTTTTGATTGCGGGACTCTTTTGGCTGCTCGCGGATAGCGCAGATGTCCGGGGGGCGGTAATCGAGGGACTGCGCCTGTGCGCGACCTCCATCATTCCGGCTCTGTTTCCGTTTTTGGTCCTCTCTTCTCTTTTGATTTCGCTGGGCTTTGGCGAATGGGTTGCCCAGCCTCTCAGCGGTCTTATGACGATGTTCCGCATGGACGGCTGCGCCGCCTCGGCTCTGATTTTGGGGCTGGTGGGCGGCTACCCGGTGGGCGCCCGCACAACTGCGGAGCTGTACCGCGAGCGCCTGCTCTCCCGGGATGAGGCGGAGCGGCTGCTCACCTTTTCCAACAACTCCAACCCCGCCTTTCTCATCAGCGTACTGGGTGTGGGCGTGTTTCACTCCGTCCGCACGGGCGTATGGCTGTGGCTAATTCATGTGCTCTCCGCTCTGTTGACCGGGCTGCTGCTGGGGCGGCGGGAGTCGGTCGCGCGCAAAAAACGGTCGGCAATTCCCCGTCCCGCCTTTCGGAGCGTCCGTCTGCCGGACGCCCTTGTGGGCGCCGTGCAGTCGGGGCTGTCTGCGCAGCTGTCCATCTGCGCCTTTGTAGTATTTTTCTACGTGCTGGCTCTGCCGCTGCGAAGGCTTTCCGGACTGCCCGGCACAACTGCCGTGGGCATCCTGGAGCTGTTCTCCGCCACGCCGCGGCTGACCTGTGACCGCGCGGGATTTTTGCTGGCTGCGGGACTTTCCGGCTGGGGCGGGCTTTCCGTTTTGTGCCAGACAATGGCCGTGCTGTCCGGCAGCGGACTGTCTGCCCGAAACTGTTTTTGGGGCAAGGCCGTGCAGGGCATCCTCTCCGTCCTGCTGGCGCTCGCGCTTTCCGGTTATGTGCTGCCATAAAAATACCCTCCGCTGTCGTATTTTGACAACGGAGGGTATTTTTTAGTCGAAATTCAACGATATGGAGTCACTTTTCCAGGACGGAATAGCCGTAGGCATTGACGATTGCGTCCAGCGGAACGCCTGCTTTGCACAGGGGGCACTCGTGGGGTGCGTAGTCCGCATAATCCGGCAGATCACTGACGTCAAACAACGACGTTACGCGCACGCCCTCGGTTTCCTTCAGAGAGCTGTAAATCGACGCAATCCCGGCCACGCAGCCGCCATAATAGCGGATGCTTTCCATGGAGCGGGCGGCGGTCTTTCCGGTGGTCAGAGAGGCCATCAGAATCAAGACATTCTTCCCCTCGATCATGCCCCGGGCATTCTCCCGGAAAATAATCTTGGAATTGCCGTCCACCTCTGCCCACATGATGTTGACGTCGCGGCCCTCATTGATGGAGCGGAAGCCGGACTGAGTCAGCTGGCGGGCAAGGCAGGCACCGATGGTGCTGGTGCCATCCAAACAGAGAATGGTATCTACCATCGTGCTGGAAAGACCGCGGCTGGCCAGCTGCTGAGCCACGGCGGTGGCCTCGTTTAGGCTGGCTTTCTGGCGCGTCACGTCGATAAAATAGTTGATGTGGCTGTGGCTGGTCGTAAAATGGCCTCTGGCCACACTCAAGGTCACATCCCCTACGCAGACAGGCAGCTTAAAGAATTTAGGCTCCATACGGCAAAATCCTTTCTTGTCTGAATGATGCAGCAGGCAAAACACCGCTGCCTGTATTCAGGCCACTTCCGTGGGTCTTTTGTTGTTTTCTGTATAATTATAGCAATTCTCATCGTGAAGTTCAACACTGGAATGCAAATAAAAAGCCACCGTTTTTGAAAGAAAACGGTGGCTTTTGGAACTGCCCGCTTGATTTTGGCCGGCGGAATCATCCCCGCCAGGTGATTGAGGCGTTTCCGTCCGCTGCGATTCAACGCCTTTGGGCCATCCTTTGCTCAACCGGTCACTTCTTTTCCCAATTTCTGATTGAGATACCGGATTAGCTCCAGCAGCGACGCAAAGTCCTGCCGGGAGCCGTCCGCGTCCTTTACCGATCCCTGCCATTCGCCGCATTCCGTTCCGTCGATGGTTAGGGTAAATGTCTTTTCCATACTGTCACTCTCCCTTATCCGTTGGTTTTCTTGGGAGCCTCAGCTCCATCCGTATCCAGGTAATCGCCGAAGTCCAGAATAAACCCGGCCAGTGCCAGGGCGGTATTCAAGCTGTCGGAGTGGTCTGCGCCGCAGGCTTGAATCGCTGTTTCCAGCTCGTCCGGCGACTGCTCCCGTTCCAGCAGCAGCCAAAGCACCCGCTCCTGCAGGTTATCTCGCGCAATCCGCGTTTTGCCGTTCCACGAAAGTCCCAGGGGACCTTCCTGCAGCGCCGGGGACACGCCCTTTTTCAGGCGGAGCATGATCTTCTCTTCCATGCGCGCCTCCTATACCAGATGCAGCGTTTCCGCCGCTGTTTTCGCCTCGCTGCGGCGCTTTACGCCCATCTTTTGCAGAATGTGGTTGACGTGGGTCTTGACTGTGGGCAGCTTGATGCCCAGCGTGTCCGCGATCTCTTGATTGCTGCGGTCGAAGCACAACAGCCTCAAAACCTGCTTTTCCGCCGGAGACAGTGGCTCTGCCAGCATTTTGACGGGGCGCAGAAAGTCCGGGTAGTTCACGGCCTGCGCCCGAGTTTCCGTCAGCAGACGGTCAAAATATGCCGTGTCCCCGTCCCAGCCGCAGTCCGTCAGCAGCGGCAGAATTGCCCCGCCGTACTGTGCCACGGGGCGGATAAACCGATACGCCCCGGCAAGATCCAGTGCCGAGGAAAGCGTGCTCTTCCAGCGTGGATTGTCCGTTCGCTGATCGCAGATCGCCGTCAGTAATCGCAGATGCAGTTCATCCATCACACGGCCGCAGACGGTGCAGTAGGGCATCAGCGGGGCCAGAAGCTGCAGTGCCTCGTCGTACTCCTCCCGCCGGATACGCACCATGGCGGCAGTCTGATACTGATAGCGCCACATGGCCCGCATGCGCGGTGTGCTGGCCGGGGCCTTTTCCCGCAGCCAACCGTCTGCCTCATCTGTCATTCCAAGTCGCAGCCAGATGCGGCAACGCATGGCGTCCAGATTGGCAAGAAACCGCGTCTGCCCGGATTCCTCAAAATCCTCTCGCAGATTTTCAAGGGTTTCCAGTGCGGACGCTGCCTTCCCCTGCGCCATCTGCGCACGAACCAACAGACCCGTCACCGCGAACTCAATATCCGGCGTCCCTTTGCGGCGGATCTCGGCCTGCCGGGACAGCAGCGACAGCAGCCGTTGGGAAACGTCCTCGCCCTTTTCAAACTTGCTCTCGCAGATGGCGCAGTCCGCAAGCCCCACGCCATCTCGCCCCAGCACGGCTTCCACCGGCCTGCGCATGGTGGCGTACAGCAAATCGTCCCGCTTGGACCATTCGCAAAAGTCCTTGCCGCCGTTCATGACGGACGGCAGCGTGCTGGTGACGGAAAAGGCGGGAATTTTGATCTCCTTGTCCGTCAGCACCCGGAACACGTCCGCGATGACCTCCAGCAGCCCGTGGCTACCCCGCTGAGGCAAGGCAATATCCAGATAGGCCAGCTTGCCCCGGACGTCCCGGTACTCCGCGTCCGATTTTTTTAGGCGGGTGGCGTACTCCTTCAGCGCCGCGTACCAGCGCTCCGACGTCTCAAAATCCATGTTCATGGCGGTGAGCATGCTCATGCCGCACATGAGCGACGGGGAACGCAAAATCTCCTCCTCCGGCATGGCGTAATAGTAGCGCTCCATATCGTAGTAGTGGCCAACGCCGGGATGGCACTCGGCGTTTTTCACCAGCAGCTCGGACACCTTGCGGTGCTCTCCGCTCTTGTCATAGCATTCCAGCCCGCGGGCATAGTCGCCGTGCAGCTCGTAGTAAAGTCCCGCGCGGCTGTAAACGGCCTGCTGCTCCGGCAAGGTGTATTCCTGCGCCAATTCCCAGAGCAGGAATCGGCGAAAACCAGGCCAGAAGCGGTAGGTATTGCGCCCGTCCGGGAGAAGCATGGTGGTGTCCCGCAGGAGACTGCTTAAAAGCTCCCCCACTTGAATATCTCCGCTGACCAGCTGCGCAAGCTCCAAATCGAAGTGTTCAAAGGGCGCCAGGGAGATCAGTAAACACCGCATGGATGGCTCAAACCGGCGGTACACCGCGGTTTCAAAGTGGAGGAACACCTCTCGCTCCACAGCGTTCTCCATGGCGTCTGAGAAGCGCTCTCCCCTTTTAAGACGTCGGCACAGCAACGCCGCTGCCAACGCATAGCCGCTGGTGGCGCTGTGTATGGCGGTCAATTCCGCAGGTGAGACGGCAACGCCACACGCTGACAGATATTGCTCCATGTCGGTTCGATCCCATAGAAAAGCGCCGCTGTCGATGGTCAGCAGCAAACCGGAAAGCTGAAAGGCCATCAGCCATCCGGGCAAAACGCCCCGGCTGAGCAGCACGAAATGCTTTTGGGGATTGGTGCGAATCCAGTCGCACAGCGTTTCTTGATCGTCGCAGTCTCGCAGCAGCTGAAAATCGTCGAGGAGCAGCACGTCACAAGCCGGGTTGAGGGACGTTGGCAGGCAGTCCTCCGCCGATGCGCTGATGGACTGGACGGTGTGCCCCTCCAACAGCGCCATGGCCGCGGTGGTCTTTCCGAAGCCGCAGGGTCCGGAGCAGAAAATGACCCGGCAGCGATGCCAAGCATCTTGAAACAGCTCCCGCAGCTTGGGTCTGATCATGATATTGTTTGCGTATTCCATCCGTGAAGCCCCTTTTGATCTGGAAAGAGAGATTGTACGGCAGGACACTCCTCCATCCAATTCCACACTGTTTGTCGATTTTCTATTTTACCATTAAGTAAAAGGTCTGTAATCAATCCAAAGGATGATTTTGCCCTTTTTCTTTAAATTTTTTGGGTGTGCGGACAATAAGCCGCCTCTTGGAGTTGGCGCAGGCATTTTCGGTAAAAGGGGAGCGCAAAAAGTATCCTGGCAATCCCTGCCTGTTCCCCTCATCTCTCGCCTGCGAGAGGCACCATCCCGGCTCGATGATCTACATTCGTAAAGAAAAGAATACAGCAACGGCCACCGGATTTTGATTCCGGTGGCCGTTGATCGTTTTTGCATATTTCGGTATGGGTCAAATTCTTTGGTGCTATAAATTTAAACTTTTAGATAATAAAAACCACCGTTTTCCAAAGAAAACAGTGGTTTTTGGAGCTGCTGGCCGGATTCGGACCGGCGACCTCATCCTTACCAAGGATGCGCTCTACCAACTGAGCTACAGCAGCAAATGGCGACCCGGAACGGGCTCGAACCGTCGACCTCTAGCGTGACAGGCTAGCGTTCTAACCAACTGAACTACCGGGCCATATCGCCTGAGTTCGCGCTCAACTCTATTATAGTATCATATACAACATAAGTTGTAAAGACTTTTATGGCAGGGGCAGAAAGATTCGAACTCTCGACACGCGGTTTTGGAGACCGCTGCTCTACCAACTGAGCTATACCCCTATCTCGCGATACGACAGATCCGTCCGGCGAAACCATAATTGGTGGGCCTTCGGGGACTCGAACCCGGGACCGACCGGTTATGAGCCGGCTGCTCTAACCAACTGAGCTAAAGGCCCTTGCCGCATTGAATAAAAATGTATTGCCGCCACCATAAGTGGCGGCAATACATTCTGGCTCCTCCTGTAAGGCTCGAACTTACAACCCTCCGGTTAACAGCCGGATGCTCTACCATTGAGCTAAGGAGGAATACTTCAGACCTCGATTCTTAAAAAGAACCAAGGTCTGTGTTGGCGCTACCTATCTTCCCGGGCCGTTACCAGCCAAGTATTGTGAGCAGAGACGAGCTTAACTACCGTGTTCGGAATGGGAACGGGTGG
>JALCRR010000052.1 GCA_022652815.1 Oscillibacter sp.
ACCAAGCAGGCGTAACACAGGACGGTGCAAAAAAGAACCGCCATTATAATTACAACAAACATTTTTCAAACCTCCAATCAAAGTGCGCGAACCACGCCCTGCACCACAAAGCGCTGTCTCTTGCCGCTACAAGATGCTTTCCCGGCTCATGGCATTTACCAGCGATACCTCCATACCCGAAAGTTGAATGTCGGCAGGCATCAGGTCAACGCCCTCTGCATGGTGCAGAATGCCCTCACCGGGCGCAATCGGCTCATCTGTGAGGATACGCCCCATCGCATCGGATAACGTAAAAGGCAGCTTGTCCGGCTGGGGATACCCCAAGCTCACGGTCAAGCTGCCCTGTGGGTCGCCGTCAATCAGCAACACCTTTTTACCCTCTCGCGCCAGCCCAATACCCAAGTTGGCGCAGGTAGTTGTTTTGCCAACGCCGCCCTTTTGGTTGGCGATGGCGATAATTTGCGCGTTCATTGTAAACCACCTCTAAGTCATATTCATATTTGTTGCATTCGTTATAAATCAAGACATTCCAAGCAAAAATAACGAATTATTCTGTTTTGCAGAAGAAGCTAAAATATTTTTAATCGAATTACCGTTATTTCACTCGGTGTTCTTTCTTTAAGAACCGCACAGGCTGCCATCAAGGATATGAAGTAATCAGACTTCTTTTCCTCTCATCTCACAAAAAATGAACCTGCCGGATATGGCAAAAGAATACCGGATCGGGCCTTGCGGGGCTCGATCCGGTATTCTTTATCTGCATTTATGGGCCGTATCAGAAGTTGGCAAGCACAAACTGCTCCGCTTCCGCGCACCACAAATTGTTGTGTTGCTTGACGATCCGGTCAAGTTCCAGGAAGCGAGAATCCCGACTACCCGCCTTCTCAAAGTCCGCAATCGCGGTCAAGGGCATATCAGCGTGGGTATAAATCAGTTTTTTGCCTCCGGGAATGTCATGGAAGTGCAGCGTCGTATCAATAACAGCATTTAAGCCGCCTACGTGCGTAATCATCACCGCAGGATTGATGCAGCCCTCGCTGATCAAGCGCACCACATCTGCCATATCCTCCGTGGTACTTCCGCTGGTGCCGGCCACATGGTGCTGGGCATAATGGACATTATAGAAGTTCAGATTGGCCGCAAACTTTTTGTCAACCGGTCCAGAGAAGAAATTCAGACATCCGTCAAAAGCCAGGATGGCGTCCGCCAGTTCAACCACGGCCGGTGCCGCAATATACACGAATACATCGTCATAGCCCTTGCCGCCGGATAGTTTCATCAGTTCATCTGCATCCGCCGTGTTTGCGAATATCAGCTCGATTCCCCGCTTCCTGGCCTCAGCCGGATCAAAGAGTTCCTTTGCCCGGTCAAGGCGCGCTTGATCCAGATCGGTGACGACGATCATGGATGGCTTGTATTCCCCATGCAGCGCACAATCGACGGCCTCCAGTCCCATGGGGCCGCATGCGGCAAGAAGCGCCAGTCGTCCGCCCTCTTTCAAGCCGGTCACGTGTTCGCCCTTCTCATTCATATGGAACGTGGCCTTGAAGCCGCGCAGAACGCATGATATCGGCTCCACCAGTGACCCTCCGAAAAAGGCCCGGCTGTTGAGCTTCATTAAGTATCCGTTTTCCACAATATGTTCATACACCAGAGAATACGTGGAGTCACCGCCGATTTCTCCAAAACTGTATCCAATGGCGTCAATGCCTCCCATATAAGCCAGCACAGGGGGAATAATGACCTTTTCGCCAACATGATAATTGTCTTTCCAGCGTTCCCCCACTTCCACGATCTCTGCGCAGAACTCATGGCCAATGATCGCCGGATGCTCCGCCACGTCATTGGGTACTCGCAGATGTGCCGCGCCTTGAATGGCAACCTTATAGGTGGACATACATACGCTGTCGGATATAATTTTAATTAAAATTTCGCCGTTTTTCACAGGAGGAAGCTCGAACTCTTCCAGTCTCAGATCTTCTTTCCCGTAAATACGCACTGCTCTTGTTTTCATGTAAATTCCCCTTTCTTTATGCTTTTCCGCTGCTTCCAAAGGTCCTCAGCTTGCTGCGGACGACTTCCCGCATCTTTTCGCGTGCCGCTTCAAATGTGAATACCGGCCAGGTCGCCGGATTGGAAGCGCTATCTAGTTTCCCGCGCAGCCCCTCATTTAAGGCAGCCACTACATCCGAGTAAATATTGATTTTCGTAATGCCGTGTTCAATCGCCGTTTTCATCTGATCGTCCGGCGTACCGCTTCCTCCGTGCAGCACCAGCGGGCAGTGGCACACAGCCGTGATCTCATCCAGTCTGTCAATCCGCAGGGTGGGTGTTTTTTTGTAAACACCGTGAGCCGTTCCCACTGCTATTGCCAGCGCGTCCACCTGCGTTTCCTCCAGGAATCGGACAACATCCGCCGGATCCGTCAAGGTATCCTCCGGATTTTCGTTGATTGCCGTATCCGTTTCGTTGCCCACCATGGCATTCCCCACATGTCCCAGTTCCGCCTCAACGGTAAGCCCTGCGGCATGAGCCAGCCGAACCACTTCAGCCGTGTTTTGCGCGTTCTGTGCAAAGGGCAGCACGGATCCGTCATACATGACCGAGCTAAAGCCGGCCGCAACAGCCCGCTGAATCAGAGCGAGATCCGTCGCATGGTCAAGGTGCAGGCAAACCGGAATGCTGTAAAACCGGGAGGCCTGCGCAATCATGGAAGCAATCAAGTCCATTCCTTTTCCCTGCAAATCAACCCCCAGCCCCATCAGCAGGGCAGGTGATTTTTCCTCCTCGCAGGTATCCAGAACAGCCCTCATCATTTCGTAATTGCTCACGTCAAATGCAGGAAGCGCATAGTGCCGTTTCTGTGCATCACGCAATAGATCTTTCATGGTAACCAACATGGTATTTCCCCCTTGTCCTCTTAATGGCATCATCGTATCAAGACTTTTAACATTTGTCAATAACAAATGTTAAAAGCATTGACATTCCTTGCAAATAAATTATAATAAGATCCACACTGAGCATACGGAGGGTATTTCCTATGATCGCAGAGAAGCAGTTAATGATGGAAGCGGCAGTTCTGTATTACGAAAAGAAGCACACGCAACAGGACATTGCGCGCATCCTGAAATTGTCCCGCCAAACGGTATCCAAGCTACTGAACGATGCTCTGGACGAACATATTGTAGAGTTTAAAATTCACAACCCCGAGCAGGATTGTGCGGATTTGGAGCAAAAGCTCTGTGAGCATTTCGGGATTCAGCGGGCAGTGGTGTGCAGTGTCAGCGGCAAAGATGATCGTCTCTGCCAACTGATGACGGTGAAAAAAGCGGCTGACTATCTGCAGCCCATTTTGCGCCGGGGAAATCAGCAGATTGCAATTTCCTGGGGGCGCACGCTTCAAGCGCTGATTGCGGAATTGCCAGATGTCCATGCAAGCGGGAATGTGGTGTTTCCGCTCTTTGGCGCCACTGACATTGAAAAGCCCTGCTTTCTCTCCAATGAACTTGCCAGAAACTTTGCCGACAGAATTGGGGCGGAGGTCAAATATGCGTGGTTCCCCTACCGACCCGATCAAGCGGAGGACTGTGCGCTATTGAAAAAAACCTCCTATTATAAAAAGATGAGCGCTCACTGGGATGAGATTGATCTTGCCATTGTGGGAATCGGCAATACGACCATGGTGCAGCTTTTTGAAGATGTGTTCGGATATCATGAAAAGAGTGACTGCGCTGTGGGCGACATTGCCACGCACCTTTTTACTGCCGACGGAACGCTGATTGCGCCGTATGATCACGCGCTATGTGCATCGGCGGAAAATTTGAAAACCGCCCGTGAAACCGTGGCTATCGCGTGCAGCAGCGTTGAAAACGACAAATGTACGGCGATTGCGGGGGCATTGCGCACCGGTTTGATAAACACGCTGATCACCGATGATCGCTCTGCCCGAACGATTTTGAATGCGGTAACCACCGGTTGATTTGGCAGCCCGAGATTGTGCCTTATTTAAAACATATAAAAAAGGATGGCAGACACAATCGTGTCTGCCATCCTTTTTTATGCGTTATATGCGGATCAAAAGCCGCATTTTCCGTGCTTTTATTGGGAGGACTGTGCGGGCTTTTTACTGATCTCTTCGGCAGCCAGCTCTGCTGCAAGACGTGCTGCCACCGCTTTGGGATCGGTATCTTCCACCCGGCCCTTCGTCTTTGCTTCTTCCAGCTGTTGCGCCAGACGCCGGGCAGCCTCCTGCGGGCTCTCGTCCTCCGGGTCTGAGTGCTGGGTTCCAGCCTGCTTTTTGTGCAAAGTCTCCATCTCCGCCGCACGTCGCGCACGCTGCCGCTCTTTAGCCTGGCGCACACGAATCTTATTGCGCATCAGCGTGGGATTGAGGACACTGTTGTTGAGATCCACGTCAACTGCGTCAAAGGCTTCTTCCTCCCCGTTGAGAATGGCAATGTGCCTGGCAAAAGCCTCCCCCACGTCCGGATCGACCGTCATGGAAAATGCCGTTTTTTCGCAGAAGAATACTGCTTTGTATGTAATGGCGGAGGCCGTTTCCTCTGTTTTGTCAAGCTTGTCCAGATCGTAGATCACAGAGCGCCGGATCCCGGGCAACCCGCACACTGCCAAAACCCGGCGGTCGGTCAGAACAACGACCCCGGGAAAGCGTTCGTTCCGGGTGGCAATATTGGCAACCACGGCCGCAGCAGGCTCCTCCCCCGGCTGGAGCAGTGCCTGCGCTCGGCGTGCAGAAAATCCGTTGAACATTCCGCTCTTTTTGCCTTGTGTGCGCTCAATCGCTTCGTTGACAGTCATTAGCTGGTACTCCTTTCGGGACTCACGCGTTAAAATCTTCTGCGATGGTGTCTTTCAGCAATTTGAGAAACCGTTCATGGCTGGGGTCCAAAAGCAGCTGCGCAACGAAATCCCGATGCGCAAAGAACTTCGAAAGATAATTCCAGATATGGAACGCCTTGGAGTTGTTTTTGCTGACATTGACCAGCATAACCAGATTGACCTTGTTTCCCTCGCTGTCCCATTCCACAGGCTGGGGTAAAATGCCGATGGAGATAAAGGTGTCCGAGGATGTGGCGGAAATGGGATGCGGCACCGCAATTCCATTTCCGAAGAATGTGCTTCCCATTGCTTCCCGTTCCATAACTGCCTGGTGGAAACCTGGAATGTCGGCATACTGTTCCGATTTTTTACACAGAACCTCCAAAACCTCGTCCCGACCCATGTTGCTTTTGAAAACCTCAAACAACTCTTTGTGGAAAATCTGCAGAATATCCTGAATGCTTGCAAAGCCGTCCATTGCCATCTTCAGATTCAGATAATCGTGCTGATCGGGGAAAGGATTGATATAGATTGCCAATCCCATATCATAATACTTTCCCTTTTCGGTTGTTAAGAACATATCGTATTTATCCAGATAGGATTCATCCATCATGGACGGCGGCAGGAAGTACAGTTCCGCGATCTGATCCGCAAACCACTTGTACAGCGTCTGGCGGATCAAAATATTCTCGCTTCTGCGAAGAGAGGAAATGACCAGGACCCGCCTGTTGCCGGTGCTGGACTGCAAATCGGTAAGGGCCTTGTGCATATGAATGGCGATTAGGGCAATTTCCTCTTCCTGTATGTTTTTATGGAACCGTTTTTGCAGGAACGATGCAAAATAGGTGGCGATATCGAATCCCTGGGGAAAGGTCTGGCGTATGTAATCCACCAGTTGATTTTTCATCTGCATATCATACTGGATTCTCACGATCATGGGCGTACAGTGCAAAGCCAGTGCAATGCGAAAATTCACATCGTTGGTCAGATCAATGTTGAAGGCGCTGCGGATCTCACGCAGTGCATCCAGCACCAGATCATCTACCTCTTGAGAGATCACCGAGGCAGCGGTAAAATTTCCCCTGCCCCGCATATACAGGGCAAAATAGTCAATCTCCGCTTCCGGAATGTGCAGGTGAAATTCCTTGCTCAGCCGTGCAAAAAGCGCTTCGGCCATTTTTCGCTCCGGGTAAATCTCGTCCCCAAGTTCCAAATCCTCCGACGAAATGAAAAACCAGTTTTCCATCCGCTGAAAAGAAACATACAGCTGGACGATCATGTTGTTTAGCTCTACCTCGGATACGCTGTGCTTAAAGGAGACAAACGTCTCCACCAGAATGTCTTTAATCTTGCGCATGGGATCGCCATCGTCTTTTCCCGCAATGATGGCGGAGCTGTTGGCGATCATCAGGTTTTCTTCCGAAATGCACAGGCGCTTGTTGATCTCACTGCCGTCAATGACAATTTTGTTGGAGCCGCGCATCATTTCAAGCTGATACTTTTGCAGCACGGCATCAATGCGCTTTAGGTCGTTAAGCAGCGTACTGTGCGAAACAAAAACCGCGCTCTCCACATCGTAGTACGAAATAGATCGGTGCTGCTTAAGCAGCAGCAAAAGCAGTTTATTGATCCGCTCGCTCTGGTAGTTCAAGGAGGTATTGCTAAACCGCTGATACAGGTTCTCCTTAAGCTCGGCGAACGCATCTGGATCCTTTACAATCACACGGCTTCCCTTGGGAGACACGGACTGAAACTCCACGCACGGATAAGCGGGCAGTTCATTTTTAATCATTTTGATATCATTTTGAATCGTGCGCAGACTGACCTGCTGCTTTTGGGCAAAGTAGGACGCGGTCAAATAGTTATTTAGATTTTCACAAAGCTCAAGAAGAATCTCAAGCTGACGCCGATTAAGCATGCTCTCTCCCTCTTTTTTCTAACGCATGGATCGTTGGGGACTTCCCGTTCCGTTTTTCTCTGTACGGCTCTCTATTTGACCGCTGATGGCTCAGTCAAAGCATCCCGGCATTTTACCTGCGAAGCAGTTGCCCAGCCGTGCCTCACAGGATCAATCCCGGAAAGCCGTCTCTCCTAACGTTAAAAATGCATAAATTTAATATATTATATAGCAAATTGTGCAAATATACAAACATGAACTTTGCGCAGCTGCGTGAAACTGTCATTTTTTTCAAAAACAGGGAATTTCGCGGCAATGCCGCAAAATGTTAAATAAAATTGCGGCATTCATCCGCAGGTTTTATGTGTACATTTCCCAAACAGATATGACATAATCGAATCATCAAGGACCATGCTCCACTTTTGTATTTCCATGTTTTTCTTGTAATGGTACCCGCCGCACGGGTGGAGCCGCAGAAAGGAGGGTGAAAAAAAAGAAAATGAGTGTTCCTAAAATTCGCATTGTCCTCGTCTCTCACGGCGAGCAGTCCAAGGGAATGCTGAATAGCGTTCAGATGTTGCTGGGACCGCAGGAAAACATCATTGCTTACAGTCTGAATCCCGATCAGACCGTAAATGATCTGTCCCAGCTCTTACGTGCCGAAGTAGAAACATATGGTGCTGAAAACATCATTTTTATGTCGGAGCTGAAGCTTGGCTCTCCCTTTAACGCAGTCGTATCTTTAACCCGTGACTATGACATCTATCATATCAGCGGTACCAATCTGGCAACTCTGATGACAGTTGTGGTAGAGCGGGATGACGAAACAGCCACGGCTGAGACTGTCTGCGAAGCCGCAATGGAGACCGCACGGGACAGCATTGTCGACGTGAGAAAAATGCTGTGTGAAGAAGCCAGTATAGAGGAGGAAGAAGATTTGTGAGAAACATCGTGTTGGCTCGTGTTGATGACCGCTTAATCCACGGCGAGGTCGTCACTGCCTGGATTCCCTCTACCAAAGCAAACCGCGTGATTATCGTTGACGATGAAGTTGCGCAGGACGCCTTTAATGTCCGCGTCGTCAAAGCACTTGCTCCCGCAGGTACGAAAGTCTTTGTTTATGATGTGGAAAAGGCAAGTGAAAAACTTATGGTTCCCGGAGTTGAGGGTGAACGTCTGCTGGTTCTGGCCAAAACTCCAACCACCTTCGGCCGTCTGGTGCAAAACGGAGTTCCGCTGAAGGAAGTCAATTTGGGCGGTGCCGGCATCCGCGGAGAGCGTCAGCCGTTCATTAACAACGTGGCGTTAAATCCGGACGAAGTTCGCGCATGCGACGCAATGAAGAGTTCCGGTGTCCGGGTTTATTACCAGCTTGTCCCCGAGCAAGGCGTGATCGAGATTGACGAAGCTCTGAAAAAGGCCAAGGCAAATTTTGGCTTGTAAAAAAACAGAGAAACGCAACGAGAAAGGATGAAATTCTATGAGCATTATGCAAGCAATCATTTGCGGCGTTATCTATTGGCTGGCTGAGGCAAACCTGCCTTTTGTCGGTCTGTGGACGCTGCAAAGACCGCTGGTCTGCGGATTCTTGACCGGCTGTGTTCTGGGTGATCCTGTTTCCGGCGCCGTGATCGGCGGCACAATCAATTTGGTATATCTGGGCTTCATCTCTGCCGGTGGTTCCATGCCGGCGGATATGGCTCTGGCCGGCGTGCTGGGTGTCTCTTACGCCATCGTCGGTGGCCTGGACGCCAACACCGCTCTTGCAATCGCAGTTCCTTTGGGTCTGCTGGGCACTATCGTGTGGTATCTGCGTATGACCATTGACTCCGTGTTTGTACATATGGGTGACAAATGGGTTGCCCAGGGCAAGTTCAAAAAGCTTTATTTGTCCAACGTCATTCTTCCGCAAATTTTCTCCGCCGTTATTTGCGTAATTCCCTGCTTCCTGGCCGCATACTTCGGCGCAGACTATATTCAGTCCTTCATTGATCTGTGCGCAGGCAAGCCCCTGCAGATCTTCCAGATCATCGGCGGCATGATGCCTGCTCTTGGTATTGCAATCACTCTGCAGTACATCTTCAAGGGCGAGGCACGCATTTTCCTGTTTCTCGGCTTCATGATTGCAACCTGCTTCGGTCTGACTCTGGTTCAGCAGGGCATCATTGGACTGATTGCAGCACTGATCTACATTCAGGTAACAGACAACAATAAGACAACCGGCATTCCCGCAGCTTCCAGCCAGGCTGCCGTTGGAGCAGTTGCCAAGGATTACGATCCGGACGAAGATTAAGGAGGAGGGGATATTATGGCAAAGAATACTTCTAAGGGAAAACTGATTCCCAAGGGTGCCCTGCTTCGGGCAGCTCTGATCTGGGAAACTTGGGTTCAGACTTGCTACAACTACGAACGAATGATGGGCATGGCCTGTGCGCATACCTTCCTTCCCGTTGTAAAATACCTGTATCCGGATAACAAGGAAAAGCAGGTTGATCTGATGACCCGTGAGATGGAGTTCTTCAACGTCCATCCCGAGTTTGGTTCCTGCATTCTGGGCCTCGCCGTCTCTTTGGAAGAGGAGAAGGCCATGGGCAAGGACATTCCCAACGAATTCATTACCAACATCAAAACTTCTTTGATGGGCCCTCTCGCCGGTATCGGCGACACCATCTGGCAGGGCGTGCTGATCCCCATTTTGCTGGCTCTGTGCATTGACATTACGCTCTCCGGCGGCGGCAATATCTGGGGTGCCATCGTTTACGCCGTTCTGATGCTGCTGATTACCTATATTTTCTCCTGCGCAAACTTCATGTTCGGCTATCACGCGGGCAGTGACGCCATCATGGATTTCTTGGAAAAGGGTATTATCAACAAGCTGCTGAAGGGTGCTTCCATCATGGGCTGCATGGTTATGGGCGGTCTGATTGTGAACTACGTAAAAGTGAAATGCGGCCTGACGATCGACACCTCGGGTACAACATTCTCACTGCAGGAAAGCCTCTTTGATGCCGTTCTGCCGAACATTCTGCCTCTGGGGTTGACCATGGGCGTATATGGCCTGATGCAGAAGAAGTGGACTTCCGTCAAGATCATTCTCCTGATGGTCATTATCGGCGTCGTGGGCGGTATTTTCAACATCCTCGTTTGATAACTTTACACACAGGGTTTTATTGATGTTTCAGACAGGCGGCCCTTCGGTTTTAGGAGGACCGCCTGCTTGAAGCTATGACGTTCCGTGAACTTTTCGTATGCGCTGTTCAAAGGTAGGCGCAGCCATAAAAGGAGGTTTCTCATGGCACAGAATTGCGATATCTGCGGCGCAGAAGTAGGGTTTCTGAACAAATTCCGTTGTCAAGACGGTGTAATCTGCAAGAAATGCTATGAAATCGTCAGTAATCATTTTGCAACAACGATTACCCAAATGACATTGGGCGAATTGAAAAGAAACTATGTCAAAAACGTGCAACCTCTTGACATGGGAGAGGGTGGCTTTCAAGCGACCCGAAAAATTGGTTCTTTCCTCCTTTTAGATGAAAAAACGCAGAAAGTCTGCATTCTTAACAATCAAAAGCTGACTGGCCGAAATACCCGGCCGGTTATTTTCCCCTATTCCGCGCTGAAAAGCTTTCAGTTGATCTCTCAGCCCCAGTTTTCCGTGGAGCAGCTTTCCGCTCTGGCTGCGGATAAAACCGCCGACACGACGATTCAAGGGCTGTCTATCCGGCTTTACCTTACAGGAAACCGCACGGAAGAAATCACCATCATTCCCTCCTCTGTGCGCGTGTCAAGCTTTGCCTTCCGGCGAGGATTGCAGATTGCGAAAGAAATCCTCGGTTGTCTGGCAGACATTTGACGCTGCGCCTTTGGGAGCAAGTATTTTCTTCCCGCAGGAGAACCGTCTGTTCGCCTGTCCGCAGTCATGCTTTCAACGGGCAAAACCAGTTAAAACGAAAATATTCAGATATCCTGTCTGAAGGACATCTGTATCCATGACAAATTTCATTTTGTCTGTTATTCTGTTATCATGTGTTCTGTTATCATAAGTGAGGAGATTATTATGGAAATGTATTCACAGCCCCATCCGCTGAATGATTATTTGGATCGTGTATTTACGTGCAGCTGCGGCAGAGAACATTATGCGTCGCTGAAGTTCGTCAGTGTGCGGAAAGACGCCCTGGACGATCTGCCCGTTTTTGCGGGAAAGCTGGGCTTTCAGAGCCTGTATCTCATCAGTGATTCGATCACCTACAACATTGCCGGCAAGCGCTGCATGGAAATTCTGGAAAAAGCGCATATCAAGGCGCACATTCTTCAGCTGACCCACACGGACTTTGACGAGGCCACCGTGGGTGAAGTGCTGATCGGCATGCCGGACGACTGCGATCTGGTCGTTGCGGTAGGTACCGGCGCCATCAACGACATGACCCGCTATTTCAGCTATCGCATGGGCCGCCCATTTTTTACCGTTGCGACTGCTGCGCCCATGGACGGCTTCGCCTCCAGTCTGGCAGTTCTGAACATCAACCATCTGAAAACCAGCATTGAGGCTCAGACTCCCACTGCCATCATCGGTGATACGGAAATTCTAAAGAATGCGCCTTACCGCATGATTGCAGCAGGCCTAGGCGATCTGCTCGGCAAATCCACCTGCCTTTGTGACTGGAAGCTCTCCCGCATCATCAACGGCGAGCATTACTGCGAGCGCATCGTGGATCTGGTGGAATCCTGCGTGCAGGGCGTTCTGAAAAGTGCAGACAAGGCCAGAGACCGTGATCCGGAGGTGCTGGGCAACATTATGGAAGGTCTGGTGCTCACCGGCGTGGCGATGAGTCTGTATGGAAACTCCCGCCCGGCTTCCGGCTGTGAACACCATATGTCCCATTATTGGGAAATGATGTTTGAACAGGCTGGAAAGAGGCCGGTTCCCCACGGCACTCAGGTGAGTGTGGGTACTGTTCTGGTTTTAAAGCTGGTCGAGGCTCTGCGGAGTGTTCAAGTGGACTTTGACGCCGCCCGCGCCGCTGCCCGCGCCTATGACCCCGCCGTGTGGGAAAAGGACATTCGCACAGCCTACGGTCCCGCTGCGCAGGGCGTAATTGATATGGAAGCCAAGGCGCAGAAGAATGAAACCTCCGCTCGTCTGGCCCGTATTGACGCGATGGAAGCGCATTGGGATGAGCTGACGGCTCTGCTGGATTCTCTGCCGTCCTCCCAGACCGTGATCGAGCTGCTGAAGTCTCTGGACTCTCCCTACCTGCCCGCGCAGATCGACGTGGACGCCGCTATGCTCCGCAACACATTCCGCTACTGCAAGGAGGTTCGCGCCCGTTATACCATTTTGCAGATGGTCTGGGATCTGGGGCTGCTGGACACGCTATCCGATCAAGTCATCGATCAGATAACCGCACTGTCATAATTTTTTGCTGATAGCCGAAAGGCCAGCTTGCAAGTAAGAAAAGCAAAAACACAGAAGGGGTACACCATTATGAAACAATTTCAATATACCGTTTCCGATCCCATGGGCATTCATGCCCGTCCTGCCGGCTTGCTGGTCAAGGTCACCAAGCCGCTGGACAGCACCATTACCATTCAAAAGGCAGATGGAAAATCCGCTCAATCGACCAAGCTGATGGCCGTCATGGGTCTGGCAATCAAGGCCGGAAATACCGTCACCGTCACCGTGGAAGGTGGCAATGAGGAGGACAATTTCCGGACAATTCAGCAGTTCTTTCAGGAGAACCTGTAAGAAAGAAAAGGAGAAGTTGCCTTATGCTGGTAGTCAACGGAAAATCTATCTTGAACGGCATCGCAATCGGGCCGTTGCTGGTTTATCACAAAGCGGATGCCGCAGTCTCTTCCGCCACTGCGCTTACACCGCAAGAGGAATGGACGCGTTTTGAAGATGCCTGCGAAAAAGTGAAAGAGCATCTGGCCGACCTTTACGAAAAAGCGTTGGAGGATGTCGGCGAGGAAAACGCTGCAATTTTTGAGATACACCAGATGATGTTGGAAGATGAAGACTATCTGGATGCGGTGAAAGACATGCTCGAAACGCAGGGAACCTCTGCCGAATATGCCGCATCCACAGTGGGAGATCAGTTCTCTGCCAGCTTTGCCGCCATGGACGACGCATACATGCAGGCCCGGGCCGCCGATGTGAGGGATGTTTCCCATCAAGTGGTCAATATGCTCACCGGAAGAACAGATGGAACTCTTCTGGGTGACCGGCCGGTAATCCTTGTGGCCGATGATCTGACCCCCAGTGAAACGATCCAGCTGGACAAGTCCAAGCTGCTGGGCTTTATTACCCGCCACGGCTCGTCCAACAGTCACACCGCGATTTTGGCACGAACCATGAATATTCCCGCCCTGGTGGGCGTGGATATTGACGAGAGCTGGGATGGCCAGATGGCCGTACTGGATGGATACCATCATTGTGCGCACATCAATCCCACCCCGGATTTACTGTCCTCCATGGAGGAAAAGCGCAAACAGGATCTGGAGGATCAGGCAGCGCTGCAAAAATTAAAGGGGCTGGCGAATGTCACGCTGAACGGCACCGAGGTTAACGTGTATGCGAATATTGGCAATGTCGGCGATGTGGGACTGGTTGTCCAGAATGACGCAGGCGGCATCGGCCTGTTCCGCAGCGAGTTTATTTATCTAGAGGCAGACGATTACCCCACCGAGGAGCAGCAGTTTATCATCTATAAGCGCGTTGTGCAGGCCATGGCGGGGAAAAAGGTTGTCTTTCGTACATTGGACATCGGCGCGGATAAGCAGGCAGCCTATTTCCATTTAGACGACGAGGCCAACCCCGCTATGGGGTATCGGGCAATCCGCATCTGTCTCACCCGGAAAGATATTTTCAAGCAGCAGCTGCGCGCCATGCTGCGCGCCAGCGCTTTTGGCACAGTATCCATTATGTTCCCCATGATTATCTCCGTTCAGGAGGTCCGCGAAGCCAAGCACGTTCTGGCAGAGTGCCGTGAGGAACTGGTGTCTGAGGGCGAAGCCATCGGCGAGGTGGAGCTTGGCATCATGGTGGAAACTCCCGCTGCCGTTATGATGGCGGATGAGCTTGCCGAAGAGGTCAGTTTCTTCTCTCTGGGAACAAACGATCTGACCCAATACACATTAGCCATTGACCGTCAGAATTCAAAACTGGATGCCATCAATGATCCCCATCATCCGGCAGTGCTGCGCATGATTCGCCACACCATTGAAGCGGGACACCGCCATAATTGCTGGGTTGGAATCTGCGGCGAGCTGGGGGCCGACCCCACATTGACAGAGACATTTCTTCGAATGGGCGTGGATGAGCTGTCCGTCTCTCCCGCGTCCGTACTGCCGCTTCGCAGACGCATTCGCAGTCTGGATCTAAATCAAGAACCGGAAACACAGGTTCCTGCCTGCGATCCGTGCAAATAGAGAAAGGATCGACCATGCAAGTATTCTACGATTCCCATGTACATACCCGCCATTCTCCCGACAGTCAGCAGCCTTTGCCACAAATCTGCGAAACCGCGATAGAGCGGGGGCTTCGGGGCTTTACTGTTACAGATCATGCGGATATGGGCTTTCTGGAAGACTTTCATACTTTTGAGGAAATCAAGGACTCCATTGCCGAAGCCAAAGCGGCCAATGCGCATTACGGAGATCGACTGCACATTTTGTGTGGAGTAGAACTGGGTGAGTTTTGGGATGATCCCGAAAGCGCAAAACAAATTTTGAATCTAACAAATTACGACGTGGTGCTGGGGTCCGTTCACGGTCTTCATCCGCACGATTTCTATTCTAAAACATGCTTTGACGAGGCGCAAATGCCGGCGGACAAGCTTGCGGATTTTTTGAAGGACTACTTTTGCAAAGTCCTTGCCATGGCACAGAAAGAGGACTTTGATATCTTGACACATCTCACCTGCCCCCTGCGCTATATCAACGGAAAATACCACCGCGACCTCTCGGCCCGTCCCTGTATGGACCTCATTACAGAAATTCTGAAGTGCGTCATTCACCGACAGAAGTCGTTGGAGGTCAACACCTCCGGCGTCAACAGTTTTTACGGAGAGTTGCTCCCAGACCGTGAAATCATCAAGCGCTATTATGACCTTGGTGGTCAAATGGTGACTCTTGGCAGCGACGCCCACACCTGCGACCGGGTTGGCAACGCTTTCTGTGAAACAGCCGGGCTGCTCAAAGACATTGGATTTCCGGGATATTACTACTATGAACAGCGAAAGCCCTGTCTCGTCCCCTGGGAAAGCACCCCGCGATTAGACTGAGTAAAGAGATTCCCTTCTCTTTTTACTGAATGGATCTGCGCCTATAGAAAAGCCAGAAAGCACCCCGGCTCCATTAGACAGGTGTTCGTAAAACAGTAATCTAACAAGAATGCAAATTACGGGCATCTGTCACGCAGGATTGGGCAAACAAAATACGCTGTACTCAACAAAAGAACTGAGTACAGCGTATTTTTTTGCTTATTTGTGTTTCTTCTTGCCTTTTCCGTGGGATTGATAAGGACTTGCCTTGCCCCGCTGGCTGATTGGGCTTTTCATGTGTTTGGACAGTTTGAGGACTTCAATCAGATTGACGAACTGCTCTTTGGTGATGGCATCATAGTCAATGCCAAAGGTTGTGAGGAAAGCCCGCGCTTTCTTTTCTGCTGCACTGCCCTCGAAATTCATAGCAGCTTGTAATTGATTTTGCATCTGTGCCGCTACGGAAGGTTCGTCTGCCGTGGTCGTATCGGGTTTGTGAGCTTCCCGAATGTCACGGA
>JALCRR010000053.1 GCA_022652815.1 Oscillibacter sp.
ATGCAGACGTTCGTGCACTGGGTGCAAGTGTGGACGGCATCCAAGTTTTGCTGGACACTTTCAGTACGGAGGGTGCTGTAGTAGGAACGCTAACCAATCAGCAAGTGGATCACGGTGCGCCCTATCCTGCGTCCTTTGGCACGCTTGGCCAGTTCGGCTGCGATCTTCCCTCCGGTGCACAGTACACCTTGACCGCCGTGACGTATTTGAACGGCAAAAGCTTAGGGGAAACAGAGCTGACCTCTGGCAGCACCGATGATCTTGGCAGTATGTTCTGGCTTTCCTGCTCGATGGACATGGGTCGTTGGGATGCCCTGTATTGGACGCTGTATCCAGAAAAGGAGAAAAATCGTGCTGTGGAGCTGTCTGTCCCGCTGGATGGACACGGCGCCTCCTATTCCTTCAGGGATTTCTCCTGGTTTGGACAAGAGGCGGGCGGAGTGACACAGGCCATCTCCGCCCGGACACCGCTAATGGCGTTTGCAGTATCCTCCGCAGGAGATGATCCGATCATTGTTCCCTGTGAGACTCTGACAAGTTCGTCATCGCTGGAACGCTTCGGTTCGAGCAACGCAGTCGCAGCGGTGGTGTACCTGAACCTATCTGCTGGGCATAGCGCAGCCGAAAGTGCAGGTAAAACGACGTAGGCTCTTACCGATATTCTGGGCTATAACAGCACGGTGCGTATCGCCGTCAACCCAGTCCCGCCCCTTTGGCCGAATTAAATTTTATCCATATGTTGTCTACGGTTAGGAGAACTAAAGTACCGCTGATTTGCTTAATTTTTGCTAGAGCAGGAATTAAGAGAACTCCTGCAAGTCTCCTTGGCCCTGTAAAAAGCAAGAAAACCCCACCAAAAGCAAATTGCTTTTGGTGGGGTTTGGTACGCCCGAGCGGATTCGAACCGCTGGCCTTCAGAGTCGGAGTTCTCAGGTGCGAATAATTCAAGTATGGCTCAACGCCTTGCAGCGCAGTAGTCCCCACCTTTTGGTTGGTTTTGCACAAAGTAAGACACCATGTTCTATAAAAAGTGAGGAAGCATTGCACTGCAACACTTCCCCGCCGATTTCTTATTTCACAAAACAGTCGTCAAATCGTAGTCTGGTCCCGTCCACTTTATTGTGCCTTTCTCAGATCATTTACCTCGCTGGCAAGGGTCCTCAGCATCTGCTTTAGGAAGGAAACCTCGTCCTCCAGCGCTTCCACCCGGTTCTTCGGTGCAAGCGTTTCGAGAATCGTTTGCTGTCCTTCCGACAACGCATTCAATTGGGGTACAATCTGCTTTTTAATTTGCAGCTTCACTGGGGCCATTTCAGTCTTTATCAATTCAGAAAGGATCTGTACATCCTTTTCGTCCAACATGGCCCTCACCTCACTTTTTGATTATAACGGCAGGATCTTCTATCCGTCAAGTCATTTCAGTACATGACAATTGCCCAATCTCTGCAAATCAGGCGGCAACATAAAGATTCACCTTCTCATTCAAAACAGTATCCCGGAAGTCCTCTTCACTGGATAGGTGCGGGCGCTGCTGCAACGCACTGAGCGTAATCAGAAAGGCCTCTTCCAACTCGCAGTATAGCTTTCCAAGCGTGAAAAGACTCTTGAGCGCAGTGCCTGTCATGTCAATTAGGAGGTCGATATCGCTGGTCCCTTTCACGGTATTTCGGGCATAGGAGCCAAACAGGTAGACCGCTTTGAGTTGATATTTTTCCGCAATGGGCTGTATTTTTCTTCTAATTTTCTCAACCGTGTAAATCACCACGCTCAACTCCCTGCAAGATCACGCTTTCATCCTGCGCGTGTTACAGTAGTTTTAGCATAGGAATCGCGCTAAAAAAGATTTTGCTATCTGGTAATCCATACATATGTCGGCATGGCCCCGGATAATGCTGACGTTTCATGTTCTTTGCCTCCTGCACTTCTTGCTGCGTAATGTCCGCAGCCTGCTTCGGAGCCGCTCCACATCCCGTTCGGAGCAGGATGGATGGGCGCACCGCCACCCCGAGGTTCCGTTTAAAACATCTCATCGCTTTTCATTTCTAAACTTGGATAAGCCTAAGCTTTCCCGCAGCTTACCATTTCTCAGCATAAAATAGCACCAGATTCTCCGAATCGCTGACTGCGGTTAGAAGTCGCTTGCCATGGTTCCAGTCGTTGGGTTTTTGTGGAACCGCCGACAAAACATAGACTATCGTGTCCTCCGGCAAGTCAAACTGATACAACGTTCCCATAAACACTCCGTAGGTATCCGAGTAGGACCCCGGCCCGTTACCCGTCCATACGGCCTCGGACGCAAAGAGGCGCTCATAGGAGCGCGCCTCGTCCTCACTCGTCTCAAATTGCAGTACAAGCTCTTCTCCGCCCATCACGAAGGCAGGATGATAGCGAAAATAAACATCGGCGGCATCATCTGGAATTTCCTTTGTAAAGACATTGGTCGGGAATTCCCGCGTCAGACTTGAAACGCGGAGCGCCTGCTCATACCGCCTCGTATCGGTGGTTGTCGTTGTGGCCGCATGAAGGGATAATCCAAAGAGGAGAGCCGCTCCCGCCGCAGCAAAGAGAAGCGTCAGGCAGAGCGACAGCGGAAACAGCACGGATCTGTCAATTTTCCCAGAGGCAGTCAACTGGGCAATCACCATAAAACAGACGCCTGGAATAAACAGCGCAGCGCCCGGCAGATACCGCCATAACCGTGGGGATCGTCGTGGGCGCAACAGTTTGCGGCCCTGTTTCAGCGGCAGTCAGTGCGCTGACCGCAACTCCATCCACCCATCCCATCTATGTGAACGGGCAGGCTGTGGAGATGGACGCCTATCAAATTGTGGGCAGCAACTATGTGAAACTGCGGGATATTGGGCAGGCTGTGGATTTTAACGTCTACTGGAAAAACGGCGTTCAGATCGACACGCACACCGCATACACCGGCGATCCACCCACAACTTCAGCGTTCTCTGACATGGAGCCGATCAGCATCGAAGATTCACGAAATCAGATCGTCACTCTTACCAACAGACTGCGGCAAAATCATGACCTGCCTGTCCTGTCCACCAACAATCTTCTCATGCAAGCCGCACAGCTTCGGGCAGAGGAAATGGCCGCTTCCTCCACTTACTCTCACACCCGTCCGGACGGCAGTAGCTACGTCACCGTTACAGATTGCACCTATGTGGCCGAAAACATCAATCGCATCGCCCAGCTCTATCTGGAGCAGCAGGGAAAAAGCCTGCCTGTCGCTGCGATGGAAAGCTGGTCTCACTCCGACGACCATCTTCAAAACCTGCTCAGCGAACGAGCCGCTTCCATCGGCGTGGGAATTGCAAAAGGCACCGGAGCCACCGGAAAGGATGCCTGGTACTGCGTCCAGCTCTTCCTGTATGAGGGGTATACGGTGCATCAAGTAAACGCATCCGGAAATTGAAGTAGCGCACACACATCCTGTGCGACCCATCCCGCAACAACCGACAAAAGCAAACAGGCGCCTGCGGATGCAGGCGCCTGTTTGCTTATTTTTGGAAGATTGGATGAAAAGAAGTTTTGTCTCTTGCAATTTTTAATATACCGGGAATTTATGAAGGAATCCAGCACCAATCATTACAAAAGCTTTAAATTGTAAGCTCAAAGCGTTATTCCTTTGTCTTTTCCGCTTTGTCCGTTCCCCCATGCAGGTGCTGCCAACGTAGCACAACGTACAACTGGACAACAAACGCACCGCCCTATATAATAGGGATCAAGATAATATGTCTTTGGCGGATAAGACGAAGCATTGGCTATTGATATGCTCCCAGCAAAAACATAGTGTAAAGACAGAAAAAGTAATTTTTGATGGCTAACGATTCAACCTTGATAGAATGGTTTTCAAATTTCCTTTAGAGTGCAGCTTAAATAATTGACAAATTGAAAACGCTTAAAATTTGTTGTGATTATAGCAAAGAAAGCCAAATGCAAGGAATTCTTGCGTCCAAAAAGTGCGAATGCAAGTACCCATTGCTTGTTTTGAATGATGATAGCATATATCATATTCCACAAGGAGGAACACATATGAACTTTGGTGAACAAATTAAAAAAGTAAGGAAGGACAGAAATTTAACCCAACAAGACATGGCTGAAAAGCTCGGCATTTCAAGACAGGCTGTTTCGAATTGGGAAAATGACAAGAACCTTCCTGATATTGAAATGTTAATTAGTATGTCACGTGTGTTTCACCTCACGCTTGACGAATTGATATTAGGAGGAACTGAGATGAACAACATGACAGAAAAACTAATTAAAGATGGTAGTGAAAATGCACGGATTAAAATGAATCTGTTGGGCATTAAAATTGGTGGTATATTGCTGGTCTTGAGTTTTATCAGCCTAATTGCAGGCATCCTAGCACCGGTCAATATAGAAGGCTATTTTGGAACAGCCTTTACAGCCATGATGTTCTGCGGTGTACTTGCATTTTTGATTGTCGGAATCAAAAATATGATGGACATTTTTAGAAAACAAGCACACAAACAGCAGAATGGAAAGCTCATTGCCACCGGTGGATTGTTGGTGCTGATTGGAATTGTGGTCTATTGCCTCTCGTTAGTCACCGAAAAGATTTCCTGCTATTTGGGCTTTGCGGGAATTGCGCTAGGTATTATTTTAATCGTTGTCGGAACGCTAACTTCACAACGGGGAGCAGAAGAATAACAAGTATCAATCGTTTGCTTCGTAAATAGGGCAATAAAAAGAAAGAAAGTCCGAATAGACATAAAGATTGATCGATCTCATTTGCAAGGCACGATCATGAACAACATGAGCATAATTTCCACTTCGCCTTGTTGCCCTTTGACAAGCTAATCGTTCCACTTAACGATAAACATAAAAACCGTCGAAAGCAAATGCTTTCGACGGTTTTTGGTACGCCCGAGCGGATTCGAACCGCTGGCCTTCAGAGTCGGAGTCTGACGCGCTATCCAGCTGCGCCACGGGCGCGTATATCAGAGCTGCTGTGAGCAGTTTCTGCTTTGTTGAAAAACAGTGGTCAAAGAGTAGCCAATTTTTCCTACGTGAGATTTAATTATACCACAAAAATCACTGTTTGCAAGGAGTTGCCACATCTCTTAGAAAAATCCGTCAGAAACGTCGGAGTCCAACGCTCTATGAACTGAGCTGCGGGCACATATTTTCCTGCTGCTTGTGGAAGTCAGCGTTAGTTAGTATAGCAGGGTTTTTCCAAACTGTAAAGCACACACACAAGAATTTTTTTGTTTTTTTAAAAAGATTGTTAAAAAAATTGACAAGTTGCTTTTTTTACGGTAAACTTATCCGTAATAAATGAAACCAATACAGGCAGGAGCGATTGAAATTGAAAAAAGACAATATTTCAGATGCTGTGATCCGCCGTCTTCCCCGGTATTATCGCCAACTGAACGAACTTTTTAACCGGGGCATCATCCGGATTTCTTCCCACTCTCTCGGCGAGGAAATGAACATCACCGCCTCCCAGATTCGGCAGGACTTCAGCTGCTTTGGTGAGTTCGGTCAGCAGGGATACGGTTACAATGTAGAGGAGCTACGCTCCGAAATCGGCCATATTCTAGGCGTAGACAACAACCATCATCTCATTATGATCGGCGTCGGCAATCTGGGCCATGCCCTGCTGCAGAACTTTCCGTTCTCCCAGACCGGTTTTGCCGTTGACGCTGCCTTCGACGTCTCCCCGATCGTAATCGGTACCACAATTCACGGCGTTCCCGTATACAGCATGAATGATCTGGACGGCTTCATCCGGGAGCATCCTGTGGACGTGGTGGTTCTGACCATTCCGCAGTCCATCGCACAGGAGACAGCCAGTCATCTGATTTCCCTCGGCATTCAAGGTTTCTGGAATTTTACCAATATGGAGCTGAATTCCAGCAAGCCGGAGGTGAAATTCGAGAACATTCACTTTGCGGACAGTCTGTTGACGCTAAGTTACCGGATTGCCAACCGCTGAAAATTGAAGGAGACGCTATGAAACGAACAGCGTTCCTGCTTCCCTGCATTTACCTGTTGGTATGTGCCGCGCTGGTCACTGTCGTCGCTGTGGGTGGCGACTCTTCAGACCCGCTGGCCTCCCTTTCCTATCTGAACGGAACGTATGCTGCCGCAGTGGACACCAAGGTCAATGCCAAGCTGGATGCGTCCGATCAGGCCATTCTCTCAGCTGTCGGGGGAACCACATCCGGAACAGCTCCTTCTGCATCGGCCTGTGCCGACACCTGGAAGGAAACCCGTCTGAAAGAAAGTGATGTGCTCTCCGGCTCTACCGGGCTGAATGTCACCGTTCTGGCAGGAAGTGTCAACGTCACATTTTCCTCCGGCGCTGTGGTGGACGTCACGGAAGGCGTTACCATTGCAAGCGGAAAAACACTGACCGCCAACCACCGCTATCTGGTTGCCGAGGACACTGCGGCCAGCTTCACTGTCACCTCAAAAACGGCGGTGGTGGACTATATGGGCTGCTATACATTTACCTATTCCGCTGCCGTGGATTATAACGCCATGGCAGCGGCGCTGAAAACAATGCACCTGTTCAAGGGCAGCTTCACAGGCTACGGCAGTGGTTACGATCTGGAAGCAGCCCCCACGCGACTTCAGTCCCTCATTATGTTTATCCGGGTGCTTGGCGAAGAGGACGCCGCCCTTGCCTATACCGGCACCACCCCCTTTACTGACATTGGGAAGGGTACCGACGCCGCCAAATACATAGGCTACGCCTACGCCAAAGGCTACACCAACGGCTACACAGCAACCACTTGGAAGCCCGCTCAAGGCGTCAATGTCTATCAGTACACGGAATTTCTGCTGCGGGCGCTGGGTGACAGCTCCGTCAGCAACACCGATCTTTCCGGCACGCTGGACAATGCCAAAAACTGCGGCGTGTTGACCTCCGGAGAGCTTACCATGCTCAAAGAAGCCAAATTCTTGCGGGCACAGCTGGTCTATGAGTCCTTTTACGCGCTGGACGCCAACGTAGCCGGCACTGCTTCCACCCTGCGGGAAACACTGGTTGTCAAGGGCGTGTTCACGGCTTCAGAAGCCTCTGCTGCTTCCGCCCTCGTTACATCTTCCCGGATTGCCTGACACCCATTTCACGCCACCGCATACTATGGATTGAGACCGATGCGTTCATCGGTCTACGAATTCATAGGAGGTTCCGGTATGTGCAATAACAACGGTCTTTTCGGCGGGAGTTGCTGCTGCTGGATTATCATCGCCATCATCGTCGTTTGGTTCTGCTGCGGAAACGGCGGATGGGGTGGCTGCGGCAATGGCTGCGGCGGTGGATGCTGCGGTGGCGGGCCTGGCCCCGGCTGCTGCTAATATCCAGTAAATCTGCATAAGCGATGAGAAGGCCCCCGCATTCTTCGAATGCGGGGGCCTTTTTCCATTGCTTTCCGTCGCTTGACAGCGGTTGCCGTCGGTGCTACGATAATTCAATCAATAATGTGGTGTTTCTTCACCATTTCTTCCGATATCAAGAAATGAGGCTACGCATGGAAACAAAAAAGATACAAAAACGGGACGGACGTGTGGTTCCCTTCGAGGAGCAGAAAATTGCGGCCGCCATTGCAAAAGCATTTGACGCTGCCTATCAGCCCGGGCAGGAGGAAACTGCCCGCCATCTGGCGGCAGAGGTTTCCTCCATGCTGGAAATTGAGGGGCTGGACGTGCCCGATGTAGAGCATGTGCAGGACCTGGTGGAGCATGTCTTAATGGACAGCGGCTATGAACGCACCGCCAAGGCCTATATTCTCTACCGCAGTGAGCGTGCCCGTGCCCGCGCATTCAGCGGCCGGCTGACAAAAGCATACGACAGCATCACCTACGCCTCCTCAAAGGCAAGCAACGGGAAGCGGGAAAACGCCAACATTAACTGCGACACCGCCATGGGCAATATGCTCAAATACGGCAGTGAGGGCGCCCGGGCTTATTACGAAGCCTATGTGCTGAAGCCGGAATTTGCGGCAGCCCATGAGCAGGGCGACATTCATATCCATGATCTGGACTTTTACACCTTTACGACCACCTGCACACAGATTGACCTTTTGAAGCTGTTCCACAGCGGTTTTACCACCAGTCTTGGCCATCTGCGTACTCCCAGCGACATTGCCACTTACTCTGCCCTGTGCTGCATCGCCATTCAGTCCAACCAAAATGACCAGCACGGTGGGCAGTCCGTGGCTAATTTTGACTATGCCATGGCAGAAGGCGTCGGAAAGACCTTTGTCAAACGCTATCAAGTAAATCTTGCACGGGCATTGGAAATTGAAACCGGTTCAGAAGATCTAGAGTCCGATATCAAGTCAATTATTTCAGTGATTGTAAAGGAAAATTGCCTCACACCATCGCTTGAAAATTGTGACGCTTATCTGCTGGTCGAGCGTGCGATGCTGATGGATCAGTTTCACCTTTCGGAAGAGGAAGCCGTCAAATACCAGGATTTTGCCCACACCCGCGCTGTCCGGGAGACGGACCGCGCCACCTATCAAGCCATGGAAGCCCTACTGCACAACTTGAACACCATGCAATCCCGGGCAGGCGCACAGGTGCCGTTTTCCTCTCTGAATTACGGCATGGACACCACGCCAGAAGGCCGCATGGCCATCCGGAATCTTCTGCTTGCCACCGAGGCCGGCCTTGGAAATGGCGAAACGCCGATCTTCCCCATTCAGATTTTCCGGGTAAAAGAGGGCGTAAACTACAATCCCGGCGATGCCAACTACGACCTCTTCCAGCTGGCCTGCCGATGCTCTGCCAAGCGGCTGTTTCCCAATTTCAGTTTTCTGGACGCGCCCTTCAATGCGCAGTACTACAAGCCCGGCCATCCGGAAACAGAGATCGCCTACATGGGCTGTCGTACCCGCGTCATTGGCAACGTCTATGACCCCACGCGGGAAATCTGCAACCAGCGGGGCAATCTGAGCTTTACCTCCATCAACCTGCCCCGGCTGGGCATCGAGGCTCACGGCGATTTGGATGAATTTTATCGTTCCCTCGACCGCATGATGGATCTTTGTATTGATCAGCTGATCGAGCGGATGGAAATTCAGAGCCGCCGCAAAGTGCGCAACTTCCCGTTCTTGATGGGACAAGGTGTTTGGCTGGACAGCGAAAAGCTCAAGCCGGATGACGAGGTGCGGGAGGTTTTGAAGCACGGGACCCTCTCCATCGGTTTTATCGGCCTTGCCGAAGCGCTGGTTGCGCTGACTGGAAAGCACCACGGACAAAGTGACGTGTCTCAATATCTGGGTCTTGAAATTATTGCCCGGATGCGCAGCCGCTGCGATGCGGAAAGTAAAAAGCGAAAGCTGAACTTTACCCTGCTGGCCACTCCCGCCGAAGGGCTTTCCGGGCGGTTTTTGAAGCTGGATCAGGAGCGTTACGGCATTCTGCCCGGCATCACGGATCGGGAATACTATACGAATTCCTTCCATGTTCCCGTCTACTTCCCCATCAGTGCGTACCGTAAAATTCAGCTGGAGGCCCCCTATCACGCGCTGACCAATGCGGGTCACATCAGCTATGTGGAGCTGGACGGCGATCCCGCCCAAAACGTAGAGGCCTTTGAGAAGATCATTCGCTGCATGAAAGAGTCCGGTATCGGCTACGGCTCCATCAACCACGCGCTGGATCGGGATCCCGTCTGCGGCTATACCGGCGTCATTGGAGACGAGTGCCCCGGCTGCGGACGCAAAGAAACGGACGGCAGTCCGGCCTTTGAGCGCATCCGCCGTATTACCGGCTATCTGGTTGGCACCATGGATCGCTGGAACGACGCCAAGCGCGCCGAAGAACGCGACCGTGTAAAACACACCTTAAGCGAAAACTGAGAAATGGGGCGGACTTACGTCCGCCCCATTTCATCCAGTCAAAAGGAGATGCCGCTATGCGAATTGCCGGAATCGTGCAGGATTCTATCGTGGATGGCCCCGGTCTGCGGTTCACTGTCTTTGTACAGGGCTGCCATCATGCCTGCCCCGGCTGCCACAATCCCCAAACCCACGATCCACTGGGCGGAACGGAATATCCCGTGGCGGAGTTACTTGCAAAGATGCGGTCCAATCCTCTGACAGACGGGCTGACGCTTTCCGGCGGCGAGCCGTTTGAGCAGTCTGAGGGCTGTCTCGCCCTTGCCCAAGCTGCCCATGAATCGGGGCTGACCGTCTGGTGCTATACCGGCAGCACGTTTGAATTCTTGCGTGACCAGGGCACCCCAGCGCAGCGCTCGCTGTTGCGGGAAGTGGATGTTCTGGTTGACGGACCGTTTATACTCTCAGAGCGGACGCTCTGCCTTCCCTGGCGAGGCAGCCGCAACCAGCGGCTGATTTGCGTGCAGCAAAGTCTGGATGCCAGCCAAGTAATTTTACTGAAATAATGGAATCACAGGAGGAAGTCCCGCGGCAAATTGCCGCGGGACTTCCTCTTTATAAAATCACCGGAAATTCCCGGGAAATGGTCAAGCTGTCCGGCGTCACATCGCACTCCCATGCCGCCACATGTACGCCGGCGGCAGCGGCTTTTCGCAGAGCCTGTCCGAATTCCGGATGTGTATCATCATTGGGCGCCACCGAGCGAATGCCGCTCATCTGCACCACAAAAAAGATCGTTGCGTCGATTCCCTCTTCCACCGCTCTTTGCAGCTCATGCAGATGCTTCACGCCGCGTTCCGTGGGGGCATCCGGAAACCGGGCGAACCCGTTTTCCTCCAAAGTGACGCCTTTGACCTCAACCAGCCGGAGGCCTTGCGGCGTAGTCAGACAAAAGTCCAGCCGGGAGGCGCCGTAGACATACTCCGGCCGCACTGCGGTCACAGACGGGTCAAAGCCGCCCCGGGCAGCCCATTCCCCGAACACCTTGTTTGGTGCCTGGGCATCCATATTGATGAGCTTGTCCCCTTTTTGCACCGCAATCAAGTCATAAGCGGTCTTGCGCGCCGGATTCTCTGCCTTCTCCAGATAGACGGTGCATCCTGGCACCAGCAGCTCCCGACAGCGGCCTGTGTTTTTCACATGGCACACCTGCTCCTGTCCGTCGACCTCCACCATGGCAATAAAACGGTTTGGACGAGAACGGAATATTCCGAATATAACTGTATGATATTGCATATAGGTGCGTCTCCTTTGCGCAATTCTAGTTATTCGTTTAACTATGATTATACCTCATTTTTTGCTGTTTGTTAAAACAAGATAAACGTTTTCCTTTTTTTTATTTTTGTGTAATGTGCACAATTTTCGAGAATATTTTTTTGGCTGTCTTTCAAAAAATCAGTGCCCATTTTTGTTGTATTCTCTGCATAAAATTGATACAATAGCCTCAAAGTGTTAAAAGGAGGTATTCGATGGACTACTCAAACCTGTTCGTCTGCCTAATGGGTCTTGGAACCGTGTTTTTCGGTCTGATCTGTATCATCATTCTCACATATCTGATGAGCTTTTTGTGCCGGCGAGGACAGAAAAAGGCTGAAATACAGCCATCGCCCGTAACTCCTGCTGCTGAACCGAATCGCCAGGAGCTGGTCGCAGCAGTCTCTGCCGCTCTTGCCGAGGAACTGGGCACAGATGTAAGCGGTATTCGGATTCTATCTATGAAAAAGCTATAAGCCGCCTGCACAAACAATAATTGAGATTAGGAGATTCAATATGAAAAAGTATAGAGTTACCGTGAATGGAACGGCCTATGAGATCGAGCTGGAAGAACTGACCGGCGCAGCCGCTTCGGCGCCTGCTGCACCGGTTGCGGCAGCACCTGCTCCGGCAGCCGCACCCGTTGCCGCTGCCGTGCCTGCCGGCGGTGAGAAGGTTTCCTCCCCCATGCCCGGCACCATCCTCTCCATCAACGTTGCCGCCGGAGATGCCGTGAAAAAAGGGCAGGTCTTGATGATTCTGGAAGCCATGAAGATGGAAAACGAAATTATGTGCCCCTGCGACGGCAAGATTGCCTCTGTCAACACCTCCAAGGGCGCTGCGGTGGAGTCCGGTACGCTGCTGTGCGTGATCCAGTAACGGACTGGAGGACAATATGGAAGCAATTCTGAACTTTTTGCAAAGCAGTGGTTTTTACCAGTTTTCGCAAAACGGAAACTGGAAATCACTGGTGATGATTGGCGTTGCCTGTGTGCTGTTGTACTTAGGCATCGTCAAGAAGTTTGAGCCGCTGCTGTTGGTGACCATCGCCTTCGGCATGCTGTTGACCAACCTGCCCGGAGCGGGGATGTTCCACGAAATTCTCTTCGCTGGCGGACATATTCACTGGGATCTCTTTGGCGGAGCGCCTATTACGGCTCAATTCCTTGCGGAGATGAAAGCCAGCGGCGTTGCCGATGCCGTTTTGTCGGCAGTCACTGCCGGAGAAAGCATTACGCCGGGTCTGGTGGACGTGCTGTACCTGGGCATTAAGCTGGGTATCTATCCGTGCTTGATTTTCATGGGCGTCGGCGCCATGACGGACTTCGGTCCTCTGATCGCCAACCCCAAGAGTCTGCTGCTGGGCGCAGCGGCTCAGCTCGGCATTTTCATGACCTTTGTGGGCTGCCGGCTGTCGGGACTGTTTACTGCAGCACAGGCCGGCTCCATCGGCATCATCGGCGGTGCGGATGGCCCAACTGCCATTTTCGTCACCTCCCGACTGGCACCGGAGCTTCTCGGCCCCATCGCAGTCGCGGCATATTCTTACATGGCTCTGGTTCCTGTGATTCAGCCGCCCATTATGCGTCTGCTGACAACGGAAAAAGAGCGTAAGATCGTCATGAAGCCCCTGCGTGAAGTTTCCAAAAAAGAAAAAATCATTTTCCCCATCGTTGTAACAATCTTCGTTGCGCTGCTGGTTCCGTCAGCGGCTCCGCTGATCGTATGTTTGATGCTGGGCAATCTGTTCCGCGAGTGCGGTGTGGTGGATCGTCTGAGCAAGACCGTCCAAAATGAGCTGATTAACATCGTTACGATCTTCCTCGGCGTGTCTGTCGGTGCTACCGCTACCGGCGCCACATTCCTGTCCGGACGGACGCTGGTCATCATGGCCATGGGTGTTGTTGCCTTCGGCTTTGGCACTGCCGGCGGTGTGCTGCTGGCCAAGTTTATGAATCTGTTCCTAAAAGAGAAGATCAATCCGCTGATCGGCTCTGCCGGCGTCTCTGCCGTCCCCATGGCCGCCCGTGTCTCTCAAGTCGAGGGCCAGAAGGCCAACCCCGGCAACTTCCTCTTGATGCACGCCATGGGCCCCAATGTGGCCGGCGTCATCGGCTCTGCAATCGCCGCAGGTGTTCTGATGAGCCTGTTCGGCTGATCCTACTGAAAGGAGGGTCTTTCCATGTCTATGGAATTTTTAAGCAACAAACCCCTGCTGATTACCGATACCATTCTCCGGGATGCGCACCAGTCACAGGCTGCCACCCGGATGCGCCTTTCCGATATGCTTCCCGCCTGTGAGATTCTTGACTCCATTGGCTACTACTCCCTCGAGTGCTGGGGCGGTGCCACCTTTGACGCCTGTATGCGCTTTTTGAACGAGGATCCGTGGGAGCGGCTTCGTACCCTGCGGAAAGCCATGCCAAACACCAAGCTGCAAATGCTTTTCCGCGGCCAGAACATTTTGGGCTACAAGCATTATGCCGACGATGTGGTTGATGCGTTCTGCGCCAAATCCATTGAGAACGGCATTGACATCATTCGTATTTTTGATGCTTTGAACGACGTCCGCAACCTGGAGCAGGCCATCAAATCCACAAAAAAATACGGCGGCGAAGTGGAAGCCACGCTCAGCTACACCATCTCCCCCATTCACAGTGAGGAGTATTTCGTAAAGCTGGCCAAGGAACTGGAGGAAATGGGTGCAGATGCCATCTGCATTAAGGATATGGCAAACCTGCTCCTGCCCATGAACGCTTATTCTCTGGTCAAAAAGCTGAAGGAAACCGTGTCTGTCCCCATCCACCTGCACACCCATAATACCACAGGAACCGGTGATATGGTACTGCTGATGGCCGCTTATGCCGGTGTTGACATCGTAGACACGGCACTCTCCCCCATGGCAAACGGTACTTCTCAGCCGGCGACGGAATCTCTGGTCGCCACCCTTCAAGGTACGCCTCGGGATACCGGTCTGGATCTCACCAAAATGAGCGAGGCTGCGGCTCACTTCCGCAAAGTCGCCTCCAAACTGCAAAGTGAGGGATCTCTGGACCCCAAGGTTCTCCATGTGGATACCAACACGCTGCTCTACCAGGTTCCCGGCGGCATGCTCAGTAACTTGATCTCCCAGCTGAAGCAGGCTGGAAAAGAAGACAAATACTACGATGTGCTTGCTGAAATTCCCCGTGTCCGCAAAGACTTTGGCTATCCCCCTCTGGTCACGCCGTCCTCTCAGATCGTTGGAACGCAGGCCGTCATGAACATCATCACCGGCGAACGCTATAAGACCTTCACGAAGGAATCTAAGGCCATGCTCCGTGGAGAGTACGGAAAGCTCCCCGGTGAGGTCAATGAAGACGTTCGTGCCAAAGCCGGTATTACGCCGGATCAAGTCATCACCTGCCGTCCCGCCGATCAGCTTGAACCGGAGCTTCCCAAGTATCGGGAAGAGTTCAAGGACATTGCAAAATCCGACGAAGATGTCCTGTCTCTGGCTCTCTTTCCTCAAGTAGCGCCGAAGTTCCTGGCCTACCGCGATGGCCCTCATGAATCGGAAAAGCCAGCAGAACCGGCTAAGGCCGCAGCTCCCGCCGATCCCAATGCTGTACGGGAATTCTACGTCGAATATAAGGGTTAAATTAAAAAAGGGAACCGGCTTTCGCCGGTTCCCTTTTCATCTCTACCACTACTGTCTATGGATTTATACTTTTATCAGATGCTTTGATTATATCCCCTGCCCGGAAAAGCTATTTCCTCCAAGGACCATACTGGTCGTTTTCTCTTGCAAATGTAAAAGCAAAGCGGTCTGCGTAAGCAGACCGCTTTGTGTTGGCGCTACCTATCTTCCCGGGCCGTTACCAGCCAAGTATTGTGAGCAGAGACGAGCTTAACTACCGTGTTCGGAATGGGAACGGGTGGACCCTCGTCCTAATCAGCACCAACTCTATGTCATTAGGTAAGACCTAAAAACAAGCACATTATAAAATTATTTACCGCTTTTGTCAAGAAGAACTGGTGACCCGTACCGGATTCGAACCGATGTTAACGGCGTGAGAGGCCGCTGTCTTAACCACTTGACCAACGGGCCATGGTGCGCCTTCACGGACTCGAACCGGGGACCCACTGATTAAGAGTCAGTTGCTCTACCAACTGAGCTAAAGGCGCA
>JALCRR010000054.1 GCA_022652815.1 Oscillibacter sp.
CCGGGATCCTCGATGAAGTTCTCACCCACGGTGGAGGAGATGGCGGAGATGTCGCCGATGTGCTCCATAATGGTGGCGATAGAGATGGGGACAATGGTAATGACTGCGGTGAGCAGCAGACCCTTGTCGGGGTTCTGGAAGATGGAGAACACCGTGTTGCTGTAATGGAACGGCAGGCCCAACCATGCGGCGTCCTTCACCGCGGTGAAGTCCACGTTGTGGGTCAGCGCCGCCGTCAAGTAAGAGGCGATGATGCCCAGCAGAATGGGGATAATCTTAATCATACCCTTGCCCCAGATGTTGCACACGATGACCACCACGATGGCAACCAGAGCAATGCCCCAGTTGTCTGCGCAGCAAGACAGTGCCCAGCCGGACAGGCACAGGCCGATGGCGATGATGATGGGGCCGGTGACGATGGGTGGGAAGTAGCGCATGACCTTATCCGCGCCAAAACCCTTGAACAGGCCCGCAATCACAAGGTACAGAAGGCCAGCGCATGCAACGCCGAAGCAGGCGTAGGGCAGCAGCTCCGGCTCGCCGTTGGGGGCGATGGTGGTATAGGCCGCCAGGAATGCGAAGGAAGATCCTAGGAACGCGGGCACCTTCCGCTTGGTAATTAGGTGGAACAGCAGCGTGCCGAGACCTGCAAACAGCAGCGTGTCGCTGACGCTCAGTCCGGTGATGGCAGGAACCAAAACCGTTGCGCCAAACATGGCGAACATGTGCTGCAGACCCAGCAGGAACATTTTGGGCTTTCCGAGTACCCGTGCGTCACGCACCGGTGCCTGCCCAACCTCGTTTTTTTCTTTCATAAATTTTCTCCTCTCACATTCTTCAATGATTCCGCAAATACGCAAAAAAAATACCGGCTCAAAAGCCGGTAGCAAAAAGGAAAATAGCGATAGAAAAAGAAGAATACTCTGCCCGTGCCTTCGTCGTCTTTGCGGTCTTAAGCATAGGTATCCCTCCTCTTTCTTGTTGAGAGTTATTATATCGAAAGGTCATACTCTTTGCAAGGCCGGATTTTACCGAGAGTATCCGAAATTTTTACAAGAAAATTGTCGAAAATGACAGGAGGGGTGTTCCCCTCCTGTTCCGACTTCACAACAGCTCCCGCTCGACCTCCGATTCGCCGATGACCCGGATGCCAGCTGCCTTCAGCATTTCCGCCGTCACGCCGTCGCCGGGAATGCGGACATGGGAAAAACTGCCGTCGTAAATCACTCCGCTGCCGCAGGACGGGCTGCGCTCTTTCAGCACGGCAGCGGTGCACCCCAGCATTTTCGCAAGGCGCACCGTCTCCTCCGCGCCCCGGCGATAGTTTTCCGTCACATCCCGGCCGGAGGGCGTCACCACGCGCCCGTCCTTCCGCTCGGAAGGCTCCCGGGGCGTAGGCAGACCGCCCAAAATCTCTGGGCAGATGGGAATTAGGTCATACCGATCCAGCAGCTTCGCACACGCCGGGTCGGTCACCGTCTCGCCGTTGTAGCGGCAGTAAGTGCCCAGCAGGCACGCAGAAATCAGCAGTTTTTTCTTCATCTTGCTTCCTCCTCAAGGGGCTTGCCGTTCAAGACGGCTTCCGCCAGTGTCTCCCCCTCGTAGCGCAGCTTTAGCGAGAAAAACGGAACGTTTTGATCTAGCAGGCGAAGGAAAATCTTGTCCCCCGCCCAAAGGGGCAGCGCCAGAAGATCCCGCTTTTTGATCCATTCCAGATCTCCCTCACTACATACGATCTGTTCCCCCGACCAACGGTCGGCGGTAAAGAGGTGCATATACTCCGTGGGCCACTCATCGGAAACGAAGGTCACGATGCCGCGGTAGCGGTAGCTTTCCAGCGTCAGACCTGTTTCCTCCCGACACTCCCGCAGCAGGCAGTCCTCCGGGCTTTCGTCCTTTTCAAACTTTCCGCCCACGCCGATCCACTTGTCGTGGTTCAAATCGTTTTGCTTTTTCACCCGGTGGAGCATCAGATAGTCCTCGCCCTGTTCCAGATAGCAAAGTGTGGTGTTGATTCCCCGGCTAGCATCGTTCATGTCCATCCCCCCCTGTTTCGATTATTTTAGCACCGTGCGACGCAAAAGAAAAGCCGCTGCCGATAAAAAGCCCCCGGCGCAGTGCCGGGGGCTTTGAGATGTTTGGAGCTTATGCCTTTTTGCGATAGAACAGGTTGCCGATCACCATGACCACCACATACACGATTAGGTACCAGACGTTTTCCATCTGGTGTCCCACGATGCAGGCGTAGACCATGAAGCAGGAACCGGCAATGGCCAGAATCGGCACGATCAGTCTGCGGATGGCATTCTCGCCAGTGGTCTTTTTGATCCACATGACGAAGATGGGAATGTACATCGCATAGATCGTGATGATGGGCAGTTCGGAGGAGTCGAACACGAACGGGCCACTCCAGGTGCCGGCGAGGCATGCCAGATAGAAGTACAGGCCCCATGCGCCGCAGAGCAGCAGACCCATGATGGCGGAGTTGTGGGGCAGATTGGTCTGGGTGTCCACCTGCACAAACACTTCGGGCTTGGGACCCTGTCCGCGGGCAGCCAGAGAATACATGCCGCGCACGCAGCCGAGCATCAAGCCGTTCATCGTGCCCATGCAGGAAATGGCGATGAACAGGTTCAAAACATTGCCCAGCACGTTGCCAAACACATTGATAAATGCCACAGTGGCGCCGGAATCAATCAGCTCCTGGTTGGTTGCGCCGCCGGCCACGCCGATATAGTAGGCAATATAGACCGCCATAATGATGATGCCACCGGCGATCAGAGCCTTGGGCAGGTTGCGCTTGGCGTCCCGCAGTTCCGCATTGATGGAAGTTGCGATGATCCAGCCCTCATAGGCAAAGGACGTTGCGCACACGGCGGCCAGCAGCGGGCTGCCGCTGACGGAAGCACCGGTATCGGCAACCGTTGCAAAGTTGGTTGCCAGTGTGCCGTTGGAAATACCGTAAATGATGCCGACAACCGCCATCAGTCCCAGCGGAATCAGCTTGATGACCGTCGTGCTGACCTGCAGCTTGCCTGCTAGCTTGGGAGACAGTGCATTGACTGCGTAAGCGCAGCACATATAGAACAGCATCAGCGCGATGCACTCCGGTCCCACCACGCAGCCGCCGGCGTCAGCGCCGATCAGCAGCGGGAAATCCGGATTGACCGACGTGATAAACACCAGCGTATAGCGGGCGGACAGCCATGCTAGCACGGAGGTCAGCGTGGGATAATAGATGATGGTCATAAACCATCCAATATTATACGCGTATCGTTTTCCCACCGTGGCCTCGGCATAGTCCACGATTCCGTTGACCTTTTCGTATTTCTGCGCCATAAACGAGAACGCCAGCACGCACACCAGCATCACAACGCCGCCGATGATCCATGCCAGAATGCCCAGGGGCATATTGCCGCCTGTTTTTTGCAGGATGGTCTGTGCCTTGAAGAAGACGCCAGATCCGATGACAATACCGACAACCATGCAGATGGCAGTCGGCAAGCCATACTTTTTTTCAAGTTCGTTACCCATTTTCTTACTTTCCCTCTCATATTTTCACTTTTTTGACTCTTTATGTGGCACTTTACAGTTTTACACAGTAAACTGCCACATGACAGCAGGTCTACTCTATCATTTTTTTGTGCAGTTTGCAATATGGTTTTTTCTAATTGTGCTTTTCTTTTTTAGGCGGTATGATAGGAACAGAAATCATCAGAAAAGAGGCTGTCGCATGGAAGAAATCATCCATCCGGGGTATTACCGGCACTTTAAGGGAAATAAATATGAGGTTCTCGGCATGGCCACCCACTCCGAAACCATGGAACCGATGGTGATTTACCGCGCGCTCTACGGCGAGCACGGCGTGTGGGTTCGTCCGGCATCCATGTGGAACGAGGAAATTGAGCGGGACGGGAAGAAATTCCGCCGCTTCACCTATCTGGGTGACGCAGAAACGGAGGAGAGCTGATGCGCGCTGCACTGATTCAGATGCCCGTGACGGCGGACAAGCGCCAAAATTTGGACTTAGCCGCACAAAAGCTGCGGGAAGCAGCCGCAGGCGGCGCCGACATTGTCGTCCTGCCGGAGATGTTCTGCTGTCCTTATGAAAACAGCTGCTTTCGTGCCTATGGCGAAGCGCTTGGCGGCAGCGCCCAGCAGATGCTCTCCTGCGCCGCAAAGGAGCTGGGGCTCTATGTGATCGGCGGGTCTATCCCGGAACTGGACGGCGACGCCGTTTACAACACCAGCTTTGTTTACGGGCCGGACGGCGCGCAGCTTGCCCGGCATCGAAAAGCCCACCTTTTTGACATCAATGTTGTCGGCGGACAGCGCTTTATGGAATCCGACACGCTCTCCCCCGGCGGCGCCATCACCACGTTTGAGACGGAATTCGGCACCATGGGTCTTTGCATCTGCTTTGACCTGCGGTTTGAGGAGCTGGCGCGGTGCATGGCGCTGCGGGGTGCGAAGGTGATTTTCGTTCCCGCCGCGTTCAACATGACCACCGGTCCCGCCCACTGGGAGCTGCTGTTCCGCCAGCGGGCCGTGGACAACCAGTGCTTCACCGTGGGCGTCTCCCCCGCTCGGAACGAGCAGACGTCCTATGTGGCCTACGGCAACTCCATCGCTGTGGACCCGTGGGGCACGGTGCTCTGCCGTGCCGGAGGCGAGGAAAACACACTGTACGCCGATCTGGATTTGAGCCGCATCGACGCGGTGCGCGCCCAGCTGCCCATTCTCTCCGCCCGAAGGACGGATCTCTATACCCTTGCAGAAAAATAACATCTGCCGGGAAACTGCGACCACCATTCTCTGGTCTTGACCGATGCACCCCGGCCTGATGGCCGGAGGGAACTGCGGCGCTCCGCCGCAAGGGATGCGGCCTTGCCGCAGGAATCCGCGCTGATGCGCGGAGAGAACCTGGCCCCCCATTTTCTTTTGTCTTGGCAAAAGAAAATGCGCCGCCAGCGGTGGAAAAGAAAACCGCTTAGGACGCACCCCGCAAAGAAAATCACCTGCCCGAAAGAGCAGGTGATTTTTTTGTGGGGACCTCGTGTCCGCGTAAGGGTTTGGTGCAGTGGAAATTTGCAGCCCCAAAGCGCCGATTATCATGCCGGGAAAAGCAAAGTCAGCGAATTCCCGGATACCCCCTGCGTTTTCTTTCGCTGCCGCTGGCCTAATTTAAAACAGGTGAGCGCAAGCGATTATAGAAGCTTAAGACAATACGATTTTCTGCCCCAGTCTTAAACGACCGAGCATCATCGCGTCTACTGGATGCACCGAAGGTTTGCAGAAGATCAACTCTAAGCGCGTTTCTCTTCCACCTCTCAAGAGGCGCATTCTCTTTTCGAAACCGAAAAGAGAATGGGGGTCTTGAACTCCCTCCGCGCATCAGCGCGGATTCCCTGTGGCAAGGCCGCATCGTTTGCAGCAGATTGCCGCAGTTCTCTCTGGCCATCAAGCCGGGGTTGTCCCTTACTGTATTGGCAGGTTCTTCTTCCGCGTCCATTTTCTGGCCACCGGAAGTTTTTTCTCCGTCTCCTCTTGAATGCCCTCCAGCACCATGCGGAAATTGCTCTTGAAGAGCAGACCCATGAAATCCAACAATGCGACGCGGGTCTCCTTGTCCAGATCCTTCATGGCCTTGACCATGGCGGCGGCGGACTTGAGACTGTCCGCCTTCAAATCCGTCAGCGTCACCGCGCCGGAGGCCGACAGCACCGCGAACAGCGCATCCACGAATTTCTCCCGCTGGGAGGGGTCGATGGCGTGAACCCACTCGCGCATGGCGAGATTGGTCATCTGACCCTGCCGGGTGATCTGGCGGAGGGTGACAAAGTGGTCGCCCATGACCTCCCAGGAAAAGCCGTCGTGCTGCATCAGCCCCAGCTGCGTACTGTCCACCACGGTGTAAGCTTCCTCGTGCTCCAGCAGCATCCCCACTACGGAGGATTTGGGCACGATGGAGAAAATGCGATCCTCGATTCTCTCATGCTCCGGCAGCGTCAGCAGGTTTTCGTGAAAGCCGGGTCCGTCGTTGGAGTAGACGGCGGCAATGCGCTTTTGAACTGCAGCGGGGCTGAATACGCCGCCGTACACCGCCAGGTTGCCGCCCTTGGAGTGTCCGCCCAGCAGCAGCTTTTTCCGCGGGAACTGCTTGGCCACCGCCGTCACATACTCCACGGTTTTTTTCTGTGCCGGAATTTCATCCATGCAGCTTAAAAGGAAGTCCTCTTTCCAGCCGGCGATGGTGTCGTCCGTCCCCCGGAAGGAGCAGTACACGCCCCCGTCTCCAGTGTCGATGGACAGTGCGGCAAACTGCTCGGCCTTGGCAACGTCCAGCCAGTCCACAAAGCAGTTAAGACCCATGTCCCGGAAGCGGACGGTCTGCGCCATCTTTTTCAGCATCTCCGGAATACAATCCGGCACCAGCACGCCCATGGAGACATTTTCCCCGTCTGCGGCGTGTGCGGCAAAATACTGCTCCGCCGCCGCCTGAAGCGGCACGCTCTCGCCCTCACCGGGAGCAGGCACAATCCCGCCGAAGTTCACGAAGGAAAGCTCCGCCAGAATTAGGTTATCCACCTCGTTGAACGGGTCCTGCGTCAGGGTCAAATCGCCCCGCCAGTCCAGATAATCCAGAATATTTGCCATGATCGTGCCTCCCATGGGCTGGCGCACCAGCCATGTTTTTGATTTCGATATCCTTATTATATCCCCCTGCGGAAGTTTTGAAAAGAGGTCTAATTCGGACGGGCCGTTCATACACTGAAGCATCCTACATACGAGGTGTCATGTCATGAATGAACGCAGCCGCAACGAAGCCGAACTGGAAGGCATTGTGCTGTCCGATCCGGTTTTTTCCCACGAAAATCACGGTGTCCGATTTGATCGGTTTGTCCTGCGGGTTCCGCGGCTTTCCGGGCAGGAAGATCTGCTGCCCGTCCTTGCCGGGGAATCCCTGTGCGCATCCATTCGAGAGGGCGCGGCCATCCGCGTTTTCGGGCAGCTCCGCTCCTTTAACAACCGCACCGGGCAGGGCAGCCGTCTGGTGCTGACGATCTACGCAAAATCCATTCTCAGCAGTACCGGGGGCTTCACCAACACGATTTTGCTCACCGGTGCCCTGTGCAAGCCGCCCATCTATCGGCGCACGCCGTTGGGCCGGAGCATCTGCGACCTAATGCTGGCCGTGTCCCGGCGCTGCGGCAGAGCCGATTACCTGCCGGTCATCGCCTGGGGACAGCTGGCGGCAGCCACCGCCCATCTCCACGTGGGCGACACGCTGAGTCTGAACGGGCGGGTGCAAAGCCGGGTCTACTCCAAGGTGACCGACTCCGGCACCGAGGAGCGCACCGCCTACGAAGTTTCTATGATGCGCCTGCTGGACGACAGTCCGGACGAAGAAAAGGAAGCGCCGACATCAACTTGATGTCGGCGCTTCTCTTGCGCTCACTGTCTGCGGGCGGAGGAATAATCATCGCCGCGGCGATAAAAGGGGCAGGCATCCGCCGTCGAGCGGAGAAACCGCTCCATCTCATCCTCGTCCAAGTCCATGTTGCAATAGAAGGAGTCGTCCTCCTCATCGTAATCGTAGTGGACGCACTCTTCACATTTTCCGGCCATGGTGTTCCATCTCCGTTCTGCTTTGACTGTTTGTGATGATACAGTATAGCACATCACAGCAGAATATCATAGAGGCCATCCACATCCAGATGCTCCCGAATCACAAGATTCTCGATGATATCCCGGCTGTCCGGCGGGGCAGCCCAGCACATCCCGCACCCGGCGGTAATCGCCCGGGGTACCGGAATCAGCCTGCCCGGAACAGCTTCCGCTTTGCAGGCTTTTTCCATGGCCATCGCTCCCGCGGTGGTGCGGAACGTCACCACCAGCTTTTTCGTCTTTTCTCGCATGTTACCGTGCTTCCTCCGCCAGCGTTTTGACTGCGGCGATGGCCGCGTCCGTCTCCTCCGCCGTGTTGTACCACGACCAGGAAAACCGCACCGCGCCCTGCTCCTGCGTTCCCAGCGCTTGATGCAACCGAGGGGCACAGTGGGCGCCGGGACGGGTGGCAATGCCCCAGCGCTGCTCCAACTCGTCGGAGACTTCGCCGCTGTCCATGTCCCCGATGTTTAGGGACACAATGGGTGCGCGGAGCGTCTGGGCAAAATCGCCGTAAACGGTGACGCCGGGCAGTTGCCGCACGCCCTCGTAAAATTGGCGGGCGAGGGCGTCCTCCCGGGCGTGAATGGCATCCACCCCAGTCTTTTCAATCCACGCAAGCGCCGCGTGCAGTCCCGCAATGCCGTGGCCGTTTAGGGTGCCGGCCTCCAGCCGGGTGGGGTATGGTTCCGGCTGGGTTTGGGAATAGCTCAGAATCCCGGTGCCGCCCACCTTCCACGGGCGGACTTCCACGCCGTCTCCCACGCAAAGTCCGCCGGTGCCCTGCGGCCCCAGCAGGCTTTTGTGTCCAGTGAAGCACAGCACGTCGATGTGGTCTTGTTCCATATCAATGGGCAGCGCGCCCGCCGTCTGGGAGGCGTCCACCACGAAAAGCAGGCCGTGGGCGTGGCAGAACGCGCCAATGTGCCGAATGTCCAACACGTTTCCCGTCAAGTTGGAGGCATGGGTGCAAACCACGGCTCGGGTTTCGGGCCGCAGCAAACTTGCAAAATTCCCAACGTCAATGCGCCCTTGCCTGTCCGTCGGGACAAAATCCACGCTGCCGCCCTGCGCCGCCAGACGATACAGGGGCCGCAGGACGGAGTTGTGCTCGCAGTCTGTGGAGATCACATGATCGCCCGATTCCAGAAGCCCCGACACGGCGATGTTCAGCGCCTCGGTGGAGTTTGCGGTAAAGCAGACGCGTTCTGGTCTTGGCGCGTGAAAGAGCCGGGCCAGCATCTCCCGGGTTTCGAAAATCGTCCGGGAGGCGGACAGCGCCTCGCAGTGGGTTCCCCGGCCGCTGTTTCCGAAGGAATCCATGGCCGCCAGAACTGCCGCCGCCACTTCCGGCGGCTTTCGGATGGTGGTGGCGGCGTTGTCCAGATAAATCACGGTTTGATGACCTTGCTGGCTCCCGCCAGTTTTTCCACGATGGCATACATATTCGTCACGCTGCCCACAGCCAGCTTGTCAGCAAGGCCGTAGAAATTCAGGCAGGTGCCGCAGGTCAGGATCTCCACGCCTTGAGCCTCCATGCTCTTCAAATCCTCCAGCGAGTCGGAGCCCTCGGCTGTCAGATGGGCGCCGCCGTTATAAAAGAGAATGGTGGCCGGCAGCACGGGCAGCTGGCTCACGCCGTAAAGGAACCCCTTCATCAGCGTCTTACCCAGATCATCGTTGCCGTGCCCCATGAACTGCGTGTCCACAGCCACCACAAAGCTGCCCCGGGCATCGGGGATGCAGGCCATGGCCGGTTCCTCTGCCGGAGCATCGGCAATGGGCGCCGTCACATCCACCGTCACGGCGAATTCCTTCTCGCCGCGCTTTTCGCTCTTGGACGCAAAATGATAGCCGGAGGCCATCCGGGTAAGATTCTGCACCGCGATTTCGTTATCCACCAGCACGGTAAGGGTGCCGGGTTCCTGCATCTCGCGCAAGGCGCGGGTGGCCTTGACCACCGGAATGGGGCACTGCTCCCCAATGGCATTGACTGACACTTGCTTCATTTGTCCGTTCTCCTTCTCCGCCGTTTTGCTGCGGCGGTTGTCTTTCTATTCATTGTAAGCAGAGGGGCAATCAAATGCAAGGGCTATTTTTTTCAAAGAACAGCGAAATCCTCTGTGAAAATCAGCGGTAGCATCCCCCTTTTTCTCCCAAAAATCCGTACGTTCTGCCGGAATTCTCCAATTTTCTTGACAGCACCCGTCATAGCCCGTAAAATAAGAAAATCAAATAGAGTTCAGCGATTTAAAGATAGAGTGAGGATGTTGACCATGAAAACGCCGTTTGTGACCCAAGCACAGCTTCAAGAGATTGTGAAGCACTACCCCACGCCGTTTCACATCTACGATGAAAAGGGCATCCGGGAAAACGCCCGAAAGCTGAAGGCCGCCTTTGCCTGGAATCCCGGCTACCGGGAATATTTCGCGGTGAAGGCCACGCCGACACCCGGCATTCTGCGGATTTTAAAGGAAGAGGGTTGCGGATGCGACTGCTCTTCTTTGACGGAGCTGCTGCTCTCGGAGAAGATCGGCAACGTGGGTGAGAAGATCATGTTCTCCTCCAACGACACCACCGCCGAGGAATTCCAGAAGGCAGCAGAGCTGGGTGCCATCATCAATCTGGACGATCTTACACTGGTGGACTATCTAGAAAAATCCATCGGCTATATCCCCGAAAAGGTCTGCTGCCGGTACAATCCCGGTGGAACCTTTACGCTGGGCGAAACCCGGGAGGGCTTTCAGGTGATGGACAACCCCGGCGACGCCAAGTACGGCATGACCCGCACGCAGATCGCCGAGGCTTTCAAAATTATGAAGTCCAAGGGCACGAAGGAATTCGGCATTCATGCCTTCCTGGCCTCCAACACGCTCTCCAACGAATACTATCCTGCTCTTGCCAAGATTCTCTTCGAGCTGGCTGTGGATCTTCAGAAGGAGACGGGCTGCCACATCACGTTCATCAACCTCTCCGGCGGCATCGGCATTCCCTATGAGCCGGAACAGCCCGCCAACGACATCGCCGTCATCGGCGAGGGTGTGCGCAAGGCCTATGAAGAGGTTCTGGTTCCCGCCGGCATGGGCGATGTGTCCCTTTGCACGGAGCTGGGCCGCTTTATGCTGGCGCCCTACGGCCATCTGGTCACCACCGCCATCCACGAAAAGCATATTTATAAGGAGTACATCGGTGTGGACGCCTGCGCCTGCAACCTAATGCGCCCGGCAATGTACGGCTCCTACCACCACATCACGGTGATGGGCAAGGAAGATGCCCCCTGCGACCACAAATATGACGTTGCCGGCTCCCTGTGCGAGAACAACGACAAGTTCGCCGTGGATCGGATGCTGCCCAAAGTCGACATGGGCGATCTGCTGGTCATTCACGATACCGGCGCCCACGGTTTTTCCATGGGCTACAACTACAACGGCAAGCTCCGCTCCGCCGAGCTGCTTTTGTGCGAGGACGGCAGCGTGAAGCTGCTGCGCCGCGCCGAGACGGTGGACGACTATTTCGCCACCATGGTGTTTGACGCATAAAGAAAATTGCTGCGGCGCTCCGCCGCAAACGATGCGGCTTTGCCGCAGAAACCCGCGCTGATGCGCGGGAGGAACCTGGCCCCCCATTTTCTTTGCTCTTGGGCAAAGAAAATGCGCCGCCAGCGGTGGAAAAGAAAACCGCTTAGGACACACCCCGCAAAGAAAATCACCTGCCCGAAAAGGCAGGTGATTTTTTTGTGGGGACCTCGTGTCCGGGGAACGCACGGTGTGGTGAGGTGGTAATCCAGCTCTTTACCCGCGTCTTGCGAAAGATACTGCCAATTCGGGATGCAAACCTAAAAGGCCTTCAGCCACTTGCCCCGCGCGTTACGCGCTACCCGGGCGGAAAATGTGAGCGCAAGCGTTATAGAAGCAGGGGCAATGCTGTTTTCTGCCCCAGTCTTGAACGACTGAGCATCACCGCGTCTACTGGATGCACCCAAGGTTTGCGGAAGATCAACTTTAAGCGCGTTTCTCTTCCACCTCTCAAGAGGCGCATTCTCTTTTCGCAATCGAAAAGAGAATAGGGGGCTTGAACTCCCTCCGCGCATCAGCGCGGATTTCTGCGGCAAAGCCACATCGTTTGCGGCAGAAATCCGCAGTTCTCCCCGGCCATTAGGCCGGATTCCTGCGGCAAGGCCGCGTTAATAGCACATTTGCCGGATGGTCAGTACCAGACAGCCCACCAGAAAAATGGTGATTGCGCTGTGTCCCCACAGCAAGCTGGTGGTGACCTCCTGCTGCCGCTTTTCCGGCGTCATTAAAACCATAGAAACCATTTCCCACACGGCAACGAGGGAAAACACAGCCAGAATGATCAGCTGCACCGCGTCCGCCGCGGCCAGCGCTGCGGCCACAATGTAAATGCCGAAGCCCACGGCGGAGACGATCTCGCCGATTTGAAGCTGCCGGGTGGTTTTCAGTAAATACTTTTCCATAAATGCGCGCTCCTTACTTGGAATAACCGTTCACAATGGGATTTAAAACCTTGCCGGCCACAGTGCCGGCAACCGATGCGCCGCCGCCGCCGTTTTCCACCAGCACCACAAAGGCATAAGGTGCGTCCTCATTGCGGAGGAATCCGGCGAACCAGGCATGGGGGCTTTTCTCTGTGCCCACCTCGGCGGTGCCGGACTTGGCGCAGATGTCCATATTGGGAAAACGCTCCGCGCCGTAGGTCACGGCCACGTTATTGGCCATCATGTCCGCCACCGTAGCAGCGGTAGAGGCATTGATCAGAGTACCGGTCTTTTTTGTCAGCTGAACGGAGGTCGGCCAGCCAAGGGAGTTGGTGGTTTTTTCGATCAGCCGGGGCACGGCGGCCTTGCCGCCGTTTGCGATGGCACCCATATATACCATGAGGGAACACGGGTTCACTTGATCGTGGTACTGCCCCACGCCGGACCAGCCCAGATCTGCGTCGGAGAGATTGGCAAAGTCAAAAGTGCCTGACGCCGTGGGCAGGCCGCTGACGGAGTAGCTGTCCGTCAAGCCCGCCTTTTCGGTGTATGCCTTCATAGTATCTCCGCCCAGCTCGTCCGCGATTTCGGCAAAGGCCACGTTGCAGGAGTTGGCCAAGGCCTCCTCCAGCGTTTCTTCCCCGTGGGTGCCGGAGCAGGTGATGGTCTGGCCGTCAATGACGGTGGTGCCGTCACACTGCCAGGTTTTGGTCATGGCGTCCGGCAGCTTCTCGATGGCGGCGGCCACGGTCACCGTCTTGAAAACGGAGCCGGGGGTAAAGGTCGAGGTCAAAAAGCGGTTTAAATACGCGCCCTTGTAGCGGTCGTTAGTGGTAATATCCGAGGGGACATTTTCGGGGTCATAGGACGGTGCGGACACCAGACACACGATCTCGCCAGTTTTGTAGTTGTAAACCGCCACCACGCCGGAATGGCCGTTCAGCGCCTGATAGGCCACGTTGTTATAGTAAGCGTCGATGGTCAGGTAGAGGTTGTTGCCCTTCTCCGCGCCGTATGCGCCGTTGATGAGATTGAAGCCCGTCAGCTTGTCGGCAAAGGCGTTGAGCGCGCCGGTGCCGATGTTGCCCTGCAAGTCGCCCACCACATGGAGGGTTGCCTTGCGGACATCCTTGTTGGCGTAATAGGTGCGCTGCCCGTTTTCCACGGTGGAGAGCACGTCGCCGTCGGCGTCCAGCACCGTGCCGGAGGAGAGCACGCCGTCGGTATTGTAGAGATGGCGGTTAAAGGCTGAGGACGCCCACGACCCACCCTTGACAAAAAAGCGAACCACAAAAAAGGCCAGTCCCACCGCCAGAATCAGCGCCAGAATGCGGCAGACCACCGCGCGCCGTTCAATCTTCTTCATCGCCGGACGCCTCCTCTCTGTCCGTTTGCGCAAACGGATCGCCGATGGGCTCAGTCCGTTTCCGCGCCTCCTCCGTCAGCTTCCGCCGCTTTTTCATGCTGATGGCGAAGCTGGCGTTTTCCCGGGTGTCGGACGCCTTGAGATAGGCAAGCAGCCCCCAGGCGGACAGCATAGCGCTGCCGCCGTTGGAGACGAACGGGAACGTCACGCCGGTGAGGGGCAGAATGTCCACGGAGCCGAACACGTTTAGGCAGGTCTGAAACACCATCAAGGACGCCGCCGCGCAGGCGGCAATGGTATAAAAGCTGGAGCGGCCCACCTTGCAGGCACGAGCCGCAAAAAGTGCCAGCACCACGATGGACACCACCGCCAGCACCGCGATAATCAGTCCCCACTCCTCGCAGACCATGCCGAACACCAAATCGGTGTCCGCCGCGGCCACATGGTGCAGCCAGCCGTTGCCGGCGCCCACGCCCACAAGGCCGCCGGAGGCGGCAGCGGACATGGTGCGGGTCTGCTGAAAGCCGGTGGTGGACGCCGCCGCCCACGCATGGCCCCAGGAGGCGAACCGATTCATGATATAGGGCTTGAATTTGAGGATGATGCCCGCGCCGAACACCGCGCCGCCGCAGATCAAGGCGAGGGTTGCGAAGTCGCCGGAGCGGAGATATGCAATTACCAAGAACGTCACAAAGAAGATCGCCGCCGTACCAAAGTCGCTCATTAGGCCAAGGCAGCCGATGCAAATGCCGGTCAGCACGATGAACAGGGTTAGGTTCCGTTTGCGGAACAGGCGCTCCAGTGTGGCAGAGCCCGCGAAAATGTAGCAGATTTTTGCCAGCTCTGACGGCTGGAAGGAAAGTCCGCCCAGAGAAATCCAGTTGGCTGCGCCGTATTTAGTGGTGCCGGCCACCAGCGTCAGCCCCAGAAGTCCGATGGCGGCAGCGGCCATGAGCCAGCGGAGCTTTTGCACCCGGCTCAAATCCCGCAGGAAAAGACCCAGAATCAAAAACAGCACCATGCCCAAAAACATGGCCAGAAACTGCTTGGGCAAAGATCCCGGCGCGGACGACGCCGTAACGGACAGGGACAGCGTGGAGAGGAAAAACGCGATGGTTTCCATCTCAAAGCCCACGCAGTGGGAAAGCCGCAGGGCGATGAAGTAAATCCACATCACCGCCGTCAGTCCCAAAAACGCAATGGGGATGTTGACGGAGGCGTTCTCCCCCTCGGCAATAATGAGCTGCAAACAGGTAAAAACTTGAAAAATTGTTAGGAAAATGAAGGACGGCCAGATGGTGGCCGGGCGCTCGGACTTCCGGCGCTTTTCCTGCTCCTCCTGCTCGCCCACGGTCTGGGGCAGGAAGATCAGCGGCACACCGCCCAAGGTGATGGTGTCACCCAGCTTCACGGGCGCGGACTCGGCAACGGCTTCGCCGTTTACCTGGGTGCCGCCCTTGGAGCCCAGGTCGTAAACCGTCCAGTTCTCGTCCTCATCCCGGCAGATGGCCGCGTGCTGGCGGGAAATGCTGGAATAGTTGAGAAACACGTCCGCCGTCTTGCCCCGGCCGATGATATTTTCCCAGTGGGTCAGCATGATCGGTGCGCCGTTGGGCAGACTCAGCTGACCCCAGACCTCCGGCGTGTGGGGAATTTTCAAAAGCGAACGGACGGCCCGCAGCAAAATCAGCACCGCCAGCACCGGGAACACAAAACGCACCAGCATGGAATACCAGCTGCCAAACAG
>JALCRR010000055.1 GCA_022652815.1 Oscillibacter sp.
GGAAGCCAAGGGGTATGTCGCTGACAGTAGCAAGTGGATCTAAAGCAGGCAAAGGGCGGTGCGCAAATGCGCACCGCCCTCTACTTTACCATCTTTACATCTGATTGAAGAAAAACACGCCCACGCCGCCGATGCCCAGATGGACACCCAGCACCGCGCCAATCTCCTCAATGAGGAAGTCGCACTCCGGCAGCTTTTGCGCCAGCAGATCCCGCATCGTCTCCGCCGCAGGAAGATCGTCTGCGTGGGTGATGCCGATGGTCTGGCGGGGGCAATTCTTCGCCCGCTCCGCCACGATCTCCGCCACCCGCTTCATGGACTTCAGCCGCCCGCGCACCTTCTGAATGACCTCCATCTCGCCGTCGGAAACGTCCAGCACCGGCTTGATGTCCAGCAGATTTGCCGTGTAGCCCATGGTTTTGGACACCCGGCCGCCGCGAATCATCCAGGTCAGATCGCTGATGACAAAAACGTGCTCCACATGGGAAATCAAGAATTTGCACCGATTGGTCAGATCCGCGAAGTCCATGCCCGCTTTGGCGGCCTTTGCCGCCTCCATGGCGATCAAGCCCGTTGCAAATGAGCCGCCCCGGGCATCCAGCGCCCGCAACCGCCGCTCGGGGTACAGGGTGGAAACCTCCTCCAGCACATGGCTGATAAGAGCAAAAGTGCCGGACATTTTGGCGGAAAAGGCCAGATATAAAAGGTCATCCCCAGCCTCTGCCAGCGCCGCCAACGTGTCGTAGGCGTCGGTCATGCTGACCTGGGACGTAGTGGGCACCGCGCCCCGCCTCATGGCGGCGTAAACCTCGTTGGTGGTGATGGTCACGCCGTCCAAATACTCCCGATCCTCCACATGGACGTGCAGCGGCAGCGTCACAATGCCGTATTCCTCCGCAAAGGCTTGGGGCAGGTCGCAGGTACTGTCAACAATAATTCTGGTCATTGCTCTCTCTTTTCTCACCGCACCCTATGTGCGGCGGATGTTATCTTGTGGGGATAATCTCGATCCAATACCCGTCCGGGTCGGTGATGAAATAGATGCCCATGTCGGGGTTTTCGTAGCAGATGCAGCCCATGTCCTGGTGGCGCTTGTGGGCGGCGGCAAAATCGTCCGCCCGCAGAGCCAGGTGGAACTCGCACTCGCCCAAATCGTACTTCTGGGGATGATCCCGCAGCGCCGTCAGCTCCAGCCGGAAATCCGTCTTGCCGTCGCCCAAATACACGATGACAAAGCTGCCGTCCTTGGCTTCCTTCCGCTGCCCCACCGGGGTCAAATCCAGCGCGTCCTTGTAAAATTGCAGGGACTTGTCCAGATCGGATACATTAAAATTAAAATGGTTGAATGTCAGCATGGCACACACCTCTGTTACAAAATCAATGGCAATCATATTAGCATATTAACATCATAGCATATTCTGTCCCGTTTCCGCAAGGCGGCAAAAAATAAACAGCAAATTTCCTTTTCTTTGGTAAATCTGCCCATTGCCGGGGGAGGCGTGCTGTGGTATCTTATATTCATACTTAATCCATAGGAATTATATAAATTGAGAGGAGGCGGCGCGGCATGAACACCATACCGGCATTTATCCCCCTGCGGGACGGCTACCGGGCCGCCAGGGATCGCTGTCAAGAGCTTCCGCGAATGTGATCAAAGACCCAAATCAAATGAAATAAAACATTTAAAGGAGTAATTGACTATGAACATTCATGAAAATATGACCGAACTGGTGGGCAAGACCCCCCTGTTGGAACTGAAGCATCTGGAACAGGCAAATGGCCTCAAGGCCCGGGTGGTCGGCAAGCTGGAATACTTCAACCCCGCCGGTTCTGTGAAGGACCGCATCGCCAAGGCCATGATTGAGGACGCCGAAAAGGCCGGCAAGCTCAAGCCCGGCAGCGTCATCATCGAGCCGACCTCCGGCAACACGGGCATCGGTCTGGCCGCTGCCGCTGCCGCCAAGGGCTACCGCATCATTCTCACCATGCCCGACTCCATGAGCGTGGAGCGCCGCACCCTGCTGAAGGCCTACGGTGCCGAGCTGGTGCTGACCGAGGGCGCCAAGGGCATGAAGGGCGCCATCGCCAAGGCCGAGGAGCTGGCAGCGGAAACGGCCGACAGCTTCATTCCCGGCCAGTTCGTCAACGCCGTGAACCCCGCCGCACACCGCGCCTCCACCGGCCCGGAGATCTGGGGCGATACTGACGGCAAGGTTGACATTTTCGTGGCCGGCGTTGGCACCGGCGGCACGCTGACTGGCGTGGGCGAATATCTGAAATCCCAGAATTCCAACGTAAAAGTCGTAGCTGTGGAGCCTGCTGGCTCCCCGGTGCTGTCTCAGGGTCACGGCGGCCCCCACAAGATTCAAGGCATCGGCGCAGGCTTTGTGCCCGACGTGCTGAACACCAAGGTTTACGACGAGATCTTCCCCGTGGAGAACGAGGACGCCTTCGCCACCGGCCGTGCCATCGCCAGAAGTGAAGGCGTGCTGGTGGGCATCTCCTCCGGCGCTGCCGTCTGGGCCGCCATGGAGCTTGCCAAGCGCCCGGAAAATGCCGGCAAGCTGATCGTGGCTCTGCTGCCGGACTCCGGCGACCGGTATCTGACCTCCCCCATGTTCGCAGAATAAACTGCACCCCCGCAAGCAGAAGAAAAAAGTCTCTTCGTACAACACCTCATTGGAAAAGCGCCTGCCTAAAGGCAGGTGCTTTTCTTTTCGGAATCGGCTGCATTCTGTCCGTGCGCGGGCTTTCAGGCCGCCTGCCGAAAAATTCCCCGGCGTTTTCCAAGGAGGGTTAGGATTATCTAACTTGCACAGAAAATCCCGCCGGATTTCTCCGTCTTTCTGGCGGTTTCCCATTTGACGAAAAAAGTTAGCCATGTTAAACTAAATATAAAGTTAGATATTGCTAACCAATGGGAGAAAAATCATATGACTTTGGATGAGCTTTCCATCGGCAAACATGCCGAGATTACCGCCGTGGGCGGCGAGGGCGCGCTGCGCTGCCGCCTTTTGGATATGGGTCTGATTCCCGGTACGGCTGTGGCCGTGACCAAGCTGGCGCCGCTGGGCGACCCCATGGAGCTGCGGGTGCGGGGCTATTCCCTGTCTCTGCGCAAAGAGGATGCCCGGAAGATCGGCGTGGAGGTGCAGGGATGATTTTTGCACTGGCAGGCAATCAAAACTGCGGCAAGACCACCCTGTTTAACCAGCTCACCGGCTCCAACCAGCACGTGGGCAACTTCCCCGGCGTGACGGTGGATCGCAAGGAGGGCGCCATCCACTCCCAGAAGGACTGCACGGTGGTGGATCTGCCGGGCATTTACTCCATCCGCCCCTACACGCCGGAGGAGATCGTGGCGCGGGACTTCATTCTGCACGAAAAGCCCGGCGGCATCATCAACATCGTGGACGCCACCAACATCGAGCGCAACCTCTACTTGACGCTGCAGCTGATGGAGTTGCGCACGCCCATGGTGCTGGCGCTGAACATGATGGACGAGGTACGCGCCTCCGGCGGTACCATCGATGTCCAGAAGCTCTCTGATGCGCTGGGGATTCCGGTCATTCCCATCTCCGCTGCGAAAAACGAGGGCATTGACGATCTGGTGGCGGCTGCCGTGGAAACGGCCAAGCGCCATACGCTGCCCGCCGTCACGGATTTCTGCCAGCCGGGGCCCGTCCACCGCTGCATCCACGCCGTGGCGCATCAAGTGGAGGATCACGCGCAGGCTGCCGGCATTCCCGTGCGCTTTGCCGCCACGAAGCTCATTGAGGAGGACCCCGTCCTCACAGACCAGCTGGGTCTGGACGAGAACGAAAAGGAGCTGATCGAGCACTCCGTCACCGAGATGGAGACGGAGCGGGGCTTAGACCGCAACGCGGCGCTGGCCGATATGCGCTACCAGTTCATTGAAAACGTGTGCCGGGAATCCGTGGTGCGCTGCCGGGAATCCCGGGAGCACGCCAGAAGCGAACAAATCGACCGGATTCTCACTAACCGCTACGCCGCGCTGCCCATCTTCTTCGGGCTGATGCTGGCGATTTTCTACCTGACCTTCAATGTCATCGGTGCATGGCTTTCCGACCTGCTGGCTGCGGGAATCGAATCCCTCACCGGCGTGGCGGACGCCGCCCTGACGGCCTACGGCCTCAACCCCGTGGTGCATTCGCTGGTGATTGACGGCGTGTTCGCGGGCGTGGGCAGCGTCTTATCGTTCCTGCCCATCATCGTGGTGCTGTTTTTCTTCCTCTCCATTTTGGAGGACACGGGCTATATGGCGCGGGTAGCATTCGTCATGGATCAGCTGCTGCGCAAGGTGGGCCTTTCCGGTCGGAGCATCGTGCCCATGCTGATCGGCTTCGGCTGCTCCGTCCCCGCCGTCATGGCCACGCGGACGCTGGCGTCTGAACGGGATCGGAAAATGACGATCCTGCTGACGCCGTTCATGTCCTGCTCCGCCAAGATTCCCATTTACGCGGTGTTTTCCGCCGCGCTGTTCCCGGGGCACGGCGCGCTGGTGATGCTGGGCATGTACCTGCTGGGTATCGCGGTGGGTATTCTCGCCGCCAAGCTGTTAAGCTCCACCGCCTTCCGGGGCAACCCCGTCCCCTTCGTCATGGAGCTGCCCAACTACCGCTTCCCCTCCGCCCGGAGCGTGGGGCAGCTGTGTTGGGACAAGGCCAAGGATTTTCTGACCCGCGCCTTTACCGTGATTTTTATTGCCACGCTGGCGGTGTGGTTCCTGCAGACCTTCGACGCCCGGCTCAACGTGGTGTCTGACAGTGCGCAGAGCCTTCTGGCCGTGGTGGGCACCTGGATTTCTCCGCTGTTCCAGCCCCTGGGCTTTGGCGACTGGCGGGTTTCCACCGCCCTTGTCACCGGCTTCATCGCCAAGGAATCCGTCATCTCCACGCTGGGCATTCTCACCGGCTCCGGCGCAGACGTCAGCGCCGCGGCGCTGGGCACGCTCTTCACCCCCGTCACCGCCATCAGCTTTCTGGCCTTCACCCTGCTCTATACCCCCTGCGTGGCTGCCATCTCCGCCGTCAAGCGGGAGCTGGGCTCTGGGTGGAAGGCGCTGGGTGTCGCCGTGGGGCAGTGCGCCGTTGCATGGTGCGTGGCGTTTGTGCTCTATCACCTCGTGCTGGTGATTGCGTAAAAGGAGGAACCGTCACATGATTTTGGAACTGCTGATTTTGGCGGCACTTGCCGTCTGGCTGGTGTTCGCCCTGCGCTCCACCGTCCGCCGCAAGGGCGGCTGCGGCGGGGACTGCGCCCATTGCTGCGGGGGATGCGGCAAGGGCCATGGTTCTAACCGGGCTTGACGGGGGCAATCCCGGCCTGATGGCTGGGGAAAGCCCGGCGACTGCCGTGGGAGTTCAAGACCCCCATTCTCTTTTCGATTGCGAAAAGAGAACGCGCCTCTTGAGAGGTGGAAGAGAAACGCGCTTAGAGCTGGTCTTTCGCAAACCTTCGGTTCATCCAGTAGACGCGGTGATACTCATTCGCGTCAGTCTGGGGCAGAAACCCGTATTGCCCCTGCTTCTATAACCGCTTGCGCTCACCTGTTTCAAAACTGCCAGCGGCAGCGAAAGAAAACGCGGGGAGTATCCGGGACTTCGCTGACCTTGCTTTTCCCGGAATGAAAATCGGCGCTTTGGGGCTGCAAATTCCCACCGCACCAAACCCCTACGCGGACATGAGGTTCCCGCAAAAAAATCACCTGTCCCAAAAGGCAGGTGATTTTCTTTGTGGGATGCGTCCAAAGCGGTTTTCTTTTCCACCGCTGGCGGCGCATTTTCTTTTGCCAAGACAAAAGAAAATGGGGGCCAGGTTCCCTCCGCGCAGCAGCGCGGATTCCCGTGGCAAGGCCGCATCCCCTGCGACGGAGCGCCGCAGCTTCCCCGGCCATCAGGCCGGATTCTTTCGGCAGCCGCCACATTTGAGTGATCAAAACCACTTTTTCTTTTTGAAATACACAATCAGCCACACCACGATCACCACGCTGACGGCGATCACCACCGGGTAGCCGTATTGCCAGTGCAGCTCCGGCATCTGGAAGTTCATGCCGTACCACCCCACAAGAAGCGTCAACGGCAGGAAAATCACCGTCACCACGGTGAAAATCTTCATCAAGTCATTTTGCTCAATGTCGATCTGGGACTGGTAGGCCTCCCGCATCTGGGTCACGGTCTCCCGCAGACTCTCCACCGCAGCCAGAAGCCGCTCCGTCCGGCTGCCGAGAATGGTGAAGCGGCGGACGGTTTCCCGGGGGAGCAGGCCGTTGTCGTTGGCGGCCAGCTCGTCAAAGATGGAGTCCAGCTGCTCATAGTACCGCTTCAAGTGCAGCAGCTCCCGCCGATAGGCGATGATGCTCTCCAGATACCCCTTTTTCTTGCCCGAGAGCACCTCGTTTTCCGTGTCGGTGATGGAAGTCTCCAGCGCGTCCAGATGGGCTGTGTCGCCCTTGAGCAATCGGCTGAAGAAGCGATAGAGCAACTGACCGTTGGTCAGGTCGCCAGCCTCCGTCAGCGCGTCCACGATGGAGGCCGTCTTTTCCTCCGCCGCGGAATCCTCGCAGAAGAAAAACAGATCTTCCCGATCCAGATAGATTAGCACCTGCGGAATCTCGCTGTTCTCCGCGCTCCAGTCATACCAGCTGAAGGCCAGCACGGAAAAGTCGGGAAAGCTCTCAAATGTCTCGATCTGCCCCTCATTCAGATAGTCCAACACCTTCGCGTCCATATAGGGGGACGCATCCGCCATGCGGGAAAACGGCAGTACCTGCTGCATTGGTCTCTCCTCCCCAACGTCAAGCTTTTTCCTAATTGTAGCACCATCTTTTCCGTTTGTAAAATCCGCGTCATCTCCCCGTTCCCCGTTTTTCAAAAAGGAATCTTTTTTTCGCTGCTCCGTGCGGCGGAGGTTGCGCGCCGCGCACCTCCCCTGCACACCATAACATAACATTCTCATTGACATTAACCTTTACCTTTACCTTAACGGCAGAGTTCTGTTTTTTTTGCGCATATTTGCACGTTTTCGTGCAAATTTCATGCCATTTGCTCCTATATATAGGAGATGATTTTTATGGAACCAATCAACAAAAAGAAAAGTCTGATTCTCTATCAGGACGCCTACCCTCCGCTGATGCGGCTTTCGCCGTCCCAGCGGGGATGGCTAATGGCCGTGCTGATGGAGTACGCTGCCGGGGTTGCAGACTCCCCGGACTTCCCGGTGGAGGACACGGCCAGTTACCCGAATCTGGAAACAGCCACGCAGTTTGTCTGCGCATTCATGTCTGGTGCCATCCGGAGGGATACCGAGACATGGATTCGCCACCGGGACCGCTGCCGTCAGGCGGCTTTGAACCGGGAATCCCAGCGCAGGGAGGCATCGTCCGCGCCTGCCAAACCCACCCCTACTAAGGCGTCATATTCCCGCAAAGCCGGCGGCGCACCTTACGCCGGCGATTCCGACAAGGGGATGGCGGACATGGCACACTACGCCCGTCAGCTCCGTTGGGAGGTACAGGAGTCCGAAAACGATGGAGAGGACTGACGGCCTTTTTTCGAAAAAAGTTTACAGGTTCAGGATGGTAAAATTGTCCGGGCTGTGCTATCATAACTGCAAAGAATCGCAGGCCCGCTTGTAACGATGGAAGTCGGGCAGAAAAGGAGCTGTTTGCACATGAAAACACTGCTGAAAGGCGGCACGGTGGTCACTTCTTCCGGCACTCGCCGCGCCGATGTGCTGATGGATGGGGAGAAAATTGCCCAGGTGGGTCGCGCACTGAACGTCGCTGCCGACGAGACGGTGGACGTCACCGGGTGCCTGTTGTTTCCCGGCTTTATCGACGCCCACACCCACTTTGCTCTGGACGTGTGCAACACCACCACGGCGGACGATTTTGCCTCCGGCAGCCGCGCGGCGCTCCGGGGCGGCACCACCACGGTGATCGACTTCGCCTGCCCCAACAAGGGTGAGACGCTGAAGCATGGCCTTGCCCTCTGGCACGAAAAGGCTGACGGCAAAACCTACTGCGACTACGGCTTCCACATGACCATCGACGACTGGAACGACTCCATCCGCGCCGAGCTGCCGGAGATGTTCGCCGCCGGTATTTCGTCCTTTAAGATGTACCTCACCTACCCCGCCATGATGATTGGTGACGAGAACGTGTACCTCGCTTTGCGGGAACTCAAAAAGCTGGGCGGCATCGCCGGGGTGCACTGCGAGAGCGCCGGTGTCATCAACGGTATGATCGCCGAGCGGAAGGCCGCCGGCAAGCTGTCCCCGGCATCTCACCCCATGTCCCGCCCCCAGGGATTGGAGGCTGAGGCCGTTTCCCGGCTTCTGCGCATTGCCGAGGTGGCGGACTGCCCCGTAGTCATCGTCCACCTGACCAACCATGAGGCGCTGGAGGAAGTGGAGCGCGCCCGCAAGCGCGGTCAGAAGGTGTATGTGGAGACCTGCCCGCAGTACCTGCTGCTGGACGACAGCCTTTACTATCAAGATGATTACTCCGCTGCCGCGCGGTATGTCTGCGCGCCGCCGCTGCGGGATAAGAGCGAGCAGAAGTACCTCTGGCGCGGTCTGCGCCGGGGCGAGATTCAGACGATCTCCACCGACCACTGCTCCTTTACGCTGGCGCAGAAGGACGCGGGGCGTGAGGACTTCACGAAGATTCCCGGCGGACTTCCCGGCGTGGAAACCCGCGGCGAGCTGATTTATTCTTACGGTGTTGCCAAGCGGAACATCCATCTGGACACCATGTGCCGCGCCCTTGCTGAGAACCCCGCCAAGCTCTACGGCCTGTTCCCCCGCAAGGGCATCATTCGCCGTGGCAGCGATGCGGATATTGTGGTCTACGACCCCGCCGCCAGCCATGTCATCCGGGCAAGCGACTGCGTTGCCAACGTGGACTATAACCCCTACGAGGGCTTTGTCACCGCCGGCGGCATCAGCCGGGTCTACCTCCGGGGCAGACTGGCCGTACAAAACGGCATCGTGCTGGACGGCCCCCAGGGAAAATACATGGTGCGCGGCAAAAACATGCTGTAAGGCGCGCTTCCGCAGGGGAGTCGCGCTGATGCGTGGGAGGGAACTGCGGCGCTCCGCCGCAGGAATGCGCCTTGCATGGTGGAAGAAAAAGGCGCTTTGGACGCACCCCGCAAAGAAAATCACCTGCCCGAAAGAGCAGGTGATTTTTTTGTGGGGACCTTGTGTCCGGGGAACGCACGGTGTGGTGCGGTGGTCATCTGACTCTTTACCCGCGTCTCGCAGAGAACTTGGAAGAAACTTGTGGTGGAAACCTAAAAGGCCTTCAGCCGCTTGCCTCGCGCGTTCCGCTGCGCTACGCGCTACCCGGGCGCTTGAGGGTGAGCGCAAGCTGGTATAGGAGCAGGGGCAATGCAGGTTTCTTCCCCAGACGAAAACGAATGAGTATCACCGCGTCTACTGGATGCACCAAAGGTTTGCCGCAGACCAACTCTAAGCGGCTCTCTCTTGCACCGTGCGGGGCGCGTTTCACCCGCAAGGGGTATGCGATATCCGTAAGGCGGCAGAGCCGCCAACGGCTATCCAATCTCTGGTCAAGACCAGAGAGAATGGGGGCCGCATCGTTGCGGCGGAACGCCGCAGCTTTCGGCAGTCGCCGGGTATTTTTACCCTCGCCAGCTTAAAAGCCGTCCGGCTTCCAGCGCCGCCAGCGCGCGGATGCCGTCGGTGTCGATGTAGGGCGCCAGCACTTCCTCCGCCACCCGCCGCTCCTCCCGGGCATCCCGCAGAGCCACCGTCGCCTCGTCCCGCAGGAGCTTTGCCAGCCGCTGCTCAAAGCGCAGCCGGGCGCGGTTGGAAATTTTCGTCATGGCGTCCACCCGAATGTGGCGGTAGGGCGTGCCGGGAAACTCCATGCCGGGCTTTGACGTGAAAAACGCCAAGCCCAGCCCCGGCACCAGCAGGTGCTCGATTCGCCCCGGCTCCTCCGGACAGCGTAGCAGCACTGCGTTCCAACCGTTGGCGGTCGCGGCTGCGGCCAGACTTTCCAGGCTCCCGGCGGCTAAGCCGAAGGCATCCGAAAAGACGTAGCACTTCGGGCACAGCGCCGCCGCCTCCTCAAACCGCCAGACATACCCCTTTGACGTGGCGGAGCCCAAAAACCGCTCAAAGTACCGGCCGCCCTCCCGGCCCTTTTTCCGCAGCTCCCGGGCGATGATGCCCGCCGTCCGGCGCTCCAGTCTGGCGTGATCGAAATGCGCCTGCGCCGCGCTCTCCCCCTCCAGCTCCAGCTGCCGCGCTGCTTTGAGCGAGTGGAACGCCCGCATCTGTGCCGCCCGGGCGGCGTCCATGGTCATCATCAGCTCCGCACGGTTTTCCTTTGCCGCCGTCACATCGGAAAACCGGCTCAAATCCACGATGCGATCCACCGCGCCGGGGTAGCGCGGTTCCCGCGGGTGGGGCTGTGCGCCGTCCACCACCGCGCACCGCAGTCCCGGAAACAACACCCCATCCAGCTCCTCCGGGTCATCCGGGCGGCTGAAGGTCTCCGCCTTCTCCCCCGCCGCCGTCAGCGTTTCCCGCAGGGCATTCAAAAACAGCACCCGGGCTCCGTCCGTGCCGCCTTTTACGATCATGCAGTCCAGCCAGTCCCGCTCACCGGAAGGCCCGGAAAGCGTCTGCACACCATCCCCGCTATTGGCGGAGAGAAAAAAATCTGCGCTCATGCCGTCTCCTCCTCCATTGGTTTCTACTGGCAATCTATGCAAAAACGGCCTGACCCGACTGCGCTTTTTTTGAAAAAAAGCAAAATGCCAAAAAAATCCCGCGGGAAAGCCCATCAGCCTTCTCGCGGGATCTCCGTTTTCTCAGAAAAACACTTCGTTTTGCTTGGGATCTTGAAAGTTCGCCTCCAGCATGGCCACATGGGACAAAAACGCCGGATCTTCAAACCGCTTGGCCTGCCGGGTGCAGCGGCGGACGCAGGCTTGACACTTGATGCACACGCCCGGCGTTTCAAAGACGTTGCTCGCGTCAATGGCGCCCATGGGGCAGATACGGGCGCAAAGGCCGCAGTTGCAGCACTTTCTGGGGTCCGTCACTGGCTTGGCCTTTAGGAACTTGGCGGGCAAGCCGTCCGTTCCCTTGGGGATGTAATAGGGGGCGTCCGGCTCTCCCGGCACCCGGACAGGGGCGGGAATCGCCGTCAGTGCCTCCGCCTTTTCCGCCGTGTTTTTCCCCAGCTGCTCCGCCTCCCGGAGATCAGCGCTGTCCGGTCTGCCCCAGGCCAGCTCGTCGGTAAAGGCGTGGCGGCAGGCAAAGGCTCCCGCCGAGACGGTGTGGAAACCGTCGCCCTCCAAAATGGCACACAGCTCGGATAGGGCGTTGTCAAAGCTGCGGTTGCCGTAAGTCACCATGGCGGCGCAGAGTGCGCCGTTTCCCCGCAGGTGCTCGGCCAAAAACGGCACCAGCTTGTTGGGCACACGCCCGGCGTAGGTGGGCGTTCCCAAAATCACAAGGTCCGTGGGCGCGAACGCCCAGTCCCGCTGCCGCGCAGCGGGCAGCGTCAAGTCGGTTTCCTCCAAGGGGCAGTCCAGTGCTGCCGCAGCGGCTGCGGCGATGGCTGCGGTGATCTTGCGGGTATTGTCCGTGGCGCTGAAAAAGACAGCGTGAATTTTCGTGATAACCATAAGCGTCTCCTCCCTGCTGGTTGGAAAAAGGCGCAGAGCTTCCCCTGCGCCTCTTTTTTAAATGCTGAAATCCTTGTCGGTCAGACGGTCTGTCTCCAGAGACTCCGGTCGGGGCGGCACCCGCTTCAGCGGGTCGTAGTGGAACGCGCGGCAGTGATACTCCACCGGGACGATGCCCCGCTTGACGCAGGCCACTTCCCGCTCGTTGATGGTCTTTCCCTTTTCGCAGTACGCGCAGCGGGGATCAATATTCTTGCGGAACAGCTTCATGTCATTCTCCCTCTTACAGCGCATCCAGCGCGATGGCGCCGTCCCGAATGGTAGCGCGAATCTGGCTGACGGGATGCTCGTAACTGTCGATGATCTTCGTGGCCATGGCGTCCTCCAGCTCCTTCTGGATGGTGCGGCGGAGATTCCGTGCGCCATAGGTCAGAGAATAGGACTTGTGGGTCAAAAATGCCACCAGCGCGTCGTCATAGGTGAAGGTGATCGCCTTGTCGGAAAGGGAGCCCTTCAGTTCGTCCAGCATGATGCGGGCGATGCCCTGGAAGTTCTCCTCGCTCAAGCGGTTGAAGCACACGACCTCGTCCACGCGGTTGATGAATTCCGGGCGCAGGAACTGTTCCAGCGCCTTCATGGCCTTCTCCTTGTCCTGCTCGCTCACCGAGCGGCCAAAGCCCACCATGCCCTCCTTGGAAGAAGAACCTGCGTTGGAGGTCATGACAATGATCGTATTTTCAAAGTTCACCTTGCGGCCGTGGGAATCGGTGATCTCGCCGTCGTCCAGAATTTGCAGCAGGACGTTCAGCACGTCCGGGTGCGCCTTCTCGATCTCGTCGAACAGAATGACAGCGTAAGGCTTGCGGCGGATTTTTTCCGTCAGCTGACCGGCTTCGTCATAGCCCACGTAACCAGGAGGCGAACCCACGATGCGGGACACGGAGTGCTTCTCCATAAACTCGGACATATCCAGACGAATCAAGGCGTCCGGGGAGTTGAAAAGGTCGGTTGCCAGCTGCTTGACAAGCTCCGTCTTGCCAACGCCGGTGGAGCCGACGAAGATGAACGACACGGGCTTGTGCTTGGGGGAAATGCCCACGCGGCTGCGGCGCACAGCGGCAGCCACCGCGTCGATGGCCTGATCCTGCCCCACAATATGGGTCTTGAGACGGTCTGCCAGCTGGGAAAGGCGCTGGAATTCCTGCTCCCGAATGCGGGTGGCGGGAATCTTGGTCCACAGTTCGATGACGTGCGCCAGATTTTCCATGGACAGGGCGGGGTCGCCCTTGGCAATTAGCCCTTGCAACTCGGTGTTGAGCTGCAGCTCCTTGCTTTTCAGCTCGGCCATGCGGGCGTAGTCCATCTCGCCGCCCTCGGCGGAAGCCGTCTCCTCCAGAAGGGCACGCTCTTTTTCATAGTCGCTCAGCTCCCGCTGGACTTCCATGCGGCGGGAGATGTCCGGGTCCTTTAGGTTTAGGTCGGAGCAGGCCTCGTCAATCAAGTCGATAGCCTTGTCGGGCAGGAACCGGTCGGTGATATACCGCTCGGACAGCAACACGGCCTGGCGAATCATGCCGTCGGAAATCTTCACGCCGTGGTACTGCTCGTAATAGGGCGCAATGCCCTGCAAAATGGCGATGGCATCCTCGATGGACGGCTCGTTCACCGTGACGGGCTGGAAGCGACGCTCTAGCGCGGTGTCCTTTTCGATGGACTTGCGGTACTCGGTGAACGTGGTGGCGCCGATGACCTGAATCTCGCCCCGGGAGAGGGCGGGCTTTAGGATGTTGGCGGCATTCATGCTGCCCTCGGCGTCGCCTGCGCCGACGATGTTGTGAATCTCGTCGATCATCAAAATGATGTTGCCGAGCTTTTTCACCTCGTCGATTAGGCCCTTCATGCGGCTTTCAAATTGGCCGCGGAACTGGGTGCCGGCCACAAGCGCCGTCAGATCCAGCAGGTACACTTCCTTGTCCCGCAGCTTAAAGGGCACGTCGCCCTTGGCGATGCGCTGGGCAAGCCCCTCGGCAATGGCCGTCTTGCCCACGCCCGGTTCGCCGATGAGGCAGGGGTTGTTCTTCTGGCGGCGGTTCAAAATCTGAATGACCCGCTCGATCTCCTGTGCCCGGCCAATCACCGGGTCCAACTTGCCGTCCTTGGCGCGCTGGGTCAGATTTAGGCAGTAGCCCTCCAGGAATTTGCGCTTGCTGGCGCCCTTTTCGCCCTTGCGGGCGCGGTCCCGCTCCGCCCTGGCGGAGCCTTCGCCGTCATCGGGGCGGGGGGCTTCTCCGCCGTTGAACAGGCGGTTTAAAAACGGGAACGTGGCGGTTTTGCCTTCGTCCTCTTCATCGGCTCCGGCATCGTCGCCGGAGGGCAAATCCTCGACATTTTCCACGCCGTTGAACGCCTGCAGCATTTCGCTGTTTAGGTTGTCCAGATCGTCGTCGGAAATGCCCATGCGCTTCATCATGTCGTCCACCTGGGGCAGTCCCAGATCGCGGGCGCATTTCAAGCACAGGCCTTCATTCACCGTCTTGCCATTCTCCAGCTTGGAAATGAACACCACGGCGACGTTTTTGTGGCATCGGGAGCAAAGTGTTGGCTGCATAAAAATAAACCTCCAGATTCTTGAGTGGTCAATGGCCACCCTTTAAAGAAACGACAGTACCTCCAGTGGGGTGTACGTCGTGAAAAAGCTGAGTAGCACCGTGGCTTCCACGGCATCGGTATCAAAGGAAACGCCCAGTCGGCGCAGGAGAAAAACCGCCAGAAAGAGCGCCAGTGCGCCCTCCACAAGGCCAAAGGCCATGCCGCCCAAACGGTTGAGCAAGTGCAGACCCGGCAGCTTTGCCACCAGATCCAGTGCCCGCACCGCAAGCTTCAAAAGAAGCAGCAGCAAGGCAAAGCTCAAGGCAAAAATCAGAATGTGCAGAACGGATTCCGCCACGCTCTCCACCACTGCGGTGGCGATGGACACGCCGGTGTCCCGCACCTTTTCCCTCGCCGCCTCTTCCAGCGACTTGGACGGGTCGGAATCAATGCCCAGAAGCTTTAAAAGCTGCCCGGCATCCAACTGGGGCAGGGCGCTTTCGTCCTGCTGACCGGCATCGGGATCTGTCGGAATCGTCGTCTCACCCGTGTCGGGCTGCACCGCGGCTTCTGGCATCTCTACGCCGGAGTGGGAGTGGCTTTCGCCGTCTTGCGACGTCGCCGCAGAGGAATCCGCGCCGTCGTCCCCGGAGAGGGCTTTGTCCATCCGCGCCTCCACCCGTTTTTCGATTAGGGGCTGCAGATAGGTGGACACCTTGGGCGTTAGGGTATTTGCCAGAATGCCCGCACCTGCCAGCGCGATGAGTACGATGACCAGTCCCGCCACGGACCGCACCAGTCCCCGCCGTGCACCGCAGATCGCAAAGCCCAGCAAAACCGCGCCGACGATGACATCTATTATAACAG
>JALCRR010000056.1 GCA_022652815.1 Oscillibacter sp.
CCAAAGCAATAGATAGTCGCCTTTTGTGCGCTTTTGCAGAATATATTCTTCAAAAGCCAAATTGTAAAATGGGCTCTGGCTTTCAGTTTCCAGATAATACACGGGATGGTTTTCTATAACACTCACTCCTCATGATAAATTCAATTTATTATATACTGTACATTTTTCTTTTACAAGGACTTGACAGACGCAAAAAGGACGCAAAAAGTAAATTTTATTTGGTTTTAATCGATTTTTGAAAAAGAACAAAAAAAGAGCGGAGAGATCATCTCTCCGCTCTTTTTTATCCTTCCGTAGTCTTTGCCACGGTTTCAAAGCTGAACCAACCACGTCCGTCCCGACAGACGCCGGTTAAGCCCTCCCGCAGCTTCCACGCCGTTCCCGGAAAATAAAGCGGCATCAGCGGGCAGTCAGAAAGCAGCAGACTCTCCGCATCATGCAGACAACCCAGGCGTGCTGTGGAATCGCTGGCACTGTCAATGACTGTCAAAAGCGTATCGTAGGCGCTGTTGTAATAGCGCACCGCGTTTTGCGTACTGCTGGACTCCCACTGGGAAAGAAAACTCTCCGCATCGTTGGCGTAGCCTTTCAGCTCCACCAGTGCCAGTGTATACGTTCCGGCAGAAAGTGCATCGTCCAACTCTTGCTGCTCTACTTCCCGTGTCTGCACGGAGATATTCAGCTGCGTGTTCCATGCAGCAACCACGGCTTTAGCAGCGGATTCCGCGTCGGCATTACCGGCGGGATAGAGCAGCTCAACTGCCGAAAATTCACCCCGGTCATAGCTGGACTGTTCCAGCAAAGATCGGGCCGCATCGCAGCTGGCCGCATAGTTTTCCGGATTGCAGTCGATCAGTTCGCCGCCTGCTGTGCGGAAATCCTCATCCTCGGCAGCAGGCACGCCATACGGCACAAGGCCGGTGGCCGGCCGCGCCGCTGCGTTCAATTCCCCGCTTAGTGCCGTCCGATCCACAGCCAGGGAAAGCGCATTGCGGATCTGCGGATCGCTGAACGGATCTGTTGCGGTGTTGAAGAGCAAAACCCCGGTATTCAGCTCCGTGGTCGGCGTCCAGTCCTCGTCCTCCGCCAGTTTGGAAATCTGCTCCTCCGGCAGCGGAGAAATGAAATCCACTTCTTTCGCATCGTACAGCTGCCAAGCCTCCTCCGCCGTCTCGGCAAAGCGGAAGGTAACGGTATCCGGGCCGCTGGCAGTCCCCGTATATTTTCCGTTGGTGGCCAATACCAGCCGGTTTCCAACCTGATAGCTGCTTGTGCAGTACTGGCCGTTTGTCACCAGACGCATAGGGTCGGAACTCCAGGTGGCCGTGGCCTCCTGTCCCGCTTCACTGGCCGCCTTGTTGCTCTTAATGGCGCCCGCTTTCAGCGTCTGCACCACGTCCTTCCTAAGAGGCATGGTGGCCGCCGCCGTACATACATCTGTTAAAAACCAGGGGCAGTCGCCGGTCAGCGTCACGCAAAGCGTGGAATCGTTCTTGGCCTCCACCTGCAGCTTTGCGACATCGCCTGTGCTCTGCACTTCGTCAAATCCCGCGACGATGGAGAGAATCTGCGCGTTGGGTGAAGCGCTGACCGGATCGGCCAGACGCTGCCAGGCATAGACAAAATCCGCCGGTGTGACTGCGGTTCCGTCGCTCCATTTGGCGCTGCGCAACTTAAATGTATAAGTCACCGTGCCGTCATAGTTTTTGTCCGTGTTGTAGGACTTCGCAATGCCGTTTGCCACCGTGGTCCCGCCGTCGTTATCGGCGGAAGCGCGCATCAAGTTTTCGTAAAGGTGCTCGATCACCGTCTGATCCTCTTCCGTGGTGGCGCGGATGGGGTCCAGTGTCGTCAGTCCGCCGCCAAGGCACACGGAAAGATTTAGGCCGGAGCTCTGCTGGTGCGACGCTCCACAACCGGAAAGAATGCCTATTGCAAGTGCCGCAGATACGGCCAGTATCGCGGCGCGTTTCAATCGTCTCATGCTGTGCTCCCTTCTCAAGGTAAAAACAGCCCGAAGGAGCTGTATCGGTATGATTTTTTTACAACATGGGTATTATACGTTGATTTTTGAGCCTTGTAAAGGAAACCGGCCTAAAAAAGTAACAAATAATTACAAAATTAAGGATTTGTTCACAGTTTTTTCCTTAATCATAAAGAACGACCGCCCGACTTCCGTCAGGCGGTCTGCGCTTGTCTATAAATTTGAAAAGGCTGGATACCGGGAAGGAAGATAGCTACGAAAGGAACCCAGGAAGGGTTCCTTTCGTAGCTAATCATAAGTTTTTAAAATCATTCACGGGTTTTAAAAACTTGCACAGACAGTCGAAAAAACTTTTTCGGCTGTCTGTGACCGCTTGACTTCCGTCAAGCGGTCATTCGTACTGTATCATTTTATTTTGTCTCAATTACCGTGAGTTTCCCGTCATCACCGAACGTCACAGGGATAATCTCATTGTGGGTACGCTGGGCGATGTTATCGATGCGCATTTTGGCCGGATAGTCCGCCACAAACGTCACGGCAACGCCGTGATGCTTGGCGCGGCCCGTGCGTCCAATGCGGTGAACATAGTCCTGGTTCTCGTCCGGCACATCGCAGTTGAACACAATATCTACGTTATCGATGTCGATGCCGCGGGCGGCCACATCCGTGGAGACAAAGACCCGAAGCTTCCCCTCCCGAAAGCGATCCATGACCTCTTCCCGCTTTTTCTGGGGAATGTCGCCGTGGATGCAGTCGGCATCAATACCCTGCATTTGCAGGAATTTGCTGACGCGCTCCGTTGATCCCTTCGTGTTGCAGAAGGCCATGGCGCGGTCGAAGCCGGTCTCGTTGAGAATTTTGGTAATGGCGTCGGCCTTTTCGTTGGCGGCAACCTCCATGCGGAACTGCTTGATATCGGGCTTGTTCAGCTCGTCCTCACGGACGGTGATCTCGGCTGCGTCCCGCTGATAGACCCAGGCAATGTCCATCACTTCCCGGGAAATCGTGGCCGAATACATGCCAAGGTTCTTGCGCTTGCCCATCTTATCCAGAAGATGGGTCACATCTTGAATAAAGCCCATGTCCAGCATGCGGTCGGCCTCGTCCAATACGGCTGTCTGCGCCGTCTCAATGCGTACCGTGCGGCGTTTGAGATGGTCGGCAAGGCGGCCGGGAGTAGCCACCACGATCTGGGGACGGCGCTTGAGCTGATCGATCTGCTTGGTAATCGGCTGGCCGCCGTATAGGCAGACCGTGCGGACACCGGGCTTGAATTCCGCAATATCCCGGATTTCGCCGGTGATCTGGATGGCAAGTTCCCGGGTCGGTGACAGAATCACCGCCTGAACGGATTCCTCCTCGGGGTCAATATGCTCCACAATGGGAATGCCGTAGGCGAAGGTCTTGCCGGTGCCGGTAGGTGCCTTGGCAATGACGTCCTTCCACTCCATCATGGGTGGAATGCAGCCAGCCTGCACCGGTGTGGACATGACCAGATTTTTCTTTTCAATGGCACGCATCACTTCCGGAGACAGCCCCAGTGAGTCAAAACGTACGCCTTGTGTATATTCCATAGTTTTCTCTTTTCTTTATTTCTCAGGATAGATGGGATGCCTGCTGCTTTGCGTACGGCAGCGGTGCCACCAGGCATATCACCACCAGAATGGCGGTAATCCAGGTAGAGGAGCTGGTCAGCATAGCTCCGGCGATGATGACAAGACCGCCGATCATCCACAGCCAGCCCGCAAAGCGATTTGTGGATTTCCATACAGCCTCGCTGCTTTCCGTATAGGAAAACCGCAGGGCAATCTTCGCGTCTTTTTTGCAGTCCCACACATGGGAGCCCAGCAAAAGCAGGGCAAGGCCCACAATGCAGGGCGTCATAAACGGCAGCGACAGCGTTTCGCCCACCGCTTCCAGAATCATGCCGCTGCAAAACAGCACCGAAATGATGGGAAAGCCCCACCGACCAACAAGGCGGGACGGTCCCGGCGGCACGGTTTTCTGCTTCTGGTTCCACGCCAGCATGAAGTGGGCAATCAGATCCAGCAGGCACATCAGTGCCGGCAGGCCAAATGCCACCATGACCCGTGGAATGGAATCATCGCTGCCGTCTGTTCCGATCAGTCCGGTATGCACGGTTGCGGGAATCGTGCCCCACAGACGGGCACCCAGAATCATCGGCAGCGCACAGGCGATCAGCGTTACGACCAGCAGGATTCGTCCCTTTTCCTTGGAGACGTGCTTGCCCAAAAGCTCCGCCGCCTGTTTTTCCATGTCTCGGTTCATCATGGCTTTTTTCTTGTTACTCAAATTATTTCCTCCTTCGGGGAACTGCGTGCAAAGCCGCAGAGTGCATTTTACGCGCTAATTCTAGTATTATATCCGCTTTTTCTGTCGTTGTAAAGGACAAAAGGAGGCGGGGAAACCCCGTCTCCTTTTGTCCTTTACTTGTGGGGCACGTGCCAGATGTGGTCGGCGTACTCGCCCACAGACCGGTCCGCGGCAAAAATGCCGGAACGGGCCACATTGTGCAGGCTCATGCGGTTCCACTTCTGCGAATCGGCATACGTCTGTACCATCCGCGCCTCTGCCGCGCAGTAGCCCTCGAAATCTGCCAAAAGCAGGTATTCATCGGCGGGGCTTCCGCCTGCACCCGTAAGCAAGCGGGTGTACAGATCCTCGTAGGTCACACCGTCCCGGAAGCCGGTTTTCAGCATATCCACTGCCCGGCGCACCACCGGATCGCGGGCGTAAAGCCGCTGGGGCAGATAGCCCTCGCGCTTCAGCATTTCCACCTCGTCGGCATGAAGGCCGAAGAGGAACATATTCTCGTCGCCCAGCACATTGTGCATCTCCACATTGGCACCGTCCAGCGTGCCAACGGTCAGAGCGCCGTTCATCATGAACTTCATGTTGCCGGTGCCGCTGGCTTCCTTGCCGGCGGTGGAAATCTGCTGGGAAACCTCGGAGGCCGGCATCAGATGCTCGGCCAGTGAAACCCGGTAGTTTTCCAAAAACACCACCTGCAGCTTATCCTTGCAGATCGGGTCGGCGTTGATCTGGTCGGAAAGGGAGTTAATCAAGTGAATGATCCGCTTGGCCACCACATAGCCCGGTGCCGCCTTGGCGCCGAACAGGAACGTATGGGGCTGGGTGATGGCAGCGGGGTCATCCTGCAGCTTCTGATAAAGGGAGATGATGTGCAGGACATTTAAAAGCTGACGCTTATACTCATGCAGGCGCTTGACCTGCACATCAAAGATCGCGTCCGGGTTCAGCGCAACGCCCTGGGTCTTGCGGATATAGGCCGCAAAGTCCTCTTTGTTTTGGCGCTTAATCTGCCCAATGCGCTGCAAAACCTGCGCGTCATCGGCGTAATCGTCCAGTTTTTGGAGCATCTGGGGCTTTGTGAGATAGTCGTCGCCGCCTGTCAGGTCGCGAATTAGGCCATCCAGCCCCGGATTGATCTCGCTGAGCCAGCGGCGGTGGTCGATGCCGTTGGTGACATTCTGGAACTTATCCGGCTCCATGCCGCAGGCATTTTTGAAAACATCCTTCTTCAAGATTTCAGAGTGCAGACCGGAAACGCCGTTGACGGCCATGCCACCGGCAATGCACAAATTGGCCATGCGAACCTCTCCGTCCCAGATGACGGCCATGTCCCGTACCTTTGCCTCGTCGTGGTAAAAGTCCTCGCACTTTTTCTGCCAGCGTCCGGCGATTTCCGTCAAGATCTGCCAGATGCGCGGCAGTAATTGCTGCATTAGGGTCTGTGGCCAGCGCTCCAGCGCCTCGGCCAAAACCGTGTGGTTGGTGTAGGCAACAGACTTACTGGTGATGTTCCAAGCGGTGTCCCAGTCCATACCCGCTTCGTCCATGAAAATGCGCATCAGCTCGGGAATCACCAGGGACGGATGGGTGTCGTTGACTTGAATGACATTCTTTTCGTGGAAATTAAGCAGGGTTCCATAAGTCTCCAAATGCTGCTTGCAGATGGACTGCACGGTGGCGGAGACGAAGAAATACTGCTGCTTTAAGCGCAGGGATTTTCCCTCGATGTGGTTGTCTTCCGGATAGAGGACCTTGGCGATGACCTCCGCCATGGCCTGCTCCTCCGTCGCCTTCAGATATTCGCCGCGGGAGTAGAGGGACATATCCACCGGCTTGGGGGATCGAGCGTCCCACAGCCGCAAGACGTTGGTATGAGGCGTATCATAACCAGCGATCTCCATATCGCAGGGAACCGCCAGAACCTTGGTGGCATTCTCCTGCACGATATGCAGATGTCCGTTATCCCAGAATTCCCGGAGCGTTCCGCCAAAGACCACTTCCTGTGCCTCCTCGGGCTTTGGAAGCAGCCACGCCGCGCCCATGTTCTGCCAGTTGTCCGGCAGCTCCACCTGCTGGCCCTCCACGATTTTCTGCTTGAAAATGCCCAACTCGTAGCAAATGGAATAGCCGGTGGCGGGAATCTCCAGCGTGGTCATGGAATCGAGATAGCAGGCTGCCAGACGACCAAGGCCGCCGTTGCCCAAAGCCGCATCCGGCTCGATCTCAAAGATGTCAGCCGCCTTGAAGCCCATCTGCTCCAGTGCTTGACGGAGTTGGGGCAGAACGCCCAGATTGTAGGCGTTCTTCATCAAGCTGCGGCCCATCAGAAATTCCATAGACAGGTAGTGCACCTGCTTTTTCTGCTGGCGCAGCGTCTTTTTCCGAGTCTCCACTTCCCGCAGTGCCATGACATCCCGCAGGACCAACGCACTGGCTTTCATCATTTCGGCATCGCTGGCTTCCTCCGCCGTCTTGCCGAAGTGAATCATCAGCTTGTCGGTCAGTGCCTCTGCCATGGTTTTTGTGGTAAAATCTGTCATGCTTTCTTTTTATCCGAGGGTTTTGCCGTTTTTCTAGGCGTCTTTTTCCCTGCGGTTCCTTTCTTTTTTTGCTTGGTTGCAGCCGGCTTTTTTGCCGGAGTTTTTGGGGGTGTCTGCATTTCTGCCGGCTTTTCCGGGGCTTTTTCCGGCTGGACAGGCTCTGCGTTAGGCGCAGGCAGCTGTGTCTCCGTCCGAGCAGGCTGCTCTTCCGGAATCTGCGCCTTCTCGCCGGTGATGCTTGCATAAATCGCGAGATACTGCTTTGCGCTGCGGTTCCAGCTGAAGTCCGCCTCCATGCCGCGCTCTTGCAGACGGCGGAAGGCCTCCGGATTGTCGCGGTACAGGCTGACTGCCTGGCGAATCACATAGAGCATATCCCCGGAATGATAGCTTGCAAAGGTGAAGCCGTTTCCGGAATCCCGCCACGCCTCGTAGGGGTGGACCGTATCCTTCAGTCCGCCGGTTTCCCGCACGATGGGCACCGTGCCGTAGCGCATGGCGATCATCTGGGAAAGGCCGCAGGGCTCCGAGCGGGAGGGCATTAAAAACAGGTCCGCGCCGGAGTAAATCATGGTTGCCAGTTCCTCGCTATAATCCAGCCGTGCACTCAGACGTCCGGGATACTGACGGGTTGCCCAGCGGAAAAACTCCTCGTACTTGTAATCGCCCTTGCCCAGAACCGCCACCTGCACAGGAAGCTCCATCATATCGTGGAGCACCTCGCAGATCAGATCCAAACCCTTGTGCGTCACCAAGCGGGAAACGATGCCGATGATGGGCACATCCGGCACCTCCTGCAAGCCCAGCAACTTTTGCAGTTGTGCCTTGTTCTGCGCCTTGTTGGAAACGTTTCCAGCGTGGTAATGTGCCACCAGCAGCGGATCCGTTTCGGGGTCATAGCGAACCGTGTCGATTCCGTTGAGCACGCCGGATAGCTTATAGCTGCAGCGGCGCATGATGGATTCCATGCCGTGGGCATAGTAGGCATACTTCAGTTCCTCTGCATAGGTGGGAGAAACGGCGTTCACTGCGTCGGCACAGAGAATTGCGCCCTTCAGCAGGTTCACGTCTCCGTCCATCAAAATGGTGCCGTCATCCGCCCAACCGTGATCCAACCCGAAAAGATCGCCCAGCGTCTCCAGACCGTAGCGTCCCTGATACTCGATATTATGCACCGATAGGACGGTTCGGATTCTGCGGTAGCGATCATCCCGTACGCCGTCATCTTTTAAATAGATGGGAATGAGGGCTGTCTGCCAGTCGTTGCAGTGGATGACCTCCGGCCAGAAGGAAAGGTGCGGCAGCATCCGTACCACCGCCCGGGAGAAAAAGCCGAAGCGCTCGCCATCGTCCATGTACCCATACAGGTCGGGGCGAAGGAAGTACTGCTCATTGTCCAGGAAGTACCACGTTACGCCCGCACGCTCCATGCGGAACAGTCCGCAGTAGGCATGGCGCCAGGCCAGATCCACATAGTCAAAGCAGACGAATTCCATTTCCCCGCCGAATTTTTCCTTTACCTTCTGGTAAAGGGGCAGAATCACTGCCGTTTCAGCGCCTGCGGCGGCTAAAGCCGGGGGCAGGGAACCCGCTACATCTGCAAGACCGCCCGTCTTACAAAACGGGGTTGCCTCACTGGTCGCATATAAAATTTTCATGATGCACTCCTCTCCTACATAGAACCTTCCTTACTGAATCTCCGGAGGAGGGGCAATTCCCCTCCTCCGGGTGTTTTCTATACCTTGCTCCCCTTGGAAATCACCAGCGGATAACTGGCCTGACCGATCATCATGCATCCCGGGGTCACTTCCACATTTTTGTCGGCAATGATGTGTGCCAGCTGCGCACCCTCGCGCACAGCGGTTTCCTTAAAGAGAACGCAGTTGCGCACGCACGTGCCATCTTCCACCACGACGCCTGGGAAAAGAATGGAGTTTTCCACTGTGCCGGCAATGCTGCAGCCGTCCGCCACCAGAGAGTTTAGGCAGCGGCCGCTGGGGGCGATATAAGCGGAGGACTTGTCGGCGCTCTTGGCACGGATAGGCCGCTCCGGGCAGAAAAGCTCTTTCCGGATGGTCGGGTCCAGAATCTGCATGCTGCGGTCATAGTATTCCCGCACAGAGCGAATCTGGGCTGCAAAGCCGCCCCAGATCCAGCCACGGATATTCAGCGTTTCGCACCGGGACTGCAAAACATCCCGCCGCCAGGAGGTTAAGTCATGGCTGGCGCACTCGTCCACCAGATTCCACAGCAGTTCTTTGGAGAGAATGTATACTTCCAGGGACCGATAGCCACGGGGCGTATTGAGGTGATACAGCACATCCGTGACGCGGCCGGCGTCATCCATTTGAAAATAGGTGCCGTTTTCCACACGGAAGCTGTCGTTTCCGCACACAGCGGTAATATCCGCGCCGCTTTTAATGTGCTGTTCCAGAATATCCGAAAGTGGCAGGTTGACCACCAGGTCGCCCTCCATCAAGGCCACATAGTCCTGACGGATCTCACTTAGGTACGAACGGACACCTGACAGAGCCTCCATCTTGCCGCGGAAGGCCGCCTGTTCTCCCCACGCCTGACGAAAGGCGAAGGGCGGAAGAATCTTTAAGCCGCCGCGCTTGCGGGACAAGTCCCAGTTTTTGCCAGTGCCCAGATGATCCAGCAGGCTTTGGTAGCGGCCGTGGAGCACCACGCCCACATCCGTACAGCCCGCATTCACAAGATTGGAAAGGGAAAAGTCGATGGCGCGGTAACGTCCGCCAAAGGGGATCGACGCCGCAGAGCGGATTTCCGTCAGCTCCTTTAGGTCGTTGCGCTGTTCGTAGGAAAATACGATTCCGTGCAGTCCGTTCATTTCGACACCTCCTGACCATCCCGGTCAAGCATGGTTTTGGCCGGGACTTCCCGTCCGTCAGCCAACTGACACCCGGGTGCCAAAACGGTCAGTCCCCAGTCCTCCGGCGGCACAGTCTCAGGAGTCGCGCCCACATGGCAGTTCTTTCCCACATGGCAGTTTTCGCCGAGAATCGCATACCGCACAACAGCCCCGGGCTCCACAGTGACGCCGGGCAGCAGAACAGAATAACTGACGGTGGCACCTTCTGCCACAGTAACACCTTGGGAGAGAACGGAGTTTTCCACCGTGCCCAAAAGCTCGCTGCCGCGGTTGAATGCGCTATGGGTCACATTGGCCTTTTCACCCAGATATGCCGCAGGAGCCGAGAAGGTCCGGGAATAGATGGGCCAGCTCTCATCCAGCAGATCCAAGCCGGATTCGGGAGACAGCATATCCATGTTGGCGTCCCACAGGGATTCCAGCGTTCCCACGTCCTTCCAGTAGCCCTCAAAGCGGTAGGCCGTCAAGCGCTCGCCGTCTGCAAGCATCTTCGGAATGATGTTCTTGCCAAAGTCGTTTTCAGAGTTGGGGTCGGCTTCGTCGTCCATCAGATATTTCCGCAGAACCTTCCATGAGAACACGTAAATGCCCATGGACGCCAGATTGCTCTTGGGCTCCTTCGGTTTTTCCGCAAATTCGGTGATGTTGTCCTCGCCGTCCACGCTCATAATGCCAAAGCGGGGCGCTTCGCACCAGGGCACCTCCATGACGGAAATGGTGCAGGCGGCACCGGATTCCTTATGCCGTTCCACCATCTTGGAATAGTCCATCTTATAGATATGATCTCCGGAGAGAATCACCACATATTCCGGGTCAAACAGATCGGCAAACCCGATGTTTTGATAAATGGCGTTTGCGGTGCCCTTGTACCAGGAGCCGCCTTCGCTGCTCAGATACGGCGGCAGAATGTGGACGCCGCCGGTGGATGCGTCCATATCCCAGGGCTGGCCGTTGCCGATGTAGCTGTTCAGCTCCAGCGGACGATACTGGGTCAGCACGCCCACGGTATCAATGCCGGAATTGGAACAGTTGGAAAGTGGAAAATCAATGATGCGGTACTTGCCGCCAAAGGGTACAGCGGGTTTGGCCATATCGCCGGTCAGGACGTAGAGTCTGCTTCCCTGTCCGCCGGCCAGCAGCATGGCAATGCACTCTTTCTTCATAGGACCGTCTCCTTTTTACTTTCCCGATTTATGTGCTCCCACAGTCTTTTTGCCCGTGGGCTTTTTCACGTTATTTCCTTTTTCAGCCTTTTCTGCGGGTTTGCGTTTCTCCGGCTTTTTTGCCGTTGAAAAGGTTCCCTCTCCCCGCAGGAATACGCCGCCGAAGGGCGGGATTTTCAGCGCGATGGAGTGCTCTTTTCCATGGGATGCAATCGCCTCCACCGCGACGGGCTTCCGATTTCCGAAGCCCTCTCCGCCAAATTCCGGCGCATCAGTGTTGAATGCCGGCACATACCGCTTGCGGTCAGGCACGCCGATGCGATAGTCCTCATAGGAGTTGGGGGAGAAATTAATCGCGCACAAAAGGTCGTCTCCCGCTTTGTCCTTCCGCAGAAATACCACCACGTTGTTGTGGTTGTCATCGGGCACCAGCCATTCAAAGCCCGCCCAGTCAAAGTCAATCTCCCAAAGCTCGGGGCGTTCTTGATAGAAGGCGTTGGCAGCCTTGAAAAAGTCCAGGGTTTTCCGGTTGGACTCGTTTTCCAACAGGTACCAGTCCAGCTGTGCGTTGGAATCCCACTCGTGCCACTGGCCGATCTCCGCGCCCATGAACAGGAGCTTTTTCCCGGGATGCGCCAGCAGGTACGCATAGAAGCCGCGCAGGCAACGAAGCTGATTTTCATACTCGCCGGGCATCTTTCCCACCACGCTGCCCTTCATGTGCACCACCTCGTCGTGGGAGATGGGCAGCACAAAGTTTTCGGAAAATGCGTACATCATGGAAAAGGTGATGTCCTTGTGGTTGAACTGCCGGAAGTAGGGGTCCAGCTTCAGATAGTGGCACATGTCGTTCATCCAGCCCATGTTCCACTTCAGATTAAATCCGAGCCCGCCAATGTCTGTGGGGCGGGTCACCAGCGGCCAGGCCGTGGATTCCTCCGCAATCATCAGCACATCCGGGTCTACGGAAAAGGCCATCCGGTTCAATCCCTTGAGAAATTCGATGGCCTCAAGGTTTTCGTGTCCTCCGTGGATGTTGGGCGTCCAGGAGCCGGCTTGCCGGTCATAATCCAGATACAGCATAGAGGCAACCGCATCCACACGGATGCCGTCGATATGGTACTCCTCCAGCCAGAAGCGGGCGGAGGAATACAGGAAGCTGACAACCTCCGGCCTGCCGTAGTCAAAGACCCGGGTACCCCAGGAGGCGTGCTCCCACTTGTTGGGGTCGGAATATTCATAGCAGCAGGTTCCGTCAAATTCGTAAAGTCCCTGCTCATCCTTGCAGAAGTGAGCGGGTACCCAGTCCAAAATCACGGAAATGCCCTTGGCGTGCAGATAGTCCACAAACCACATAAAATCCGCAGGCGTTCCGAACCGGGAGGTGGGCGCGAAATAGCCGGTGCACTGATAGCCCCAGGAATCATCCAATGGATGCTCCGTCACCGGCAGCAGCTCCACTGCGGTATAACCGAGGTCCGCCACATACTCCGCCAGCTCCCGGGCCATGGAGCGGTAATCGTAAAAATCACCGTTTTCCCGCTTGCGCCAGGAGCCAAGATGCACCTCGTAGATGTTCAGCGCCGAGGAGTAGACCGAATGGTTTTTCTTTTCTGCGCGAAATGCCTGATCGCTCCACGGAAAATCCGCAATATCGTAGAGCTTGCTGGCCGTAGCAGGCCGGGTCTCCGTATGGAACCCGTATGGATCCGCCTTCATGTGAATAGTGCCGTCCGGCCCGGTTACAGCATATTTGTAAGCGGTGTACTGCGGCAGCTCCGGGATAAAGCCCTCCCAAAGCTCGCCTCTGTGCGTCAGCGGGTTTTCCGCCCCGTTCCAGCTGTTGAAATCGCCCACAACCGAGACGCTGCGGGCATGGGGAGCCCAGACGCGAAATGTCCAGCCGGACACGCCCGCCTGCTGCGCCGGATGCGCACCGAAGCAGCGCCAACCATCTGTCAGCGTTCCCGCGTGAAACGCATCCTCCTGTCTTTTGTCTCCCATGGTCATACGCTCCTCTCACCGTTTAGGCAGATTCCCGCCAGCGGTGCGTTTAATCGTTTTACATAGTCCATTTCTATTTGTTTTATTATACAGTTTCCAAAAAATAGCGTCAAGCGCGCCCCTGTCGAAATCCTTCCAATCTTTTGGTGCAGATTGCCGTTATTTTAGGGTTTCACGTTTTGATTTTTTGGAAGTTGAAACTTTTGTCCCCAAATTGTCATTTTTTTGAAACTTTTTTGCGGCTACGCCGTCTATAATAAAAGAGCAATTTTGATCTGTTTTTAAGGAGCGTGTTTTTATGCAAAAGCAGGCGCTGATCTGTGTGGCTGCGGCAACGGTAATTCTGTTCACCGCAGGCTGTCAAAACAATACCCCCGCGCCTTCTATCTCGTCCGATGCTTCTGCCGATGCAGGAGTCTCCTCCTCCGCCTCTTCCTCCATCACGCCGGAGGAGGGCGCCGCTCTTTTGGAGCAGGAGCTGGGCACGGTGGATGCGGCAACAGGAAACGCCATGTCCTACGGCTATCTTGAGCCGATCACGCTGGATTGCGTGGACTATTACCGTTACCGGGTCTCCTGGCTGGTAGACGGAGATCATATGTCCTATCTCACCGACTATCTCGTCTCCACCGACGGCAGTATCGTCAAGGAATACGTCCCGGAAAGCAGCGGTGCCAGCGCAGAAACCGAGCTGGAAAGTGCCGCCGATGCACTGCTCGCTTCCATGGCCAGCGGTGATTTTGCCGCTGTGGCAGACTGGGCCGGTGACGGAACCGTCGCCTTTACGCCCTATTCCACCGTGGATCCTTCCTGTGACCGTCAAGTGACCGCAGCGGAGCTGGAGAATTTTGCCACCGATACCACCGTGTATACCTGGGGCATCTACGATGGCAGCGGCGAGGATATCAAAATGACGCCGAAAGAATACTGGGACCGCTTCGTCTGGACCGCGGACTGGACGAAAGCCCCCCTTGTCTCCGTCAATGAAACCCACGCCGGCGGCAATTCGCCGGAGAATGTGGAGGACGCCTATCCTGCGTGTTCTTACGTGGAGTATTATTATGATGGGATCGACCCGCAGTTCGGCGGTGCCGACTGGTGCGCGCTGAAGCTGGTGTTCACCAATCAAAACGGCGGCTGGCAGCTGTGCGGAATCATCCACAGCGAAATGACGTTATAAGAAATAAATAGTAAAGGTTCCGCCCTGCACGCAAGGCGGAACCTTTACTATTATCCGTGATGATAGATGCGCCGATCCAGCGCAAAAATGCGGCGGCTGAATTCTCCGGTGGGCACCGTGTTCAGCGTCTCGCGATAGATTTCCATGCGGCTGTCGATCTCATCCAGTTCGGACAGAAGCTCGCTCTCGGCGCACATCGGCCGCACCGCCGCGCCGAACTCCGGCTCACCGTGATGGGAGAGGATCATGTGCTGCAGCAGGACGGATTTCTCCTCCGGCACTTGCAAAGCCCCGCAGACATCCCGAACCTCCTCCGCGCCCATCACCAGATGGCCCAGCAGATTGCCCTTCACGGAATACTCCGTCACGACGCCCAGCGGGGACAGCGTGAACTCCTGAATTTTAGAGAAGTCATGCAGCAAGGTTCCGCACAAAAGGAGGCTACGGTCAATGACCTCGCCGTACAGTCCCGCCATGGCTTCCGCCCCTTTGAGCATGTTGGCCGTGTGCATCAGAAGGCCGCCGAGAAATCCGTGGTGAACGCTTTTTGCCGCCGGAATGGTGCGAAAATCTTCCCCGTGACGGCGGAGCATCTCCTTCGCCACCGCT
>JALCRR010000057.1 GCA_022652815.1 Oscillibacter sp.
GCTGGAGCTTAAAGCAGCTGATTCGGGAGGGTCTGGGCGGCATTCCCGGCAAAATCACCTCCTCCCCCGCCGGTCACCTGTCCACCCTGTGCAACCAGATGGTCAACTTCCTGGGCATCATGCAAAACGAATGGGCCGGCGCTCAAGCGTTTTCCTCCTTCGACACCTATCTTGCGCCCTTCGTTCGGGTGGACAATCTGACGCAGAAGGAAGTCAAGCAGTGTGTGCAGTCCTTTGTCTACGGCGTCAATACGCCGTCCCGCTGGGGCACTCAGGCGCCGTTCTCCAACATCACGCTGGACTGGGTGGTGCCGAATGACCTTGCCGCCCTTCCCGCCATTGTCGGTGGTCGGGACATGGACTTTACCTATGGCGACTGCCAGAAGGAAATGGACATGGTGAACAAGGCCTTCATCGAAATTATGATCGAAGGCGACGCCAATGGCCGCGGCTTCCAGTACCCCATCCCCACTTACTCCATCACCAAGGACTTTGACTGGAGCGAGACGGAAAACAACAAGCTCCTCTTTGAGATGACGGCGAAATACGGCACGCCCTACTTCTCCAACTACATCAACTCCGATATGGAGCCGTCCGACGTGCGAAGCATGTGCTGTCGGCTGCGTCTGGATCTGCGGGAGCTGCGGAAAAAGTCCGGCGGCTACTTCGGCTCCGGCGAATCCACGGGCAGTGTGGGCGTTGTCACCATCAATCTGCCCCGCATTGCCTACCTTGCCGCAAACGAGCAGGACTTCTATGCCCGTCTGGACAAGATTATGGACATCTCCGCCCGATCTCTCAAGACCAAGCGCACCGTGATCACCAAGCTGCTGGCCGCAGGCCTGTACCCCTATACCAGACACTATCTGGGCAGCTTTGAAAATCACTTCTCCACCATCGGCCTCATCGGCATGAACGAAGTCGGTCTGAATGCCAAGTGGCTGCGCAAGGATCTCACCCACGCCGAGACGCAGGCCTTTGCCAAGGACGTGCTCAACCATATGCGCGAGCGCCTTTCCGACTATCAAGAGGAATACGGTGACCTCTACAATCTGGAGGCCACCCCTGCCGAGTCCACCACCTACCGCCTTGCCAAGCACGACGTGGAGAAGTGGCCGGACATCATCACCGCCGCCAAAAAGCCCGGTGACGCCCCCTACTACACCAACTCCAGCCATCTGCCCGTGGGCTACACCGCCGATATTTTCGAGGCGCTGTCCATTCAAGACGAGCTGCAAACGCTGTACACCTCCGGCACCGTGTTCCACGCCTTTTTGGGCGAGAAGCTGCCGGACTGGAAGGCAGCAGCCGCTTTGGTGCGGAAGATTGCGGAGAATTTCAAGCTCCCGTACTACACGATTTCTCCCACCTATTCCATCTGCGCCGACCACGGCTACATCGCCGGTGAGCATTTCACCTGCCCCGAGTGCGGCAAACCTGCCGAGGTTTACAGCCGCATCACCGGCTACTACCGTCCCGTGCAGAACTGGAACGACGGCAAAACCCAGGAGTTCAAGGACCGGAAGCTCTACGACATGGGTTCTTCCCATCTGGAAGGCCGCTCCGTCAAGGATCGTACGTCCGCTCCCCAGACCGACTGCGCCGCGTGTCTGACGGCGGAGGACGGCAGCGAGCTGTTTCTGTTCACCACCAAAACCTGCCCCAACTGCAAAATCGCCAAAAACGAGCTGGAAAAGGCCGGCCTTTCCTATCAGCTGATGGATGTGGATGACCATCTGGATCTTGTCAGCCAGTACGGCATTCAGCAGGCGCCGACGCTGATCGTCCGCCGGGGTGCCGAGGTTGAAAAGGTGGTCAACGCCTCCAACATCAAGAAATACGCAACAACTGCGGCAGAATAACGCCGTATCTGAACGCAAGAAAAACTCCGCGGCACAGTCGCGGAGTTTTTCTTTCCGAAATGACAGAACAAGAGGTCTTTACGATGGCAGAGCATTTTGACATTTTGATCGTAGGCGGCGGTCCGGCTGGCCTTACCGCTGCCATTTACGCCCGCCGTGCGGGCAAAACCGTCCTTCTCCTTGAGAAGGAGGGCTTCGGTGGGCAAATTGCCTCCTCCCCCCGGGTGGAAAACTATCCCGGTCTTCCGGCCATTTCCGGTGCCGAGCTTGCGGACCAGCTCTATTCCCAGGCCGAGGCGCTGGGCGCCCGTATGGAGCTGGAAGAAGTGCAGCGCATCGAGTCCGCCCCTGCGGTCCACACGGTGGTCACGGATTACGGCACCTATACCGCCGGGGTTATCATCCTCGCCACCGGCATGAAGCACCGGAAGCTGGGGCTTGCCGGTGAGGACACGCTCAAGGGCGTCTCCTACTGCGCCGTGTGCGACGGCGCTTTTTACAAGAATCAAGACGTGGCCGTTTGCGGCGGCGGCAACACCGCTTTGCAGGACGCGCTGTTTCTCTCGGGTCTTTGCCGCAGCGTCACAATCATTCACCGCCGGGACGAGCTGCGGGGCGATCCGATCTTAACGCAGCAGCTGCGTGAAACGGCGAACGTCCGCTTTGTGCTCTCCACCGTCATTACGGAGCTTTTCGGCGACGCCTCCCTCACGGGCTTGACGCTGCAAAACCTCGTCACGGGAGAAGTTTCCTCGATTTCCGTCTCCGGCCTTTTCGAGGCCGTGGGGCAGATGCCGGAACGGCGCTTAAGCGAATCTCTCGTCAGCGTGGACGAGGGCGGCTTCGTCCGCTCGGGCGAGGACTGCGTCACCTCCCGTCCCGGGGTCTTTGTGGCCGGCGACTGCCGGCGCAAGGAAGTCCGCCAGCTGACCACCGCCTGTGCCGACGGCGCTGTGGCGGCCACCGCCGCCTGCCGCTTCTGCGACAAGTCCCACTGATTGCAAAAAAACGCGCACGGTTTTTCCGTGCGCGTTTTTTTATGCCTTGCAGTATGCCGCGATGGCCGCAGACATAAATGCCGCGGTGCCGTCACCGAATTTGTCCAGATTTTTTTGAAACCGCTCGTCGGCAGTGTACATCTGCCCCAGTCCCGCCAGAATTTCTTTGGTACACTGGTAGTAGTTCTTCGTCAGAAAGTCCTGCCAGTCTGCCACAACTGCCTGCGCCTGTGCGCAGGTCGGGTCCTGCTGCCGCAGGGCAGCAAAACGGCGGAAAATCTCGTTGCCCTGTTCCAGCAAAGTCGCCTGCTCCTCCTTCGTGTAATGCTTTTTCTGGCTCTCCTGCCAGGCGTCGGTCTTGCCCCAGCGCTCCTGTGCCTCCTTCGTATAGGCCGCGCGCGTGGCGTCCAACTCGGATGTGCTGAATCCCGTAAATTCCATGGTTCGTTCTCCTTTCAGATTGTCGTCCAGCAGGTCAATCAGCTTTTCAAGCCGCCTGCGTTTCATCATCAGCAGCTCCCGCTGCCGCCGCAGTGCCTCCCGGGCATCATAATTTGGGGATGAGAGAATCGTCACGATCTCCTTCAGCGGAAAGTCCAGTTCCCGATAGAACAAAATCTGCTGGAGCTTCTGCATCTCCGCCTCGCCGTACCAGCGATAGCCGTTCTCCGCAGACACCTCGCCGGGGGTAAGCAAGCCGATGGCATCGTAATAGTGCAGTGTTCGTACGCTCACACCGCTGAAATCCGCCATCTCGTGAATGGAAAGACGCATGACCCTCACCTCAATTTACACAATAGACTATGACGTAACGTTATAGTCAAGACTTTTTTCTGCCCCGCCGAAAAAATTCGGCAGGGCAGTTTTTTCATTGCACGGTTCCAAATAAAGAGGTCTGTCCGGGCTCTTCCTCCGGATGATCCAGCTGATCGAGGTACTTGTGTTCGTAGTTTTCCACAAACGACCGGTATTCCTCGGTGCGGCTCTCCTTCAAGTTCTCGGCGTAGGAGTGGGACGCCAGATCGATGTTCTTCTGGTTTTCCAGAACGATCAGTGCAATGTTGGAGCAGTGGTCGGCCACTCGCTCAAAGTTGTTGATGCAGTCGTTGAACACGAAGCCCAACTCCAGCGTGCACTGGCCGGATTGCAGGCGGGTAACATGCTTGGCCTTCAGCCGTTCGGTCAGAATGTCGATGGTATCCTCCAGCGGCTCCACTCGGGCAGCGGCGGCCAGATCGTTTTCCGTCAGTGCGGCGTAGGCCAGATCCACGATCTCCTCCGCAGCGTCGATGCAGACGCTTAAGCCCTCCTTGGCCGAAGCGGAAAAGTCGATGTTTCGGTTGCGCAGCTCCTCGGCAAGCTCGGCGATGTTCATGGCGTGGTCAGAAATTCGCTCCAGATTGGTTAGGCTCTGCAGCAGTTTGGCGGACTGACGTGTCTCGCCGTCCCCCAGCTCCTTGGCAGAAAGCTTCACCAGATAGCTGCCCAAAACGTCCTCGTAGCGGTCCACCCGCTCCTCCCGGCGCTGTAGCTTGTCATATTTCATCTGGTCAAAGTCGGTCAGCAGGTCGATGGACTTGCGCAGATTCTTCCGGGCAGCCGTTGCCATGAGTGTCACGGTCTTGGTGGCCTGTTCCAGTGCAACAGAGGGGTAGGCCAGAAAACGTTCGTCCAGCAGGTTCTGCTCGAACTCCTTGTCCTCATCGTCCTCTGGCAAATCCGGGAACGACCGCACCGCCATCTTTTCCAGCACGGAGCGGAACGGGAACAGCACTACCACGGCGAAAATCTTAAACACTGTGTTGATAATGGCGATGCCCACGCTGGTGGCAGACCCCTGCAAAAGTGGGAGACCACCGGCAGCAGCATTGATGATGGCAAACAGAATCAAGAAAATGGAACCGCCCAGCGCATTAAAATAGAGGTATGTAAAGGCGGCACGCTTGCCGTTTTTATTGGCGCCGATGGCGCTGAGCAGCACCGGCACGCAGGCGCCCACGCTCATGCCCACCACAAGGTACACGGCGATCTTGTACTCAATCACGCCTGTGACGGCCAACGCCTGCAAAATGCCGATGGAGGCAGAGCAACTCTGAACAACAGCGGTGACCAGAATACCGATCAATACGCAGAGAAACGGGTTGGAAACGACAGACATCACGTGCAAGAACGTCTCGCTACGCTGCAGCGGCTCCATGGCGGCGGACATGGTTTTCATGCCGCTCATCAGCACGCTCAGTGACAGCAGAATCACGCCCACATTTTTGCGGGCGGTGGTCTTGGCCGTCATATACAGGATGATGCCGATCACCGCCACCACGGCAAAGATGACTGCGGTGGAAAGCAAATCCGCCGCGCCGGAGCCTTCAATACTGGACAGGCTTAAAAGCCAGCCGGTGGCAGTGGTGCCGATGTTGGCGCCCATGATGATGGCCACAGCCTGCGAAAGCTGCATGATGCCGGAGTTCACGAAGCCCACCACCATGACGGAGGTGGCGGAGGACGACTGGATAATGGCTGTGACAAAGGTGCCCAGCAGCACGCCCTTGAGCGGCGTGGAGGTGAGTTTTCCCAGCGTGGTCTCCAGCTTGCCGCCGGCAACCTTTTTTAGGGAATCCCCCATCAGCGACATGCCGAACAGGAAAAATGCCAGTCCGCCCAGCAGCGTTATAACTGATGTAACATTCATGTATTAACCGTTCCTTTTACCCTTCAGCTGTGCCCCTTGATCCAGCTGAACTGTTTTCAGAATTTTTCACGATGTTATTGTACCATGAAACTGTGTTTCTGTGACGCAAAGTTTCCCTCAGATTTGTCGTTAAATTGTACAGATTTTTCCTGCTTTCTTCGGCATCCTTCCATCACTTTTCCATTGAGCTCGTTCTTTTCTGTGTATTTGCGCCAAAAAATGCGGTCGGTTTTTAGAAGGCCGCGCCGAAGGCGCGATTTAAAGGCCGTTGACAATGGCGTCCGGCCGATGGCCGTCCACAATTTTTTCCGCATTGCGCCACATATGCAGGTGCGCCCGGCGGAAACTGCCTTCCGTAATCCCGCCCACATGAGGGGACAGCACCATGCGGTCGCAGTAAGGCGCCGGCATGGTAAGAAGCGGATGGTCCTTGGAAACAGGCTCCGGGGACAGCACGTCCAGTCCCGCGCCGGCGATGGCGCCGGAGAGAATGGCTGCGCGCAGCGCATCGTTGTCCACCAGATCGCCCCGGGCGGTGTTAATTAGGCAAGCGCTGGCCTTCATGGAGGCGAAAAACGCCGCGTTCGCAAGCTCCCGGGTCTGATCCGTCACCGCACAGTGGAGGCTCACAAAGTCGCACCGGGCCGTCAGCTCCTCCTTTGGAAGATACGTCACATGATACTGCTTTTCCTCTTCCTCGCTCTTGCGGTGGAGCGAGTAGTAAAATACCTCGCTGCCAAAGCCCCGCAGCCGCTCCGCCGTAGCGCGGGCAATATCGCCGAAGCCGTACAGACCCACGGAGCAATCCCCCAGCTCTGAAATCCCGGCCACCATGGCCTGCTCCTTGACTTCCATCTGCCGTCCCTGCCGGACAGCCCGGTCGCCGGTCATTCCGCCGCGCAGCAGCGCCAGCATCAGAAAGATCGCCTGTTCCGCCACGGCGCCGGAATTGCACCCCCGGTTGTTGCACACATAAATGCCCCGGCGCTTTGCCGTCTCCAGGTCAAAGCCGTTGAAGCCCACGCCCTCGGACTGGATCAGCTTCAGGTTTGGCATCTTCTCGATCAGGCTGCCGGGAATGCGCATAATCGCGTCCGCGAACAGGATCTCGGCGTCTGCGCCTGCGGCCAGAATCTCTTTTTCGGAGGCTGCCTTGTTCAGAAACACCAGCTCCTGCTGACGGATCAGCGGCAGTGCGGGCATATATTTTTCATAGCGCTCCTGCGCACCCAGAATCAAAATTTTCACGGATCTTTGCTTCCTTCCTCCGGCGTCAAGCGCCGGACCTTTTCCGTTTTTATTATAGGAGCATTTTCCACAAAAGTCCATGAAGAATCCTTTTTCGACCCACCCGGCGGAGAATCTGGCGGAATCAGTCAGCAGTGCCAGAAAAAGGGAGGTTGAATCTGTTAATTTTGCCAGTTGCAGGATCCGTAAAAAGTCTATATACTAAAGGTTAACCTTTAAGGTATTACCTATCATTGTTTTTTAGGCAAATCTGAAGTTGAGGTGAAGGAACATGAGTGAACATCCGGCACAGTCCAAAACCATCCGGGCGCAGCTGCTGTCTGATATGAAGGACGGCGAGTATGCCGATAGTGAACGGCTTCCCCGTGAGAGTATTCTGGCGGAAAAAATGGGCATCAGCCGTACCCAGCTGCGTGATATTCTAGCCTCCCTGGAGCGGGAAGGCTTCATCACCCGCCGCCACGGTGTCGGTACGATCATCAACCGGCAGGTTCTGAACGTCCAGACCCGCATGGATATTGAAGTGGAGTTTATGGACATGATCCGTCAGAGCGGCAAGACCCCCGCCGTCGCTTTTGTCCGTGTCTCCGACGGCACCGCCAGCGCCAAAATTGCCGACCAGCTGAAGATTGCCGAGGGTACGCCCATTGTCCGGGTATCCCGTCTGGTTACGGCGGATGATGTGCCCGCCATTTATTGCGAGGATGTGGTGGCCCGGGAACTGGTTCGCGGCACCGCCACCATTAAGGATTACAAGCTGCCCTTCTTCCATTTTCTGCGCCAATTCTGCCATGTCGTTCCCTATCTGGATCTGACGGATGTGCGCCCTGCGGCGGCAGATGCCGCCCTAAGCGAAATCATGAAGGTTCCCATGGGCACGCCGCTTTTAAACATGGATGAGGTGGACTACGACATGGACGGCAACCCGGTGTTCTGCTCCAACGAGTATTACGTGGATGGCATTATCCGCCACACGGTAATGCGTAAAAAACTGTAAATGAGGACATACCGCTGATGAATGAACTGGAACTGAAATACGGCTGCAACCCCAACCAGAAACCCTCCCGCATCTACATGAAGGACGGCTCCGACCTGCCCGTCACGGTGCTCAACGGCAAGCCCGGCTATATCAACTTTCTGGACGCGCTGAACTCCTGGCAGCTGGTCCGTGAGCTGAAGGAAGCCACGGGCCTGCCCGCCGCAGCCTCCTTCAAGCATGTCTCTCCCGCCGGCGCCGCCGTGGGGCTGCCCTTGAGCGACGTTGACAAAAAGATCTATTTTGTGGAGGAGGGCGCTGCCCTTTCTCCCATCGCCTGCGCCTATATCCGCGCCCGGGGTGCTGACCGCCTGTGCTCTTACGGCGACTGGGCGGCGCTGTCCGACGTGTGCGACGGCGCCACCGCCGCGTATCTGAAAGCGGAGGTCTCAGACGGCATCATTGCCCCCGGCTATACCGACGAGGCACTTGCCATTCTAAAAACGAAGAAAAAGGGCAATTATAACGTGGTGGCCATCGATCCGGCCTACGTTCCCGCTCCACAGGAGCACAAGGACGTCTTTGGCGTCACCTTTGAGCAGGGCCACAACTTCTCCCGCATCGACGATACCCTGCTGACCAACATTGTCACGAAGAACACGGCGCTCTCTGATCAGGCGAAGATCGACATGATCGTCTCCTTGATTGCCCTGAAATACACCCAGTCCAACTCCGTGTGCTATGTGAAGGACGGCCAGACCATCGGCGTGGGCGCCGGTCAGCAAAGCCGCATTCACTGCACGCGTCTCGCCGGCTCCAAGGCCGACAACTGGTATCTGCGCCAGAACCCCAAGGTGCTGGGCCTGCAATTTGTGGACGGCATTCGCCGCCCGGATCGCGACAACGCCATCGACATCTACACCTCCGACGAGTATGAGGATGTGCTGGCCGAAGGCGTGTGGCAGACCAAGTTCAAGGTGAAGCCCCCCGTCTTGACGGCGGAGGAAAAGAAAGCCTGGATCGCCGCCCAGACCGGCGTAACCTGCGGGTCCGATGCGTTCTTCCCCTTCGGCGACAATGTGGAGCGCGCCCATAAGTCCGGTGTGACCTATATCGCCGAGCCCGGCGGCTCCATCCGGGATGACAACGTCATTGAAGCGGCGGACAAGTATGGCATGACCATGTGCTTCACGGGTCTGCGACTGTTCCACCATTAAGATTGCACTCTTGCGGCACTTTGCCGCAGGAATTGTCGGCGACTGCCGACAGAGTTCAAGACCCGCATTCTCTTTTGTCTTGACAAAAGAGAATGCGCCTCTTGAGAGGTGGAAGAGAAACGCGCTTAGAGTTCGTCTTCTACAAACCTTCGGTGCATCCAGTAGACGCGAAAATGCTCATTTACGTCAGTCTGGGGCAGAAACCTGTATAGCCGTTGCTCCTTCACTCGCTTACGCTTACTCTGATTTCCCAGGTAGCGCGTAGCGCTTGGATAGCCGTTGGCGGCTTTGCCGCCTTACGGATATCGCATACCCCTTGCGGGCAAGCGGAACGCGCGGGGCAAGTGGCTGACGGCCTTTCAAATTTGCACCCCGAATTTTTACCATACTTTCCGCAAGACGCGGGAAACCGCCCGGATAACTGTAAAACTTCTCCGTGCGTTCCCCGGACACGAGGTCCCCGCCGCAAAGCCTTGCGGCGGGGTGTGTCCCAAGCGGTTTTCTTAACACCGTCGCGGCAATGTAATTTGCGGATGCTTCGCATGCGCAAATTGCGCCGCTTCCTCGATTGCGGTTCACTTATTCCGCCACCGGCGGCGCTTCACCGCAATCCACCGCTGGCGGCGCATTTTCTTTTGACAAGACAAAAGAAAATGGGGGGCCAGTCCCCTGCGGCAGAGTGCCGCAGTTCCCACGGCGCATCAGCGCCGCAGTCTATCCCCCTTTGGCGAATCTAAATTTTACAAAATGAGGTGGCCGCATGGCATATTATTTTTCCGAACCGTCCCATACGTTCAGCGAGTATCTGCTCGTCCCCGGCTATTCCGATGAAAACAGCATCCCCGCAAACGTCTCTTTGCAAACACCGGTGGTCAAGTTCAAGCGCGGCGAGCAGTGCCCCCTGACGATGAATGTTCCCATGGTTTCCGCCGTCATGCAGGCCGTCTCCGGCGAACAGATGGGCATTGCGCTTGCCCGGGAGGGCGGCATCGCCTTCATCTATGTCTCCCAGCCCATTGCCCAGCAGGCCGAGATGGTCCGCAAGGTTAAGGGCTACAAGGCCGGCTTTGTGGGCAGCGATTCCAACCTGAAAGCCACCGACACCCTTGCTGACGTTCTGGCTCTGAAGGAGCGCACCGGCCATTCCACCATGGCCGTCACGGATGACGGCACAGCCACCGGCCATCTGCTGGGACTGGTCACCAGCCGGGACTATCGCGTCAGCCGCATGGATGCCGCTGCAAAGGTGGAAACCTTTATGACCCCCATGGAAAGACTGATCTACGCCCCCGAAGGCACCAGCTTGAAAGAGGCAAACAACATTATCTGGGATCGTAAGCTCAACGCACTGCCCATCGTCTCCGCTGATGGCCGTCTGGTGGCGTTCGTGTTCCGCAAGGACTACGACTCCCACAAAGGCAACCCGCTGGAGCTGCTAGATGACCAGAAGCGCTATGTGGTGGGCGCGGGCATCAACACCCGGGATTATGCCGAGCGAGTTCCCGCTCTGGTGGAAGCCGGCGCGGACGTGCTGGTGATGGACTCCTCCGAGGGCTATTCCGTCTGGCAGAAGCGCTGTATCGAGTGGATTCGCGCCAAGTACGGCGACACCGTCAAGGTGGGTGCCGGCAACGTGGTGGACGGGGATGGCTTCCGTTTTCTGGCGGATGCCGGCGCCGACTTCATCAAGATCGGCATTGGCGGCGGCTCCATCTGCATCACCCGCGAAACCAAGGGCATCGGTCGCGGACAGGCTACCGCGGTGATCGATGTTGCCCGGGAGCGGGACAAGTATTTTGAAGAAACCGGTGTGTATGTCCCCCTCTGTGCCGACGGCGGCATTGTGCAGGATTACCACATGACCCTGGCGCTGGCCATGGGCGCGGACTTCTGCATGCTGGGCCGCTACTTCTCCCGGTTTGATGAAAGCCCGTCCGAGCGTGTCTTGATCGGCGGCAGCTACATGAAGGAATACTGGGGCGAGGGCAGCGCCCGTGCCCGCAACTGGCAGCGCTACGATCTGGGCGGTGCCTCCAAGCTCAGCTTTGAAGAGGGCGTGGACTCCTACGTTCCCTACGCCGGTGCCCTGTCTGACGGCATGGCTACCACGCTCGCCAAGGTGCGCTCCACCATGTGCAACTGCGGCGCGCTGACCATTCCGGAGCTGCGGGAAAAGGCCAAGCTGACGTTGGTTTCCTCCGTCTCCATTGTGGAGGGCGGCGCCCATGACGTGCTACTGAAGGACACCTCGTCCTCAGCAAGCCGCAAATAATCTGACGCAATTTGAAAAGCTCGCCTCCGCCGCTGCGGAGGCGAGCTCTTTACAGCAAAATATCTGAATTTTTCCTTTTTACGCAGGATTTACGTCTTTGAAGGAATCCGGCAAACTTTCGTTCTCATTGAAAAATTGGTTGCCATTTCATAAAATTTAATCGTTTTCTTATAAAGTTTTGAAAAATACTTGTATTTATTATAAAATTCTGTATAATTAAGGTAATAGTAAACGATTGCTTTTTTGCAACACGAGGAGGATACTCTGATGACGAGGAAACCGAAAATTCTGGTTGCCGGCAGCTTTGTGATGGATTTGATTGCAACGACCGATCACGCGCCGACCGCCGGTCAAACCGTAATCGGCAAGACCTTCCGCACAGCTCCCGGCGGAAAGGGTGCCAATCAGGCTGTGCAGGCATCCCGCCTGGGCGCAGACGTCACGATGATCGGCTGCGTGGGCGGTGACATTTTCGGTCAGGAAATGCTGGACACCGCCAGCAAAGCCGGCGTTGATGTCAGCCATGTGAAGATTGACCGGAGTATTTCCTCCGGCATCGGCCATGTGCTGCTGGAAGTCACGGAGCACGGCGCTCAAAACCGGATTACCGCCATTCCCGGTGCCAACCAGTCCATCAAGCTGGAAGATGTCGCCTGGGTGAAGGACTGCATCGGGCAGTATGATCTGGTCATGCTTCAGATGGAAATTCCTCTGGAAATCAACCTGCTGATTGCCCACTGGGCAAAGGATGCGGGCATTCCCGTCATGCTCAACCCCGCTCCGGCGGCGGCGCTTTCCGACGAGCTTTTGTCCTGCGTCACCTATCTGACCCCCAACGAACAGGAAGCCTCCGTGGAGACCGGCTGCCCACTGCGAATCGGTCAGCACGGCATTCAGAAGGACGATATGCGTGCCGTGGCCGCCGCACTCTGGGCCAAGGGCGTGCAGAACGTCATCATCACGCTAGGCTCCAACGGCTCCGCCGTGGTGGGCGAGGACAAAATTCAGTACATCCCCTGCGTGGAGATGTCCCACGTGGCAGACCCCACCGCCGCCGGCGATTCCTTTGTGGCCGCATTCTGCGTTGGCCTTGGCGTGGGACTTTCCCAGCCCCAGGCGCTGTCCTTTGCCAGCCATACCGCCGCCATCACCGTCTCCCGGATGGGCGCCATGCCCTCCCTGCCGACGCTCAGCGAGGTCAAAGCCCTGCTGCAGGAGCGGGCATGCACCGATTTTGCTCTCTCCCAACTGGACGTTCTGGGCTAACTGAAAAATAAGAACGCTCCTCCGGCTATGCCGGAGGAGCGTTCTTGTTTTCGGTTCAAGCTGTGGAAGAAACAGGGATTCTTACAGTCCCTTCAATTCCTTCAAGCACTTGGGACAGACATTTTTCCCCTTAAATGTTGTGATATCTTTGGAGCTGTCGCAGAAAATGCAGCTGGGTTTGTATTTTTTCAGAATGACCGAGGAACCTTCCACATAAATTTCCAGTGCATCCTTTTCAGCAATATCCAAAGTACGGCGCATTTCGATCGGCAGAACGATTCGACCCAACTCGTCCACTTTCCGAACGATTCCGGTTGATTTCATAGTGTTACTCCTTTCCGCACAGGGGCAATTTTGATAATCACTTATGTATTTGAACCATAACATGAGAATCTTTTCATGTCAACCAATTTTGACAAATATTTACAATGCATTCATAATTATGACTGTTTTTTTCAAGCAGGAAGAAAGGTGGGGGATTACGCATGGCAATGTCCATTATCTGGACAGGGATGGTGGTACTCTCAGTTACATTTGGAATTCTGGCAGGGCGGCTGGACGCGGTGGCTTCTGCGGCACTGGAAGGTGCCGGCAGCGCCGTGACGCTGTGCCTTTCCATGGCGGGTGTCATGTGCCTGTGGACGGGCGTGATGGAGGTCATGTCCCAGTGTGGCCTCTCTCAAAAACTGGCTCGCGCATTCCGTCCCCTGCTCCATCGGCTTTTGCCTCGGGCCAGCCGCGACCCAGAAACACTGGCAGCCATTTCGGGCAATCTTTCGGCCAATCTGCTGGGTCTGGGCAATGCGGCAACGCCGCTGGGCATCCGTGCGGCCGAGCGCATGGCCCGGGGCTGCGGCGGCACTGCCAGCGACGAGCTGTGTCTGCTGGTAGTTTTAAACACGGCCTCCATTCAGCTGATTCCCGCCACCGTGGCAGGCGTTCGGGCGGCATCCGGCGCAAAAGCGGCCTTTGACCTGCTGCCCGCCGTCTGGCTCGCCTCCATCCTGTCCGTCAGTGCGGGGCTTGCGATGGCAGGGCTGCTCTCCCGCTTCCATCTGCCCTGGAAGGCTCTGCGCGAAAAGCAGGAGCGCGTGGTATGAGCCTTTCCTCTCTGGTGGTTCCGCTGCTGCTGGCGGCAGTAGCCGTCTACGCCATGGGCAAGCGGGTGGATGTGTACGCCGCACTGACAACCGGCGCCGGTGAGGGGCTGCGCATCTTGATTCGGATTCTCCCGGCGCTGGTGGGGCTTTTGACGGCGGTGTCCATGTTCCGGGCCTCCGGCGCTTTGGAGTGGCTGACGGGGCTGTGCGCGCCGGTGATGGAAAAGCTGGGCATTCCGCCGGAGCTGACGCCGCTGATGCTGATTCGTCCCGTGTCCGGCAACGGCGCTCTGGCTGTGGGCAGCGAGCTGATGCACACCTATGGCGCGGACAGCTATGTAGGACGGGTGGCCGCCGTCATGCTGGGCAGCACGGAGACAACGTTTTATACCATCGCGGTCTACTTCGGCTCCGCAGGCATTCGCCGCACCCGGCACACCATTCCCGCCGCGATCACGGCAGATCTGGCCGGTTTTCTGGCCTCCGCCTTTGCCGTGCGCCTCTTTTTCGGAAGGTAACAGGATTCAGACCGATCATAAAAAAAAGGAACCCTCTCCGGGTTCCTTTTGCAGCTATCTTAAAACATTATAAGCTTATCTACTTTGCTCAGCTGTGCACGGTTGTGAAACAGCACAAAGCAGACGCGTAAATAATTGATCACGGTGAAAGCGACGATTTAAACGGTAGCAAAATTCA
>JALCRR010000058.1 GCA_022652815.1 Oscillibacter sp.
GACCGGCGGCCTGTTCCAGGCTGCCCCCAACTATGTGGAGATTCCCTCCGCACTGTCCGGCGTGCCCTGCCGCATCATCGCCATGTCCGGCAAGTGGTTCCCCACCGGCTGCCACAAGGTCGGCGCATCCTTCGGGTGCCTGGCTCCGCGTCTGGTGACCGGCCAGTTTGACGCCACCTATCACAAGGCCGTGTGGCCCTCCACCGGCAACTACTGCCGCGGCGGCGCATTCAACTCCAAGCTGCTGGCCTGCGAGTCCGTGGCAATTCTGCCCCAGGATATGTCCAAGGAGCGCTTTGACTGGCTCAAGACCATTGCCGGCCAGATCATTGCCACCCCGGGCTGCGAGTCCAACGTCAAGGAGATCTTCGACAAGACTTGGGAGTTGAAGAAGGATCCCACCATGATGATCTTCAACCAGTTCGCCGAGATGGGCAACCCCCTGTGGCACTACAATGTTACCGGCAACGCCCTGTCTGACCTGTTTGAGTCCATCAAGCGCCCCGGCGACAACTTTGCCGGCGCCTGCTTCACCTCCGGTTCCGCCGGCACCATGAGCGCTGGCGATCTGCTGAAGGAGAAGTATCCCCAGCTGAAGCTGGCTGTGGGCGAAGCACTGCAGTGCCCCACCATTCTGGACAACGGCTTCGGCGGCCATCGCATCGAAGGCATCGGCGACAAGCACATTCCCTGGATTCATAACGTGAAGAACACCGACATGGTCATCGACATCGACGACGAGGATTCTCAGCGTCTGCTGCGCCTGTTCAACACGCCCGAGGGCAAAAAGTACATGAAAGAAGAGCTGCACCTGGATGACAAGCTCATCGAGCAGCTCTCCTGGCTGGGCATCTCCGGCATCGCCAACGTGCTGTGCTGCATCAAGATGGCCAAGTATTACGAGCTGACCGAGCACGATGTGGTCGGCACCGTTCTCACCGACTCCGCCGTCATGTATCAGTCCCGTATCGACGAGCTGAACGAGATGTACGGCGCTTACACCGAGTTTGAGGCTGCCAAGGATCACGCCCTGCACATGGCCGGTCTGCGCACCGACAACATGGCCGAGCTGACCTATGAGGGCCGCAAGCGCGTCCACAACCTGAAGTATTACACCTGGGTCGAGCAGCAGGGCATGGACGTGGCTGACTTGAACGCCCAGTGGTATGACACCAAGGGCACTTGGGACGCCGTCCACGCACAGGCAAAGGACCTCGACGAGCTCATCAACGAGTTCAACGACGCCACTGGCCTGCTCAAGAGCCTGTAATTTCATCAACGCCTCAGGGCGGGGCTTTTGCCCCGCCCTGTGCACGTTTCTGACGAGGAAAAGAGCTTGAAGAAAACAAAACGACTGACGTTCCTGCTCCTGTTGACTGCACTGGTTTGCTTGAGCGCCGCCTGCGCCGACCGGAGTGACCCGCTGCCGACGCAATCCCAGATGCCGCAGAGCAGCAGTGCCGCCAGTGGCTCTGAAACCGGGGAGAGCAGCGCCGCGAACAGCGGTTCTGCGGCGGACGATCTGGCCGAGGCGGGATTCCGCCTGCTGGAAGAGGAGACGCTGGGGCAGCTGCGGTATGGACAGAGCGTGGACGAGGTAACGACCCTGTTGGGGGAACCCACGTCGCGCACGGAGCCGGAAATCTGGGCGGCGGATGGATGCTCCCATGAAAGCTGGACTTACGAGGGAGTGGAGCTGCAATTTGCAGACGGGCTGCTTCAGCGCATCACGGTGACAGCGCCGTTTGCCCAGACCACCGCGGCGGGCATCGGCATCGGCGCCGCCGTCGAAGAGGTCCAAAAGGCGTATGCCGGTCTCATTGACGAAACCACTGCAAACGAAGGCACCATCGTCGCCGGAACGGTATACGGCGGCCTGATTTTCACCATAGAACATGCGCGCGTGACGGCAATCACGCTGGGCGTCAGCGCGGAGTGATTTTGAACTCATAAGGAGGAACACCATGAAAAATGTAAAGTACGCCAAGTGCGTCAAATGCGGCAAAATCTACGAGGCCACGCCGAATCTCACGAATTGTGAATGCGGCGGCATTCTGGATATTGTTTACGATTACGATTACATCAAGGCCAATCTGACCAAAGAAAAGCTGGCTGCCCGGCCCCACGATATGTGGCGCTACCGCGAGCTGCTGCCCATCGAGGAAACCACCGAGCCCACGCCGTTGCGTGTGGGTTGGAGCCCCCTTTATGAAGAGCCGCGTCTGGCGGAGAAGCTGGGACTGAAGCAGCTGTGGGTCAAGGATGACGGCCAGAACCCCACTGCATCCCTGAAAGACCGCGCTTCCGCCATGGCAGTTGCCAAGGCACGGGAAGCCGGCGCAAAGGTGATCGCCTGCTCCTCTACCGGCAACGCAGCCTCGTCCCTGGCCGGCAACGCAGCCGCGGCGGGACTGAAAACCTACATCTTTGTCCCTTCCCGCGCACCCAAGGGCAAGGTTGCCCAGCTGATGACCTTCGGCGCAACCGTCATTTCCGTGCAGGGCAGCTACGAGGACACCTTCGAGCTTTCCAAGAAAGCCATTGAGAAGTGGGGCTGGTACAACCGCAACGCAGCCATCAACCCGTATCTGTCCGAGGGCAAAAAGACCGTCTCGCTGGAAATTGCCGAGCAGCTCCAGTGGAAGATGCCGGATTACCTCGCTATCTCTGTCGGTGACGGCTGCACCATCGCCGGAACATGGAAGGGTCTCAAGGATCTGTACGCCATCGGCTTTATCGACAAGCTGCCCCGGCTGATTTCCTGTCAGGCGGAGGGCTGCTGCCCCTTAAACCGCGCCATCGCGGAGAATAAAGACTGGCATCCCATGGAGGAAAACACCCTGGCGGACTCCATCGCCGTGGGTGTGCCCCGGAACGCCGACAAGGCGCTCATGGCCATCCGGGAAAGCAACGGCATCGTGGTCAACGTCTCCGATGCGGAGATCATGGCTGCACAGAAGCTGCTGGGTATGACCTGCGGCGTGTTTGGTGAGCCGGCAGGCGTCACCGGCACCGCTGGCGTCAAGAAGCTCTGCGAGCAGGGCGTCCTCGGCAAGAACGACACCGTCGTGTCCGTTGTCACCGGCAACGGACTGAAGGATGTCGCCAACGCCATCAAGGCCTGCGGCGAACCTATCACCATTCCGTCCGATATGGATTTGCTGCTCAAGGCATTTGCCGACAAGGGCATCGTGGTGGAATAACAAAATATATAAGGAAAGGCAAGTGCTAACGGCACTTGCCTTTTTCTTATGGATTAACCGAAAAGGCAGTATGACGGGACAATCGCTGAGAAAGAAACTTGCGTTTTTTACCAAAAACGAGTACACTATGGAAAAATTATGAAAGGCGGCGATCCCGTGAATAAAAAGGCGAAGAAACGCGCGGCGGCTGCCGCCGTGACGGCAGTGGCTTCCGCCAGTGTGCTGGTGGGCGGGCTATTTCCATCTCCTGCCGACCTTCTGAATGACGGTGATGCGTCCACACAGACCGCCGTGACCCAGAGCGTGGAGGACGACGCAGGCACCGAAGAAGTGGACGAGGAAACGCAGCGTCGCCGGGGCAGTGTCCGGGCTCGGCTGCGCCAGTGGATTCGGCAGCTGCCTGTGGGCGTGCGCGCCGTCGTAGGTGTACCGCTGTGGTGCATCGGCTGGGTGATGTTGACGGGACTTTCCACATTGTGGTCGGCGGTGCTGTCCCCTGTGGCGGGAACGCTTGCGGGATGGGCGTGCTTGGCGGCTGTGCTGGTGGGCGTATTTGCCCTAACGGCAAAGGCCATGTTCCCGGATCTGCCGATGAAGAAAATCCTGCGAAAACGAAATGTCCTCGGCATTGTGGCGGGCGTTGCCCTGCTGGGCATTGCGGATACACTTTTACCCTACGTGTGGGACGGCTATGAAAAGGCCGCCGATGCGGTGCGTCTGACAGGCTCTTTCGTGGTGGTACTAGTCGTGGTGTGGGTCATGGCCGTGGGAGAGGTCAAATCCCGGCGCAAGGCTGCGGCAAAGACCGAAAAGGTGGACGAGCAGGAGCGCATCCGCCGCCGTGCCCGTGAACTGGCCGACAGCGTGCGCTGATCGCGAAGAAGGAAAGTGCTTGCATGAGTTTGTTTCGGCGCAGAGAAGAGAGCGAGTCTGCCACCTTGATCGGCAAACGGATGGGACCCCTGTACGAAAGTACCGACGATCGAGAGTTTTTCACTGCCGCCGCTCTGGGCGGAAAAGTTTTTCATGAGACGGATACCTGCCTGGTTTTCCGCAGAGATTGCATTCCGTCTTGGGGGAATCGAGACGATATCTTGCTGTTTTTATATGCGCCGTCCATCTTTTATGCGGATTTAACCGTTGGAACACATGGTACGGTGACCTATGCGGGAAGCAGGCTAAGAAGTTTTACGGCGGAAGAACCTTAAGAAAAAACGCGGAGGAGTGGGATGATGAAGCGGCAGCTGCCGGGAATCGGAATGCGGATGGTGAAATCCGCAGTGGCAGTGGCAATCTGCCTGCTTTTAAGCCTTCTTTTTAACCGGGAGGGAATGCGCATTTACTCGTCCATCGCGGCGATGTGGTGCATTCGCCCCTATACCGGGGACACCCGGAAGATGGCGCGCCAGCGCATTGCGGGAACCGCAATCGGCTCGGTTTTCGGCGCCGTTACCATTGCGCTGGAGGTCTATCTGCTGGACATCAACGGCACCCCGCAGGGCTATCTGCTGGAAGCGGCCTTTATTCTGGCGGTGCTGTGGACCACCGTTGCGCTGCACATGGACAATGCCTCTTATTTTTCCTGCGTGGTGTATTTAAGCATTGCGGTGGCGCACATCACGGACGCCAATCCATGGGTATTTGTCTGGCTGCGCGCGGCGGAAACCTTGATCGGCATTGCCGTGGGCATGGCGGTGAACGCATTCCATCTGCCCCGCCGGCGGGTGCAGGACACGCTGTTCGTCTCCGGGGTGGACGATGTGCTGCTGGACTCCACCGAGGAGCTGACACCGTACAGTCGGGTACAGCTCAACCGGATGCTGGATGACGGCGCTCTGTTCACGATCTCTACCATGCGAACCCCGGCCTCTGTGCGGGAGGTTTTGGGCGGCATCCGCTTCCGTCTGCCGATCATCGTGATGGACGGTGCGGCCATGTACGACCTAAAGGAAAAGCGCTTCCTCCACGCCTGCATTCTGCCCAAAGACCTAACGCTTTCGTGTTGCGATGTGCTGGAGCGCTGCGGCATCCACTGCTTTATCAACGGCATTCTTAACGACAACTTGATGATCTATTACGGTGCACTGAAAAACGACGCGGAGAAGGATATCTACGACAAGATGCACACCTCGCCCTACCGCAATTATGTGGAGAAGAAGTATTACAATCAGTGCGCGGTGATTTACCTAATGGCCATTGACCGAACCGAAGTCCTTCGCGGCGCGGTGGAGGAGCTGGAGCGCACGGGGCTTGCATCGCAGGTAAAGCTGCGGTTTTACCTCTCCACGAATTACCCCGGGTACAGCTATCTGAAAATCTACGAGAAGTCCGCCTCCCGGCAGACGATGCTGGAAACGCTGAAGCGGGAAGTGGGTGTGGAGAAAAGCGTCATCGTCGGCAGCGTAGCCGGTCAGGCAGACGTGGTGGTGCACACCGACTCCAACCACGTTGTCCGGCAGCTGGAGCAAATGTATGAGCCACTGATCTGGCAAAAAGAGCGATAAAATAAGAACGAGCGGAGAAACACCATTTGTGTTTCTCCGCTCGTTTTTTTAGCTGCCTGTTTTCAGATGATCCAGATACTCGTCCATGGTGATGGAGTAGCGCGCAAGGGAGTCCTGCCTTTTCTCACAGGTGAATCCGCAGCGGCGCACCGTGTTCATGGAGCGGACGTTGTCGGCGTAGATCTTGGCGGTGAGCTTTCTGGCACGCCAGTCCAAAAACGCCTGCTTCTGTGCCTCCTGCAAGGCCTGGGAGCCGAATCCATTGCCCCATAGCTCCTCGTCACCGATGGCAAACACCACCTCGTAGCTGTCCGGCTCGGGCTGGCGGACCAGACGCACAAACCCGATGGAATCTCTGTGCTCCCGGCACACCAGCAAAAAACGCCCCCGCTGGTTCAGCCGGCAGGCCAGCAGGGGAGGGGGCAACGCATCCACCAGCTGCTCCAGCTGGCCGGAAACGTCCTCCGCCTCGTTGAGATATTTTGTTACGCGCTTGTTGCGCATCCAGTCCGCCATGTTGCGTACATCTTGAGGTTCGATCTGTGTGCGCAAAAAAATAGAAGCGGCTTTGTCCATACGCTTACCTCACAGTAATAATATTTAAAAGCCCTTCTATGCAAAATTCGCATCGACGGTTCTTTTATATGAAATTATGAACTTAGTATAGCAAAATGATCCGGCGTTGTCAAGGCCGGAAGGCGGCTCATTACCGCTGCGTTTTTTTGAAGGTGAGATAGCCCTCCAGAATTAGGGACGCGGCCACGGCGTCCACCGTCTTTTTCCGCTTTTTTGCGTTTTGCCCGTTGTTCATCAAAATCTGATGGGCGTCGATGGTGGTGCGGCGTTCGTCCCAGAGCGCCACGGGCAGGGAAGTGGCTGCCTCCAAAGCGGCTTTCATCTCCTGCGCCTTTTCGGAGCGGGGGCCGCGGGTGCCGTCCATGTTGATGGGGTGACCCAGCACCAACTCGGTCACGCCGTGCTCCTGGGCCAGGGAGGCAATGCGCGCCACGACTTCCTCCCGCCGCCAGGAGTCGATGGTGGTGGAAAAGCCGGTCAGCAGCCCGGTGAGGTCTGAAATGGCAATGCCGGTATGGGCGTCGCCGTAATCGATGGCCATAATGCGCATGAGGCGCCTCCTTTGGAAGAATGTTCTCTCATTATACCGGAAGAAGTGGCGCAGAACAAGATAAAAATGAGATTCTGTACGGAAAAGCTGCAAAAAAGTGGTTGACCTGGGGAACGCAATGTGCTAAAATCTATCTTACCTGTGAAATGGGGCTTTGTCGTCATGCTCATTTTCGCTTTTCGGACAGGACGTCTGCCGCATAAAAACGCAGGGAGGCAGTCGGTATCCCCGGCTGAAGCCGGACTTTGGATACCAATAATAAGGAGGTGCCGTTAGATGCGCGTTAAAGTCACTTTGAGATGCAACGAGTGCAAGCAGAGAAACTACAATACGATGAAAAACAAGAAGAATACCCCGGACAAGCTTGAAATGAACAAGTATTGCCCCTTCTGCAGAAAGCACACGCTCCACACGGAAACCAAGTAATTAGGCAGTACGATTGAGAAAGGGCGTGTAACGATGGCAGAAGAAGTTAAGACCAAGAAGAAGAAGGATCGCGGCCTGTGGTTCCGCGAGATGAAAAGCGAACTGAAAAAGGTTGTATGGCCCGAGAAAAAGGCAGTTGCCAAGAACACCGGAACGGTGCTTCTTTGCTCCCTTTGCATCGGCGTATGCATCTGGGTCTTCGACTATGTCGCCATTTCTGCCGTGCAGATGCTGATCAGCGTTCTGGGCGGCTAAGGGGTACGATATGGCTGATGGCGCGAAGTGGTATGTAATCCATACCTATTCCGGCTACGAAAATGCCGTCAAGACCAGTATTGAAAAGTTCGTCAATGGCCGTGGCATGGAGGACGTGATTCTTCGAATCGAAGTTCCTCTGGAGACGGTCACCGAGGTGACGGATTCCGGCGCGACCAAAGAGGTCGAGCGGAAGGTGTTCCCCGGCTACGTGCTGATCAAGATGGTCATGAGCGACGAGACCTGGCATCTGGTTCGGAATGTCCGCGGTGTGACCGGCTTTGTCGGTTCCGAGAACAAACCGATTCCTCTCACCGAAGAGGAAGTGCTCTCCATGGGAATGGAAAAGCACGAGATCGAGGTCAAGTATGCAGTGGGCGATCATGTGAAGATCGTCGACGGTCCGCTCTCCAGCTTCACAGGAATTGTGGAGGAGATCGAGCCGGAAAAGAACCGTGTTTCCGTCATGGTTTCCATGTTCGGACGGGAAACCCCCGTCGAGCTGGAGCTGGACCAGGTGGAAACAATCAAGGACTGATTTTTATCGCCGGAGGAATCCGGCAACCAAGTGGGAGGAGCGTTCGCTCCGCCAAATGCGGCTCGTATGAGCCGTCACCACATTTATTTGATTTAGGAGGTGCTACTCCGTGGCACAGAAAATTACTGGCTATGTAAAGCTGCAGATTCCCGCAGGCAAGGCAACCCCGGCTCCCCCCGTCGGCCCCGCTCTGGGCCAGCACGGCATTAACATTGCGGCATTCACCAAGGAGTTCAACGAGCGTACCAAGAATGACATGGGCATGATTATCCCCGTCGTCATTACGGTTTACGCTGACCGTTCTTTCTCCTTCATTACCAAGACGCCTCCCGCGGCAGTCCTGATCAAGAAGGAATGCAACATCGAGTCCGGTTCCGGTGTTCCCAACAAGACCAAGGTTGCAACCATCACCAAGGCTTCTCTGCAGAAGATCGCCGAGATCAAGATGCAGGACCTGAACGCTTCTTCCGTTGAGTCTGCCATGAGCATGATCGCCGGAACCTGCCGTTCCATGGGCGTTACCGTCGAAGAGTAAAAAATAACTGAGCGGCCAATACCCGGCCGCCGCAGACAGTGGGAGGATTTATTCCGAAGAACCACTATGAGGAGGAAGTAACATTGTTTAGAGGTAAAAAGTATAAAGACGGTGCAAAACAGATCGACCGCGCTGCCCAGTACGAAGCTGCTGAGGGCATGGATCTGGTCTGCAAGACCGCTACCGCCAAGTTCGACGAGACCGTCGAGCTGCATGTGAAGTTGGGTGTCGATTCCCGTCACGCTGACCAGCAGGTCCGCGGCGCCATCGTTCTGCCCCACGGCACTGGCAAGACCGTCCGCGTCCTGGTTTTCGCCAAGGGCGACAAGGCTGACGCTGCCCGCGAAGCCGGCGCTGATTATGTCGGCGATATGGACATGGTCGAGAAGATTCAGAAGGAAAACTGGTTCGACTTTGACGTGGTCGTTGCAAGCCCCGATATGATGGGCGTTGTTGGCCGTCTCGGTAAAGTCCTGGGCCCCAAGGGCTTGATGCCCTCTCCCAAGGCCGGCACCGTCACTCCCGACGTTGCAAAGGCTGTTAAGGAAGTCAAGGCCGGCAAGATCGAGTATCGTCTGGACAAGACCAACATCATCCACTGCCCCATCGGCAAGGCTTCTTTCGGCCCCGAAAAGCTGACTGAGAACTTTAACGCCATCATGGGCGCGATTGTCAAGGCAAAGCCCGCCTCTGCCAAGGGCCAGTATATCAAGAGCTGCGTCGTCGCCTCCACCATGGGCCCTGGCGTCAAGATGAGCACCGCAAAAATGGTCTAATTCAATATCCGACCACAAAAATTGTCGCTTGACAAATTTCTGTGGTTTGATATAATAACAGATGCGTTCCAAAGACAGCAGGTGAGGGCAACCTCGTAAATCCTGCCGAGGACGGTTTTCGTGAGATAACCAATCCGTCCTTGTGTCTTTTGGCACAGGGACGGATTTTCTTTTTGAACGCACCGACAATTCCAATGGAGGTGAAACCAAGAATGCCTAACGCAAAAGTCTTAAGCGAGAAGCAGGCAATCGTTGCCGAACTGACCGAAAAGGTTCAGAAGGCCGCTGCCGGCGTGATCGTTGACTACAAGGGTATTACGGTCGAGGAAGATACGGCTCTCCGCAAGGAATGCCGCGAAAACGCGATTGATTACTCTGTTGTCAAGAACACGCTGCTGCGCTTTGCTTTCAACAACACCGGCCTCAATGAGCTGGATGGTCTGCTGAACGGCACCACGTCTCTGGCTCTGTGCGACGATGTGGTTGCTCCCGCACGCGTCATGTCCGACTACGCCAAGAAGCTGGAGGACAAGTTCGAGATCAAGGGCGGTTTCATGGATGGCAAGGTCGTCGACCTGGACACGATCCATGCACTGGCCAAGATCCCCGCACTGCCTGTCCTGCAGGCTCAGGTTCTGGGCACCATGCTGGCTCCCATCACGGGTCTGGCTGTTGTCCTGAAGCAGATTGCCGAAAAGCAGGGCGAAGGCGCCACTGCCGAAGAGGCTGCTCCCGCACCCGCTGCCGAGTAACTCGCAGCACACAATTTTAAAACAAATCATCTATTAGGAGGTTTCTACAATGTCTGAGAAAGTTACCGCTATGATCGAAGAGATCAAGGGTCTGACCGTCCTGGAGCTGAATGATCTGGTTCACGCTCTGGAAGAAGAATTTGGTGTTTCCGCTGCCGCTATGGCTGCTCCTGCTGCCGGTGCTGCTGCACCCGCTGCTGAAGAAAAGACTTCCTTCGACGTGGTCTTGACCGGCTTCGACGCCGCTTCCAAGATCAAGGTCATCAAGGTTGTCCGTGAGATCACCGGCCAGGGCCTGGCTGATGCCAAGGCTACTGTCGAGGGTGCTCCCAAGACCCTGAAAGAGGGCGCTTCCAAGGAAGACGCCGAGGCTCTGAAGAAGCAGGTCGAAGAGGCCGGCGGCACTGTCGAGCTGAAGTAATTTCACTTTCAAACGCAAGAAAAAGAGAAGTTCCTTTCGGAACTTCTCTTTTTTTATCCCCTGCAAACGAGTAAAAGAGCGCCTGCCAAATTCGGCAGGCGCTCTTTTGCTCAGCAGATCTTACATAAACAGACACAACACGATGGGAAGGAGGCAGGCGGGCACCAGATTCATGACCTTGATCTTTGTAATGCCCAGCATATTGAGGCTCAACGCCACAATGAGCAAGGAGCCCACGCAGGTCATTTCCGCCACCACCGCATCGCCCAGAAACGGGGAAATTAGGGAGGCCAGCACCGCGATCAAGCCCTGGTAGCAGAAAACTGCCGCCGCCGAAAAGAGGACGCCCACACCGAGAGAGGAGGCGAACACCACGGCGCTGATGCCATCCAGCAGAGACTTGGCAAACAGCGTGGAGTGGTCGCCGGTCAGCCCGTCCTGCAAAGAGCCCACGATGGCCATGGCTCCGACGCAGAAGAGCAGGGACGCGGTGACGAAGCCCTCCGAGACGGAGGCACCGCCAAGACCGCGGGTCAGATGTTCCGTTTTCCGCTGTACCCAGTCACCCAGAGCGTGCATCCGCTTGTCCAGATCCAAAAGCTCGCCGATGATGGCGCCCAGCACCATAGCCACAATGGCAATCAGCGTATTCTGGCCTTTCAGACAGCCGCTGATGCCGATGTATAGGACGCACAGGGCAACACCCTTCATGATAATGTCCTGTAACCGCTGCCCGAGACCATGCCCTGCCGTTTCCAGAGAGGGGAAGGTCTTGGAGAGCTTGCCCGGCAGCCACTTGAGCAGTAGCCCCAGAAGAGAGCCGGCGATGATCGCCAGCGCATTGACGGTTGTTCCGGTCAGCATGAGATGGTTTCCTCCTTATGAATCAGGTCCCGCACAACGGCACTGCCCAGCAGCAGTCCGGCCGTGGCAGGAACCCAGGGATTGCTGGCCGGGACGCTGTGCCGACCGGGAGGAGGAGTTTCCAGCGCCAGCGGTGTTATGGCCTCTTCCGGACTGAAAACGACCTTTAGATGATCAATGCCACGGGCACGCAACTCCTTGCGCATCACACGGGCAAGGGGGCAGCCGTAGGTTTTAGAAATATCCGTAATTTCCAGGCGCGTGGGATCCAGTTTGTTGCCGGTACCCAGTGCTGCGATGATGGGAATGTTCAGCCGCAAAGCGGTTTCGGCAAGATCCAGCTTGCAGGAGACAAGGTCGATGGCGTCCACGATGTAATCGTAGTGGCAGCCCTCCGGGAAGAAAAGCGCCCGGTGGGTAGCGTCATAGGTTTCACAGATCGGATGGAGACGCACGGCGGGATTGATGTCCCGCAGACGGGAGGCCACGGCCTCGGTTTTCGCCTGTCCCACCGTGGAGGCAAGTGCTTCCAGCTGCCGGTTGCGGTTGGAGATGCTGACGGTGTCGCTGTCCACAATGGTCAACTCCCCGACGCCGGAGCGGGCCAGACACTCGGCCACATAGCTGCCAACGCCGCCAAGACCAAATAAAATGACGTGGGCATGCCCCAGGCAGGACTGCGCCGCCTCGCCCCAGATCATCGTATTGCGCAGAAAAATTTCTTTCATGGGAAGGCTCCTCGTTTCGTAAAAAAGAGGCCGGCCAAAGGCCGACCTCTACTTGTCAAAAGACGTTGCTGAGGTTTACCGCGAAAGCGGAGGGATACATTAGGCGGCAATAAAGCCCATACCGAAGCTGTGTTGCTCGGCCTTGTAGCTCTCGGTCTTAGAGGTGTACCAGTCGGAATAATCGTTGTTCTTCAGACTGTTGGTCACCTGTACCTGCCAGTAGGGAAGGTCGGTGCCCACGAAATACAGAACATGGTAGCCGGTGCTCTCGCTGTAAACAACGCCGGTGTCACCGGACTTGCGGGCAGAATCGAAGCACCAGTCACTAAACTCGGCAACCATCTGGCCCTTGTAGATCTGCTCATAAAGACCGCCCTTGGTGTTGGAGCCGGTATCGTCCGAGTTCTCGTTGGCAAGATCTGCGAAGGAGTCCTCAGTTGCGGCGCCGGATTTCCACTGAGCCAGCAGGTCGTTTGCCTTCTTCTCGGCAGCGGCTTTCTTCTCAGCCACATCGTCTGCATAGCCCTCGTCATCCTCGGCGAGCGTGGTGGCTTCGGGCTTAATGAGGATGTGACGGACATCGACGGTTTCATAATTCTGGCGAGACCGGTCACCAAACGTCACAACATAATAGGTGGAGTTGGCCTCGTCTGCCAGCACGGCGGAATCGCCGGCCTTGCGGGAATCATCAAACAGCCAGTTCATCAGAACGCTGTCGGAGTAAGTGCCATCTTGACCGTCCGTATAGGTGGCCAGATCGTTGCCGTCAGCCAGATCGGAGAGGCTTTCACCGTCCTTGTAGGCTGCCAGCATGGTGTCGGCGATGGACTTGGCGTTTTCCAGAGCTGCGGCCTTTTCTTCGTCGGTGGGCTCGGCAGCTTCGCTGGAGGCTGCGGAGGAAGCGGCATCGCCGGCGGCGGTATCGTCCGTCTTGACGGAGCCGTCGATCTGGACGCTTTCGTAGTTCACCACATCGTAAGAGTTGGGATCTTCGTTGTAAGCATCAGTCAATTCACTGGTGGTGTAGGTCAAGCTGTCCACATAGTCGTTGGAATAGGACTGCGCCATAATGGAAAGCCTCATCTGCTCTTCATAGACGCCCTTGGTCATGATGCTGCCGTACAGAAGCTTCAGATAGGCGCCCTCGGATACGTTTGCTTTATAGTTGGTGTTGTAGGCTTCCACGGAGGATTTCAGACTTTCCAGTTGGGTGTCCAACTGAGACTGCATGTCATCGTTCCAGGTGTAGCCGTCTGCGGCTGCCGCGTCGTTCAGAGCGTGAACGGAGGACATCTGGGTGAGAGCCTGGTCCATGAAGTAATCATACCAGGTGCCACCGTTCTCATCCATGGGGCAGGACTGACTCTTCAAGCTCTTGGAGGTGTCCAGGCCGAAATAGCTGAGGTAGCTGGAATAGTTGTTCACGAAGTTCTGATAGACGGTTTTATAATAGTAGTCGACCTCTGCGGAGGTGTAATTCTGTCCGTTGATGGTCGCGGCGGTGGCCTTCCGCTGGACGATGCCGGACTTCCAGGTCAGGGTGACAACAGCCACCACGACGAAGGCGATTGCGATCACAGCATACATGATGTTGCTCCGCTTTTCTTCCTTGCGCTGCTTTGCCTCACGGGCGGTCTTAGTCTCGGCGAAACCT
>JALCRR010000059.1 GCA_022652815.1 Oscillibacter sp.
ATTTTCGCCGCGCTTGTCCGGGCCATTCTTGGCCCGCGCTTTACAGATCGCATCATCGCCGTCAACATGATTAATACCATGGTGGTGGCGATTATCTGCATTCTGTCGGTTTACCTAAAAGAGGAATTCCTAGTGGATGTGGCGCTGGTCTATGCGCTTTTGAGCTTTTTGACCGTGACGGTACTTGCCCGGATGGTGATTGTGCGCCACCAGCGGCGCCATCCGAAAAAGAAAGAGGAGGCGGAAAGTCATGGCGCATGATTTGCTGACTGCTCTGGGCCTCGCCCTGCTGATATTCGGTCTATTTGTGTTTTTTACAGCTGTGCTGGGGCTGTACAGATTTGACTATGTGCTCAATCGGATGCACGCCGCCGCCGTGGGAGACGCTCTCGGCATCTTCTGCATTCTGGCGGGGCTGATGCTGCTGCATGGCTGGTCGCTTTCCGCTGCCAAGACGCTTTTGATTCTGGTATTCCTCTGGCTGACCTCTCCGGTGGCCAGCCACTTGATTGCGGAGATGGAAGTCACTACCATTCCCAATCTTCACGCCGAATGCAAGGAGGAGACACGATGACTGTGCTGGAATACATTCTGCTGGCGGGTCTTTTGGTGACCGCCATTGCCGCGCCGCTGTGCAAGCGGCTGTTGAACACGGTGATCGTGTATCTGGCCTTTTCCGTCATTATGGCCGTTTTGTGGAGCCTGCTGCAAAGCCCCGATCTGGCAATTACCGAGGCTGCCGTCGGCGCAGGAATCAGCGGGATTCTCTTTTTCCTAACGCTGAAAAAGATTCACGAGCTGAAGGGAACAAAAGATGAGTAATACACCCGAAAACAAGACCTTGACGGAGCGGTTGGTTTCCTGGGTGAACGGAGAGCGGGAGCCTAAGGATCAAACCCTGTTCGTCATGGAAAAGAGGCATCGCCAGCCCCGGCGGCCCCAGCCCTCCGATGAGGAACACGAGGAGCAGGAGCGCCACCGCTTCCGCCGCTTTTTGCGGGGCTTTCCTGTTGCTGCGGTGATGATCTGCGGTGTGTTAGTGGCCGTATTGGTGTGGGCAGTCATGACGATGCCCGCCTTCGGCGAAGCCGGAAACCCCATTAACAACGAGGTCGCTGAGCACTATCTGGAATATACCGAGGAAGAAACCGGCGCCACCAACGCCGTTACCGGCATGATCCTCTCCTACCGCGGGTTTGACACGCTGGGAGAGAGCTGTGTGCTGTTTCTGGCCGTCAGCTGCGTTATGTTGCTGCTGGGTCGGGATGCGCACAATACCGATGAGCACGATCTACTGAAAATTGGGCAGGAGGATACGATTGAAAAGCAGGCACCTGACCGCATTTTGCAGCAGGTGGCCCGCACCCTAATTCCGTTCATCTTTCTCTTCGCCCTGTACGTCCTCATCAACGGCGAGGTTTCCCCCGGCGGCGGATTTTCCGGCGGCACCATTCTCGGCTGCGGCCTAATCCTGTACACCGTCTCCTACGGACACGCCGCCACGTCCCGGTGGTTTTCCGCTGCGATCTACGCCGCCGTGCGGACTTTTGGCCTGCTGCTTTATGCGGGACTTTACGGCTACTATATTTTTATGGGTGCCAACGGCCTTGAAAGCACGGTTCATTTCAGCATGGCCATTGACCTGGCCGTGGGGCTGGTTGTGGCCTGCACGGTTTACGGATTCTATACGCTCTTCCAGCGAGGGGAGATTTAACATTTGCGGATTCCCGCCGCGGGAGGCAAAACCCCCGTTCTCTTTTTGACGCGTCAAAAAGAGAACGTGCTTTTTGATAGGTGCAAGAGAAAAAACGCTTTTGGGACACACCCCACGGAAAGGCTTTGTTGCGGGGACCTCGTGCCCGCGAAGGATGGCTTGGATCGGCGGTCACATCAGTCCACGCAGCCAAGTTGCCCTTGACCTTGCACCAGTCCGGGGCGATATGCCGATACCCTGCCCCACTTGCGTCGCTGTCGCTTATCTGATTTTAGAGAGGAAAGCACAAGCGTGATAGACGCTTAAGATGATACAGGTTTCTTCCCCGGACGGAAACAAATGAGAACTCTTGCGTCTACTGGATGCACCAAAAGTTTGCCGCAGACCAACTTTAAGCGCTTTTCTTCTACACCTTCCGAGGCGCATCTTCTTTGCGCAAGAGCAAAGAAGATGGGGGTCGGAGTCCTTCGCGGCCAGCAGGCCGCAGACTTCACTGGCGGTCGCCAGTAAAAAGGAGTGAAAACCGAATGCTGGAACTGATCATTCAAAACCGATTTGCTGTCGTTGCCGTGATCCTCTTCGGCATCGGCTTTCTCAACGTGCTGCTTCAGCAGAACCTGCTGAAAAAAGTCGTGGGATTCAACATCATGGACTCGGCGGTGTTTTTGCTGCTGGCGTCGCTGGGCTACATTGAAGGCGGCATCGCACCCATCGTAGGTGAGCAGGGCTTCAATCCCCAGTACATCAACCCGATTCCCTCCGGCCTGGTGCTGACGGGTATCGTGGTAAGCGTATCGATCACCGCCTTTTCCCTGGCTCTCATTCAGCGCATCTACCGCCGCTACGGCACAATCCGGCTCAACGAACTGCTGGAAAAGGCCGGAAAGGAGGATGACTGAATGAGACCGATGGTCGAAAACTATCCCTTCTTTTCCATCTTTGCGTGTATGGTAGCCGGCATCCTCTGCGCCGTGATCAAAAAGGGGAAAACAGCCTGGTATCTGACGATTGGCGTGTGTGCGCTGACGGCGCTGCTGTCCGCGCTGACCCTCGCCGCTGTCGGGGAGGGAGACGGCTACGCCTTTGTCTACACCATGGGCCGGTTCGCCGCGCCCTATGGCAACGCCATCCGCGTGGGGCCACTGCAGGCGCTTTTGACGATGGTATTCGCCGGGGTCATGGCGCTGGCGCTCACAGGCGGCTCCCGGGATCTTTTCCATGACGTACAGGAGAAAAAACTGCCGCTGTACTGCACCATGTGCTGCATGACGCTGGCATCGCTTCTGGCGTTGACCTATACCAACGACGTGTTTACGGGCTATGTGTTTATCGAGATTTCCACCATCGCAGCCTGCGCACTGGTAATGGCCAAGGACACCGGCCCCAATCTGATTGCCACCATTCGATACCTCTTTATGAGCCTTCTGGGTTCCGGCCTGTTCCTCATCGGCTTGACCTTTTTGAATGCCGTAACCGGGTATCTTCTGATGCCGTCCCTTTCCACGGCCATTGCGGATTTGGCGGCATCAGGGCAGTACCATGTTCCGCTGACCGTTTCCGCAGGACTGATGGTGGCAGGTCTGGGTGTCAAGAGCGCCATGTTCCCGTTCCACCTGTGGCTGCCTGGCGCCCACGGCGGCGCCACCACCACATCCTCTGCCATTCTCTCGGGGCTGGTGCTCAAGGGGTACATTGTCTTGATGATCGTGCTGATGGTGCGGGTGTTCGGCCTTGCACTGATGGTCGAGATGGGCATGACCACCGTTGTGCTGCTGTTTGGTCTAATGGGTATGATTTTCGGATCGGTTTCTGCCATTCGGGAACACCACGTCAAGCGGATGCTGGCCTATTCCTCCGTGGCGCAGATCGGCTATATCTTCATGGGTCTGGGCCTTGGCTCTCCCGCCGGAATTGTGGCGTCCTGCTTCCACATTCTTGTCCACGCCACCTGCAAGCCGCTGCTGTTTCTCTGCGCCGGACGGCTCAGCGCCGTTTCCGGGCACCACAGATCGCTGAAGAATCTGCGGGGCAGCGCCTACCGCGACATTGCCGCGGGGATTGGCTTTACAGTGGGTGCCCTTTCCATGATCGGCATTCCGTTATTTGGCGGATTCGTCTCCAAGCTGTATTTTGCCTCGGCATCCCTAAATTCCAACGGCATGGTGATGGTGCTGCTGACCATCGCCCTGTCCACCGTGCTGAACGCACTTTACTATGTTCCCGCCGTGCTGGCCATTTGGATTACACCGCCGCCGGAGCTGCAGCAGCATATTCTGGAGATTTCCGATCCGCGGGAGGCGGAATTTGACCGCAATTTTACCATCGCTGCCGTTATTTTAATGGCCGGTGTGTTTGTCCTGGGTATTTTCTATCATCCCATCCTGGACGTGATTCAGATGGGTGTCCAACTACTTTAAAACGTCGAGGTGTCTATGCTGCTCGTACCCGTTTTGCTGCCGATCATCGGGGGAATCTTCGTGTTCCGGCAGAAAACTGAAAAGACGCGGAACCGTATGGTGCTGTGGCTGTCCGGCGTGACGGCTGTGTGCGCCGTGATTCTGTGCGTCCTGCCGGAGCAGTCCATGGATCTTTTGACCATCGAGGGTTCGCTGCGGCTGGGTTTGCGCAGCGACGCGCTTTCCAAGTTCTTCATGGCGCTGATTTCCCTAATCTGGGTGCCGGTGTCCGTATTCTCGTTCCCGTACATTAGACACGCAGAGCATGAACAGCAGTTTGAGGGATTTTACACCATGACGCTGGGAATCCTAATGGGTCTTGCGCTGGCAAAGAATTTCGTCACAATGTACATGTTTTTCGAGATGATGTCTCTGATTACCATGCCGCTGGTGCTGCACAACGCAACGCCCACGGCCCGGCGGGCGGGATTCAAATATCTGGGCTACTCGGTTTTCGGCGCGGGCATGGCACTGGCGGGCTTCTTTTTCGTATGGCCCCATCTGGCGGTTTCGAATTTTCTGGCAGGGGGCGCCCTGCTGTCCTCCGCCGCTGAACACCGGGATGAGCTGCTTTTTGTGTGGCTGGTGATGATTGTGGGCTTTGGCGCCAAGGCGGGCATGATGCCCATGCAGTCCTGGCTGCCCTCGGCGCACCCCGTGGCTCCGGCTCCGGCTTCCGCCGTGCTGTCCGGCGTGATTACCAAGGGCGGTGTGCTGGCCATTATCCGCGTGACGTATTACATGTTCGGGCCTGCGTTTCTCGCCGATTCCTGGGCGCAGGAGACGCTGGTGATTCTTGCTCTGGGAACGGTGTTTATCGGCTCCATGCTGGCGCTGCGGGAACAGCAGTTTAAAAAGCGGCTGGCTTATTCCACCGTGTCTCAGATTTCCTATGCGCTGTTCGGCCTGCTGCTACTGACGCCGGAGGGCTTTGAGGGCGCCATGCTGCAAATCGTATTCCATGCGCTAGCCAAGGACACCCTGTTCCTGGCTGCCGGCGCCGTGATTTTGTCCACCAACTGCACCCGCGTCGATCAACTCCGGGGCATTGGCCGCCGGATGCCCGTGACCATGGGCTGCTTTACGGTGGCGGCGCTCTCCCTAATCGGCATTCCGCCCATGAGCGGCTTCTTCTCCAAATGGGTGCTGGCCACCGGCGCGCTAGCTACCGGAAATCCGCTTTTCGGCTGGGGCGGTGTGGCTGTGCTGATTCTGTCCGCCCTGCTGACGGCCGGATATCTGCTGCCGATTGTATCGGCGGGCTTTTTCCCCGGCAGCGACAACATTCCCGATCAGCGGGAGGTTGGCCCCCAGATGACGGTGCCTATGATGATTTTCGCGGGGCTTGCCCTGGTACTGGGCGTTTTCCCACAGTGGGTCATGCATGCGGCCCAGGCACTGGCAAAACTGGTATTCTAAACGCGGAGGCTTCCACACAAAGAACTCGCCGCCGGACAGGCGGCAGAAAGAAGGTGACATCGCCGTGCATCAGTTTTTAACCGTTCCCATTTTGTTCCCGTTTTTGGCCGGACTAGGTCTGCTAATTATGCAGCCCCAAAGCCGCCGCATTCGCAATACGTATCTCATGACCGCCGTGCTGTTGACGACGGTGTTTGCCATGGCCGGCGTGATCCTTTCGTATCAATCCGGCTCCGATGCGCTGCAGTGCGTTCTGGTCAGCTTTTCAAAGAGCTTTTCCATTTCCCTGCGGATTGACGGCATGGGCATGGTGTACGGCACGGTGGTGTCCGTCCTCTGGCCCTTGATTACGATTTACTCCATTGACTATATGTCCCACGAAGGACACGAAAATCGGTTTTTCGGATTTTGGCTGATTTCCTTTGGCGTTGTGCTGGGCATCGCGTTTTCCGAGGATTTTCTGTCGCTGTACTTCTTCTACGAGCTTCTGACACTGGCGACGCTGCCGCTGGTTATGCACTCCATGGATGAGAAGGCACGCTTTGCCGGACGGGAATATCTGATCTATTCGCTCTCCGGCGCGGCGTTCGCGTTCATCGGGATCGTATTTCTGCTGAATTTCGGCACCACGCTGAATTTCACCTATGGCGGTGTGCTGGATTTTGCGCGGCTGCCTGGAAACGAGCAGATGCTGCGCTGGGCCTTTGTGCTGGCGTTCTTCGGCTTCAGCGTAAAGGCGGCAATTTTTCCGCTGTACCGCTGGCTGCCTGACGCGTCCATCGCGCCCACGCCGGTTTCCGCTCTGTTGCACGCGGTGGCGGTGGTGAAGGCGGGCGTGTTTGCCGTGGCGCGGCTGATTTACTTCGGCTTTGGCGCGGACTTCCTGCGGGGCACGTTTGCCCAGACCATCGTCATGACCGCGACTATTATCACCATTGTCTACGGCTCCGCCCGGGCACTGCGCACGCCGCACCTAAAGCGGCGGCTGGCGTTTTCTACGGTTTCAAACCTAAGCTACATCCTCTTTGCCCTGACACTGATGACTCCGGCGGGTCTTACCGGTGCACTGACCCATATGGTTTACCATGCGGTGGTGAAGATCACCCTCTTCTGCTGCGCCGGCGCGATCATCGTCTACGGCGGGCGGGAGTATGTCTATGATCTGGAGGGAATGGGCCGCAGAATGCCGGTGGTATTCGGTGCATTCACGATTTCGTCGCTTGCCTTGATCGGCCTTCCGCCGCTGGGAGGCTTTGCGGGCAAGTGGATGATTGCCACCGCAGCGGTGGCAACGGGCACGACGCTTTCTGCCGTCGGCATTGCCGCGTTGATTTTGTCCACGCTATTGACCACGCTGTATCTGATGACCGTGGTGGTTCGGGCGTGGTTCCCAGTGGGCGAACTGGACACCGAGGCACTTGCAAAGGCCCACGATCCGGGCCCTGCCATGACAGTGCCGCTGATCGTGCTTGCCGCTGCCGGCATTGCACTGGGACTTGCGTCCAAGTATCTGATTAGCTTTCTCTACGCTGTTGCCGGCGGGTTGATCTGAACAATTTCTGCTTTGCGCAGGAAAACCGAACTATTTGAAACCCGAGAAAGGAGGGAGGAAGATGACAAAAGCACTGATGCTGTTGGCCGTCTTTTTGCCAATCGCCGCGGCGTGGTTCATTTATCCCCTGCGCCGCCGGGACCGGGAATACCGCAACCTTTATATCCGCATCATTCCCGGCATTGAGTTGGCAATCGCCCTGCTCCTTGCCCTGCTGCCCAGAGGAACCGCGTCGTTGCCCGAGGTGTGCGGCCTAGGACTGCATTTTGCCACTGGAAGTTTCCAAAGTATGCTGGCGGTGATTGCCGCGTTTCTGTGGATGATGACGGCGTTACCGTGCAGAGAATATTTTGAGGCATATACCAATTCCAACCGATTCTATTTTTACTGGCTTTTGACGCTGGGTGCGCTGATGGGCGTTTTTCTGGCGGCGGATTTGTTCACCCTGTTCGTCTTTTTTGAGATGATGAGCTTCACCTCCTGGGTGTGGGTGGCGTGGCCGGAGACACCCAAGGCGCTGGATGCGGCAAAAACATATCTGGCCGTGGCTGTGTTCGGCGGCATGGTGCTGCTGGTGGGATTGTTCGTGCTGCAGCATTTGCTGGGAACCCTACGGTTTACAGAGATGGCGGCGCTTGCAAAAATTTTGCCGGAGGAGAAGCGTGACCAGCTGCTTATTGGTGGGATTTGCTGTCTTGTGGGCTTTGGCGCCAAGGCGGGCATGTTTCCGCTACACATCTGGCTGCCCAAGGCGCACCCCGTGGCGCCCGCTCCCGCATCGGCACTGCTGTCGGGCATTCTGACCAAGTCGGGCGTGTTCGGCATTCTGGTGGTGGCGCGGTATCTTTTGTGGAACGACGTGAGATGGAATGAGACGGTTCTGCTGCTGGGCACGATCACCATGGTGCTGGGCGCGGTGCTGGCGCTGTTCTCCATCGATCTAAAGCGTACACTGGCCTGCTCGTCCATGTCCCAGATCGGATTTATCCTGCTGGGCGTTGCCATGCAAGGGTATCTGGGCGAAGAAAATGCGCTGGCCGCCTGGGGCACCGTGCTGCACATGCTGAACCATTCGCTGATTAAACTGGTGTTGTTCGTGGCTGCCGGCGTCATCTATCTGGGCAACCACCATCAGCTGGATTTGAATGTCATTCGCGGCTATGGACGCAACAAGCCGTTTCTCAAGACGGTGTTTTTCATCGGAGCGGCGTCCATTGCCGGTATTCCGGGCTTTTCCGGCTACGTTTCCAAGACGCTGCTGCATGAGTCCATTGTGGAATACATTCACGAATTATTGCAATCCGGCGAAAATGCCCTGCCCTTTGAAGTCGTGGAGTGGCTGTTCTTGATTTCCGGCGGTCTGACGCTAGCCTACATGACAAAACTGTTTATCTGCATTTTTGTGGAACAAAGGCCTGCCGGCGCGTCTGCGGGCGTGCAGGAGTATCTGTCCCCGGCCACACGGGTCGCGCTGACGCTGGGTGCCACTGCAATGGGCGTCCTTGGCCTAACGCCGGGACTGACTATGGAACCGATTGCCCGCTGGGCGGGAATTTTCCTGTGGGCAGGAGAGGGTCACGCCGTCCACTATTTTGCCCTGGTCAATCTGAAGGGGGCGCTGGTCTCCATCGCCATCGGTATCGGCATCTATGCGATGGTGGTCTGCACGGCGCTGCGGCGGCGAAAGGGCAGCGAGGTCGTCTACCCGGATCTGTGGCCGGAAAAGCTGGACCTGGAGACGCTGCTCTACCGGCCGGTGCTGCGGGCACTGAGCTTTTTGGGCGCACTATGCGCCAGAATCGTGGCTTCTGTGGGCGATTTTATCGTATTTCTGGGAGAAAAGCTCCTGTTTTTGCGAGCTCCCGGTATTTTTGTGCCGAAGCGCACCGAGAATTTCGGCGCCTACGAAAAAAAGCCCCGGCGGCTCCTCATTACCGAGGCATTTTCCTTTGATCTGCTGCTGGCCGGAGGCGGACTGCTGTTTCTGCTGGTCTACATTCTATTTGCGTAACATACAATCCCCCGGACAGAGCTTTGCGCTCCGACGGGGGATTGACATTTTTCGACAGGCGGGGTAGAGTATAGGTAGAGAGTTAGCCATGGGCAACTTCGAAAAGGAGACGGAAGAATGGGATTTGTTTGGAAGATTATCCTCATTACAGCCCTGGCTGGTATGGGAGGCACGGGAATGGGCGGCATCGTCTCCTGCCTGTTTCGCAAGGACTCCAGCCGCACGGTCAGCCTGCTGTTGTCGTTTGCAGCTGGTGTGATGACCGCTGTGGTGTGCTTTGACCTGCTGTCATCGGCCATCAATCCAGAGCAGGCAACCGAGCAGACCAACATTTTTCTGATTGTATTGGGCGTTATGGGTGGCTATGCTGTCATCGCCGCTCTGAATGCCTGGATTGACCGGGATACCGACCACGAGGTTGCCCACATCGACAAAGGCCACCCCAAGACCGCCGACTCCTTGGAGGAGTTAACCCACGCCAACCATCTGGCGGAGCATCAGTCCGGACGACAGCCCCGCTCCAGCCTCTTTCTGGCAGGCCTCGTCATGGCAGCCGCCATCGCGCTGCACAATGTCCCCGAGGGCATGGTCATTGGTGCATCCTTTGCAAAGTCCGCCGACATGGAGCTTTTAAATCGCAGCGGTCTGGTTATGGCAACGGTGATCGGTCTGCACAACATTCCAGAGGGCATGGCTGTGGCTGTGCCGCTGATTTCCGGCGGTATGCCGAAGGCAAAAGCCGCCGCGCTGACTGCCTGCACCGGCGCACCTACCATTTTGGGCGCAATCGCCGGTTACTTTCTGGGTACCATGGGTCCACTAGCGCTGGCACTGTCCCTCAGCTTTGCCTCGGGAGCTATGCTGTACGTGGTCTTTGGCGAGTTGCTGCCGGAATCCATTCTGATGTGGAGAAGCAAGTTGCCTGCGCTGGCTGTGATTATTGGCATGATGACAGGTCTGCTGATTATTTATTCCTAACGATTCAATACATCCAAGCGCACCGCGAAAGCGGTGCGCTTTTTGAAACTGTATACTGGACTTCACGGATAAAGTAAGTCCCCAAACGCTTGAAATAAAAAGAAAAATATGGTAAAATCTTTGCTAAGATCGGAAAATGACGGGAGGCGAGGAAATTGCTGCGCTTTGCAGTCTGCGATGACCAGAATACGGAGCTTCTGATGCTAAATCGGCTCTTGACGCATTACGGGCAGGCACGTCTGGACGGAGATATTCGCGTGGACCTCTACTCCTCCCCGTCCGAACTGCTGGACAGGCTGACCGGCGGAATCCAATATGATTTTTATATTCTGGACATGATTATGCCGGGATACAACGGTGTGGAAGTGGGTCGCGCAATTCGGGAAGCCGGACAGGAATCGGTTATTATTTTCATCACCGCATCCACCGACTTTGCCTTGGACGCCATTAGCGTCCACCCCGAGCAGTATTTACTCAAGCCATTGGATCCCCAGAAGCTGTACCGCGCACTGGATGAGTCCCGGAACCGATCCGCCATTGCAGGCGGGGCACATTTGACAGTCAAGACGCGGGAAGGCGCGGAGACGCTCAACGCCAATGGAATCGTATGCCTGGAGCATACCGGTCGCATCATGCGGGTATATACCCACTCGGGACGAGTTTTCGAGAGCGTGTGTCTGCGCCAGCCGTTTGAAACGTTGGCGGAGCCGCTGCTGCGTCTGCCGGAATTTTTACAGACCCATAAATCCTACATTGTCAACCTGCGTCACCTACGCACGGTGCTGCCGGACTCCGTTCGTACAGACACCGGACTGGTCATTCCCATCAGCCGCCGGAACACGGCTGAGGTGCGGCGGCGGTATCAGGACTTTATCAGCAAGACCCAGCTCTAAACGATCAAAAGAGAAAAGAAGCGCACCGCTTTTTGCGGTGCGCTTCTTTTGCGTAGTCATCTTGGTAGAGAAGGCTGCTTTATTGAAATTTTCTGATGATCAACCGTAAAATCCGTCCGGATGATTTTTCTCGTCAAAGAGATGGTTGTAGGCCATCAGACGATATTGCTCATACAGCTTGCGCGTTTGCTCCGGAAGATCAGACTCTTGACCTGTGATCTGTCCGTCGTCTGTTACAAATCCGATAGTGGTGGCCACCGGTAGCACATCCATAAGCGCGGCGTGAAGTTGCTGATAACCCGTCAGAGGCCAGCCAGCTAGCTGACAGGTGAGGGTGCCTAAGTAATTGGAGGAGATCAGCACATTGTCCCGCTCCGGAATGTCATAGTTGGCCCAGATGAAGAACGGAACCTTATACTGCTGAAGCACTTCCTGCGTGGTGCGGTCATCCAGCGCCTTGCCGTAAAGCCGTTCGTAAAAGCTGTTGCTAAGCGGTGGCTGATGATCGCCGAAAAAGACGATCATGGTTTTTTCGTCACTGGCCGCGTAATGCTCCACCAGCTCCCGGATGGCGTCGTCGCTCTCCTTCATCAAGGAGAAGTACTGAGCTGCCACACCGTCCCCAGAGCCGTTCACCTCTACGCTGCGGTCCAGATTGTTCCAGCCCTGGGCGTAGCCAGAGTGATTCTGCATGGTGACATTGAACACAAAGTCGGGACCGGCGGAAGCCTCGGTCCAGCGGTAAATTTGCTCGTAGTCGCTGGTATCGCTGACGTATTGGCGAATGAGCTGCGGATTTTGAACATCGTCCTCAAAATGCTTGTCGTCAAAACCTATCCAGTCGTAAACCGATGTGCGGTTCCAGCCGGAGGCCAGATAGGGGTGAAAGGCGGTGGTGTGATACCCCAGCGATGCAGCCTGAGACACCATGGAGGGCATCGCGTTGTAGCAGTACAGCTGATAGGCCACCGTGGAGGAGGGCAGAAACGCCAGCGAGTCGCCGGTGAGATACTCAAATTCCACATTGGCGGTGCCGCCGCCGGTAACGGGGGAGACCATCATGCCCTTGACGGTGTTTTCTGTCATGGAATGATAATAGGCCAGCGGGTCGGCGGAGAGCCCCAGAGAGGGAAAGTCCGCGCCGAGATCTGCAAAGGACTCGTTCATAATGACGATAAGGTTTGTGGGCTGCGTGGCGGCTGTGGTCTGCCCGGAGGTAGTTTCCACGTTATCTGCAATCTCCTGCGCGGCTTCAGATGAATAGCCGTCGGGCTTTGAGACGAAGGAATACCGCAGAGCTGCCATAAAGTTCAGCAGGAAACCGTTGGCCTGGGTTTTCCACTGCTGGGCATAGATGCCGATGGTGGGCAGCAGAGGCGTGAAGAAAAATACACCGCAATAGGCCACGATCAAAGCGGAGGAGACAGAGATGGTCAATCGCTTCAGCTTTTGCCGCCCCTTGGGGTGGAAAATCAGATGGGCAAGCAGAATCACGAGCCAGTAGGCGCCAAGCAGGGCGAGGGCTGTCCAGATGGCCTTGTCCGGCGTATAGTCATAGTCCTTGGCAACGTTGGCGGCGGTTTGCAAAGTCAAGAGGTCGCAGGGAAAAATGATGCGGCCACGGAACGTGAGTACGTAGTGGTTGGCAAGACTAAAACCAAAACACAGCCCGGAGGCGATCATAGCGCCCAGTCCCTTTCGACCGCAGAGCATCCGTATTACCCAGAAAATGAGATAGTACCAAACCAGATTCAAGGTGACCTGCTCCGCAGTTAGGGAGTCAAAGGGGTCGTTGTTATTCAGAAATTCCACCATTAGGTAGGAAACCCACGGTCCCAGAACAAAAGCGGCGCGGGCTGCGTTCTCCCGGCTTTTCAGACAGAGGGGCAGGTGCAGTTTTTTTCTGGGAGCTTCCGGCTGACTTTCCGGAAGGACGGAAGGTTCTTCAATTGATGGAATCAGATCGTTTTCCACAAAGACGGCTCCTTTTCTTGGAAATAGAAAGCGGCAGACGCTTTCCGCGTCTGCCGCATCAGGTGGTTGCTTTACTTGTGCAGCAGGGGGGACAGGGGTTTGTAAATCAAGAAGCACAATCCCACATCCAAAAGTCCCTTGAGGAAGGTGAACGGCATATTGAAGGTGACCAGGCATTCCAGCAGTCCGTTGACGGAGGGAACAATGGCCTGATACATCCCGACAATCACATCCACAGGCATGAAGTTGGCATAGATGGGGTAAGTGATGAAATAGTTCACGGGAACGCTGAGAACGGCCATAGCCGCCGCACCCACCACAGAGCCGATCACAGCACCCTTGCGGGACTTGCGATGACGGAACTTCTGATAGATGAAGCCGGCGCAGAACACGAAGATGGCACCCAGCAGGAAGTTGCAGAATTCACCGACGCAGCCGGTGGAGGTGCGCAGACAGTTGATGAGATTCTTGATCAAGCAAACGGCCACGCCGTACCAGGGACCAAGGCTGAACGACGCGAGAAGAGCCGGCAGCTCGGAGATGTCCAGCTTGATGAAGCTGGGCATAAAGGGGACGGAGAAGTCCACAAACATCAGTACAGTGGAGACGGCGGCCAGCATGGCTGTCACGGTGATGCGGTGGGTTTTGCTGCGGGCCGACACGCGGCCTGCGGTCTGGGTAGTAGGTTCTGACATAATAAAAAACACTCCTTTTGTTTGCT
>JALCRR010000060.1 GCA_022652815.1 Oscillibacter sp.
TACAAGAGCGCCCTTCATAGAGTTGTTTGGAAACAAAGATGGGAAAATCCCCGAAACATATGAGGTTTCAGTCCCAGACATTCTGGAGAAGACTGTGGACGGCGTGAACATACTCGATAACTCGCAGTATCCGTTACTTGATAAGACTTTAAGACATTCGTTCACCTATCTGTTTTTGCGGTTGCTGGTGGAAAAGAAACTGGTCGAGAAATTTAACATTGACACGAGCCAGTATAAGCAGTTAGGGCAGATAATTAGCGCAGCATATCCAGACGAAACCGACATCACCCAGATTCGCAATCGTATCAGGCTCACATCAAAGAAGACGCTCATAAATGAGTTTAATCACTTTGAGGGAAATCTGAGCATTTTCCAGCCTGCGATTGACATTACTGACCACGCCCTTGGTAAAGAAAGGACCGATGTAGTAACATTCGTAAGCAACTTATAAGGCATGCTTAACACTGTTAATGACAGTAGGAGTGTGCACCTTTTAACAAAAGGTCAGTACCGTGTGCATTTGGTATCAAAATTGGTCTCTACTTTCACGCCGGGGCGCATTGCGCTCCCGCAGCAAAAACCAGTCTTCGGACTGGTTGTTTGTTTTGTCCGCTCCATGGCTCCTCCTTTTTAGACGCGACCCGCTGCGCTGGGCTCGCGTCTGAGAGAACGAAGATTCTGAATATCTTTTCGCCCTGCATATGCAATGAAGGACGGTAATTTTGACACAGCGCGTATCAGAATTACCGTCCTTGTTTTGCACATGGTGTTCACCCTGCAAACGGGATCGAGTGATACCACACACTGGCAAGCGAACACCGTGACGGAAGGCTCTCCTTTTGACTTAAGAGCGGATTTAAAATAGCGATACCAATAGCATAAAAGAGTTAAATTGCAGAACTTATCTGCGAGCCAGATACTCTAAAAACTGCTTTACAGCAAGCGCTGCAGTAATCCGAAAAAGTTTGCATGTCGATGACAGCTGAATTATTGACCATTCGGTCTATTTATGCTATACTATCAAACAAGGGAGGCGGCCGTCTTTTCTGTTTTTAAAGGAGGAGCTATTTTATGAAACGCGAGAGAAAAAATGTGCTTTCAAGGCAGCGCATTTTGGATGCGGCGATGGAGGAGTTTTCTCGCAGTACCTACAATGCCGTTTCAATGAATACCATCTGTGCTGAAAATAATATTTCCAAAGGAAACCTTTACCACTACTACAAAGACAAGGATGAATTGTACCTGTTGTGTGTGGAAAAATGCTTTGATACCATCACGGATTATTTGAATGAAACGGAAAAGGAGCTGACTGGTACAGCAGAGCAAAAACTTGGTTCTTATTTTGATGCAAGACTGCATTTTTTTGCAGAGAATCAAATTTACCTCGGAATATTCACAAGCGCAGCTTTTTCACCTCCGGAGAACCTTGTTGCAGAGATCTCAAAACGGCGCAATAAATTTGATACGCTTAACATCTCTGTCCTTACGCGCCTTCTTCAAAGCGAGCCGCTACGCGGAGGACTTTCAATTGAAGCCGTCGTTCGGGATTTTGGGATGTATATGGACTATTTCAACCTTAATTTCAAATCCGAGCTTTCCACGCAGGTACCAGCAGAGGTTATATTACGAGAGCATGAGGAAAGGTGCCATCGGCAGTTGAACATCCTGCTGTATGGTGTGATAGGCAAATAAAATGAGGAACACTTCTGTATCCAAGGAGAACCTTCTCTCCACAGAGAAGCCGTCAAAAGCGATCATAAATCTGGCTGTCCCGGCTACGCTGGCTCTGTTGGCAAAAGCCGTTTACAACATCGTGGACACGGCGTATATCGGGATGCTGGGAGACGACACCGCGCTTGCCGCTGTGGGCGTCACACTACCGCTTCTGCTTATTATGGTTTCCGTAGAAAATATCTTTGCTGCCGGCGCGGCGGTCATCGCCGGGCGGCAACTCGGTGCATCCGATAAAGACGGAGCCAATCGGACGGTCACGACGATCATCGGCTTTTCAGTTTTTGTTGGTATTGCTCTATGCGTGCTCGGTATCGCTTTTATGGAGCCGCTGCTCCGGGCATTCGGCGCTTCGGACGCGGTGCTTCCTCAGGCCAAAGACTATGCTTTCTGGATGTTTATTGCGGCATTGTTCAATCTTCCGACGCAAAGCATGAACTGCGCAGCGCGTGCAGAATCCTCCGTAAAAATATCATCTATCGCGGTCGTAGTGGGTGCGGCGCTCAATGTGATTCTTGACCCTGTGTTCATGTTTTCATGGGGTTTCAACATGGGAGTTGAGGGCGCTTCACTGGCAACAACGGTCTCTCAATGCGTCACCTTTATTATATTGCTGTTCTTCTATCTCAGCGGACGATCTATCATCAAAATTAAGCCGAAATACTTTAAGCTGTCCGGCAAGTTTATCTGGGCGGTGATCTCCATTGGCATTCCCACGGCCGTGATCCAGATTTGCCTTGCGGTGGCCACATCTCTGACCAACATTGCGGCAAAACCCTTATCGGATGCCGATCTCATTATCGCGGCTTACGGTGTGGTTCAGCGTCTGATTCTCATTGGATGCTATGTGGTCATGGGTTTCATGCAGGGTTATCAGCCTGTGGCGGCCTATGCTTTCGGCGCGAAGAACAACGAACGCTTTCATGACTGTGTGCGTTTTGCTATAAAGGGTGCACTGCTGCTCACGGTTATCGTGGCGGCTGTATATATTGCACTGGCACAACCGTTGATCTCTCTGTTTAATCGCAACCCAACCGTCATCGAGTTCGGAAAATGGTTATTAATTTCACAGGTTGCGCTTTATCCCGCTTTTGGTCTATGCTATATGATGACAATCACCTATCAGACCATCGGATCGGCAAAGATGGGGTTGTTCCTCTCGCTCATCCGTCAGGGCATTTTCTATGTTCCGTTTATACTAATATTGCCAAAGCTACTCGGCGTAACAGGCATCTATTTCTCGCAGCCCGCGGCCGATGCACTGACAATTATTATATGTCTGTTTTTGATTAAGCCAATGAAAAGGATGGCGTCGGTCAACATGCGCGGAGATTCTAAATAAAGGCAAATATAAGCTGACCCAGATTATCCATAGACCCAATATCCTTATCCAGTCTTTTTGAAAACAGATAACACGGATAATTTGGAGAAGAATTTTTTTGAAACAGCCAAAATGCCAAGGATGTGCACAAAGTACGCCCTCAAAATACAGGCTAAATGTCGCCGTGTTTGATGCGCTTTTTCGCGTCCTCCACCGATTCTCCGTCGCGGGTGAGATACTGATCCACAAATTTATCTTCGATCTTCATATATCCGCTGACAGCGGCGTTCTCAACCTTCTTGTATCCCCTGACGACCGTGTCCTCGATTTTCTGATAGGTGTCTGCTGCGGTGCCGGCAAGCTTCTTGTTCGCCTTGACAATTTTTGATTTAGCCATTTTCGTTTCCTTTCCGAGCCGAAAGGCTCCTGGTTGATTTTACCATCATGTTGATTCCCAGCATCACGATCACCAGACACACCGCCGCCCCGCAGAGAATGTTCATAAGGTGACTGTGTACTTTTTCATCCTCGCCGAAGCTCGCAAACATGGACATCTGCAGATTGAGCACGGATACGGCGGCGACTGCCGCGCTGATACTGCGAATGGCGCAGATGCAGGGCGACTTTGATCCCCTTGCTTTTGCCCAGTTCATGACGGCTGAGATTACGTTGCAGAAGGTATAGGCGGCAATCGTGATCATGACCGTAGTGCCGCGCCCTTTCATCAAATCATATTTCAGAGACAGGCAGATATCGCCGGTCAGCACGAAAGTCAGAAGCAGCAGCAGAATACCGATCCTGCGCATAGCGCGGTACTGCGCCTTTTTGTCCTCCGGATGCCATTTTCCGACCAGAACCGCATAAAGCCGCATGAAGCCGAGAAGCAGATAGTACGCAGCCATGGTCAGGAACCATACCGAGTATCCGGTGACGCCGAGAAAAGCGTTATACAGCGCATATGCCATGTTGATGACAAAGGAACCCGCTGCAAAAACGCGGATGCGGTATTCTCCGTCCTTCGTCATGCGCCCCGTGACCGGATTCTTGTCCGCAATTTTCAGCAGGCTGCTTTTCAGCTTCAAATCTTCATCCTCCCTGGCTCAGAATTGGATGACCACATTGAGCGACCGCTCCGCATCCGACGCGGTTTCAAGCGCCTTTGGCAGCGCGTCAAGTGAAAACGTATGGGTGATGAGCTTTTCAATTTCCCATTCGCCGCTTTTCATGATTGCCATTACGTCCGTCACGTCCTCCGGCTTGTAGCCACCCGACCCGATGATGCTCTGCTGCGCGTAGGTCATATGGAGCAGGTCAAGGCTTCTTGCCGCTTTGTTCACCGCGACAGAGACAATCCGGCTTTCGATCTTTCCGTATTTCAGAAAATCGTTCAGAACGGATTCCGCCCCCGCCGCGTCGATGAAGCTGTCAATATCCGCGACCCTGCCGGACAGGGAATCGGCCATGCCGAAGCAGGAGGCAGCCGCCGACTGCCAGTCCTGCGGGCTGCACACGGGGAAACCAAGCTCTTTTGCGATCATCCGCCGAAAATCGGACGGATCGCAGAGCAGAACCTTCTCGACGCCAAACCACCGCAGCGCGATGGCGGCGGCGATCCCAATCGTTCCGCAGCCGAACACAAGGGCGCGGTCGCCGGGCTTTGGCTGTGCTCTGCGCGCCGCGCGGCAGCCGACGGTAAACGGTTCGATCAGGCAGGCTTCCCTGTCGGTGATCGCGTCGTCCACAGGATATAATGCGTGCGGCCGCATCGCGCTGGGAATCAGGATGTATTCGGAAAATCCGCCCAGCGTTCCGGCGCGGCCGGGATCGTCCCTGGCATACAAGGGACAGGGATAGACCCGCTGGCCGACCTGAAAACCGGTGACGTTCTTTCCGGCTGCAACAATGCGGGAAACCGTCTCATGCCCAAATTCGCCGCCGACCGTGACTTTGTGCCCCGTGTCTGCCCCATGCAGATAGACCGCCGCGTCTGTCCCGCAGATGCTGGAGCAGATATTTTTGATCAGCACATCGTTTTCGCCGACCGCCGGAACCGGTACTTCCCTGATTTCTACAGCTTTCTGACCGAGATAGATCGCCGATCTCATTCGGCTTTCAGCCCCTTCACAAGGGGGATCAGCGCCAGAAGAACGACAATTCCAACAAGACCGATGACAATGCCAAGCACCATGTTGTTCCACACCATCGTAAAGCACATGCCCACGCCCAGCGCCAATGCGCCGATTACGCTGACAAGGATGGTCAGAACGGTTTTACCGGTTATTTTGATCGGAGCCTTGTGCTCCATTTTGCGCCAGACCAGCACGGTGATCAGGGCGAGGACGAGTCCGACGCAGCCAAGCACGATACCGGGCGTAAAGGCGTTCCATTCAGGGAGCAGGACCATGCACATGCCGAGTGCGAAAAGGACGCCGCTGACCGTACCTAGAATCAAGGCGGCAAAACTGCTTTTTTTCATTTGTGTTTCCTCCAAGTCATTATTCCGACAACAGTTGATTTATTGTCTTGAGCATAGTATGATTCATACGGCCGGTCATTTCAATCACCAATATGCCGTCAAGTGTTGAGATAATGGAGGAACTGTGAATACGAAAGATAACAAGCGCCGCCGGGAGTCAAGAGAGCGGATCGAGAAGGTATTTATCGAGCTTTTGCAGACCTTTGAGCTGGACAAGGTGTCCGTATCTGACATCTGCAAGAAGGCGGAGCTGAACCGCACCACCTTTTATGCGAATTACACGGACATCTATGAACTGGCTGATTCTGTGCGGGCGAAGCTGGAGGCGCAGACGGTCGAGTTTAATCGTTCCGGTACTGAAAGCTACAACCGCCATGACTACCTTCAGCTGTTCCGGCACATCTATGAAAACCAGCTGTTCTACAAAACCTACTTCAAACTCGGTTACGACAATCAGTATCAGATCATCGGATACGACACGGAGCTTGCCCAAAAAGAGTTTCATGATCGTTTCATTGACTACCACTGTGAGTTTTTCCGCAGCGGGCTGACGGCTATCATCAAATTATGGCTGAACGGCGGCTGTAAAGAGACGCCGGAGGAACTGTTCGAGGTCATAACCAGCGAATACAAAGGAAGAACCCAAATCTGAGATTACTGCAAAAACGGCACTCGAACAGACGAATGGTGTGGAGGAAGAAAATTCTCCTACATACTTGCAGCAATCCAAACCTTCCGTTTGCAGGGTGAACACCGTGTGCAAATCCAAAGTACCCGTTTGCCCGGTGCAGAGCGTATGTCGCCAATGTGCTCCTCAAACGGGTGCTTGCTGCTGCACTGGGCAAACGGCAGAAAATGAAAAAATCGTCAAAAAGTCTTGAACCCAAGACTTTTTGACGGCTATCGTGCGCAAAATAAGAACGCTTATCTTGACACGCATTGTATCAAAATAAGCGTTCTTATCTGGCGGAGAAGAAGGGATTCGAACCCTTGAAACCCGTTAAGGTTTACATGATTTCCAATCATGCGCCCTCGACCAACTAGGCGACTTCTCCATAGTTGTTCAAGTGTCGTATTCACTTGCCTGTCTTCCAAAGAGGACAGCTTTATTATTATAACAAAGCTTCGCGTAAAGTCAAGAAAAATCTACGGGAAAAAGAGGCGGAAACATTCGGTTCCCGTCTCTTTTTCATTGAGGTCAGCGCAGATTGGAGATGAGATTGTCCACGGTATGATCCACGGCGGCGCCCATCTTCTGGATTCTCTTTCCCACCTGGGTTTTCATGGATCCGCGGCCCCTGGGCAGCATCACTCCCACTGCTATGCCGGCAACCATGCCGGCCGTCATACCGCACCAAAATCCGGTATCGCAATTCATTATCTGTCACTCCTTTTTCGGCACGTGGGTAGTATTGCCCGAAAAAAATGAAATAATCGCGGTGGAATTTGGTTTGCGCCGGGGCGTTTCTCCGATTATAATAAATGCAAAATAAAAAACGGGACAGAGGAACACACTATGACAATGATCTATCTGATCCGCCACGCGGAGGCGGAGGGCAATCTCTACCGGATTTCCCAGGGCCAGTACGACAGCGCCGTAACCGATTTCGGATACCGGCAGATCGCCGCCCTGGCCGCGCGGTTCGCACCGGTGGCCATCGACGCCGTCTACTCCAGCGACCTGTACCGGACCTGCGCCACCGCTCAGGCCATCTGCGGGCCCAAGGGCCTGCCGCTGCATAAGTGCAGAGACCTGCGGGAAATCTGTGTGGGGGACTGGGAGCAAAAGCCCTGGGGCGAGATTGCCCGGGATGAACCCCGGGAGATGGAGTATTTTCTCCATCGTCTGGATCTGTGGCACATCCCCGGCGCGGAGACGCCGGAGGCCGTCCGGGACCGGATGCTGCGTGCCCTTCGGGCCATTGCCGCGGAGAACCCGGGAAAAACCGTGGCCGTCTTTTCCCACGGCAGCGCCATCCGCATTCTGCTGGCAGCGCTGCAGGGCTATTCTGTGGCGGAGATCGGAAAGACGCCCCACGGCTGCAACACGGCCGTCTCTCTTTTGGAGGCGGAAGGTCCTTCGCTGCGGGTGATTTTCCGGGACGACGGCTCCCATCTGGACGGCGCCCCCGGAACGCTGTCCCGCCGGCATCCCAACGCGCTGGAGCCGGGGCTGTGCTTCTCCCCCGTCCTCCGGCCGGAACAGGCGGAATTTGTGCGTTCCTGTGCCCTGCACGCCCATCTGGACGGCGGAGATCCGGCGGAGCCGGTTTCTGCGGAGCCGGCTGACCGCGGGCGGACGCTGATCGCGGAGCTGAACGGACGCAGCGCAGGCGTCCTCCGCATGGAGAGTGACATCCAGGCGGCCCAGGGCCGGGGCTGGATAACGCTCTATTGCATGGAGAGGGCCTTCCGGGGCCGCGGATACGGCGTGCAGCTGCTGGGGCAGGCGGTGCAGTATTACCGCCCTCTGGGCCGGCAGGCGCTGTGCCTGGCGCTGAGCGGAGACAATCAGCCCGCCGCCCGGTTTTTTACCGCCTGCGGCTTTACCGCCGGAGAGGAGCGGACGGCGGACGGGCGGACGGTCTGGTGCAAGGACATCGGCTTTCGTCCCCTCCCGTAAAGCTTTTGGGCAATTCGCTTCTTTTCTTCCTCCGGCTCGGCTTCGGCGCCTCTCAGAGCGGAGCGGGCTGCCCGCAGACCATTCCCGCGCCGTGGACGCCGCGGTAAATCTTGAAAAGGGCGGATGATGAATGAATCTTTTTCTCGTGGCACTCTGGTTTGCCCTAGGGCTTGTCCTGATTGTCAAGGGCGGAGACTGGTTTTTAAACGGGGCCGTCTGGATTGCGGAAACCACCGGCGTCCCCCGCTTTATCATCGGCGCCACCGTCGTCTCCCTGGCCACCACCCTGCCGGAGCTGACCGTGTCCGTCACCGGCGTGCTCAAGGGCGAGGTGGATCTGGCGGTGGGCAACGCCGTAGGCTCGGTGACGGCGAATCTGGGCCTGATTCTGGGGATCTCAGCCGTCTGCATCCCCTCCGCGGTGAACACAAAGCAGTTCGGCCTGAAGGCCTGCCTGATGGCGGGGAGCGCGGCGGCGCTGCTGCTTTTGTGTCTGGGCGGTGCGCTTTCGGCAGCATCCGCCCTCCTTCTTTTCGCCATCTTCGCCTCTTACCTCCTCAGCAGCCTGCTGGATGCGCGCTCCGGCATGGTTCAAAACCGGGGGCGGGGCCGCAGAGAGGCCGTCCCTCCCCGGCAGATCGCGGAAAAGCTGTTTCTCTTTTCCATCGGCATCGCCGGTATTCTGGTGGGCTCCCAGCTCCTGATCGACTACGGCAGCGCCCTGGCCCGGCTGCTGGGCGTCCCCTCCGCCATCATCGGCGTGACCCTGGTGGCCGTGGGCACCTCGCTGCCGGAGCTGGTCACCACCGTAACCGCCATTGTCAAAAAAGAGGCGTCCATGTCCATCGGGAATATCATCGGCGCCAATGTCATCGATCTGACGCTGATTCTGCCCATCTGCTCTATGGTCTCCGGCGGCACGCTGACCATCAGCCGCCAGACCGCGGCTCTGGATTTGCCCGCATGCCTGCTTTTGTGCCTGCTGGCCATCCTGCCGCCCCTGCTCTGCGGGAGGTTCCGGCGCTGGCAGGGCTGGGCGCTGCTGGCTCTTTACGCGGTCTATCTCGCGGTGCTGGTGCTCTGATCGCCGGACAGACGCGGCTCCGCTGCAAATCGACAGATAAGACGGCGGGATTTCCCCGCCGTCTTGTCTGTTTTGCGCCTTGTATCCCCGGGGGGATTTTGTTAAAATACAAACATAGCGACGAAACGGGCGCGGAAATGAGGTAGGCATGGTTCAAACGGTGATTTTTGATCTGGACGGCACACTGCTCAACACCATCGACGACCTGGCGGCCGCGGGAAACTGGGTCTGCCGCCAGAATGACTGGCCCGAATTTACCGCGGAGGAATACAAAACCATGGTGGGACACGGGATTCCCGCCCTGGTCAGCGCGTTTTCACCGGAAAACTGCCGCGGCCCGCTTCGGACGGCGGACTCGCTGGCCCGGTTTTCGGATTACTACGGCAAGCACAGTCTGGACAAAACCCGCCCCTATGCGGGGATTCCCCAGCTGCTGGACACCCTGAAGCGGCGCGGAATGACTCTGGCGGTCTATTCCAACAAGGCGGATGAGTTCAGTCAGGTGATTGTGGGGCACTTTTTCCCCGACGCCTTCGCCATGGTGCGGGGCAAGCTGCCCGCCTTTCCGGTAAAACCGGATCCCGCCGGCGTTCTTAGCCTGATGGGGGAGCTGGGCGCCGACGTCCGGAACACGGTTTTCGTAGGCGACAGCGACGTGGACATGCACACCGCCCGCAACGCCGGGCTGCACAGCTGCGGCGTTGCCTGGGGCTTTCGCTCCCGGGAGGCGCTGACCGCGGCGGGGGCGGAGCGGATCTTCGGAACGCCGGCGGAGCTGGAGCGCTTTCTGCTGTCGGAGGCGTGACGCGCCCCCGGCCTCTCCGGCGGCATTGACTCCCGTCAGCTCATTTGGGCCGCGCCTTCGGCGCGGTCTGTTTTTTTGAAATTTTTCCGGCGGCGTGCAACGTTTTGAACTCCGGCGGCGTCATAAGGGGAGAACGGCACCGGAGCCGCGGCACGCCGCGAAAGCTTCGGCGCACCATAATGGAGGATTTAAAATGAACAAAAAGCTTTTAACCCTGCTGCTGGCGTCATTCATGGCGCTCTCTTTGGCAGCCTGCGGCCAAAAAACCGGCGGAGCTGCCGCCGGCGGCTCCGGAAGCAGCGCTGCTTCGGAGCCCTCCTCGTCCGCCCTGACGGAGAACCCGGGTGAGGCCATGGAGAACCTGCCGGTCTATCCCAACACCGTGGGCCCCCTGCCCTCCGAGACGGAGAAGCTCCCCGCTCTGGAGAAGCTGATCGCCGACCAGTGGGAAATCCCCCAGAAGGCCCTGGCGGATACTGTCTACCTCTATAACTATATTGATCTGAACAACGACGGCACCGACGAGATTTTTGCCGCAGTGCTGGGCAGCTACACCAGCGGCTCCGGCGGAGATTCCGCCCTGATCGCCTCCCAGAGTGCCGACGGCACCTGGACGCTGACGCAGGCCTTCACTCTGGTTCGGGAGCCGGTGCTGGTCAGCGACTACACCACCAACGGCTGGCGCGATCTGATCATTCCCCAGTACGGCGGCGGAGAGAGCGGCTGCTACCGCGTTCTGAGCGCGGACGCCAACGGCAAATACCCCAATGTGGGGGACGGCAAGGCCGTGGGAGACGGAGAAAATCCCTCCTCGCTGGGAGATGTCTCCGGCAACGCAATCCTCTACAACGACGTGGCAGCCGACCGGACGGCCGGCTCCCTGCTCACGCTGGGTTAAGAGGACGGCTGCACGGACAGCAATCAAAGGGAAAGCCGGCGCCTTGCGGCGCCGGCTTTCCCTTTTTCAAAGACACGCGGCCGCTTTCGCGGCGCGGATCCCTGCAAAAGAAATTGGAGAAATTAATAGATGGTGCCCGGCGTCACGGCGTTTTCATAATCGTACAGATCTCCGTCCCTGTCGTGCACATATCCGTTTCGGAGCATCTGCTCATACGTGGCGCCCCGCACATGGTCGGGCTGCTTGGCGGAAAGGCCCGCAGTCCGGCTGTTGCCGGCGTCCGTAACGGCGCCGTCGGTTCTCCCGGCAGTACCCGTGACATTGGCGCTGCCGGCCGCTGTGCCGGGCACGTCGGTCCGGTCCGTATCAGGATCGGGGGTCAGCACATCGCTGCCGTCCGTTGTGGACGGGCGGTCAGTGACGGCGCTGCCGGCGGTGCCGTTGCCGGTTCCGTCGGTGGTATTATTGCCCTGATCCGTTCCACAGCCGGCTAAAACCGCCGCGGACATCAGTGTGACCAGCAAAAGCGAAAAAAACTTCTTCAAAGCTGTCTCCTCCTTTACTCGGAGTTTCTCTTGCGATACCCGAATCCTAGTTTCTCCGCTTCGCCCGGTAAAAACCGAGGCAGTTTTTCTCAATCTTCTTCCGCCTCAGATATTTTTTAAATAATGCTTGCAATTAATCTTTTTTTGTGTTATAAAGATAAAAGTAATCATTACTAATATCTGTAAGGTGAGGTGAGGCTATGCAGACTCAGCGCTTTTCCTATCAGCGGGAACAAATTTATACGGCGGTGCGCAGTACGGCGGAGCATCCCACGGCGGAGATGATCTACAATCAGCTGAAGCCGGGGCTGCCCCGGCTGAGCCTGGGCACAGTCTACCGCAACCTGCAGCAGATGGCCCGGGAGGGACGCATTTTGGAGCTGCCCGGCCCCATTTCGCGGTTCGACGCCGTGACGGAGCCTCACACCCACTTCTGCTGTACGCAGTGCGGCGCGGTCTCCGACCTGGCCATACCCTACGACGCGGCGCTGGACCGGCGGGTTTCCTCCTCCGGCTGCCGGGTGGAGAACCACTCCCTGATTTTTTACGGAATCTGTCCCGCCTGTGCGGAAAAACAGGATGCATGCAGCAATGCTTCAAATAAAATCAAATCAAATTCCGGAACAGCCGGAGACAAATTTTGAAAGGGGCTATACATATGGAACTGAAAGGCAGCAAAACTGAGGCCAATCTCTGGAAGGCTTTCGCAGGAGAATCCCAGGCCCGCAATAAATACACCTACTTTGCAGGCAAGGCTAAAAAGGAAGGCTACGAGCAGATCGCGGCTATTTTTGAGGAGACGGCCAACAACGAAAAAGAGCACGCCAAGCTGTGGTTCAAGGCGCTGGACGGCATCGGCACCACAGAGGAAAACCTGAAGGGCGCCGCCGCCGGCGAAAACGAGGAGTGGACCTCCATGTACGCCGAGATGGCCAAGACCGCCGAGCAGGAGGGCTTTCTGGCTCTGGCCGCTCAGTTTGAGGGCGTGGCCAAGATTGAAAAGACCCACGAGGAGCGGTATCTGAAGCTGCTGGAGAACCTCAAGAAGGGCGAGGTCTTTAAGAAGGGTGAGAAGGTCATGTGGTTCTGCCGCAACTGCGGCCACGTGGAGATCGCCGAGAACGCGCCCGCCGTGTGCCCCGTCTGCCACCATCCCCAGAGCTATTTTGAAGTCAAGTCCTTTAACTATTATTTCTGCACCGGGAATCAGCGCGGCGGGGCGGCCGCGTGGGGGGC
>JALCRR010000061.1 GCA_022652815.1 Oscillibacter sp.
GTTTGCTTGAAAAACACCTTGTAATCCTTTGCCTCCACAAGGTGAACAAGCAACAAAGGAGCCCCTTTGCCGCAATCATCTTCTTCCATCCAGACTGTAACTGTCGGTCCCGGAGTTGCACCGGGTCAGCGGATGCCAGAAAAGACATCCGGTCGCGGACTATACCGCCGGTGGGGATTTACACCCCGCCCTGAAGACCAAGTATTCAGTTGTGCTTTTCGCACTTTGTTACGGATAGTATACGATACTGCCAAATAAATTGCAAGCCCCAATATTCGACAAATTTCGCTTTACAAAAAGAAACGTTTGTTCTACAATAACTAAAACAATGAAAGAGGGAACACACATTGCGTGGAAGGCAATCAGCCTGCAGTTTTACCGGCCATCGGCCTGAAAAACTGCCGTGGCGCTTTGACGAGGAGAATAAAGACTGCGTCGATCTGAAACGGCGGCTGCGGGATGCGGTGGATGCCGCCTATGAGGAGGGCTACCAGCACTTCCTGTGCGGGATGGCGCGGGGATGCGATTTCTATTTCTGCGAGTGTGCGCTGGCTCTGCGTTCCCGCCACAGCGACGTCACGGTGGAAGCGGCGATCCCCTGTCCCACCCAGGCCAGCGCCTGGGGAGAGGTAGACAGGCTCCGCTGGCGCACGTTGGTTGATGCCTGCGACTATGAGACGATGGTTTCCGCCAAATACACAAGTGACTGCATGCAACGGCGAAACCGCTATTTGGTGGATCACTCGTCCCTTCTGATTGCCGCGTTTGACGGCACCTCCGGCGGAACACAGTATACCATTCAATACGCCATGCGGCAGGGCATTGAAATTGCCGATCTGTCCATTGTAACAAAATAAATCGAAAAGCCGGGAACTTTTTCCCGGCTTTTTTCGTCTGTAAATTAGAAAAACAAAAAGCGGCCCCTGGCCGACTGACAACAAAGGAGATACCTTATGAAAAAAAGATGGATTGCCCTGCTGCTGGCCCTGGCCATGACCGCTGCCTTAAGCGCTTGCGGTTCCGCCACTTCCGCCGATGCCTCCGGATCCTCTGTCCAGAGCAGCGCGGAAAGCAGCTCCTCCGCAAGTTCCTCTGCAGCTTCCTCCACCGAGGAGGAGGGCGCGGTATCTTCCGGCACATCCTCTGAAGAGGAGAGCACGGAGCCGGAAACCCAGCCCGAGCAGACGCCTACCCAGACGGAGAAACCCTCTACCCAGACGGAGAAGCCGTCTACCCAAACCACCAAGCCTAACACCACCAAGCCGTCCACTTCCAAGCCCGACACCACCAAGCCCTCCGGTGGTTCTTCCTCTGCCACGCAGCCGGAGAGCGGCAAGACCGTGGATCTGAGCGCCTTCTATACCACTCTCAGCTCCGACCCGAATTTTCCGTCCATGTCGGCGGTGTCCGGGGATGCGCTGGACAGCCTTTACGCGGGACTCAATGACCTCAAGCCGAAACAGTGCCTGGTGTACATGCCCATGATCTCTGCAGTCGCCAGCGAGGTCGCTCTGGTGGAGTGCGCCTCCAGCGCGGATGTGCAGACGGTAAAAACCATCTTCCAGGCTCGCATCGACTATCAGATTGAGCAGGGCGCGTTCTATCCCGCCACGGTGGAAGCCTGGCAGAACAGTGCCAAGATCGTTTCCAACGGAAACTTCGTCATGTTGGTCTGCGGCGACAGCGCCGATACCACGGTGTCCGCTTTCAACGCACTTTTCAAATAAGAAAGACACGCTTTACAGGCCCGGCAATCGCCGGGCCTGCTTTTTCTTTTCAAGGGGATTTGAGCCTTAGCGCTTGTCGCCGGGCTTAAAGACGGCGGCAGCCAGCACGCCGAAGACCACCGCCGCGGCAATGCCCGCCGATGTGGCCGTCAGTCCGCCGGTAAAAACGCCCAGCCAGCCGTCGGCGGCCACGGCCGCTTTCACGCCTTTTGCCAGCGCGTAGCCGAAGCCGGTCAAGGGAACAGTGGCTCCCGCACCGCCCCACTGGGCGATGGGCTTGTAGATGCCGATGGCACCCAGAAGAACGCCGGTGACCACATAGCCCGTCAGAATGCGGGCGGGGGTCAGCTGGGTTTTGTCAATCAGAATCTGGCCAATCGCGCAGAGAATTCCACCGCATAAAAACGCATTTAGATATTGCATCATAAAGCCTCCCGGTACCAAAAAAATGGAATTATTTATGGAGTCAGTCTTTCCTAAAATGCGAAATGTATGCATGAAAAAGCACGGGCGGTCACTCGGCTTGAGTGACCGCCCGTGTAAGGGAGACAGATTGGAAGTGTTACTTGTCGGACTCGTCCTGCAGGGCTGCGAAGCCGGTTTCGCCGGTGCGGACCTTGACGATATCCTCCACATCGCACACGAAGATCTTGCCGTCGCCGTATTTGCCGGTCTTGAGCACCTTCTGTGCTGCGGCAACCACCAACTGCGGGTCAACCTTGGAAACCACGATGTCCACCTGCACCTTGGGCAGCAGGTTCATGCTGACGGAGACGCCGCGATAGCGGCCGATCTTGCCCTTCTGCGTGCCGCAGCCCATTACCTGACTGACGGTCATGCCGGTGACGCCGATGGTCGCCAGCGTGTCACGCAGCTCACCGAAGTGATCCTCGTTGCAGATGATGGAAACCTTGGTGTATTTGTGGGACTTTTCTGCCAAAGCCGTCCCCAGCGTCAGAGCGGTGGGAGCGACACCAGCCAGATCCACCGCGCCGGTGGATTCCATGCCGATAGCGGGGGCTGCGGGCATGAAGTCGGCGTAAGCGCTGGTCAGACCGTGCTCGGTGACGTCCAGACCCTCGATTTCCTCCGCCTCGCTGACCCGCAGGCCGTTGGTGGCTGCGATGATCTTAAAGACAACCGTCATGACAACGATGGTGTAAGCCAGAATGCAGACAACGCCCAGAAGCTGAATGCCCAGCTGATGGAAGCCGCCACCATAGAACAGACCCAGAGAGCCATACTTTTCGTTTTCCGCGAACAGGCCCACGGCGATGGTGCCCCAGCAGCCGTTCACGCCGTGGACGGCGAATGCGCCGACGGGGTCGTCGATGTAGAACTTTTTGTCTACGATCTCAACCGCCAGATCCACGATGATGCCGTCCACAGCGCCGATGATAGCGGCGCCGATGATGTCAACGGAGGCGCAGCCGGCGGTGATGCCCACGAGGCCTGCAAGAGCCGCGTTCATGCACATGCCCACGTCGGGCTTGCCGTCCTTGACCCAGGTGAAGATCATGCACACAACGGTTGCAACGGCGGGAGCAACGGTGGTGGTGGCGAAGATCTGCGCCATCTCGGTGACGTCGCCTGCGGCAGCGCCGTTGAAGCCGTACCAGCCAAACCAGAGAATGAACACGCCCAGCGCAGCCAGCGTAATGGAGTGGCCGGGAATGGCGTTGACCTTGGTGACCTTGCCGGATTTATCCCGGGTATACTTGCCGATGCGGGGCCCGAGGAACATGGCGCCGATCAGGGCGGTCACGCCGCCGACCATGTGGATGACGGAGGAACCGGCGAAGTCGATGTAGCTCAGATTTGCAAGCCAGCCGCCGTTGCCCCAGACCCAGCCTGCCTCAATGGGGTAGACGATTAGGGAGATCACAGCGGAGTAAATGCAGTAAGAAGAGAATTTGGTCCGCTCTGCCATGGAGCCTGAGACAATCGTGGCGGCTGTTGCGCAGAACACCAGCTGGAACACGAAGCTGGACCAGTCAAAGTTCTTGAAATCCACAAACAGCGTCCAATCGGGACTGCCGATCAGACCGAAAAACGTGTGCTCGCCCATCATGATGCCAAAGCCCAACAGCATAAAGACCACGGTGCCGATGCAGAAATCCATGGTGTTTTTCATGATGATATTGCCGGCATTTTTTGCCCGGGTGAAGCCTGTCTCCACCATAGCAAAGCCGCACTGCATAAAGAACACCAGTGCTGCACCGATTAGAAACCATATACCCATATCCATCTGTTTCTTCCTCCTTATTTTTAACCCTTTGAATAGACGCGGAACAACGAAAAAGAGGCAGGGACACCGCAGAGTGAAACTCTGTTAGGCGTCCTTGCCTCTTTTATGTTCAAAATTTACCACACGAAGGTAGTACCCGTCAATGGTTGCTTTTCACAGCAATTTGCCAAAATTACCAAAAAAGATTTCCAATTCTGTGCAATTAAACAAAAACGCGGGGCGCACTTTGAGCTGTCAGACCAGGTTCGTGTAGCCGGTCAAAAACGCGTCCACCTCGGCGGCGGCGGCTCTGCCCTCGGCAATCGCCCAGACCACCAGAGACTGCCCCCGGCGCATATCGCCAGCGGCAAACACGCCGGAAACGCTGGTGGCGTAATGCCCCTCCACGGTGGTGACGGTCTTGCTTCGCTCCACGCCAAAGGCTTTGCACACGCCTTCCTCGCAGCCGGAAAAGCCGGTGGCGCCGATCAGCAGATCGCAGGGCAGCGTGTCGCCTTCCGTGGTGACGACTCCCGTGAGCACGCCCTTATCGGAGACGAGGGAATTGACCTGCACACCGAAGCGGCGGGGATCCTGTCCGCTGACGGCCAGGGCCTCCTCATGGGCATAATCGGCAGGCAGGTTGCCCTGCACATCCAGATATTCGGCCCGCTTCCGGCGAACCAGCTGGGTGACGGAGGAGCACTTTTGGCGTAGCGCGGTGGCCACGCAGTCTGACGCGGTATCGCCGGTGCCGATGATGACCACGTTTTTCCCGGCGGCGGAAGGCACGGCGGATTCTTTTGCGAACTGGGCACGCTCCACGGCGGCCTTGAGATACTCCGTGCCGTAGTAAATGCCGCCAAGGCCCTTTGTCTCCAGACCCAGAGGCCGGGGAGCGCCGGAGCCGCAGCACAGCACCACCGCGTCGTATTCCTTCATCAGCCGTGCCGCCGTCTTTTTGTCGGAAGCGTCTACGCCGGTGACAAAGGTCACGCCTTCGTCGTACATCAAGTCAATGCGGCGCTGGACAATGGACTTGGGCAGCTTCATGTTGGGGATGCCGTACATCAAAAGGCCGCCGGGGTGTTCGTCCTTTTCAATCACCGTGACGGAGTGTCCCCGGTGATTGAGCTGGTCGGCAACCGCAAGACCTGCGGGGCCGGAGCCCACCACGCACACGTTTTTGCCGGAATACTGGGGCGGGTGCTTTGGCTTGATACGCTTTTCCCGGAATGCCGTTTCGATGATGCACCGCTCGTTGTCGCGGATGGTGACGGGGGAGCCGTAAATCCCGCAGATGCAGGCTTTTTCGCAGGGGGCGGGGCAGACACGACCCGTGAACTCCGGGAAGTTGTTGGCCTTTAAAAGTCGAGACAGCGCGTGGCCGTAGTTACCGGAGAAGATCATGTCGTTCCACTCCGGGATCAAGTTGTGCAGCGGGCAGCCGAAGGTCTTGCCCTCAAACATCATGCCCGTCTGGCAGAACGGCACGCCGCAGTTCATGCACCGCGCGCCCTGCTGCTCTCTCGAGGCGTCGGGAAGAGCGATGTGAAACTCGTTCCAGTCCTTGACGCGGACGGATGCCGGACGTGCCGGATCCGATTTGCGGGTGTACTCCAAAAATCCTGTGGGCTTTCCCATAATGCTTCGCTCTCCTTTCCTTAACCTCTTGTGTTGGCGGTAAACGCCTCAATTTCCGCCTGTTCGCGGGTCATGCCCTTTTCCTCCAGCTGCGCGATGGCGCGGAGCATTTTGTCATAGTCCCGGGGCATGATCTTTTTAAAGCAGGGGATATAGCTCTTGAACGCTGCCAGAATTTTTTTGCCCTTCTGAGAGCCGGTGGCGGAGACGTGCTCTTCAATGAGGGCACGCAGCTCCTCAATGTCGTGGCTCTCGGTCAGGGTGTCAGTGAGCACCTGCTCTTTGTTCAAGCGCATGTAAAGATCGTGGTTTTCGTCCAGCACGTAGGCGATGCCGCCGGACATGCCGGCCGCAAAGTTCTTGCCCGTGGGGCCGAGAATGACGCACCGGCCGCCGGTCATGTACTCGCAGCCGTGGTCGCCTACGCCCTCGACAACGGCGATGGCGCCGGAGTTGCGCACGCAGAACCGCTCACCGGCCACGCCGGAGATAAACGCCTTGCCGGAAGTGGCGCCGTAGAGCGCAACGTTGCCCACGATGATGTTCTCGCTTGGGGCAAAGGTGGAGCCCTTGGGCGGGTAAAGCACCAGCTTGCCGCCGGAGAGTCCCTTGCCGAAGCCGTCATTGCTGTCGCCCTCCAGCTTGAGGGTCAGCCCCTTGGGAATAAACGCGCCGAAGGACTGTCCGCCGCCGCCGTGACAGGTGATGACATAGCTGTCGTCACTTAGGTCGTTGCCGCAGTTTCGGGTGATCTCGCTGCCGAACAGCGTGCCGAAGGAGCGGTCGGTGGAGGAGACGTTCAAATCCAGCTTGCCGGACTTCTTGCCCTTGAGGGACTTGCCCAGCTTCTCCACCAGTACCTCCATGTCCGCGGTTTTTTCCAGATGGAAGTCGTAGACGGTCTTGGGGTCGAAGTGGGGCACGGAATTGCCGTAGGGGTTGGAGAGAATGCGGCTTAAATCCAGCGTCTCGGCCCGGTGGGTGTTCAGCTTTTCCCGAACCCGCAGCAGGTCGCTGCGACCCACCAGCTCGTCGATGGTGCGGATGCCAAGGCGCGCCATGTACTCCCGCAGCTCCTGCGCCACAAACATCATGAAGTTGATGATGTACTCCGGCTTGCCGGAAAAGCGCCTCCGCAGCTGGGGATTTTGGGTGGCGATGCCTGCCGGGCAGGTATCGAGGTTGCACACGCGCATCATGCAGCAGCCCATGGTCACCAGCGGCGCGGTGGCAAAGCCGAATTCCTCGGCACCCAGCATGCACGCGATGGCCACATCCCGTCCGGTCATCAGCTTGCCGTCCGTCTCGATGACCACTTGAGAGCGCAGACCGTTCTGGATAAGCGTCTGGTGGGCTTCCGCCACGCCCAGCTCCCACGGCAGTCCTGCGTTGTGGATGGAGGTACGGGGTGCTGCGCCGGTGCCTCCGTCAAACCCGGAGATCAAAACCACCTGCGCGCCGGCCTTGGCAACGCCGGCGGCGATGGTGCCCACGCCTGCTTCGCTCACCAGCTTCACGCTGATGCGGGCATGGCGGTTGGCGTTTTTCAGGTCGTAAATCAGCTGCGCCAGATCCTCGATGGAGTAAATGTCGTGATGGGGCGGGGGAGAGATCAGCGTCACGCCGGGGGTGGAGCAGCGGGTCTTGGCGATCCACGGATAGACCTTGGTGCCGGGCAGATGTCCGCCCTCACCGGGCTTGGCGCCCTGCGCCATCTTGATCTGAATTTCCTGCGCGGAGTTTAAGTATTCGCTGGTCACGCCGAAGCGGCCGGAGGCCACCTGCTTGATGGCGGAGCAGCGCTCGTCGTGGAGACGCTCGGCACTCTCGCCGCCCTCACCGGAGTTGGACTTGCCGCCGATGCGGTTCATGGCCACGGCCATGCAGGCGTGCGCCTCCTCGGAGATGGAGCCGTAGCTCATGGCGCCGGTTTTAAAGCGCTTGACGATGGATTCGGCGCTCTCCACCTCGTCGATGGGGATGCCGCCGTTTTCAGCGAAGTTGAAGCCCAGCAGTCCCCGGAGGGTGTGGGGCTTGTCCGCAAAGTCCACAAGAGACGTGTACTCCTTGAACGCGGCGTAGTCGCCGTTCCGGGCGGCCTTTTGCAGCAGCAGAATCGTCCGTGGGGAGTACATATGGTCCTCTTTATCAGGGCCGGAGCGCAGCTTGTGCGCGCCCATGGAGTTGAGCGTCGGGTCATAGCCCAGTCCCAGCGGGTCGAAGGCCTGATTGTGGTTCCACTCCACGCCCTCGCCGATTTCGGCAAGACCCACGCCCTCCACCCGGCTGACGGTGTTGGTGAAGTAGCGGTTGATGACGTCGTGGTTGATGCCGATGCACTCGAAAATCTGGGCGGACTGGTAGGACTGGATGGTGGAAATGCCCATCTTGGAGGCAATCTTCACGATGCCGTGGAGAATGGCGCCGTTGTAGTCGTCGATGGCGGCGCCGGGGTCCTTGTCCAAAAGGCCGATGGTCACCAGCTCCTCCACGCACTCCTGGGCGAGATAGGGGTTGATGGCCTGGGCGCCGTAGCCTAAGAGCGTTGCAAAGTGGTGGACGTCCCGGGGCTCCGCACTCTCCAGAATCAACGAGACGGCGGTGCGCTTTTTCGTGCGCACCAGGTATTGCTGCAAGGCCGAAACCGCCAGAAGCGACGGAATGGCCACATGGTTTTCGTCCACGCCCCGGTCGGAGAGAATCAGGATGTTGGCGCCGTTGCGATAGGCCCGGTCGCAGGTGACAAACAGGCGCTCCACCGCGTTTTCAAGGGGCGAGCCCTTGTAGTAAAGCAGAGAAATCGTCTCCACCTTGAAGCCCGGTTCGTCCATGTGGCGAATCTTCATCAAATCCACAGAGGTCAAAATCGGGTTGTGGATTTGCAGCATGGTGCAGTTTTCTTCTTTTTCCTCCAGCAGATTGCCGCTGGAGCCGACGTACACGGTGGTGTCGGTGACGATCTCCTCCCGGATGGCGTCCATGGGCGGGTTGGTCACCTGGGCGAAGAGCTGCTTAAAGTAGTTGAAAAGGGGCTGATGCTTCTCGCTCAGCACGGCCAAAGGCGTGTCCACGCCCATGGCGGAGGTGGGCTCCGCGCCGTCCCGCGCCATGGGGAGCAGGGCATCCTTCACTTCCTCATAGGTGTAGCCGAAGGCCTTGTACAGCCGGTCGCGCATCTCCTGGGAGTATTTTTCCACCCGCCGGTTGGGAATGTTCAGATCTTTTAAGTAGACAAGGTGCGCGTCCAGCCACTCGCCGTAGGGCTGCTGACGGGCGTATTTGCGCTTGATGGTCTCGTCATCCACCAACTGCTCACCCACGGTGTCTACCAGCAGCATCTTGCCCGGCTGGAGCCGGGATTTTTTCACAACGTGCTCCGGGGCGATGTCCAGCACGCCGACCTCGGAGGAGAGAATCAGATAGTCGTCGTCCGTGACATACCAGCGGCAAGGGCGCAGACCGTTGCGGTCCAGCACCGCACCAACGCTGTCACCGTCGGAAAAGACAATGGCGGCAGGGCCGTCCCACGGCTCCATCATGGTGGCGTAGTAGTGGTAGAAATCCCGCTTTTCCCGACCCATCTTGCGGTCGCCCACCCAGGGCTCGGGAATGGTCATCATGACGGCCTGAGGCAGCTCAATACCGTTCATCATCAGAAATTCCAGCGTGTTGTCCAGCATGGAGGAGTCCGACCCGTTGGTATCTACCACGGGCAGAATCTTGTCCATGTTGTCCTCCAGCACGGCAGAGTGCATGGTCTCCTCACGGGCCAGCATCCGATCCACGTTGCCGCGGATGGTGTTGATCTCGCCGTTGTGGAGAATGTAGCGGTTGGGGTGCGCCCGCTCCCAGGAGGGGTTGGTGTTGGTGGAGAAGCGGGAGTGGACCAGGGCAATGGCACTCTCGCAGTCGGGGCTTTGCAGATCCGTGTAGAACTTGCGCAGCTGGCCCACAAGGAACATGCCCTTATAGACGATGGTCCGGCTGGAGAAGGACGGAATGTATGTATTGACGTTGGACTGCTCAAAAAGCCGCCGGGCAACGTAGAGCTTGCGGTCAAAGGCAAGACCCGGTTCGCAGTTCGCCGGACGGGCGACAAAGCACTGGCAGATGACTGGCATGCAGCCCAGAGCTTTCTCGCCCAGAACGGACGGGTCGGTGGGCACGTCTCGCCAGCCGAGGAAGTCCATGCCCTCCTTGGCCACAATGATCTCCATCATCTTCTTGGCCTGTGCGCGTTTGAGGTTATCTCGGGGGAAGAAGAACATGCCCACGCCGTAGTCCCGCTCACCGCCCAGCGTGATGCCACATTCCGCAGCGGCATGAATCATTAGTCTGTGGGGCACCTGAATCATCAGACCTACGCCGTCACCGGTCTTTCCGGCGGCGTCCTTGCCGGCACGGTGCTCCAATTTTTCGACAATTTTCAGAGCGTTGTCCACGGTGTCGTAGGTTTTGACGCCGTGAATCGACACCACGGCACCGATGCCGCAGGCGTCATGCTCAAACTTCGGGTCGTACAGCGGACTGTGACAGCAGCCGCTGTTTTTCTGTTGGCTTTCCATAGGTAACTCCTTTGTATATGTAAATGGTTTCTCTCTTTTTTAGGTACCGCTGTAAGAATGAATCAGAAGCTGGGCGGTTTCCACCATGCGCAGACCCGCGTCCATGCTCTTTTTCTGCAAAAACCGGTGGGCCTCACTCTCCGTCATGCGGTTGACGTCCATCAAAAGAGCCTTGGCCCGGTCAATGACTTTCCGGTCATCCTCTTTTCGCCGCAGAGCGGGCGGACGGAGCGTCTTATTTTCCATTTGGCGGATCAAATCCAGCGAGGCAAAAAAGTCGGCCCGGGAGATGGGCGTGGGCAGCTTGAAAAGGTTTTCGCCTCCGCACAGATCCAGATAGACAGGGGTGGACACCACCAACAGTGCCGCCGTTCCCCGCAGGGACAGCGCCAGATCACCGGCGGTCATGTCCCGCAGCTTAAAGCCGCAGATCACGCACGCCGTGCCCAGCTTGTGGACGGCGCGGATCACATCTGCCCCGGTATGATAGCAGCCAAGAGGAGCGGAGCCTTCAGACTCCAGCAGATGCGCAATCCGGGTTTGCGCCTGTTCGTTGGCGAACGCCACAAGGATTCTGTCCAAAGGTGCCCCTCCTTTCTGTACAGGATGCGGCTGCGCCGCCGGGAATGTGCCGCGCGACTGCGCGGCGGGAGTTGTGCGCCTGCTGGCGCACGGAAACTGCAACCCCCATTCTTTTTCGTCTTACCGAAAAAGAATGCGTCTTGCATGGTGGAAGAAAAAGACGCTTATGGACACACCCCACGGCAAGGCTTTGCCGCGGGGACCTCGTGCCCGCGAGGAATGGCTTGGATAGGCGGTCACGTCAGTCAGCGCAGACGAAAGTTTCTTGCCCTTGCGGCAGTCCGGGGCAATATGGCGATACCCCGTTCTCTGTGCGCCGCTGCCGCTAACTGGTTTTAGACCGGTAAGCGCCAGCAAAACAGGAGCAGAGGCAATGCAATTTTCTTCCACAGACGAAAGTGATTGAGCATGACCGCGTGTATTGGATGCACCAAAGATTTGCTGAAGAGCAAACTCCTAAAAGCGCCTTTCTTTTGTACCGTGCACGGCACATTTTCTTTCGGCAAGACCGAAAGAAAATGTGGGGTGCAGCTCTTGTTGGCAGCCGCCGACTGTTCCACCGCCAGGCGGCATGTCATTTAGTAGGTCACCAGGTAGTTATCCACTTCCCAGGCACTCACTTGAGAGCGGTACGCCGTCCACTCCCGCTTCTTGCCCAGCGTGTACTGGGTGGTGACGTGGCTGCCCAGCGTATCGGTGACGATTTTGTCGGCAAGCATGGCCGAAACTGCGGATTCCAGCGTGTCGGGCAAAGCGGTAATGCCGCGCTGCGCCCGGGCTTCCTCTGAAAGCTCGTAGATGTTCTCCGTCACCTCGGCGGGGGGCGTCATGCCCTTCTCAATGCCGTCCAGACCTGCTGCCAGACACACGGCAAAGGCGAGATAGGGATTGCAGGCGGGGTCGGGGGAGCGCAGCTCGATGCGGGTAGATTTGCCGTGGGCGGTGGGAATCCGAATGAGGGAGGAACGGTTAGAGGCGCTCCACGCCAGATAGCAGGGAGCCTCAAAGCCCGGAACCAGCCGCTTGTAGGAATTGACCAGCGGGTTGGTCACGGCGCAGAAGCCCTGCACATGGGCCAGAAGTCCGGCAATAAAGCTGTATGCCAGCGGGGAAAGCCCCCGGGGGTCGGACTCATCGCAGAAGGCGTTTTCCCCGTCCTTAAAGAGGGACATATTGATGTGCATGCCGGAACCGGCGGCGCCGGCCACGGGCTTTGGCATGAAGGTGGCGTGCAGACCGTTTTTCTGGGCCAGCGTTTTGACCGCCAGCTTGAAGGTCATAATGTTGTCTGCGGCCTGCAGGGCGGGGGCATACTTGAAGTCGATCTCATGCTGGCCGGCAGCTACCTCATGGTGGCTGGCTTCAATTTCAAAGCCCATTTCCTCCAGAGAAAGGCAAATTTCCCGGCGGGTGGATTCCCCGTGATCCAGCGGACCCAGATCGAAATATCCCGCCTCGTCAGAGGTCTTTGTGGTGGGACGGCCCTCGTCATCGGTCTGAAACAGGAAAAACTCGCACTCGGGTCCGGCGTTGAAGGTAAAGCCCATGGCCTTTGCCCGTTCCAGCTCTGCCTTGAGTACATGGCGTGGATCACCCACAAAGGGCGTCCCGTCGGGGTTGTGCACATCGCAGATCAGTCGGGCTACCTTACCGTACTGGGGGCGCCAGGGCAGCACGGTGAACGTGTCCAGATCCGGCCAGAGATACTGGTCGGACTCCTCAATGCGGACAAAGCCCTCAATGGAGCTGCCGTCCAACATGATCTGGTTGTTCACGGCTTTTTCCGCCTGGGAGGCCGTGATTGCCACGTTCTTCATCTGCCCGAAGATGTCGGTGAACT
>JALCRR010000062.1 GCA_022652815.1 Oscillibacter sp.
GATTGTCTGGTTTATGTATTAGCCCACTGCAACGGGATAGCCGTCAGTGCCCATGGTGTAATAGCCAGTGTCAACCAGCTGCTCCTGGATGTTGTCAGCGGTGACAACGGTGGGGGTCAGCAGGTAAGAGGGAATGATGCCGGTGCCGTTGTCGTAAGAAGTGGTGTCATAAGCGCACTCGCAGTCAAACTGGGAGGTCAAGCCTTCATCAGGAGTCTCACCGTTCAGAATTGCCTGTGCCAGAGCCAAGGTGACAACTGCTTCGTTTGCAACTGCCTTGTAAACGGTCATGGACTGCTTGCCATCGACGATGTTCTTCAAGTTGGCCTCATCGCCGTCCTGTCCAGTGATGATGGGGGTGTTAGAGCCGGCATAGTCAGACTCGATGGCCTGGGTCACGCCCAGAGCGGTGGAGTCGTTGGAGCACAGTGCGATATCAAGCTGGGTGCCGTCAGAGTAATAGGAAGCCAGGATATTCTGCATACGGTTCATAGCCGTGGAGGTATCCCAAGCTGCGGTAGCAACTTCCTCGAACTTGGTCTGGCCGGAGACGATCTTCAGAACACCAGAGTCGATGAAGGTCTTCAGCGTGTCATAGGCGCCGTTGAAGAAGAAGCCTGCGTTGTTGTCAGCGGGATCGCCGGCAGTGAACTCGATGTTATAGCTCTTGGAGGTGTCGCCTTCCTTTAGGCCCAGGGTGTCAATCACGTACTGGCCCTGCAGAACGCCGACCGTATAGTTGTCGAAAGAAACGTAGTAGTCGATAGCCTTGGTGTTACGGATCAGACGGTCATAGGAAATGACGGGGATACCGGCCTCGTCAGCAGAATCCAGAACGTTGGTCAAGGACTCGCCGTCGATGGCAGCCACGATCAAGATGCTCACGCCATCGGAGATCAAGTTCTCAATGTCGTTCACCTGCTGGTTGACGTCATTGTCGGAATAGGTCAGCTCGACTTCATAGCCGGCAGACTCAAACTGCTCTTTCAAGTAAGAACCATCACGGTTCCAACGCTCCAGAGACTTGGTAGGCATTGCGATGCCGACTTTTCCGCCAGCTGCTGCAGACGTGCTGCCGGAGGCAGCTGCGCTTCCAGCGGAAGATGCCGCTCCGCTGCCGCAGGCAACGAGAGACAGTGCCATTACCAGAGCAAGGATCAATGCAAGAAACTTTTTCATATTCAGTCTTCTCCTTACTTCCCTCGTGAGAGGGGTTTTAAACTCCGAAGCGCTTTGCTTCGTTGTGCTAATTCTATAAAGTTGTTTTATAAAAGTCAATTACTTTTTAGTTGAGTTGCTGCGATTTGTGTATAGTGCGAGTGTTAATCGGTTTACTTTTGTGCATAATAACAATAATTTTGCAATTAAGATTATTACAGCAGAAGATTTTTACAGCAATAAAGCGGGTTGACTCCTCAATTTTTCATGTTAAAATAAAGTTATATAAATTACTTTTGTAAAAGTGCGGTGTTTGTATGGAATTGGAAGCGACTATTACAGAGCGGAGACGGCAGACGCGCAGCAACATCTATCGTCATATTCATACGGCAACAGATTTCTGCTCCAAGCAATCTTTGTCCAATGCGTTGTCTTTGAGCCTGCCCACCGTCTATCAGAATCTAACGGAGTTGATGGAGGCAGGGCTTGTTCGCTACTCAGGAGAGCAGCGTTCCACCGGTGGCCGAAAGGCCATGGGCTTGGAAATTGTGCCGGATGCCCGCTATGCCGTGGGCATTTCCATTACAGAAAATCGCCTGCGCTTCGTGGCAGCGGATTTGAATCTGAAGGAACTGGCGTATAAGAAGGTTTACCATGAGCCGGTGTCTGAAAAAAGTGGATTCCGTGCATTTCTGGCTGAGGAATTGGAGCGTTTTCTGGACGAAAATCAGCTAGATCGAGAGAAGCTTCTGGGGGTTGGCATCGCACTTCCCGCCGTTTTTTCTCCTGTGGCCGGCAATATTCTTCTTGCTCCCAGCCTGCATTTGCGGGACGTGACGCTGCAGACGCTGGCCGGTGACCTGCCTTATCCCACCTATTTTGAAAACGATGCCACCAGTGCCGGCTACGCCGAGTGGTACACCTATGGTCATCAGCGGGACATGGCTTTTCTGCTGCTGGAAACCGGCGTAGGCGGTGCCGTTTTGGTCAACGGCGGGCAGTATCAAGGTGACAACCGGCGCAGCGGAGAGTTCGGCCATATCTGCGTAGAGGCAGGCGGACTTCCCTGCCGATGCGGCAAATCCGGCTGTCTGGAAGCATATTGCTCTGCCAGACGGATCAGCGATGATTTGGGCATTCCCCTAAAGGAATTCTTTCTCGGCGTCAGTAATCACAATTCCACTTACGAGCTGCTCTGGGATGATATGCTCCGCCACCTGGCTATTGGCGTCAACTCCATTCGCATGGTACTGGATTGCGACGTGGTACTGGGCGGCTTCTTGACACAGTATATGGAGCCGTATCTGCCCCGCCTTCAAGAATATGCCGCTGCATATAACACATTTGAATCCGATGCCGGGTATCTTCGATTGAGCAAATTCCGCAAGCACGCCGTTCCGCTGGGCGTTGCCCTTCATTTTGTCAAGGAATTCATTGAAACCATTTAAGGCGAGTCGCATCCATCCATTCCCCATCCCAGCAGCCGTGAAAACCATATCCTGTTGATATTGAATCTGATAAAGGACGAGCGAATAGATCTTAAAGGCAGATCATCATGCAAACGTTCCGTGTTCACCCCCTCCTTTGGTGAACATGAATGGATTTCCAAAAGCACACCGGCTTTGGTGATGACCTGTCTCCGAAATTTCATTTGGCTGGTTTAGCGGTGGCCCTTGCTTCTTCGCCGCCGACAGCCTCTTAAAATTTTAGGTCGCATCATTTTTCCATATAAAAAGCGCACCAATTTTAACAAATTGGTGCGCTTTTATGTTTAAATTGTTGTTTTTCGCCTATTCCGTGACGGGCTGCTTGGCCGAGTCCATCAAGCTGTTCAGCCAGACGCAAAACTGCGCCCGGGTCAGCTCCTGCTCTGTCTTGGATCGGAGTTCCGGCGTACCACCGAGTGACTGCTTCTCCCAGATTGCGAGAATTGCCTGATTCAACGCATCGCTGCTTGTGCCGGTTAGGGTTTTATTTAACCAGTCTGTATCCACGAAAAATGCTCTGGAGAGCATTTTCACGGCTACCGGCTTACTGATGGCGGCATTGGGAGAAAACGTTGTTTCCGAGGTGCCTCGCACGATATTTTGACGGGCAAGGCTTAGAATCGTGTCCTTTTCTGCTGCTGCACTCACGTCGGTAAACGCAGGGACCTGCACGCTCAGTGCGAAATACAGCTCATGCAGCCAGGTATTGCCGTTGGCGCGCCGCGTGTGCAGTGTGCTCACGGTCACCGTGCGAATGCGGGAGGTAGATGTTCCGTCAATCATGGCATTGCCCAGTGCACTGATGACATACTGCTCTTCCCCGGTCTGTCCCAGATAGGCCATCACATGTCCGTGAAATTGCAAGATGGAGCCGCAGGGCAGCTCGGACACTACCTGTGCCTTTTGCGCATCGCTGTAACCGGAGAGATCCGTCACCACCAGATCCGGCACGAACTGCATCCAACGCCCGTTGGGCAGATAAATACCAAAGCAGCGATAAGCATTCACCACCAGCGAGGTGCAGTCATCCGCATTCAGCATGCCGCCCCAGCCGTAGCGGTCTCCCTGCTCCTTGAAGATCTGGGCAATCAGATTATTTTGCGTATAGGGAAGATACCCGACGTGGACGTCCCGGTTCAGTGGAATGGGCGTCTCCTGGAAAGTGCAGCTACCGTCGGCATTGCGGATAGGCATCAAGACAACGTAATTGTCAAACGGAATCCGCCCGTCCATGAAATGAGCGGCTCGCTGCGACAGCGGCAATTTGGTGCCGATGGTTAGAATTTTGCTGGAAATGGCAGGATTTAGTACAGATTGCTCCAGCACCACCTTGCTGCCGGTCACCATCAGAAAATCCTTGGCCTGTAAATAATCCAGCCATGCCTGTCGGGTGGAGCACACGGCCACCCTGTCTGCCTGCACCCATCCGTCAACTTTGGAGGTTTTCACATAGTACCATTTGCCGTCGCGGCTCTGCGCGGCAACGATCACGCCGTCGCCTGTCAGCACTTTATTGATCTGGAATTCATCGTATTCCGGATCGTCGGCGGCATCAGAAAGCACGTCTGCCGTCGGCAGGCTTTTGATGTCTGCATTTTCGCAGATCAGTCCGTAGCGCATCTGTTTTACAGTGGAAGCCGCCGGATCCCGCATATTGCTGCGCAGCACCTCATAGTAGGCGGATGAAACCGCGCTGCCGTTGACATAGTAGGTGTTTTCGATGGAAAAGCCGCAAAGCGTTTCAATTAGGGCGGTTGTGTCCATCGTTTGCGGGATTGTAAGGAGGTCAACAACCTTGGTGTCCTCCGACGCCGCCATGATGTCCGCATTCACCTGCTCAATCTGCTTGGGTGTCAGCAAGACCCGGTCCGGCGCCGTCTCCCGCTTCTGCCAGTAAGATGCCGATGCCACATCTGCATTGGCCCCGGGCATATACGACACCGCTCCTGCGGAAACCGTCATGCACAGCGCCATCAGCAGCACAAAAGCCCGTTTTCCCACCTGTTTCACCAAGAGATGCACTTCCTTTTTGTCTTTCTTTTTTCAATAACTTGCTGTGCGCAAAAGCGGCATTGTATATTGTATATGGTGCAGCGGTGTCCGCTGCATACGCCTGTCCGCTATGCGGCTTTACCCTACATTCACCGGCAGCACGCCGCTGGGCGTAAACGCGCCCAGCGCTGCGCCCACTCCGGCAGAAATGTTGGGGCCGTATTTTGCGGTCAAGATGCCGGTCTGGGCATCGTTTGCGTCCATGCCCTTATAGCCGTAAGCCAGATACACCGGCACACCGGAGTAGTTCACCGCATCATAGGGAAGTCCAATGCTGACTACGGCAGCATCAATCTTTGCCGCGCTGCTCACTGCCGTCAAAATGGCCTGCGGCATGACATTGAGCCAATGGGTGGGGTTATTCAGCGTAGAGCCGTACATTTCGGAGAACACGATCACATGGTCGGCAGCCTCAATCTGCGCCGACAATTCTTCCGAAACGGATTCCGCCTTGTTGTAGCAGGCTGTTTTCACCGTAACGGCGGGAATTGCCTTTTCCTTCAGAAGGCGGTTCGTGGCAAATTGAACGGTGTTGGCCTCGTTGTCGTAGGGTACCAGAAACAGCACCATCTCGCCTGCTTTGAGCGTGATGGGGCTTGCGTCGCCGTACTTCGTCACGGCGGCTTCCGCGATCTTGCGCTCCGTTGCGCGGTGGGCGGCACAGCCGACCACGCTTGCGGCCTTTGCGGCCTGTGCATCGGCAGAAAGCGTCTGCGCATCCAGAATACCGCTTTCAATTTTCAGCTTTAAAACCCGGGTCACCGCATCATCCAACTGGGACTGCGGCAGCGTGCCATTTTTCAGTGCGGTGCGGATGGCGGCGTAAATTGCCTCCAACTCGGAAACCTCATCTAGGCAGGTGGGGTCAGTGGGATTGCACAAAAGATCCGCGCCGGCATTGAGGGCCATTACCACGGCATCCGTCTTGCCAAAATTGTCCGTGATAGCCTGCATATCCATGGCGTCGGTGCAGATCACGCCGTCAAAGCCCAGTTCGCCCCGCAGAACGCCGGTCAAAATGGTTTTGGACAGTGTGGCCGGCAGATACACCTTCTCGCCGCTGGACTTGGAAACGACCTGCGTGGCATCCAGATTAGGGTACTGGATGTGGGCACTCATTACCATGCTCACGCCGGAGGCGATCATTGCTTGAAAAGGCACCGCCTCCACGGATTGCCACTGCTCCTTGGTCTTATTCACGATGGCAAGGCCGGTGTGGGTGTCGGTGGCAGTGTTGCCGTGACCTGGGAAGTGCTTGGTGCAGCCGATCATACCACTGTCCGTAAGGCCGCTTAGAAGTGACATCGCCATTGCGCTGACTGAAGTCGGATCAGAGCCGAAGGAGCGCAGTCCAATGACGGGGTTGGCCGGATTGTCGTTGACGTCCGAATCCGGCGCAAAATCGCAGTTGATGCCCTCGGCGGCAAGCTCGCTGCCGAGAATCATTCCGGCGTCATAGGCGTAGGAGATGTTGTTGGTGGCACCCAGCGCCATGTTACCGGGCAGACAGGTTCCCTGCCCCAGCCGGGTGACGGTGCCGCCCTCTTGATCGATGCCGATGAGCAGCGGCAGATCGCCGTTTGCCTTTGCCGTGGCCTGTAAGGCCGCCGTTAGGCGGGCGGTATCTTCGGTGGTAACGGTGTTTTCCCCGAACAGGATGATGTTGCCCAGATGGTACTTTTGGATGACGCCCGCGACCTCGTCGCTGAGTACGGTCATACCGGTGGCTTTTTCGGCGCCAGCATTCTTCCAGTTGCGGAAGTTCATCAGCAGCACCTGTCCGATTTTCTCATCCGTGGTCATCTGTGCGCAGAGACTGGCAGCGCGGTCGTTGACTGCGCCGTCCTCCTTCAAAAAGGTCATCAGATTGGCAAGCACCTGTGCGCTTTGAGCGCGGGTCAGCGTCCCGTTGGGCATAAATGCACCCGAAGCGGTGCCGTGCATCACGCCCAACCGCGTGACCATGGCCACGCCGCCCTGTGCCCAGGATTCAATCGATGTAACATCGGTATATACCTGCGCCGCGCTCTCCGCCGTCCCCCGGACGTAACCTTCGAGTTTCAGTACGTTGGCCGTCATGGCGGCGGCCTGTGCACGGGTCAGTGTCTTATCTGGCCGGAAGGTTCCGTCTGCATAGCCGCCGACGATTCCAGTCTCCGCTGCCCAGGCAATCGACGGGGCAAAGGCCGAGTCCGCGTCGACGTCAGGGAATGTATTTTCCCAATTTTCGGTTTCCGCACCGGTCAGACGCGCCAGAGCTGTGACAAACATGCCTCTGGTCATCGCTCCATTGGGAGCAAATGTAGCGTGCGTGTTCCCCATCATCACGCCGGCATCGGTGATCTGCTCCACAGCTGCGGCGTACCATGCGTTCTCCGGGACATCTGCAAAAGATACTGCGTTCGAAGCCGCCGCGGCTGCCGGAGCAATCCCCGCCAGCAGGCAGATCGTTAAGAATACGCTCAGCAGCCTGTGAGAAACCTTGTACTGAAAGTTCATGGTTTTTTCTCCTTTTACTTTCCTTTGTTGCGCAGGGCATAACCTGTGGAGCTATCTGCGATCTGTGGGTTTTGACAGTATAGAATCACTCTAACCTCCGTGGGGCTGAAAGTCAACGTCTTCGCCCATTTTGTTCTCTGTGGAACCGTCTATCCGACTTTCCGGGGGATGGAATGACGGCAATGGTGCGCTGTCGGTTTGCAGACAGCGCACCATTGCCGTAGAATTGCCACGCTTGATATGAAACGTTCCAAGCAGTATCCGCTCTATTTGAGTAGATACCGCTTGGAACGTTTTTTGTGGGGTTTTTCATGGAAACCCGATGGAAAATAGTTGCTGTGCGTCATACGGGGTATAGGGTTCCGTTGACGGGAAATTCCAGCAATTCCGGCCACAATCGGCGGATGACGCCGAAAAACAGTTTTCTGCTCTTTCGATCCTCATAGGGAATGGAGAGCATCTTGCTGAGAATTTTTCGGTTGTTGAACAGCTGAACCGTATCGTGGGCGATGTCGCTTTCCAGCAGCAGCCACCCAAGCCACTGGCACATGATCTGCTCCCATTCGAACAAGTCGTAAAAATCGTAGTTGCGCAGATTTCTTTCGGTGAAGCCCGTCACGTCTATGAACTCCTGCATGGCGTCCAGAACCCGGGGGTCATTTTGCATGGGGGTGGTGGTATAAAGTCGCGCCAGCGTTTGGGGACAGAAGGGATAGCGTCCCCGATCACTGAGATCGGCCTTGGCGACCTCAGCGATGTTCGAACGCAGATGGACAGTGCCCTCCGGCCAGTCATCCGCGTAGATTTTATTGAGCCAGGCAAGGCCTCTGGGCAATCCCAGATTTCGCAACCAGATTGTTTCAAATTCGTCAAAATTACTTTTGTAACGCTGATTATCCCATTGATAAATGCTGTGTGAAAGGCCAAATCGGTTGCAAATCGCTGCGGCGGTTGCAGTGTCCTCCCGGTGAACGGGATTTTTCGTCTGGTGTGTAAAGAAGTGCAGATCGTCTGCAAAGCTCCGACAGGCGGCCAGGGTAAAACGGGAGTCCAGTCCGGCGGACAGGGACATCTGAATGGGCGTTCGCCGGTGCAGCATCTCCGCCTGCCGTTTCATCAGCGCGGCGATCTCCCTTTCCAATGTGGGATAGTCCGCGCACGGGGGAAGAACGCCCAGCGGGAAGATGCGGGTGATCTGCCCCGTGACCGGATTCAGTTTTGTGTTGGGGGTCAGAGGTCGGAGATGCTCAAAGGGGGCGGTCAGCCCCGGCAGGCGTTTAAGCGGAGCAGTCCTGTAAAGCGGATGGTAGAAAAAATAGCAGGCATCATCCGAAAGTTCATAGCCAAGCAGGTCTGCCAGCAGTGTGGCATGAGAAGATACGGCCACGCCGCAGCCGGAGGTATCATAAAAAACCGTTCTCGTAGCGCAGGCGTCGGTGTAAATCTCCAGATTGCCATGCTCATACAATGCCAGCGCAAAGCGTCCGGACAGTTCGCTGAGCTTTTCTAAAAAGCAGCGTTCTGAACGGCTTCGGCAGTCCAGCAGCTTTTTGGCGATTGCCGTCTCGTCATTGCAGCCGTCAAACGGGTTCAGCGCAAAGCCCAGCAGCAGCGCGGCGTTTTTGCCGGATGTCGCCAGTGCGGTAGGAACACAGGGATCGTAAAATACCCTCCATCTTGCAAACGGCATGACTGTGAAGCGCTTGAATGTCTCTTGTGACAAGGCGTCGGCAAACTGCGGGTCGGGCAGATCCGTTAAAAGCCAGCCCCGCCGATATAGGAGCGCGTCATAATGCCCCATCGAGCACCTCCGAATCCGCCTTTAGGCTTTCAAATTCCAATCCGGCGGGAAATCCATTTTAAGAAATTGTTCGCAGGGCGTCTGCATATCGCACAGGCAGTCACCGGGAATGGAGATTCCGGAGGATGGGACGTGAAGACTGATGATCTGGTAAAGAAACAGCATCATAGCAACGCCAATGGTGCCGTATAGATAGTTCAACGGCTCTTCATAATTGCAATCACAGACCTCCGGGCAGTCCGCCGCGTCTTCTGCCCGTACAACGCAGAATTCCAGCGGGTCCGCTTTCAGCTCCACAAAGGCGTGGGGGCCGGCGCTGCACCCGCGCTGATCGGGCAGGCCAGCGGATGTAACCGCGTCCTTCCCCCCATGCATAATCATGCGCTTTTCCAGCGTATATGCGATATGCAGGCTGGGCTTGACGCAGTTTGGCTGTTCCTCTTGACAGGGCTTGCATAGAAGCCGGATCGGCAGCCGACGCATGGAATCCGAATAGAATTCCACGTTGCATGTAAAGGTTACCCGGACCTCCACCTCCCAACAGTTGTGAGACAGGTCAACGGGGCGGATGATGGTGGCTCCCAGTCGTTCAATTAAAAAGCTGTTTTCTTCCAGCTTGACTTTTTTGACGCAATCGGGCAGCGTCACCGGCTGTCCGGGGACGAGATATCTTCCAAACTGGTCGGAATCCTCCGGCATTTCCAGCAGGATGCATTCGCACGGTTCCGCGCTGACCCAGGGGCCAACGCAATCGCACCACTTTTGTTTGCACTGGTCATATATTTGAAACGCAAGGATGGAAACTTCCTCGCAGGCTTCATTGGAATGGGTGAACTTGTGATTCTGGGGCGAGTCCATATTACTCACTTCCTTTTCAATCTATTGTATGAATGACCGGCGTCTGCTGACTTTGGCAAAGGGGGTAATTCTCTGCGTATTCTTTTTTGTACCCGCCGCGATCTGACGGGCAGACCTGCGGGAGATACGGTACAGGTGTTGAAAACCGCACAGTACCTGCGTGCCCGCGGTATCGATGTTGCAATCGGCGGCTCCGCCGCAGGGATGGCAGATTTTGACCTGATCCATTTCTGGGGGCTTTCCCCCATGGAATCGCTGTACCCCGTGTTTTTCCATGCGGTACGCTCTGGCCGTCCGATTGTGCTCACTCCAATATACTGGGATCTAGGGCGATATTATGCGGCCATGGGCAGCTTTCAGCGGCTGCGGCTGTGGAACGAGCAGCGCCCGCTGCGGCGGGAAATTGCAGCGGGCAGCGCACGGGTTTTTGTCTCTGGGGAAAAAGAGGCGTTGGCTCTTACAAAGGACGTGGGCGCATCCCTTCCCTGCACGGTTGTTCCCTGTGGAATTGACACGCGCCTGTTTGGCGGCGCGCCGGATGTTCCCGGAACTCGAGTGGGCGTTTTGTGCGCGGCGCGGATTGGGCCCCGCAAAAATCAAATCGCGCTGGCGCAGCAGTGTGCCCTGCGCCGCCTTCCCCTAATTCTGGCGGGTCCTGCGGGAAACCCGGCGTATTTGAACCGATGCCTGCAATACCAAAATGTGCAGTATGTCGGGGCGATTCCTCCGCAACGGCTTGCCGCGCTTTACCGAAGCGCCCAAATCCATGCGCTGGTGGGATATGCCGAGACGCCGGGACTTGCCAGTCTGGAGGCGGCGGCGTGCGGCTGCCGAATTGTGACCACCACGGAGGGAACCACCGAAGCATACTTTGAGGAATATGCCGCGTACTGCGACCCCTATGACCCCGGCAGCATCGGTGCGGCGCTGGATGCCGCCGCGCAAGGAGAATCCCAGACGGAACTGCGCAGCGCTATCTTAAAAAAGTTTTCGTGGGAAACCTGCCTTGCGCCGCTGCCGGAAGTCTATCAGAGCCTTATTTAAACCGTGACGATGGGACGGAAGTCGTCGGTGTGGCAGATGAACTGGCAGCTGCGCATCAGCGTCTCGTCGCTGACCTTGCAGGTGTGCTGCGCCTTGCTGGCCCGGCGGCAGTAGACATAGTTGAAGTGGTCGGCAGAGAACATGCGTACGCCCTGACGGAGACAATCTTTGAGAAAAACGCTGTCTGAGCCCTTCGGCTTGTCGCCAAAGCGCACCTGCTCAAAAACCGTCCGCCGGATGAGCAATCCGGAGCCGGAGAGAAAGGTGACATAGCGGTTTTCCATGCCGGGACACATCAGTGCCAGAATGCGGTCGCCTTCAAAATAGCAGTAATAGGTCAGCTTACCGACGATCTCCGTGCCCGCGTAGGAAAACGCATGGACCAAATCGGTGAGAAACTCCGGCGCGTAGTAGTTGTCATCATCGAATTTGCTGACATACGCAAAGCTGCTGTGATCCAGACCCTC
>JALCRR010000063.1 GCA_022652815.1 Oscillibacter sp.
GCGAAACTCCTTAAACCCCAATCGTTCCGTGTGTGCCATAGAGATACCTCTTTTCTTGAGATATTTCCATGATACGCCGTGATCTGCTCAAATCTTTGCGCAGCTGTGCTAACACGATAAGCTTATTACAAATTAACTAAGCTGCCTAACATCTTCGATTTGGATTCCTATGTGACATTGGCTTTCTCTCCCGTGAAAGCAGCGGTTTCGGAAGAAGCAGCACAGTCTGCATCACGGCACACACGCGATCGCAATCAGGAAAACGGGCTAATTGTAAATGATATGCCCGTACTCCTTGAAAGGAACGTACATGACAACCTTTGATACCATCTTACAGGATCATCAAGAACGTTATCCGCTCATGCAGCCTCAAGACTACGCCAAACTGGCCTTTCAAAGTGAGTTCGGCCCGGAGCACCTGGTGAAGGCTGAAGATTCACAGCCATTTTTCCGCCTTATGGAGGAATGGAATGCTGTAAAATCTGATGCCTTGCTCCCGTGGGAGCCGATCGGAAACGGCCTGTGCCGCTTCCATCTGTCCGCGCAGAATTGTTCGCCAGCTGCGGCTGCGCTGCTGGCGGCGTTATTCGCCCACACAGCGCAAAAGCACAGCGGCACCTCCGCAGGCCTTGATACACGCTTGAACGCCGTCAGAGCGCTGCATATTTCCGACATGGACAGTTGGCTGGATCGCTATGCCGCACAGGGTTGTCCGCCCGTCCACCATTCGGCGGAATTTCGGCAAGCTTACCAGCCCCATTATCGCGTCATTAAGCAGACATATGCGGACTATTTTCCCGCACTGCTGGAAATTCAAAAGCTCGTGGATCTCGGTCAGCCCGCAATCGTCGCTGTTGACGGCCGCTGCGGCAGCGGCAAGACAACCTTTGCCCGGCTCGTCCAGTGCTTTTTCCCCTGCAATGTCTTTCACATGGACGATTTTTACCTGCCCCTGCCCCGTCGGGCAAAGAACTGGGAGGCAACTCCCTGCGGCAATATGGATCTTGACCGCTTTTTGAGGGAGGTTCTGCTGCCTGCCCGGAACGGCAATCCCGTCTCGTACCGCGCCTTTTCCTGCCAGCGAAAGGAATATCTTCCGCCGGAAAACATCTCTTTTCAGCCGCTCACCCTTGTGGAAGGTAGCTATGCGCTTCACCCGTCGCTTTCTCCCCAATATGACCTGCGCATTTTTCTGACCTGCTCAAAAGAGGCACAGTCCCGCCGGCTGCAAGCGCGAGAGGGCGCCTATTTTACACATTTTCAACAGCGTTGGATTCCTCTGGAGGAAGCCTATTTCAAGCAGTTTCACATTCGCAGCCACGCATCCACACTTTTGGACACCACCGATTTTGAGTAAGGAGAATGATGATGAATCACAAAGCAATTAAAAATTTGGTACTGGCCGCCATGTTTATGGCACTGGGTCTGGTTCTTCCCTTCCTAACGGGTCAGATTCCCCAGGTCGGCAGCATGATGCTGCCCATGCACCTCCCCGTTTTGCTGTGCGGCCTAATCTGCGGCTGGCAGTATGGCGCCGCGGTAGGCTTTGTTCTGCCGCTCCTGCGGTATGTGATGTTCGGCATGCCCCCCATCTTTCCCACCGGCGTTGCCATGGCCTTTGAGCTGGCGGCCTACGGCGCCATTGTTGGCTTTCTCTATGCCCACTCCCGTTGGCAGTGCGTGCTGTCGCTGTACCGCTGCCTAATTGCAGCCATGGTGGCAGGCCGCGTGGTGTGGGGCGCGGTTCGGGTCCTGCTCACCGGTGTTGCCGGGGAAGCCTTCACCTGGCAGATGTTTATGGCCGGAGCATTCCTAAACGCCATCCCGGGCATTGTACTGCAGCTGATCTTTATTCCGGCTGTCATGGTGGCTTTAGACCGCACCGGCATGGTACACTTCCGCCATGCCAGCGCCATGAAATCCGACGCCACACTTCCCCACTGAATCCATTTGCCAGTCGTATCTGCAATATAAAAGAACTGACGAGGCGCCGCGCACAATGTGCGCAGCGCCTCCTTAATTTTTTGTATTTAGGACAAAGCACAGGATTTCATTTTAAAGTCCAAACACTTTAGATATTGCAGCCTTTTCACTTGGGAGGGAACGAATGTGTGCAAGAAAACCGTTGGGTTGTCTTGCATGTTCAATCATCCGCCGCAGGGGCCGGTTTTGCAAAGCAAAAGCGTAGTCACCTCCAAAAAGAAGAAACACCCTGTGGGGTGTTTCTTCTTTTTGGAGGTGACACCCGGATTTGAACCGGGGAATCAGGGTTTTGCAGACCCTTGCCTTACCACTTGGCTATGTCACCGTCTATTTATTATTATATGCAGGGTTTCGCAAAAAGCCCAGCGGACTTCATATTTCTTTTTCCATTTGAAAAAGCCACACGTTCGTGTGACTTTTTCAAATGGAGCGGGCGACGAGACTCGAACTCGCTACCTCCACCATGGCAAGGTGGCGCTCTACCAGATGAGCTACGCCCGCAAATGGTGCCCAGAGCCGGAATCGAACCAGCGACACGGGGATTTTCAGTCCCCTGCTCTACCAACTGAGCTATCTGGGCAAATGGCGACCCGGATCAGGCTCGAACTGACGACCTCTAGCGTGACAGGCTAGCGTTCTAACCAACTGAACTACCGGGCCACATATCCGGACGGAGAATACTTCCAAGTTGCAGGATATCCGCAACTTTAAACAGATGAAACCGGCAGATTTCATCTGGTGGGAACAACTGGACTCGAACCAGTGACCCCCTGCTTGTAAGGCAGGTGCTCTAACCAGCTGAGCTATGCTCCCGAATTTTCTCCGCCAGACGCAAGTGTTATTATACTAAAAGACGCCTCAACTGTCAACCACAATCTTCACTTTTTTTGTGTTCTTTTCGCATTCAGGTCTGCCAGCATCTTTTCCAGCTCTGCCCGTGTAAAAACTTGCCTTCTTCCGCAAAAACGGCAGGAGAGTTCGGCCTGCCCCTGTTCATCAATCATGCTCTGCAGTTCTTCCTGTCCCAGAGAAATCAGCGCGCGTTCCATTCGCTGTCGGCTGCAGGGACAGCGATACTCCACAGCCGTCTCCTCCAAGAACTCCAGGGTATACTCCGGCAGCAGTCTGCGCAGCATTGCCTTCGGATCATCGTTGCCATCCAGCATCTGCGTCACATTCCCGGCTGCGACAACTCCACGCTCCACACAACCGGCGACTTCATCTCCTGCACCGGGCATCAGTTCAATCAGATAACCGCCGGCAGCGCGCACGCTCTGGTCCCGATTCACCAGAACTCCCAGACCACATGCGGTTGGAATCTGCTGGGATTCCACAAAATAAGACGCCAAATCATCGGCAATTTCACCCGAAAGCAGGGCGACGGTCCCCACATACGGTTCCTTCATATTCAGGTCCCGGATGACAGTCAGCGTACCGTTTGCGCCCACCGCGGCACCCACATTCAGTTTTCCATCTTCCCGCAGCGGCAAATCCACATCCGGATGATCCACCGTGCCACGGACATTTCCCAGGGAATCAGAAACAGCCAGAATCATCCCCAGCGGTCCTCCGCCCCGAATCTGCAGCGTCAGGCTGCTCCCATCATCCTTCAGGGCATTCCCCATCATGGACGCTGCCGCCAGGGTACGCCCCAGCGCCGCCGTCCCCACGGGAAGCGTCCTGTGGATCTGACGGGCACACTCCGTCAGATTCCTGGTGGAAACCGCAGCCGCCTTTATCATTCCGTCGGCAGAAATTGCCCGCACCAATTGATCCTTCATGGACATCAGACCCCTCTTTCCGGATTCTTCTCGCAGCGGAATATCAACCGGTCCTCATCAGACCGCGGCGCCGCTGTTCTCAAATCGCCATAGACCAGCACACGGCTAAAGCCCGTTTCACGCAGCCACACTGTCAACTGATCCGGCTCCCAGGCCCGCTCGCGGTGCTTCTCCCACGATCGATTCCAGGCACCGTCACTCCGAAGTTGAAACAGATCCACATGGTAGGTGCAGATTCCTGTCTTTTCAGAGTAATCCGTTCTCCAGACGCAGGTCGTATCCGCCGTCTCATCCATCCAGAGTTGGCCGTCCATCCGTCGCAGTTTATCGGGTGAATTCACATCGAAAAGGAAGACCCCGCCGGGATTCAGATACCGGTACACCCGTCGGAATGTCTCCCGGAGATCGGCGGAACGTGTCAGATAGTTCAGTGAATCCAGCGTGCTGACCGCAGCGTCCATCCGCTCCGGCAGCCGCAGACGCTGCATCGTCTGACAGATGAAAAAAGGCCGCAGATCATCCGAAAGCATGGACGCCTTCTGCGCCGCCTGCGTAAGCATGTCCGCAGATCCGTCGGCGGCGGTCACCCGGTACCCTCTCCGGGCCAGCAGGCAGGCGATGGTGCCGGTACCGCAGCCAAGGTCCAACACTGTGCGAACCGGGCGCGGTGCCCGTTGGAGCTGTCGATCCAGCCAGGCCGCCCGCTTTTCATAAGCTCCGTCCGCCATCAGCGCATCATAGACGCCTGCCAGAGAATGATAGCCGCTCATTTCTGATCTTTGCAGCGGGCAAAAATATTGGCATAGGCACCGGTTCCATAGCTCAGGGACCGGTTGACCCGGCTGATGGTGGCACTGGAAGCGCCGGTTTTCTCCAGAATATCATTATAAATCATGCCATCGTTCAGTAATGACGCAACCTCAAACCGCTGCTCCATAGCCCGCAGTTCCGATACGGTACACAGATCCTGAAAGAAATCATAGCACTCCTTTTCATCTTTCAGCAAAAGAATGGCGCGGTAAAGGTCGTCGTTCTTTGCTTTCTTCCCAATCTTCACCATATGTCAACACCCCCTTGTGGAATTTAGCTCTTCACATCGAGAAACTATAGGTATTTTAGCATTGTACCGCGTGAAAGTAAAGCCCCCGTATCAAATATTTCAGGGAACCCTCCCACAGAAAGCCGCATAGGCTGATTCAGAACAATCACGTGGGGAGGATTGCGTCATGGACACAGAATTGCTGGACACAGAACCGGTTACGGCGGAACAGGAATGGACAGTTGACGGAATTCCCGTCCTGACGGCGTCGGTGTCCATACCGCGGCCCACCGGTCCCGGCAGTCGGCTTACGCGCAAAATTGCCTGGTTTTATCGGATGCAGGGGCGCTCCTACCTGCGCTACTGCAAAAATTTCCTCTATCCGGAAACTGCGGCGGCATATCGGCAGGCGCTGGCCGCCGGCACACCGCTGCCAAGCCATACCGCCGAGCTGACTTACCGTGTCACGCTCTCCGAGCAGGGGTTCTGGAGTCTTTACACAGAGAGCCGGGAACAAACGGATGGACATCTGGAAATTCTGCGACGGGGCGATACCTGGAACCTGCGTATGGGCACTCCCGCTCCGCTGGCTGATTTTTTCCCAAAACACTATCCCATCCGGAAAAATCTGCTGCAAGCGGCCTGTGAGGAAATCGAACGTCAGGAGCGGGCGGGAATCTCACGCTATCACTCCCGCTGGCGTCAAGAATTGCGGCATTCATTTAGTCGGGAGAACTTCTATCTCACACCGGAGGGACTTTGTATCTTCTGGCCGATGTACGCCGTGGCGCCGGCGACTGAGGGGATTCCTGCCTTCTGCATCCCCTTCTCGGAGGATGGGTGCCGGATTCCGCCTCCAATTCTGCCCCACCTTCGATAAAAATACGCAGCGCCGTTTCCCCGGCGCTGCGCAACAGATCAAGTACCATTCCCTTCGGGTACATTCCACTTGTCCGGAGGTACCCTGCGCCGTTTCAGACGCTTGAAAATAAATTTTCGGAACAGAGCGTAAAGCACGGAACATAGCGGGATAAACACCACCATGCCGCCGATTCCAAACAATTTTCCTCCTATCGTTACTGCCGCCAATACCCAGATTGACGGAAGCCCTACGGAGGAACCCACCACGTGGGGATAAATCAAATTTCCCTCAATCTGCTGAAGCACCAGAAACAGCACAACAAACATCAGCGCTTTCCAAGGATCCGTCATCGCGATCAGCAAAAATCCCACCGCGCAGCCAATGAAAGCGCCAACAATGGGAATCAGTGCTGTCAAAGCGATCAGAACGCCTGTCAGGAGCGCATACGGCATACGGAAAATGGACATGGCCACCACAAACATGGTGCCCAGAATACAGGCCTCCAGACACTGTCCGGAGAGAAAACCCGCAAAGGTCTTGGATGCCAAAGCCAGAATCTCCATGGTTCGGTCCGCCGCGCTTTCCGGCAACAGGGCATAGAGACACTGGCGGCCCTGACGGCCCAGCCGTTCTTTCTGCATCAGGATGTAAATACTGAACACAAATCCAATCACAAAGTTGACAACCCGGCCGACAAAGTTCGTTAAAAATGTACCACTGGAGGACAGCAGCCGATTTCCCAACTTTTCCAGCAAATTCAGCAGTCTCTGAGAAACCTCCGCCCAGTCGATCTGCAGCTTGGTTAAAATGTCGCTCAATCCCGGAATCTGATTTGAGAGGTGCTGCAGCCGATTGCGCATTTGATCCATGCTTCCGGGAATCTGTCCCGCCAGGGAGGTAATTGCTTCCCCGACATTTGGCAACACCACCGCCGACGCCATTACAAAAACGCCGATGACACACGCCAGCGTGATGATCAGGGCCAGCGGGCGGCGGAACGCCTGTCCGTGAACCGATCTAAATCTCAGATGGCGTTCCAGCGCCCGCATGGGCACATTCAGAACGAACGCAATGGCGCATCCGATCAAAAAAGGCGACAGGATCCCCAACAGTCCCCCCAAAACCGAAACAATCGCGTTCAGGTGCTGCAATGCTACATAAAATGTCAGGCCGGCAAACAGAATGAGCAGAATATTCCGGATTGACTTGCGGTTCCACTCCACGAGCTTCCCTCCTCTCCGATCATCTGGAAAGGTTCTTCTTCAGATATGCTCTCCCCTCCTGAAGATAGGCTGCGGCGGACTTCCGGTTTCCCTCAATTTCCTCCTGGGTCAGCGGTCGGATCACCTTTGCCGGACATCCCACGACCAGGGAGCCATCCGGAATCACCGTTCCGCCCGTTACCAGGGCAGACGCTCCTACCAGACAGTTGCTGCCAATTCTGGCGCCGTCCAGAATTACAGAGTTCATCCCGATGAGGGTGTTGTCCCCCACCGTGCATCCATGGACGGTCGCACCATGGCCGATGGTACAGCCGCGGCCAACCGTAGTGGTTTCATGCATGACAACGCAGTCCTGCACATTGGTATTTTCACCGATGGCAATAGGGCCCCGATCGCCGCGGAGAACTGCGTTGTACCAGATGCTGACACCCTTTGCCAGGGATACGTCGCCAACAATTGCGGCACCGATTACGACCGCCTCAGGACTGATCTTGTTCTTGTTTTCCATAGGAATTTTTCTCCTTTATTTTCAGATCAATATCTTAAAACGCAAAATTGCCGTTCTGAAACACCTGCACGACACGCCCGTCATGGGTCGTCCCCTCAATGGAGAGGTCACTGGAGCCCACCATAAAGTCCACATGGGTAATGGATGCGTTCAGCCCGCGAGCCGTCAGCTCCTCCTTGGTCATCTGTTTTCCGCCTTTCAGGCAGGGATACGCCTCGCCGAAGGCAATGTGGCAGGCCGCATTTTCATCAAACAGGGTGTTATAGTACAGAATCCTCTGGTTGGAGATTGGGCTGTCGTAGGGCACCAGCGAAATCTCGCCGAAATAGCAGGCGCCCTCGTCCACGGAGACAGCGCCCCGCAGGGTTTCGCCGCCTTTTCCGGCGTGGATTTCCGTGATTTTTCCATCTTTCACCACAAAAGAAAAGTGATCAATAATATTCCCGTCGTTCACCAGCGGCATGGTGGAATATACGACGCCGTTTACTCCGGTTTTCAGCGGCGCGGTAAAAATTTCCTCTGTGGGGATATTGGCGATAAACTCCTGCCCGGAGGGTGTCCGGTCGCCGCCGGATTCCCAGATATGTCCCTCCGGCAGTTCCACCGTCAGATCGGTTCCCATTTTATTCCGATAGTGCAGGGTTTTGAAATTCAGCGCATTGAGCTTCTCCACCCGCTTCTCCAGTGTATCCAGATGCTGTTTCCACTTTTTCACGCATTTCCCATCTCCGGAAATGCGGATCACCTGAAAAATAGCGTCCCAGAGTTTGTCCATGGCCTGCTCCTCCGATACGCCGGGGAACACCTTTTTCGCCCAACTGGGAATCGGAATGGAGGCAATGCACCATGGAAAACCGCTGTGCATCTGAAGTCGGTCGAAGTCCTTCAGCGCCGCACCGGACGCCTGCTGCGCCCGGACAATCCGGTCGGGTTTCACACCCTGGAAATTTTCCGGATTTGTGGCGTCAATGGATAAAAACGCCGCGCCTTCCAAGGCGTAGTCGTTGAAAAAATGACGCCGCCACAGCGGCACTTCATTAAAAACGCCGTCGGCGGCATGCAGATATTTCATGCGGCCCAAAATATCATCCCGCCAGTTCATCACAACCTCACGGCATCCGGCGCCATATGCCCTCTCCGCACAAATCCGTGCAAAACCGGCGCACTCCACCGGTGAGGAAATTACCAGCGTCTGTCCCTTCTGAATATTCAGTCCCACACAGATCAGCAGGTCCGCATATTCCCGCAGTTTTTTATCCAAATCAACCATCTCTTGCAGCTTCCTTTCCGGCGCGGTGTTCTCCTCCGCGCACCCTTCCACAGGCACAGCCATATTCTATGATCTCCATTCTTTCCATCATACGCAGAACGGTAAACTCCCACATCATCACCGTGAGAGATCCTGAATTTTATGCGCGGCACTCTCTGCACGCTCCCGGCGCAGAGAAATCAGCGTCCCGTTAAATTCAGCGCCCATAATCAGCACCGTGGCGCTCAGATAGAGCCACACCAGCAGGGCAATCACCGTCCCGATGGAGCCATACAACAGCGAGTAGTCCGCGAGTTTTTCCATATACAGCGTAAAGAACACCGAAGCGATCAACCACCCGATCAGGGAAGCCAGTGCGCCCGGATACAGATTCCGCTGGGGCTGGCGGGTATCCTGCGTCATGGCATAGAGCAGGTACAGGGCAAAGTACATCAGCACCGTCGCCAGCGGAAATCGAAGCCGTGACCAAATCTCCGCCGCTTTGGCGGGTAAACCCAGATTCACGATCGCATAGTTCAACGCGATATTTCCCACCGTCAGCAACACCAGCAGCACCGTCAGAGAGACGATCAGGAACACCGTATAGAGCAGCGTCTTGAGCGTGTGACGAAAAGGCCCCCGAGGCGGTCCCAGATGGTAGGCGGTGCGAACGGCCCGCATCAGCGTATTTGTCGCGCGCATGGGAAAATAGACGGAGAAAAACAGGCCGAACCACAACAGCCGCAGGCTGGAGGTTCTGCCAACATAATTCAGGTAGGACTCTATAAAAGATACGACGTTGTCCGGCAAAATACGATAAGTCTCCGTAAGAAGATCTGCAAGATCCACATGCAGCAGGCCCAACAGTGCATTGAGAAAAATCAGCAGCGGAAAAATCGTAAAAAGCAGATAAAACGCCAGAGCCGCACTCTGAATCGCCACATTATGATTCAGATAGCGGCGAATCATCAGGTAGACTCCCCGCATGGCCCGGTTTTCCGGCAGCGGTTTAAGTTCCGGGTCTTCCATGTTTTTTCCTCCTCCGCTTTGCTCTTATGATATTTGGCAATTATACCATATTATGTGCCAAAAGTGAAGGATCTCTTCACATTCATATAAAACTGTTTTTCCCCTTCATTCCTTTTGTCATAGCTACATGTCCGCTAAAAACGCGGGGGAGCGATTCTCCGCTCCTCCGCTCTGCTTTTCTTTTGCTCAGGTACCCATCAAGTATTCTGCCGCCCCGTTTACCAGCCGATCCGCACGAGCCAGCAGGTCATCCTTGGACAGCTTCATGTTGGTATCAAACCACCGCTTGATCAGTCCAATCAGTCCAAAGGTGGAAAAACTCAGCAAATACTCCATTTTTTCCTCCGGGGCATCCGGCCAGACACTGCGGATCAAGTTCGATCCATTTTTATATATCAGCTGATGAAGCCGACCGGTAAAGTCGCTGCTGGCGTTATTGCCCAGCAGTGAGCCGCACACCGCCCGATGCTCCACCACATAGTCCAGCAGAGGGCTGAAAATAGGCCGCAGAGACCCGGCATTTTCCATCTCGCCCCGATGCTCATCAATCATGGTCTGAGCATCCCGGAGAACATCCCCCTCCACGCTGTGGAGCAGGTCATAGGTGTCTGAATAATGCAAATAGAATGTACCGCGGTTCATATCAATTCGGTCCGTAATATCCCGCACGGAGATATCGGAGAATTTTTTTTCATGCAGCAGTTCGGTCAGGCCTTGCTTCAGCAGCCTGCGCGATCTGCGGGCACGGCGGTCATCGGAGTGCTTAAGCATGACAACACCCTCTCTTTCGTTTGATTATAACCCATCCCCATCCGGAATGTACAGCGTCGTCTGGAAAATAGACATTCATTTGGATGTGTCGCTTGACTTTATGGCCATATCTTATTATAATCAACAATGTTCAATAAATCAACAATTGTCTATTACAAAATAATTGTCAATAAACTTGGGAGGCACGGAATATGAAACACCGGATTAAAATCGGACGAATGCATCGTGCGCTGTCCCGGCTGGCCGCTACAGCTTTCGTTGCTGCGCTGACTGTCACGCTGGTTCCTGTCAATGCAAACGCGGAGGAAATCAGCAACGGCGTTACACCCACCTGCGATGAGGCGTATTACGCCATGCTGGACTACTATGGTAATCTGAAGGAATCCAGCGTGGTAAAGAGCTATTCCATGAACGGAGTCTCCAAATTGACAGACTATGGCCAGTATGACAAAATCAATAATCTGACGAATGATGCCAAGCCAACCGTCAGCGGCAATACCACAACCTTTGACTTCGGTAAAAACGTTCCCGATCATTTTTATTTTGAAGGAAAAACCACGCAGCCCTTCAAGGAACTCCCGTGGTCA
>JALCRR010000064.1 GCA_022652815.1 Oscillibacter sp.
CATGGATATGGATGTCGCCGCTCTTATGGGCGTTGGCAATCTCGGGATCGTAGATCTCCGAGAGCCAGTAGTTGGCAGTAATGGCGCCGGAGTTGGAGAGGATCAGACCGCCGACAGAGTAGGTGACGGTGGAGTTTTCCTTCACGCGCCAGTCGTTGATGTGGACATAGTTGTCCACCAGCTCCTTATAGTCCAGCACGGTGGAGCCCAGGTTGCGGATCTTCTCGCGCTGCTTGCGGTAGAGAATGTAGGCCTTGGCAACGTCGGAATAGCCCGCCTTGATGAGGACGTTTTCCACGCTGTCTTGAATCTGCTCCACCGTGACGCGACCCTCGTGAATCTTGTCCTGATAGTCTGCCGTGACCTTCAGAGCCAGCAGGTCGATAATGTCCGGGTTATACTCCTTACTGGTGGCCTCAAAAGCCTTGGTAATGGCAACGGAAATCTTTGACAAATTAAAATCGGAGACCTTTCCGTCACGTTTGACAACTTGATACATACCGCTCCCTGCTTTCTCTCTTTTCATATAATGACTCATACAAAGGAGCGCCCAGTTGCCGGAAAACAAAAAAATGGCAGCGCTCCATTACGGAACACTACCATTGTAGCAGATTTAAAAAGTTTTTCAATGAGAATAACCACAATATATTGTATCAAATTTCGTAAAAAATGCTGAATAAAATCAAGATATAGTTAGACCCCGCGAACTGAAACCTCACCGAAATACGGGCGCAGCATTTCGCCAAAGGCGCGCATTTCCTCGGGAGAATAGGGCGTCATGCCGCTGCCGATCAAGCTGCCGGAGTCCACAAAGGTCTGAAGAAAATAGCGCGGCGCTCCGGAAATCCACTTGGCAAGAGCCAGCAGATCCGCCTGCGTATGAAACTCCCGCACGACGGTGGTGCGGAATTCGTAGGGAATCCCGGCGGTGCGCAGGAGGTGAATGCTCTCCTCCACGGGAGCAAGATCCAGATTGGGCACGCCCACGGTTTCGCCGTAGCGGGCGGGGCAATTTTTAATGTCCATGGCCACATAATCGAGGAGCCCCGCGTCAAGCAGGACGGAAAGCTCCTGGGGCCGGGTGCCGTTGGTGTCCAGCTTGAAGGCAAAGCCCAGATCCCGAACGTCCTTGGCAAAATCCGCTACGCCGGATTGAATCAGCGGCTCTCCGCCGGAGAGGACCACGCCGTCCAGCAGGCCTCGGCGGGTTTTCAGAAAGGCCAGGACTTCTGCCGGGGTGTATTCCTCCGGATTCTCGTCCATCTGCGTGACCAGCAGCGCATTGTGGCAGAACGGGCAGCGGAGATTGCAGCCGCCGGTGAACACCGTAGCCGCCAGCTTGCCGGGAAAATCCACCATGGCCAGCTTTTGCAGTCCGCAGATCTTCATGGCAATCCCTCCACCTGTAAAATACCAGATATTGCTATTGTAGACCTGCACCTCCACAAAATCAAGTGCCAAACCAATGCCGCAGAAAACCAATTTTACGCAAAAACGTTCAACCTTGCACAAGTGTTTTTCAAAACTGGAAACTTTTTTCTTGCGGGGACGTCTGAACCCTTGTAGAGTAAAGAAAAGGGGGCGAGGCCATGGAAAAGGCAATCAAGCTGACCGCAGCATCGGCGGCGCATTTTCTGGTGGATTTCGCCTGCGCGTTTGCCATGTTCCGCCTGTTTTTCGGTGGAGAGCGGTGGGGCATGTTGCTCCTCCTTTATAATTTCTGCGCGTTTGCCCTGCAAATGCCCATCGGGCTGCTGGCAGATCGGTGGAACCGCAATTTCCTGCTGGCTGCCATCGGCTGCGGGGTAGTGGCCTGCGGGTATCTGCCACTGCCGGAGATTGCGGCGGTGACGCTTTTGGGCAGCGGCAACGCGGCGTTCCATGTGGGCGGCGGACTGGAAATTTTGACGCAGTCACCGGATCGGGCGGGGCAGCTGGGCGTATTCGTCTCTCCCGGCGCCATCGGACTGTATGTGGGAACGGTTTTGGGTAAGGACGCGCTGCTGTCCACGGCTGCGCCGGTAATTTTGATGCTGGCGGCGGGGGCAAGCCTTCTTTTGACCCAGCGAACGGTTCAAACGTCGTTTCGCTCGGACAATGCGCCGCCTGCGCTGCCCCGGGTGAAAAGCGTGCTTGTCCCGCTGGCCTGCCTTTTTGCGGTGGTGATCTGGAGATCCATGGTGGGCATGGGCCTGTCCTTGGACTGGAAAACCGGAGGATGGGGATTCGCGGCGGTTTTGGCGCTGGCACTGGGCAAGGCCGCCGGAGGATATTTGGCCGACGCCTGGGGCTTTCAAAAGACGGCCAATGTGTCGCTGGCGGCAGCGGCGGTGCTGTTTTTCTTCGCCGAATATCCCGTGTGCGGGCTTGCGGCCATCTTCCTGTTTAACATGACCATGCCGCTGACGCTTTACGCTGCGGCGCGGAAGCTGCCGGGAGCCAAAGGCTTTGCTTTCGGACTATTGACCTTTGCCCTGTTTCTGGGCTTTCTGCCGGCCTATTACGGCGTGGGTGAAATGACGCAGGTCGCGGCGGCTGCGCTGGCGCTCCTTTCGGCGGTGGCGCTGTGGGGGGCGGTGCGGACATGAGCATCTGGACACTGGGAATCTCACTGGGGCTGACGCTGCTTTTGGAGCTTCCGGTGGCGGCGGCATTCGGCGCACGGAACCGGCACGACATGACTCTTGCAGTTTTGGTGAACGTGCTGACCAACCCGGCGGTGGTGCTGAGCTACTATCTGCTTGCTTCCGCCACGCACTGGCCGCAGTTTGCGATTCAGCTTCCGCTGGAAATCGCCGCAGTGGGTGTGGAGGCCTTCTGCTACGCCCGATGCGCCCGGTGCATCCGGCATCCAATTCTTTTGAGCATCTGCGCCAACGGCTTTTCCTATGCAATGGGGCTGGCGCTGTCCATATTCTTTTAAGGAGGAACGAACGATGAAAAAACTTTGTACCGTTTTGCTAGGATGGAGCGCAGCGGCGTGCCTAATTGTGGGAGCGGCTGCTGACGTGGTATGGAATCCGATCTACGAGGTACCGGGGGGATGGTTCACGGTGGTGGCGGTGATCGCCGTGATCATTGTGACGATTATTCTGATCCGAAGAAACGGAGAGAAAAAATGAGGGGAAGTAAACGCATGAGACGAATTTTTGCCCTGCTTGTGACGGCTGTGGCGCTGTGCGCTCTGACCGTTCCGGCATTTGCCGACGTGATCTGGACGCCGGAGGATGACTTTTTTGAGCAGCATGATGATGCGTGTACCTATGTGGGTCGCAGCTACTACGCCAACGCACAGGCGGGTAGTGTTGCCGTGTGCAAAGAGCCCGGTGGAAAAGAACTGGCGTCTGCTGCCAACGGCGCGGAGTTTTACGTCAGCTTTACCTATGATCTGGATGGAGATGCGTGGGGCGTGGTGGAGTACGACGTGAACGACGGGACGGATAAATGGCTGGGTTGGAAAACCGGAAAGAAATCCGGCACCGGCTGGGTAAAGATGGACGATTTGCTGGTGATTTATGACCAGCAGTCCTTTGAAGAGGAGCACAGTGCGGCGTTCAAGGCCTACGCCGGCGGGTTTGATGCGGTGCTGGCCTCCGACGATCAGCGGGTCATTGTGTGGACCTATCCCGGCTCCGGGGAAATGACCGCGGATTTTGAAAAGCTGAATCACGATTACGCCGATGCCATGAGCGTCGACCGGCAGTGGACGGATGAGGACGGTCTGGTTTGGGGCCACGTGGGCTATTACATGGGCGCCCGGGGTTGGGTTTGCCTTTCTGACCCCAGCAACCAAGATCTGCCGGTGACAAAGCAGACGGTTGTTCTCTATCCGGCGGCGCAGAATGTGGCCGATGTGGGGACAGCCGAGGAAGATGCCGTCCCTGCCCAGACGGGAGACGCCGAAAACGCAGGACTGATCGTCGGCGTTGCCGCGGTGTGCGGCATCACGGGATTGCTGCTGGTTATGATGCGGCGGAAAAACACGGACTGATCAATCCGCATATGACGCATTTTAAAGAGCGCCGGGCTGCTGCCCGGCGCTCTTTGCACAAAAATGAAAAAATTACCCGGCTAAAGTGGAAAAAAATGAATAAAATGCGTATTGCGCAAAGAGAAAAAATCCTGTATCATGCAAGACAATCCGCATGAAAAATACGGAAATTGAACGAAGGGGGGGAAATCCCCCACAAAAAGGAGATCGAGAAATGAAAAAAACCGTCACTCTGGTGCTGGCTATTCTGATGATGCTCGGACTGCTGTCCGGCTGCAGCACCAATTCTGACACAGCGGCTGACAATGCCGCAAATTCCGCGGGGACGGCAGAAAAGGCCGCGACTTCGGAAAACTTCAGCGATGAAATGAAAATTCCTTATGCCACCGACCTTTCGGAAGAGGACGGCGCGGACAGCGTGGAACGGGACGGCGACCATACAGATTCCCCCTATTTTGCGCACCCGGACGTGTACAACATGGAATCCACGGATACGCTGACGGTACTTCACAATTTCAAGACCCAACAGCAGACCAGCGAATGGTCCTGCGGCGTCGATGCGGCGCTGATGGTGCTTAACTGGTATGGAAAACTGGGAGACTGGAACGAGGAGTCTCTGGCGGCGCTGCGTCATAAGCTGAATGTGGACGACTATGGGGATTATCCCGGTACCACGCTCAATCAAGCCATGGACATTTTTAACGGCGTGGGCGGCTTCCGCATGGAAACTACCTATGACTATCCGGACGGCATTTGGGTGGATGAGATTCAGGGCTGGCTTGCCGAGGGCAAACCCATCATGATCTGCTGGAATGACTGGGGCGGACACTGGCAGGTGATCATCGGCTACGATACCATGGGGACGGAAACGACCCAGGATGACGTGCTTCTGGTGGCAGACCCCTACGACACCACGGACCACAACCAGGACGGCTATGGTGTTTATTCGGCAGAGCGCCTGCTTTACAACTTTACCATGTATGATTCCTTTACCGATGACGAGGGCGGAAACGACAACCTGTTCATTGTAGCCAGCCCGGAGGCATAACAAAGGCACTAAAGAGCAGGAAGGCGGTGCCGCCACTCGTGGGGCCCCGCAGCGCGGGGCGGCGCGAAGCGCCGTACAAGTGTTTTGCAAAGCAAAACCTTGAACCGGGCGGAATTCATTTTCGCCCGGTTGGTCAAATCAAAAGGGCTCCCGGAAAACGAAGTTTTTGCGGGAAGCGGGCGGAAACGACAAGCTGTTCATCGTGACCAGCCCGGCGGCATAACATAGATAAAAGAAGCGCATCAAGGCCAAACGGCTTTGATGCGCTTCTTTACTGTGCATAAAAGGCAGCTGGAAAAATCGCCAGCTGAAATCAGTTTGCCAGGAACCGGGAGAGAAATGCCTTGGTTTCATCCTTTTGCGGATTGCCGAACACCTCGGCGGGCACACCTTCCTCGCAGATCACGCCTTGATTCATGTATACCACCTGGGTGGACACGTCCCGGGCGAAGGCCATCTCGTGGGTGACCACCAGCATGGTCATGCCGTCGCTTGCAAGGCCGCGCATGACTTCCAGCACTTCACCGACCATCTCCGGGTCCAGGGCGGAGGTGGGCTCGTCAAAGAGGAGCACCTCGGGGTCCATGGCCAGGGCACGGGCAATGGCCACGCGCTGCTTCTGGCCGCCGGAGATCTGCCGGGGCTTGGCGTTGATATAGGGGGCCATGCCCACACGCTCCAGATACTGCATGGCGTTGGCACGGGCATCCGCCTTGCTTTTCTTCAGAACCTTCACCTGACCGACCACACAGTTTTCCAGTACCGTCAGGTTGTTGAAGAGGTTGAAGGACTGAAACACCATGCCTACCTTGGAGCGGTAGTCGCTGGCCTTGAAGCCGCGTGCCGCCACATTTTCCCCGTGGAAGAGGATTTCGCCGGCGGTGGGGGTTTCCAGCAGATTGACGCAGCGCAAGAGCGTGGATTTGCCGGAGCCGGAGGCTCCGATGATGGAGGTAACGTCGCCGGCATTGACGGTGAAGTCAATGTCGCGCAGCACCTCGTGGGAGCCGAAGGACTTGGAGAGGTGCTGAATCTGTAAAATCAGTTCACTCATTTCAACGATCTCCTCTCACAGAACCATTCCGATTTTTCGGGGAATCCTTCAGAGAATTCTTGTATTCCTTGCTCTGCTCGTCAAAGTTGCTGCCGTGGCCGGGGTAGTTGTAGGTGCCGGCGGTCATGGTCAGCGAGTCGTCCTGCACCAGCGCATAGCTGTCGGAGCCGTCCATCTTCTTTTCCAGCCACCGCAGCAGGAAGGATGCCAGCAGCGTCATGGTCAGGTAGCCGATCATTTCAATGGTGGCGGAGGGAAAATACTTAAACACCGCGCCGGCCACTGCCTTGTGGACGGAGAAGAAGTCCGCAAAGCCGATGATGAACATGACGGAGGTATCCTTCACGTTGATGATGAAGTTGTTGCCAATCTGGGGCATGATATTGCGCAGCGCCTGGGGGAGAATGACATTGAGCATGGTCTGAAAATGCGTCATGCCGATGGCCTTGGCGCCCTCTGTCTGGCCGGGGTCAACGGAGAGAATGCCGCCGCGGACGGATTCGGCCATGTAGGCGCCGGTGTTGATGGAGACAACCAGAATGGCAACCGTCCAGATGTTGGAGAATTGCACCTGGTTGCCGGTAAAGTAGGGCAGCCCGTAGAAAATAAACACGGCCTGCAAAATCATGGGAGTGCCGCGGAAAACCTCCACATAGACGCGGAGAATCACCCGAACCAGACCGAGGAAAAACCGCTTTACCGGGGAATCGGTCTTTGCACAGGGAATGGTTTGCAGAATGCCGCAGAGAAAGCCGATCAGACAGCCGATGGCTGTTGCAAGAATGGCCAGTCCCAGTGTCCGGCCCATGCCGGCGAGGTAGGTGGCGGAATATTTGGCCCACAGTCCGGCCATATCCGCGCCGAGTACCGCAAATTTGTTCATCCGTAAGCGCTCCCTTCCAAAAAGTAAAAGATTAATAAGACGGGGTAAGGCGGCAGAGCGCAGTGCTCTCCCGCCTCAAACCCGAGAAATTCGAGATCAGTTATTCGCTCAAGGGCTGCACAGAGATGGCCTGCGCCATCAGATCGTTAAAGTCGTCTGCAGTCATGGTGGACAGCACGCCGTCCAGTGCATCCTTCAAAACGGTGTTGCCCTTCTGGACAGAGATGCCGATGTTGACATCCTCGTCGGAGACGGAGAAGTCATCGCCGCTGTTTGCAAAGTCCAGCAGAACCATGTCGGGATATGCAATCAGAGCGCCCTGTGCGGTGGGCATATCGGTGCAGATAAAGTCCACGGTGCCGGTTTCCAGAGCCATCAGCATGGCGGGGGCAGACTCGGCAGGGGACTGGATCTTGGCGTCTGCAATCTGGGGCAGGCAGGAATCGTACCAAATGGTGCCGGACTGGCTGGTGCAGGAACCGCCGGAGAGATCAGAGATGCCCTTGGCGGAGGCATAGGTGCTGCTGTTCAGAGCCAGGCACACAATGGTGGCATACAGATACGGGCCGGCGAAATCAACTTCCTCCATACGATCTGCGGTCATGGACTGGCCGGCAATGACGGCGTCAACCGTGCCGGACTGGACGGCGGGAATCAGGGAATCCCAGTCCAGACGCACAACCTCCAGCTTCCAGCCGTTGGCGTCGCAGAGCTTCTGTGCCATCATCACGTCATAGCCGTTGGCGTATTCGTTGGAGTCCTTGATGGGAACGGCACCGTTGGAATCGTCGGGCTGGGACCAGTTGTAAGGAGCGTAGGCGCACTCCATGGCGACGGTCAGCACGCCGTCCTCCACACCGGAGGGCACAGCGCCGGAGGCTGCAGTGGAGGAACCGGCAGCGCCGGCAGAGGCGGAAGCACCGGTGGAGGAGCTGCCGCAGGCGGCCAGGGACATTGCCATGGCCAATGCAAGGACGAGAGTCAACATTCTTCTCATAATCTTCAAAACCTTTCCAAAATTTTTAGCGGCTTTCCGTTCGCTTTTCGCACTGCCGCAGTGTCGAAAACGAAAAAAATGAACCGCTTGTGTCAAGCGGTTCATGGAGAAAACCAAAAAAAGGACGGAAAGACCTTTTTTCGAAAATACCCCTTGATAGCGCCCCACACGAAAATCATGTGACAGTCCGCCGGGTGTTTCCCGACGTCCCAGCTATTCCGGAGCCAGGCAGCTCCGAAACGCTTCGGCGATGTTCCCTTTCCCAGAGCGGACAGATGCCTGTCTTTTCCGCGGTACTGATGAACCTCGCGCCTCTATCTAAGCGATTCAATTTTTACATATCCTACTACGAGACAGCATGATCTGTCAACACCTTTCACAAAGATTCTTTAAAAATTTATGAAAAAATAACAAATATCTTGGCGAGATATTTTGAGCAGACTGTGGTATAGTGATAAAAAGGTCTGCATGACAGACCCTTTTTATTTTACGGAGGATTTCATGCAGACCTTTGAATTTGCAATTTTGGACTGGATTCAGGCGAACTGCCGCTGTACCTTTCTGGATGTGCTGATGCCGGCGGTCAGCTGGATCTGCAACCATGGAGAAATTTGGATTATCACGGCGCTGGTGCTGCTGGCGTTCAAGAGGACGAGAAAGGCTGGGGCGGCAGTGGCGGCCGCGCTGATTTTACACCTTTTAATCTGCAATTTGACGCTCAAGCCGCTGATTGGACGCATTCGCCCCTACAATGTGAATACGGCGGTAAAGCTGCTGGTTTCGCCGCTGGCGGACGCCTCGTTCCCGTCGGGACATTCTTCCGCGTCCTTTGCGTCCACTGCGGCGCTAAAGGCCTCCGGCAGCCGACTGTGGATTCCGGCATTTATCTTGACGATTTTGATTTGCTTTTCAAGACTTTATCTGTATGTTCACTGGCCCAGCGATGTGCTCTTCGGCGGCATTCTGGGCATTCTGCTGGGATTTGCGGGCTGGAAGCTCAGCGGTGCGGTCTTTGCATGGCGCGTAAAGCGCAAGAACGTGTAATTTTGGATTGCTTTTGTGCAAAATTGACAATTGCACCCCGGGCTTTTCACGGGTACAATAAATAATGAAATACTATAGATACTTGCGCCTGGGCAGACACTAAGGCTGCGCGCAGAAAAAGAAATGGCACAGGCTTGGAAGTGGGGGGAAACCATGGAGCTTTTGGAGAAGAGAAAGATTTTCGTGATCTGTCACGAGCGCCGAATTGCAGAGCTGAACGAAAAGCTGGCTTCCGCATTTGAGCTGACGTATTCGGACGGATCTGAGGAGAGCTTGCAGGCGCTCAGCAGCGGAGAGGATGTGGCGGTGCTGCTGCTGTGCGGGGACAAGGAGATCGACACAAATGAAATTCTTCGGCAGATTGCGGACATGAACATTTCCCGCGCCCTGCCGGTTTTGGCTGTGGGCCGGGCGGAGGACGAGGCTCCCGCATTGGCGGCAGGCGCCACGGGATTTGCCTATGAGCCCATTTTGGCAGATGTTCTGCGCCAGCGCATCCGGAACCTTTTATGGCTGCTTCATGCAGAGAGCAGCCATGATGCGCTGACCGGCCTTTTGAGCCGCCAGCAGTTTATGATCGAGGCGGATCAGTACCGGAAGAGAAACCCGGATCAAGAGCTCGTGATGCTCTATACAAATATTGAGCGTTTCCGGATCTTGAATGATCTATACGGGCAGGCCACGGGAGACGAGGTTCTGCGTGGACTGGGTAGCCGGTTTGCGCAGTGGTGCGGCAGAAACGGCGTCATCGGCCGCGTCAGCGGTGATCACTTTGCAATTTTCTGCCCCGCAGACCGTGTGAAACCTAAGACTTTGCAGGAAATTTCACTGCAGTTAATGGATCAGTACCATTTGCAGTGCTCTTTGCGGGTTACTTACGGCATTTACGAGGTGGAGAATTCTGAAATCTCCATTCAGCAGATGTGCGACCGGGCACAGATGGCGCTCACCACGCTGGAAGCGGGTAATTCTGGCTTTTTTGCCTATTACGACGAAAAGCTCCGCAAGGAGCTGCTGCTTGAGCAGGAGATTACGGACGGCATGGAGACCGCGCTGGAAAGCGGTCAGTTCCACATCTATTTGCAGCCGATTTACAGCCTGTCCACGGGAAAACCGGTGTCCGCAGAGGCACTGGTGCGCTGGTTCCACCCGGAAAAGGGCGTGATTTCGCCGGGACAGTTTATCCCCGTTTTTGAACACAACGGCTTTATTAGTCGGCTGGATGCCTATGTGTGGGAGACGGTGTTTCAGTATCTGGCCGCTTTCCGACGGATGGGCTATCCGGATTTTCCGGTTTCCGCCAATATGTCCCGTATGGACTTTTACAATGCGGAAATCTGCGACAATTTGATCGCAATGGCCCAAAAGTATGACGTGGACCCGTCCACCTTCCGCATTGAGATTACGGAAAGCGCAC
>JALCRR010000065.1 GCA_022652815.1 Oscillibacter sp.
GGGTGGCTTTTTCCTTTTTTTGGTTTAAACGCAAAAAAAAACGCGGCTCCGCCACAAGAGCGGAGCCGCTTTCCTGTATCTCAGGTCATGCGGTTATTCGTCTCTTGGGCATAAAAACAAGGCTTACCAGTACTACTACCAGCAGAATTACGATTGCCAGCAGGCTAATCAAGCTAATAATAGACAGGCCCAGTACCAATACGGATACCAGGCTAATCAAGGTAATAATAATGGACGCCACAATCATGGCGTCCAGAATGGTCATCATGGAGTTGAAAGCAGTCTTGGCGCAGGAGAAGCCGGCCTCTGCACAATGAGCAGAAGTCTGACGGTTCATCATATTGGCGTTGCAAAAAGAGGTGAACATCATAGTGGTTTCTCCTTTCCATAGATTGCGTACTTTATATGCTGCAAAGTGTTTGCGGCTTGAAGTTGTGTCTTATTCTACCGGGCAAAGCCGAGGAAGTCAACCGTGGTTTTGCACAGGAAAAGCCAAAGTAATTTTTAAAAATTTCGTATACCCACACAGTTTTTGCTTTAAAACCAGATTTTGTAATTGTGTATTTTCTGAGAAGGATGGCGCGGCTACCTTGCGGTTTTCGGATGGGAGGTGTAGAATCGAGTCGAATCTTGTAGAAAAAAAAGCAGGCCCGAGACGGCAAAAAAGCAGAGGAGAAGCATGTCGGATTCAAAAAGAAGATCACGCGGACAGAACAAAAATCATAACTTTACGCCGCTGCTGGTCGGCCTTGCTGTCTTGACGGCTTTGCTGGCCGGCTGGTTGCTGTTTTTTAGCGGATCGCAGGAGCCTGCCGTCGTGCACAATTTGCAGCCGGACTGGTCCCTGCTCACCGATGCAGGCGGTGGAGACCTTTTCTATGAGGATACAGCCCGGGGCATGATTTCCCGGCGGGGCATCGACGTCTCGGTTCATCAAGGGCAGATCGACTGGCAGCAGGTAAAAGACGCCGGCGTGGAATTTGCGATCGTGCGTCTGGGCTTCCGGGGCTACGGCACCGGCACCATCCTGGCGGATGAGAATTTCCAGCAGAATGTTGCCGGCGCGGCGGAGGCGGGAATGCCCATCGGCGTCTATTTTTACTCCCAGGCCATCAGCGAGGCCGAGGCGGAGGAAGAGGCGAATTTTGTACTGGAACAGCTCTCCGGCGTCACGCTTTCCTACCCGGTGGTCTACGATCTGGAGGAGTATTCCGAGGATGCCGCCCGAACGGATGACTTGACGGCGGAGCAGGCCACGGCCAACGCCCTCGCCTTCTGCAAGCGCATCAAATCCGCCGGCTATACGCCGATGGTTTATATGAATGCGGACTGGGCATCCCGGATGTACGATCTGGACGCCCTAAGCGAGAATCTGATTTGGTACGCGGACTACCGGGAGGAGCCCACGCTCTCCGGTGGCTTTGCCATGTGGCAGTATAGCTGCACCGGCTGCGTTCCCGGCATTGAGAGCGCGGACGTAGATCTGGATTTGTTTTTTGTGCCAAAAGAGCAGAACTGAACATCAAGACCCCCGGCGGTATAAAACCGCCGGGGGTTCTTTTTATCTGCCACCAAAATGGGCAGGCGCAACCGGCGGTCCCAAAACATACAATGAACCATGGAACAGATTTCCAAATTTCAAAGGAGGATTTCCGGGCATGATGATTGATCTTCGGCGTCTTGCTCTGACGTATCAGTCGCCGGACGGAGAGATTGAAGCCCTGCGGGATATTACATTCAGTATGGAGCAGGGGGAGTTCGTCAGCATTGTCGGCCCCTCGGGCTGCGGCAAGTCGACCCTTCTTTCCCTAATTGCGGGGCTGGAAACGCCTACCGCAGGCACCATCGAGGTGGACGGGGAACGGGTCATCGGTCCGTCCCCGAAAATTGCGCTGATGCCCCAGCGGGACCAGCTTTTCGAGTGGCGCAGTATCCGGGACAATGTGACGCTGGGTCTTGCGGTCCGGCACCAGAACACGCCGGAGCGCCGCGCCCAGGTCTGGGAGCTGCTGGAGCGCTACGGCCTTTCGGAGTTTGCCGCCAAACGCCCCTCACAGCTTTCTGGTGGAATGCGCCAGCGGTGCGCGCTGATTCGTACCCTCGCCACCGGACCGGACATTCTGCTGCTGGATGAACCCTTTTCTGCGCTGGACTATCAAACCAGACTCTCTGTTTCGGCGGATATTTACCGCATCATTCGGCAGGAGCACAAGACGGCCCTGCTGGTCACCCACGATATTTCGGAGGCCATCAGTATGTCGGACCGCGTTGTGGTGCTGACGCACCGCCCCGGAACCGTTCGGGCCATCCACGACCTCGGCGCGCTGCGGACGCTCAGCCCCATGGAGCGGCGGGACGCGCCGGATTTCCGCGGGTTTTTCAATTTAATATGGAAGGAGCTGGACGTCAATGCCCAATGAAGTTCCTTCCTCCCAGCGGCTGCGCTACCTGGCCGCCATCCGGCGGCGAAAGTCCCTCATCCGTTTCTGGCAGATTTTCGTGCTGGCGTTCTTTTTGATTTTCTGGGAGCTCTCCGCCAGACTGGGGTGGATTGATGCTTTCGTGGTCAGCTCACCCTCCCGGGTGTGCGCGACTCTTGTCAACCTCTATGCCTCGGGAGACCTGTGGCTCCATGTGGGAACCTCGTGTTTGGAAACGGTGGTGGGCTTCACCTTGGGCACGGTGCTGGGCACGCTGATTGCCGTCGGCCTTTGGTGGAGCGACTTCGTCTCCCACATCGCGGACCCCTATCTGGTGGTACTCAACGCGCTGCCGAAAACGGCGCTGGGCCCCATCTTCATAGTCTGGATCGGAGCCGGCACGGCCTCCATTATCGCCATGACGCTGGCCATCTCGATCATTGTGACAATCCTCAATATGCACGTGGGCTTTTTGTCCACGGACCCCCAGAAAATCCGTCTCCTGCGCTCACTGGGCGCGACTCGGGGACAGATTCTCCGGCTTTTGGTGTTCCCCGCCAACTATGAAACCCTGTTCAACACCCTGAAGGTCAACGTGGGGCTTTCCTGGGTGGGCGTCATTATGGGTGAATTTCTGGTGTCCCGGGCGGGCCTCGGCTATCTGATCGTCTATGGATCCCAGGTATTCAATATGGATCTCGTCATGGCAACCGTCCTGCTGCTGGCCATCGCAGCTGTGGTCATGTATCAGGGGATTCTGTGGCTGGAAAAAATCTTAAAAAAACGTTTAGGAGTGATCGCATGAAAAAAGTTGTTTCTCTGCTGTTTGTTCCACTTCTGATTCTTTCTCTGTGCTGCGGCTGTGGCCAGACAAAGGAAAAGACCGTCGTCCGGCTCAACGAGGTAACCCACTCGGTATTTTATGCACCCCAGTATGTCGCCATGAAACAGGGCTTTTTCGAGGAGGAAGGGCTGCAAATCGAACTGACCAACGGCGGCGGCGCGGATAAAGTCATGACCGCCGTGCTCACCGGCCAGTCGGACATCGGCTTAGCCGGCCCGGAGGCCTGCATCTATGTACACATTCAGGGCAAGGAAAATGCCCCGGTGGTATTTGCCCAGTTGACAAAGCGGGACGGCTCGTTCCTGGTTGGCCGAACCGACGAGGCGTTCTCCTGGGAAAACGTACGGGGCAAGACCATTATCGGCGGCCGCAAGGGCGGCGTGCCGGAGATGACGCTGGAATACGTCATGCGCCAGAACGATGTGATCCCGCAGGTGGATGCCGTGGTGGATACCACCGTCCAGTTTAATATGATGGCCGGCGCGTTCACGGGCGGCAACGGGGATTATGTGACCCTCTTTGAACCCACCGCCACAGAGGTGGAGCAGGCCGGAAAGGGCGTTGTCTTGACGTCCATCGGGCAGGAAAGCGGCGAGATTCCCTACACCGCGTATTTTGCCGCACCGGATTATATGAAGGCCAATCCCGCACTGATTCAAAGCTTCACCAACGCCGTCGCCAAGGGACAGAACTGGGTGCAGGAGCACACGGCGGAGGAGATTGCCAATGCCATCGCCGATCAGTTCCCGGACACCGATGTGGCCGTGCTGACCAACGTGGCCCAGCGCTACAAGGACATTGACGCTTGGAACGAGACGCCGGTAATGAAGCCGGAGGCTCTGGAGCGGCTGGAAACCGTCATGGAGACCGCCGGGGAACTGGATCATGCGGATTGGGTGGATTTCACCACTCTGGTGGATAACCATTTCGCGGCGCAGGCTGGCTAAAAAGACAACGCTGGAGCACACAAATCTGACCCCGAACATAAAAGGCCCGCTGCTTTTGCAGCGGGCCTTTTCATCGGTAAATTTTAAAATCGGCGGCTTATGCGCAGCCCACGGTGACAAGAATGTTGGCAAAGGTGCGCTTTTCGCCGGTGGAGATGGCCAGACGCAGCGTCTTTTCACCGCACACGTCGTAAAACTCGAAGCGGCCCAGTCTGCCCAGATCCATGCCGCCCAAAAGCTTTGTGAACTCGCCGAAAATCTCCGGCTCTGTTCCGTCGCCTGGGTCCATGACCTCGGCCTTTTCAATGTTGATGACGCTCAAGAGCGTTTCCAGCACGGCCGTGGTGGTGGGAATACCCGGCTTCAGTCCCAACCACACCTTCTCGGCGTCACCAGTCTTGCTGGCCAGTGGATAGTTGCCGTCGGCAATCAGAATCTTGTCGCCGTGGCCCAGAAGCGATAACACCCGCATGAGTTCCGGGTGAATGCAGTTACCTGTCAGCATGATGCGCCCTCCTTATTTCTCATTCTCCCGCAGCTGCCCCAGCGCTCCGCCGGGATGGCAGCGGACATATCTAATGGGGTCCCAGTCCTGCTCCACTTGAATGGCAACGCTCAACGCTTGCAGCATCAAGATTTCTGCCAGAATGGAGTTCCGAGGTGCCCGGTTTAAAGGACCACCCTCGGCCTTGACCCCGGCAAACAGGCACGCATCGGACTGCTGTGCCAGCCAGGAATCCGTGTTGCCGGTGACGCCGATGACCTTGCAGCCGTTGTTTTTCACCGCCAGAACGGTGGACTTCAGCTCGCCGGTCTCGCCGGAGTTGGAGATGGCGATCACCACGTCGCCAGACATCAGCTGGCCGCAGGAGCCGTGAACGGCCTCAGTGCCGTGGAGAAAGTAGCAGGGATTGCCGGTGGAGGAAAACAGGGAGGCCATATAGGCCGCCACGTGACCCGGCTTTCCGATGCCGGTGATGTGCAGCCTGCCGCCCTTTGCCTGGGATTCCAGAATAATGGAGGCCGCAGCCTCATAGCCCTCGCCGCTCAGCTGATCGGCAAAGGCCGCAAATTCCTCTTTGGCAGAGGACAAAAAGGTGTCCACGGCCTGTTTGCTCTCGTTTTTCAGCATCATATTGTCCTTTCTTGTAAAAAAACGCAGCCTGCCGCTGTGCGGCGGCTGCGTTTTTTTAATTTACTTCAATGCGTCCAGCTCGGCAAGATCAAAGCCGGCGTAGCCGCGCTCGCGCAGCAGGTCCTGCACCTTATCCACCGTGGGAAGGGACGGCATGGCGCCCATCCCGCAAACGGTAATGGCGGCGGTATGGCTGGCAAATGCCAGTGCCTCGCTCTCGGCAAGTCCGGCGGTAACGCCGGTGCAGAAGGCCGCCACAAAGGAGTCGCCTGCGGCGGTGGGGTCCTTCACGTCGGACATCTTCACGCATGCCGTGTGATGGATGCCGTCGGCGGCGCAGACCACGGAGCCGTTGCCGCCCAGCGTAATCATCACCTTGTCCACGCCCTTGGCGCGCAAAGCGGCGGAGACCTTCTCGAGATCTTCCTCATTCACGCCGGAATCGTCCGCCCGCAGGGGAAGCCCGGTCAGAAGAGAAGCCTCATGCTCGTTGGGGGAGAGATAGGTGACGCAGGAAAGCAGGTCTGCGTCCAGCGCCGCAGCAGGCGCGGGGTTCAGCATTACGGGGACACCCGCATCGTGGGCACATTTGGCCACGAATTTGGTGACAGGCATGGTCAGCTCCAGCTGGAGCATGACCAGGTCAAACTGCTTCACGCCGTCTTTCAGCCAGGCAAGGTCGTCTGGCGTTAGGTCATAGTTGGCGCCGGGAACCACCAGAATCCGGTTCTGTGCGCCGTGTTCGGTCACTTCCAGCTGGATATTTCCCACGCCGGAAGAGCTTTTATCACTGATTTTGACTCGGGAGACGTCCACGCCGGAGGCTTTGGCCGTCTCGGTCATCTCCTTGCCGAAGGCATCAGAGCCGACGCAGCCGGCCATGGTGACCTGCGCGCCCAGACGGGCGCACTGCACCGCTTGATTGGCGCCCTTGCCGCCGGGAGCGGTGCGGAACGCCGTACCGATGACCGTCTCACCCATGTTCGGCACCCGGGGCGCCGAGGCAATTAGGTCCATCATGAAGCTGCCAACCACCAGTATTTTCGGTTTTTTCAGCATAAGTATGGTTCCTTTCTAAGCTTGCTCAGATCCCCAGCAGCTTGCGGATATACTTGTCAGTCTCGATCAGGCTTTCCACCTCGCCGCAGGCATTCTTATCCAGCTTTGTCTCATCGCCGCTGCGGGAGAACGTGTTCATCGGCACACCCACCATGTTCTGATACAGCTTCGCGGAGCAGGGATAGCAGCGCATTTCGATCATGCCGGCCATCGTCAGATAGTGGGCAAGCTGACGTGCCTTTTCCGGGTCGGAGTCCCTGTGGTCGAAGGCCCACTTGTAAAGCTCGGGATGATAGTTTGCCATGACGCCGGAGTAGCCGGCAGTGCCGTGCTGCGCGCCGTCAAACCAGGACTGTGCATTGGCGTTGAAAATCTTCAGCGGCGTGCCTGCCACGGCCTTCTGACGCTCACGCACCAGCTCATAGTCGCAGCAGGTGTCCTTCAGAAATACCATGCGGCCTTCTTTGCCGGCTTTGCGGAGAAATTCTGTGGAGACCAGTTGCTTCCAGGGAGCGGGACACTCATAAATGCCAAAATCAATCTCTGGAAAGCGGTTAAAAATCTCCTTGGCGTTGGCCTCAAAGACGGCCTCACCCTCATGCTTTTGATCCAGACGGTTGGACACCAGCACATAGGCGCCGATGCCGGGGATCTTCATCATGTTCTCAATCTCGCGGTATTGGGTGGCCTTATCGTCGGCGGTATGACCCGAAGCAACGACTTGAATTCGGCCTCCAACGGCGTCTGTAACGGCCTTGGCCAAATCCAGCTTCTCCTGTTCGGACAGGTATGCCATTTCGGAGGATTGACACACAGCAAAGATGCCGGCACAGCCTTTCTCTATATACCAGTCGCAAAGACCGGCGACAGCTTTATAGTCAATCTTGTGATCGTCGGTGTACGGAGTAATCATAACAGGCCAGACACCGGAATGAATCGAAAATGCCATTTCTCTTTCTCCTAACTTTAGATGAAATCAGATCATGCCAAACATGCGGGGCAGGAACAGGACGACTTCGGGGACAAAGGTGATAATCAGAAGGACGATCAGCATGACCACAATCGGCCACCAGATCTCCCTCACGACTTCTTTCAACGGCGTGTTGGAAATGCCGGAGGTGATAAACAGGCACATGCCGAAGGGCGGCGTAGAAAGGCCAACCATCATGTTAAAGACAATAACCAGCCCGAAGTGAATGATGTTGATGCCAAGCGCATTTGCAACCGGCCACAGAATGGGGATCATGACCAGCTGAATCACAGAAGTATCTACAAACATGCCCAGAACCAGAATGATGAGGTTCACCAGCAGCAAAAAGACGTACTTGTTGCCGGCAACGGTCAAAAGCCAGCTGCCCAGCATGGTGCCTATCTGCTCCTTGGCAAAGATAAAGGAGATGGCAGAGGCGGCGCCGACCATGATGGACACGGAGCCGGTGGACTTGACCGTGTCGATGAGCACCTGCTTCAATCCGTCCCACTTCAGTACGCGGTAGCCCAAAACTGCCACGACTAGCGCATACAGACCGGCAATGGCGCCGGCTTCCGTGGGAGTCATGACGCCGGTGTAGATGCCGACCAAAAGAATCACCGGGGTCAGCATGGCGGGCAGAGCCCGCAGCAAATATCGCAGATACGGCCCCAGCTTTGGAGGCGCATCCTTGGGATAATTGCGCTTGCGGGCCACAAAGAAGATATACACGCACAGCGCCAGAGCCAGCAGCACGCCGGGAACCATGCCCGCCATAAACAGGGCGCCAACCGAGGCGTTGGTCAGCATGGCGTAAATGACCATGGGAATGGAGGGCGGGAAGATGGGGCCGATGGTGGCGGAGGCGGCGGTAATGGCGCAGGAGAAACCGTCGTCATAGCCCTCGGCGCGCATGGCGTCGATCTCCATTTTGCCAAGGCCGGAGGCATCGGCAACGGCGGAGCCGGTCATGCCGGAAAACACCAGGGAGGCCAGCACGTTTACATGGGCAAGACCGCCGTGGAACCGGCCGACAAGGCCCTTGCACACGCCAAAGACATATTCCGTAATTTTGCCGGCATTCATGATGTTGGCCGCGAAAATGAACAGCGGGACGGCAATCAGCGTGCCGTTGGTAAAAATCTGTTCAATGGTTTTCTGGGCTACCAGATGAAGAGACCCCGACGAGCCGATCAACATGGCGCCAAGGCCCTTGCCGGAGAGCAGACCGTCAAGAATGAAGTAGGTTAGGCAGGCGGCGATCATGCCCGTGGGAATGGGCATCCGCAGAACGAAAATTAGGATAAAAACCGTTAGGAACGCGATCAGAGGCAGATATTCAATCATTTATTTGTCCTCCTACAATATAAATTACGGTGCAGGCACGGCCACCAGCCGTGTCTGTTTCGTTTTTGTTGCTAAAGCTGTACAATGAGAGAGCTTCGGTCTGACCTATTTGTCCAAGGACTAACCACGTCCGGAAAGGAGTCCGTCAGCCGTTTCTCTCGTTGACAGCGGTTCGATTTGAGCAGGTCGTCCCGCCCAGCTTTCGGGTGTGTTCGCGTAACCAAGGAGATGGAATCAGCAGCAAGAGAACGGTATCGCCGATTGCGAATCCACATCATCAGGAGGTTTTCATGAACACAGCCGTTGGTATTGATGTTTCTAAAGGGAAAAGTGTGGTAGCCGCCATGCGTCCATTTGGCGAGGTTGCCATGCCGCCATGCGAATTTCTGCACACAAGCGAAGATTTGTCAGCCTTGATGCAGTCGCTGCGCTTGATAGATGGGAATACGCGTGTTATTCTGGAAGCAACAGGGCGTTATCACGAGCCTGTTGTTGCGGCGCTGCGCGAAGCAGGGATCTTTGTCAGCGTTGTCAACCCGAAGCTCATCAAGGACTTCGGCAACAATTCGCTGCGAAAGGTCAAGACCGACAAAGCCGATGCGGTGAAGATTGCGCGGTACGGTCTTGAATATTGGGAGGAAATGCGGGAGTACACCGAAACCGACGCTGTCCGTCAGCAGCTCAAGCTGTTTTCGAGGCAGTACAACCTGCACATGAAAACCGTTGTATCGCTACAAAACAACCTCATTTCGCTGCTTGATTCCGCATTTCCGGGGATAGATGGGCTGTTCACAAGCCCCGTGCGAGATGACGGGCACCAGAAATGGGTAGATTTTGTTTGCACATTTTACCACCGGGACTGCGTTTGCGGCGTAAGCATGGCCGCTTTCACGGAGCGTTATCTCAAGTGGTGCAGACGAAAGGGCTACCAGTTCAGCACGGCCAAGGCCGCCGAGCTTTACGCTGCGAGCCGTGAGATGGTGGTGACGATGCCGAAAAACGCGCTTACCAAGGCACTCATCGCCTCTGCCGCAGGGCAATTAGTTGCCGCTACGACGATGCTTGCCACGATCAAAGCCGAGTTCATTCGCCTTGCCGCCACGCTGCCGGAATACGAGGTTGTACACGCCATGTACGGCGTAGGCGATATTACCGGGGCGCAGCTCATGGCAGAGATTGGAGATGTCCGCCGCTTTGCAAATCGTGGTGCGCTCATCGCTTTTGCCGGTGTTGATCCGGGCGTGAATGAATCTGGCAAGCACAGCTCCCAGAGTGTTCGGACGACCAAACGAGGGTCACCGCACCTGCGAAAGACACTGTTTCAAATCGTCAGTACGCATCTAAAGCAATCACCGCCAGACGAGCCTGTCTACCAGTTTCTTGACCGCAAAAGAGCAGAAGGTAAGCCATACCTTGTTTACATGACGGCTGCGGAAAACAAGTTCCTGCGTATCTACCACGCCAAGGTCAGGGAGCATTTAAACGCCGTGGAGAGCGCAACACTGGATACTTAACGGATTTTCGCCATTCTCCTAAATCAGGTGGGCGCATGTTGCGGCCGCCTTTTTGTCGTGCCATTTTTGTCGTTGCCTAATTTTTTCACTTTACCTATTGACTTTTGTTAGCAGGACTCCTTT
>JALCRR010000066.1 GCA_022652815.1 Oscillibacter sp.
CTGCACCCAGACACATGTTCTCGAGGAACCGCATGATGCGCTGGCGATCCCCGGTGGAGACGCCCTCACGGGCTGCAAAGAACTTGTTGCAGATCTCGCCGATGGTCTCGCCATTGTTGCCCACCACCGTATCGGACTCGAAGTCCTTCTGGGCGGGCATAGTGACCATTAGTCCGCCGGCAACGTCCTCGGCCAGGCGCACGATCTCGTAGGGGAAGCGGGTGACATTCTGCTTGCAGACGTTTGCCAGCAGCAGGTCGATCTGGTAGTTACCGGCCTTGGTCTTGAAGCCCTGAGAGGAGCATGCGATGCCGCAGCAGTACAGGGTTTCGTTGAGATGCGTCATCTCGATGAGCTTGTCCTTCACCGCGGATGCCTTCTCCACGCCGTTGTACTCAGCGGCGAGAGCGGCAGCGCCGATGACCACATCGCCCACGCCGACTTTGCAGCCGCCGTAGCTCTGGCGATGATAGCCGGCAAAGCGCTCCACCATCATGCCGGCGAACTCATACTCGCCGTTGAGGAAGATGCACTCGTTGGGAATGAACACGTGGTCCAGAACCACCAGTGCTTCCTGGCCGCCGAACTTGGCGTTGCCCACGTCGATGGGTGCACCTTCCAGCTTGCGGGTATCGCAGGACTGACGGCCATAGATCATGTACAGACCCTCGGCGTCCGTCGGGCAGGCAAACGAAACAGCCCAATCCTTGTCCGCCTCACCCATGGAGATGGTGGGCATGAAGATGTGCCAGTGGGAGTTGATGGAGCCGGTCTGGTGGCACTTGGCGCCGCAGACCACGATGCCGTCCGGACGGCGTTCCACCACATGGACGTACATATCCGGGTCCTTCTGGTCGTGGGGAGCCTTGCTCCGGTCGCCCTTCGGGTCCGTCATGGCTCCGTCCACGGTCAGGTCATTGTCCTGCACCATGGTTAAAAACTTCTTGAAGTTGTCGTGATAATGGGTGCCGTGGGCCTCGTCAATCTCATACGTCGTGGAATAAACGGCGTTGAAGCTGTCCATGCCTACGCAGCGCTGGAAGCAGCTGGCGGTTTTCTGACCCAGCAGACGCTGCATCTTCACCTTGTTGATGAGGTCCTCCGTGGACTGGTGGAGATGGGTGAAGCGGTTGATGGTGTGGCCAGTCAGACTGGACTTCACCGTCATCAAGTCCGCGTACTCCGGATCCTGCGCCAGAGCGTAGGTCATGGCCACGCAGTTGATGCTGGGCCGGATCATGGGATCGTCCACCCAGTCGTCGATCTTCTTGCCGAACATATAAACTCTTGTGTTCAGCGCGCGCAGGGAGTCAATATACTCCTTCGCTGTCTTAAGTGCCATTCTTGTTTCCTCCTGTAATAAGTTGGTTTTGGAATGATTGGATGTTCCGTTACGCGGAATTAAATTCCGCTTTATAGCAAACAAGGAGAGCCGTACGCCGGAGCGTCCGGCTCTCCTCTTTTGTTTTAGCGCATGGCGATGGTAACTTCGCTCTCCGCAGCCAGATCGCCGCCGGTATAAACCGTGCATTTACAGGTGGCAATCGCCTTGTCGGCCCGCTCCGAGAGCATCTCCGCACGAATCTCCAGCGTATCGCCGGGAAGAATCTTCTTGCGGAACTTCACGTTGTTGATCCCCAGAAACAGGGGAACCTTGCCGGCATAGGCCGGTTTGGTCATGAGCACCAGATCGGTTGCCTGTGCGGTGGCCTCCACGGTGTAGACGCCGGGCAGCACAGGGTCGCCAGGAAAGTGGCCTTGAAAGATTTCGCGGGCAGGGTCCACCCAGAGGGAGGCAACAATGCGCTCACCCGGGACCAGCTCGGAGACCTCGTCGATCAGCAACATGGGGTCCCGATGGGGGATGATCTCCATGACCTGCTGGTGATTTAACTTCATCAGTTCAGACATTTTCTCGTCCTCCTCAGTCGTTTTCTGCGCGGCGTTTATAGCCTTCCAGACGGTCGGCAGCATCGCGGACTTCCTTGTCGTACAGGCGCTCGGCGCGGTCGGGGAAAGCATCCATCAAGGAGGCGTAGCGGCGCTCGGACTTGAGATATTCCTTCAGATCGCCGGTGGGGTCCTTGGACTCCAGCACGAACGGGTTCTTGCCCTCGGCCTTTAGGCGCGGATCGAAGTGGTAGAGGTGCCAGTAGCCGCACTCGACAGCCTTTTTCTGCTCCAGCTGGCTGTTACCCATGCCGCCCTTAAGACCGTGCTCCAGGCAGGGGCAGTAGGCAATGACGATGGAGGGGCCGGGATAGGCCTCGGCCTCGCGAATGGCTTTCAACGTCTGGGCAGGATCGGCACCCATGGAAACTTGGGCCACATAGATATAGCCGTAGCTCATCAAGATGGCACCCAGATCCTTCTTCTTGACTTCCTTGCCGCCGGCAGCAAACTTTGCGATGGCTGCGGTGGGCGTTGCCTTGGAGGACTGTCCGCCGGTGTTGGAGTACACCTCGGTGTCCATGACCAGAATGTTGATGTTGCGGTTCTGTGCCAGAACGTGGTCAATGCCGCCGAAGCCGATGTCGTAGGCCCAGCCGTCGCCGCCAAAGCACCACACGGACTTCTTGCACAGGAATTCCTTGTTGTCGAGAATGAACTTGACGGCGGTCATGGCGTCCTCGCTGCCGGACTTCACGTCCTCCAGAGCGGCAATCAGAGCGTCGGAGACAGCGCGGGTCTTGTCGGAATCGTCCTTGTCGGCGAGGTACGCCTCGCAGGCGTCCTTGGCAACGTCGGCATCGATCAGCGTGCGAACGCGGATCAGGATTTCCTTGTTGATGACCTCGTGGGCGTTCAGGAAGCCGTAGCCAAACTCGGCGTTGTCCTCAAAGAGGGACTGCTCCCAGGAGGGGCCGAAGCCGCGCTCATCCTTGCAGTAGGGCGTTGCGGGCAGGGGTCCGCCGTAAGCGGAGGAACAGCCGGAGGCGTTGGCAATGTACATCCGATCGCCAAAGAGCTGGGTGACCAGCTTGATGTAGGGCGTCTCGGCGCAGCCGGAGCAGGCGGCGGAGAACTCAAAGTAGGGCTTGGAGAACTGGGAGGCCTTGACGTTCTTGGCGGAGAAGGCGTCCTTCTTGATGGGGGTCTGCTCCACGCCGAAGGTCCAGTTGTCCTGCTCGGCCTTCTGGCCGGCAAAGGGAACCATGGTCAGTGCGGTATCCTTGGCAAGGCAGATCTTGGCGCAGGAGCCGCAGCCCATGCAGTCATAGGGGGAAACCTGCATGCGGTAGGTGTACTTGCCGTTCATGCCCTTGGCGGGAACGGTTGCGAAGGCGGCGGGCTTCTTGGCCTCTTCCTCCGCATTCAGCAGCACGGGACGAATGGCGGCGTGAGGGCAGGCGAAGGCGCACTGGTTGCACTGAATGCACTTTTCGGCATCCCACTTGGGAACCATGACCGCAACACCGCGCTTTTCGTAGGCAGTGGTGCCGTTTTCCCAGGTGCCGTCCAGGCAGTTGTACTTTTTGAAGGTGGAGACGGGCAGCTTGTCGCCCTCCTGACGGTTCATGGGATCCACGATGTCCCGAATGAAGCCGGGCACGTTGCGCTGCGTCTGGGCTTCATCGGCGGCGGTTGCCCAATCGGCGGGAATTTCGAACTTCTGCACGTCGGAAATGCCGCGCTCAACAGCGGTATAGTTCAAGTCCACGACCTTCTGGCCGGCCTTTTTAAAGTAGCTCTTATAGATGCCGTCCTTCATCTCCTTGACCGCGAGGTCCATGGGGATGATGCCCGTCAGCTTGAAGAAAGCCGCCTGCAAAACCGTGTTGGTGCGGTTGCCAAGGCCGATCTCCCGGGCAATCTTGGTGGCATCGATGATGTACATGTTGGCGTTCTTGGAGGCAAGATCCCGCTTCATCTTTGCGGGAATATGGTCGGCCAGCTCCGCAGCGGTCCAGCCGCAGTTGAGCAGGAACGTGCCGTTTTTCTTCAGGTCGGCGGTTACATCGTACTGGCCCAGATAGGCCGGCTCATGCAGCGCCACGAAGTCGGCGTGCTCCACAGAATAGGTCGCCTGAATGGGATTTTTGCCAAAGCGCAGGTGGCTCTGGGTCAGGCCGCCGGACTTTTTGGAGTCGTAGGAGAAATAGGCCTGGGCATACATGCCCGCCGCGAGGCCGATGGTGGTAATGGTGTTCTTGTTGGCGCCAACGGTGCCGTCGCCGCCGATGCCCCAGATCTTGCAGGCGGTCTCGCCCTCCTTGGGGATGTCCAGATCCACGGTAGGCAAAGAGGTGAAGGTCACATCGTCCACAATGCCGATGGTGAAGTTGTCCTTGGGGGCATCTTGATGGAGGTTATTGAACACCGCGGCAATCTGTCCGGGGGTGGTGTCCTTGGAGGCAAGGCCGTAACGACCGCCGACCACGGTGACCTCGGGACGGTTGCGGTGAATGACGCTCTCCACGTCTTGATAGAGGGGCTCGCCCATGCTGCCCGGCTCCTTGGTGCGGTCCAGCACGGCAATCTTCTTGCAGGTTTTCGGCAGGACGGACAGGAAATGCTCGGCGGAGAACGGGCGATACAGGTGAACCTGGATCATGCCGACCTTCTTGCCCTGGGCATTGAGGTAGGCGACGGTTTCCTTGGCGGTCTCCGCGCCGGAGCCCATCAGAATGACCACTTCCTCGGCGTCCGGTGCGCCGTAATAGTTGAACGGCTTATAATCCCGGCCGGTCAGCTTGTTGATCTCATTCATATACTCCTCTACGATGGCGGGGAGCATCGCGTAGTGCTCGTTTGCACCCTCGCGGCACTGGAAGAAGATATCGGGGTTGACCGTGGTGCCGCGAGTGGAGGGATGCTCAGGGTTCAATCCGTTCTTGCGGAAGGCCTTGAGCTGCTCGTAGTCCACCAACTTTGCCATATCGGCATAGTCCAGCGCCTCAATTTTCTGCATCTCGTGAGAGGTGCGGAAGCCGTCAAAGAAATGCAGGAACGGATGGCGAGCTTTAATGGCGGCTAGATGGGCGACAGCACCCAAATCCATTGCCTCCTGAGGGCAGGAGGACGCCAGCATGGCAAATCCGATCATGCGGCAGCCCATTACGTCGGAGTGATCGCCGAAGATGGACAGGCCATGCACGGAAATCGTACGGGCGGAAACGTGAAACACGCCGGGCAGGAACTCACCGGCAATCTTATACATCGGAGGGATCATCAAAAGCAATCCTTGAGAGGCCGTGTAGGTGGTGGTCAGTGCACCGGCCTGCAAAGATCCGTGGCAGGTGCCAGCCGCACCGGCCTCCGACTGCATCTGAATGACTTTGACCGGCTCGCCGAAAATATTGGTCTTTCCGTTAGCCGCCCAGGCGTCTACTTTCTCCGCCATGGTGGAAGAGGGCGTGATGGGGAAAATGCTGGCGACCTCCGTAAACGCATAGGAAATATATGCCGCGGCAGTATTTCCGTCCATGACTACATTTTTTTTGCTCATAAACTCTTTCCTTTCCGTTTCTGTCTTTTATGGAAGCGACCAGCAGCCCACATTTTCCGCTACGCGGAATGAAATTCCATATTTACGGGCTAAAAAAAACTTCCAACGCAGTTCCATATATGTTATACTCATGATAATCGCTGTAATTGTATTTGTCAAGTAATTGACGGGCGTGATTTTCACAAAAAATTCCCTCCATTTTTATGCGAAAGGTTGAAAAAACATATGGCAAAAGAGCAGGTATCCAGCATTTTACGGGCATTGCAGATTTTGGAATGCTTTATGGACTCTCACACGGAATGGACGCTCAAAGCGCTGGTTGAGCATCTGGATATGCCCACGACCACCGTGTTTCGTCAAATTTCAACGCTGGTAGACCGGCAGTATCTGGTGCAGGACCCCGTGCGCAAGAGCTACCAGATCGGTCCTCGGCTGTATCTACTCTCCAGTGCCATTCTGGGGCAGTCCGACCTTCGTAGGATTTCCCATCCCGAGCTGGAGCGTCTTTCCGAGACTGTGAAGGAAACTGTGAATCTGAGCGTGCTGCTGGAGCATGACATTTTTTATCTGGATAAGGTAGAAACCCACCGTTCCATCGTCTGCAACACCCGTGTGGGCAGCCGTGCCCCCGCCTATGCCACCAGCTGCGGCAAAGTCATGCTGGCGGAGCAGAGCGAGGCTGCGGTGGACGAATACTGCACATGGCTCGCCAACGCCATTGCCCTAACCGACAAAAGCATCACCTCGCCCGAGGCGCTGCGGGACGAGCTGGTGCGCGCCCGGATCAACGGCTACGCCATGGACAACGGAGAAATTGAGCAGGGCTTAATCTGCATTGGTGCTCCCATCCACGATATGACCGGCCACGTCTGCGCCGCCGTCAGTATTGCCGGCCCGGATTATCGCATGAAGCAGGATCAAGCATTCATCATTAGTGAGGTGAAAAAAGCTGCAAAAAGCATCTCCAATCTGTTGGGCTATCGGGGATAACCGCTGCCGCCGTATCTGTTCCGCGGTCTCTGCGCGGTACGCGCTATTATGTATATATGGTACTTTACATTGATGAAATACCACAGAAACGCTGTAAAATATAGAAAACGGATATATTTTCCAGAAGATTGATCTCCTTTTTTAACAAGTGCTTTCCCTTAAAATGCATAAAATCTACAAAAAATTTTCAAAATTCGTTATTTACTTGACAAACTTACTGTGCTCAGTTAAGTTAATAAGGCAAGCAACTTCGGCTGCTTTTTTTCTGTCCTGTTTTTGAAAACGGATTCCGCATGACGGAATTTGGAAGAACTGGAAACAGAATCCAGCCGCCAAAGTCGCATCGCAGGACGTTGGGAGTAAGCGGTTTTGAAATCAAGTTGATTTCCGGTTCCGGCCGTAAACCGGGAAAAGTATTGAAGGGAGATTTTCTTCGTATGTCTACTGGCTTTTTTCTTGTACTGCTGATCTGTTCGATCATTGCGCTGATGCTTCTCATTATGAAAGCAAAGCTGCATCCCGTCTTTTCTCTGTTCGTTGTGGCACTGGCCATGTCTCTCATTATGGGCTTCTCGTTCCCCGAGTCTCTGTCCACCATTACCGGTGGCTTCGGCGGAACGCTGGGCAGCATGGGCATTCCCATTATGCTCGGTGCCATCCTGGCCATGGGTGTTCAGGATACCGGCGCCGCAAAATCCATCGCAAACTTCTTCATTCGCCTGTTCCGCGGTAAGAATCTGGAGCTGGCACCGTCCTTGACGGCGTACATCGTCTCCATTCCCGTGTTCGGCGATATTACCACCATCCTTACCTCCAACATTGCAAATGTCCTGTCCAAGCGCAAGCACATCTCCATGGGCAAGATGGCCGCCTTCACCCAAACCGGCCTGAACCTGACCCATGCCATGGTCCCCCCCACCCCCGGCATTCTGGCGGTTGCAATCCTGCTGGGCGCTGATCTGGGCATGACCATCAGCTGGGGCATTCTGATCTCCCTGCTGGCTTTTCTGGCAACGTGGCTCATCCTGCGCAAGTGGGCTGACAAGGAGTACATCGAGTCCGTTCCCGCTGTCACCGCTGAGATTGAAGAGACCTCCTCCAACGACGTGAAAGACATTCTCATCACCGGCGAGGATCTGCCCGGCACATTTGCCTCCTTCCTAACCATTCTGATCCCCGTTGTGCTGATTGCCGTGAGCTCCTTCGTGAAGATGAACGTGGCCGATGGCGCAGCCATCCGCGCCGTCACCGACGTGCTGGGCGACAAGATTGTGGCTCTGGGCCTCGGCGTTATCTACACCGTCATTCTCGGCTGCGCCCACAAGACCTCTGTCCGCAAGAGCAACGAGGACGTCACCGGCAAGAACCCCCAGGGCTTCCACGAGGTCGTTCTGAACAGCTGGTTTGCCCGCGGCCTGGAAGTGGCTCTGCCGGCCCTGCTGATCACCGGCATGGGCGGTGCGTTTGCTTCGGTCATCAAGACCTCCCCCGCCATTGACGGCTTGAGCTCCGTGATCGCCGACTCCGGCGTTCCCGGCCTGCTGATTCCGTTCTTGATCGGCGCGATCATGTTCACGGCTGTGGGCTCCATGACCACCGCCGGTCTGACCGCCGCAGGCGTGGTTGCCCCCATGATGGCAACGCTGGGTCTGACCCCCATCGCCACCACGCTGGCTATCGGCGCAGGTACCATGATCTTCAACCACGTCAACAACTCCGGCTTCTGGGTCATCTCCAAGTTCTTCAACCTGGACTTGAAGCAGGGCTTCAAGTACATCACGATCCCCGATCTGGTGGCTGGCGTGATCTGCTTCGTGCTGATCTTTATTCTCGCCGCCGTTGGTGTTATGATCTAATTCTGACCTTCCCTGCCGGCTGCACCTGCGATTGGCGGAACGTTAGACACACAAATTGTATCAGGGGAGCCGTTTTTCCCTCCTGAATGCGTACTGGAAGGCAAAATGGCCAGTCGCTGCAGCATGCAGCGGCCGGTCATTTTGCCTATTACAAACAATCTGCGGCTGTATGGATCTGGCCGCTCACAGAAAAGGAGACCAATTATGAAACAGAAAAGCACCGCCGAAAGACAGCTGTGGGCACAGTTTGATGCTCTGGAAATGGGCAGCGGCTGGGATGATACCGACATTACCAAACCGCAGATTATGGTGGAAAGCGTGTACGGCGACTCCCACCCCGGCAGCACCCATCTCAACCAGCTGACGGAACAGGCCGTCTACGGCATCTATGAAAAAGGCGGCAAACCCGCCAAATATTATGCCACCGACATCTGCGACGGCTGCGCACAGGGCCATGACGGCATGAACGCCGTGCTGCTCTCTCGCGAGGCCATTGCCAACATGGTGGAAGTCCACGCCAGTGCCGTGCCCTGGGACGGCATCGTTCTCTCCTCCAGCTGCGACAAATCGATTCCCGCCCATCTGAAGGCCGCCGCCCGCATGGACGTTCCCACCATCTTTATGCCCGGCGGCTCCATGCGCCCCGGTCCCGACATGACCACCTCTCTGGTGGCCGGCAGCATCTCTCTGCGCCAACGTCGCAAGGACGCCATCACCCCGCAGGAGATCCGCGACTACAAGCTCACTGGCTGTCCCTCCGTGGGCGCCTGCACCTTCCTGGGCACCGCCTCCACTATGCAGTGCGTGGCCGAGGCGCTGGGCATGACGCTGCCCGGTGCCGCGCTGGTGCCTGCCACCATGCGCGACATCCTGCAATACGCCCGCTATGCCGGACGGAAGATCATGGAGCTGGTGGAAAAGGACATTAAGCCCTCCCAGATCATGACGCCCGCCGCGTTCCGCAATGCCATCATCATCCACAGCGCCATCGGCGGCTCCACCAACGCCACCATTCATCTGCCCTCCATCGCCCGGGAGCTGGGCTATGATCTGCCGATCGAGCTGTTTGACGAGATTAACCATCAAGTTCCCCATCTGGGCAACATCAATCCCTCCGGCACGCAGCTGACCGAATCCTTCTGGTTTGCCGGCGGCGTTCCCATGGTCCAGTGGATGCTGCGGGACATGCTGGATCTGGACGTGATGACTGTCACTGGCAAAACCCTGGGTGAAAATCTAGAGGACCTGCACAACGACAACTGGTTTGACCGGAATCTGGGCTACCTGCACAACTACAACCTGGAGCGCGATCAGGTGATTTTCCCCGTGGAAAAGGCTCCCGAAAAGGGCTCTGTTGCCATTTTGAAGGGCAACATTGCCCCCGACGGCTCCGTGCTGAAGTATTCCGCCTGCGCGCAGAATCAGCGCGAGGTGGTCAACGCCGTGGCCCGCGTCTTTAACCACGAAGAGGATGCCCATGACGCCGTGGTGGACAGCAAGATCAACCCCGGTGAGGTCGTCATCATCCGCTACGAGGGTCCCCGCGGCTGCGGTATGCCCGAAATGCTGATGACCACGGAAGCCATCGTCTGCGACGAGCGCATCAACGGCTCTGTCGCTCTGATTACCGACGGTCGGTTCTCCGGCGCCACCCGCGGCGCGGCCATCGGCCACGTCAGCCCCGAGGCTGCCGCCGGCGGCCCCATCGCCTTCATCGAGGACGGCGACTTGATCTCTTACAGCGTGGAAAACCGCACCATCAACATGACCGGCATCCACGGCAAGGTCTGCTCCGTCGAGGAGTGCACTGCCGAGCTTGCCAAGCGTTCCAAGGCAGGCATTCTGCCCCGTGAGGAGCGCAAGGGCTTCTATAAGCTCTACACGGATCACGCCCTGTCTGCCATGAAGGGCGCAGGTCTCGAATAAGTCAAAAAAATAAGATCGGCCCGCCGCGGAAGCGGCGGGCTTGATTCCATCTGAGAGGTGCAAAAAATGGATTCTAAAGAATATCTCAGCCAAGTATTTGGTCTGGACGGAAAAACAATTTTAATTACCGGCGCAGCA
>JALCRR010000067.1 GCA_022652815.1 Oscillibacter sp.
TTTTCAGCAACTTTTATAGGATATCATATCCCGTTCCGTTTGTCAACTGTTTTTTTCGACCGTTTTCGATCTCCTTTTCAGTTGACCGCCGTTCTCGCGGACAGCTTTGTTAGAATACCAGACGCTTTCACAAAAGTCAACACCTTTTTTCTGCTTTGGTCATTTTTTTCAAAAACGCCCGTATTTTATCCATATTCTGGGTATTTCTCCTTGATTTACTTATTGTATGGATTTACTTCATTAGTGCTGCTTATCCGTTTTCACTTTCCTTTGTTTATATTTTCAGAACCCGATATCACTACAAAAAAGCGAACCAGCCAATCGGCTGGTTCGCTCGTTTGATCCATTACGCTTTTCTCTCTTGCAGCTCCTGCCAAAGTGCCGCCGCCGGCTCCTTCCATGTTTCAGACGCTGCCTCGCAGCACTGGCACATGTCCTGCATATCCGTTAGATTCTGCGTTCCGTCCGCCAGATGTGAAAGTGTCTCCGGGTGATCGAGAATTGGGCAAGGCCGAAATGGATTCTCATCGAACGGCTGGCAATCGTAGAATCTGCGGAAAAGAGGAGACTTGCAGGCCTCCAGCAAAGTCTTTTCATGAATATTGGAATCAGAACAGTGGAAGAACATGCAGGGCTCTATCGCTCCGTCCGCCGCAATGTGGAACAGCCCTCGCCCGCCGGCAACGCATCCATTGGTAAAGTTCGTATTGCAGCACGGATCCAGCGTCATCAGCGGTTTCGTATTCCGGAATTTTTGCAATCGATGAATCAAAAGCTCCCGCTGCTTTGCGGAAAGCATTTTTTCCGGCGCAGCATGCGCGTCCTTGGGGACATATGGCAGGAAGAAGGCACCCTTCGCCCCCCACTCGATCATCATATTAAAGAATTGCTCGCTGGTGACATCCTCGCAGTTCTCGCAATCACAGCAGCAATAGATGCCAAACAGGAGTCTGTGCCGCCGTAGGATTTCCATGGCAGTGTGAATCTTTTGAAACGTTCCGCTTCCACTGCGCCGATCCGTCTCCTGCTCCAGGCCGTTCACCCGAATCAGAGGGATCATGTTTCGCACCCGCAGCAGCTGCCGAGCAAATTCATCGTCAATCAGCAATCCGTCCGTTACACATAAAAACACGCAGTCTGCATTCTTATTGCACAGGGCAATCAAATCTTCCTTTTTCAGTAGCGGTTCTCCGCCGGAGAAAACATAGAAATAGGTGCCCAGAGCCTTGCCCTGCATAATAATATCGTCCATCTCGTCAAATGTCAGCTCCGCAGCAGGCTTTTCTGCTGTATCGCATGCGGCAGCGGAGCGATTGCCTGCTGAGGTAGGAGTCATCATAATGGCCCACGGAATATTGCAGCCGCAATCCTTGCGCAGATCCGTCAGCTGCTGGTTTTCCAGCAGGTTCCCGTTCAGCATGAAATTACTGAACATGGTCTTGCGCACTTCGCTGTCCACATCGTTCCACAGGCTAAACGCCAGTCTGTTCCAGTTGGAATTCGGATCTCCGGCATATCGGCGGATCACCGGCAGCTGCCGGGCGACAAAGCCGTTTTTGCCCAATTTCTCCATCCATTCCAACATCTTTGAAAAGTTCTGTTCTGGATCACGGTCCAAAAACTCATAAGCCTTGCTGAACGCTATTCTCTTAATCGTTTCAGACGCATTCATGCGGTGTTCTCCTTCTATCCTGAACATGCTTCTATATCAAAGCATATTGTATCGTTTGGCGCAGCATTTGAATATAGCCAAAGTTCCCGCTTTGTCTAAATCAAGCGGATTTTATTGCTCATCTTCACTTAAATTGCGCAGCATCAGCTGAACGCTGCCGTTCATAGCCGTCCTCAGCCGTTTCATGGATTTCATGGTCTCATCTTTGGAAAGCATTTTCCGGCTGATCCAATCCATCACAATGCCGGAAGCAGACAACGTAAGAAATTCCGTCGTGAATGTTCGATCTTCTTCCGAGGGCATTGTCTCCATCGTCTCCGCCTGGCGCTCCACGATGGAGGCGCAATACGGGCGCAGCCCCTTCTTGACGTAATCCGCCACGACCTCATGGCTGATGGAATTGTAGGCATTCAAAATCAAGATCCGGTTGTCCTGCAAAAATTCCAGCAGGACCTTCAAGCCAGAAGTCCAGTCGTCATAGTCCAGCGGCATCCGATTCAAGTTTTCCGCCGCGTCTTGAAAAATCCAGTCAACTAGATCATAAATATCATGGAAATGATAATAGAAGGTCTGGCGGTTCACCCCGCAGTCCTCAACAATATCTTTAACCGTAATCTTATCGAAGCTGCGTCTGCTCAGCAGCTTTCTGAAGGATTCGGCCAGCGCGTTTTTGGTTGACTGGGACATCGGGGCAACTCCTTTCCGCCGGAATTCCGGTACGGACTTTTCATTGCTCACTTTACCATATTTCTTTTAGAAAGGGAAGCCAAACTTACAACTCCGGCACGGATCTGCCTGGTATTAAAATGACCGCGCAAAAAAAAGCCCCGGACGAAAGTCCGGGGCGACACATTATATTATAAGGTTATCAAGTATCTTTCCGCAAATGGACCCCCTATGGGCTTTTCAGTCCGTTTCACGACAAGTTTCCCTTCATTTTTCGGGCTGCGTTCATCAGTTCAACGCGTTCATTGGGCAGCGTGCCATCCACAACTGCGTCCAAAAGTCTGTTCAGCGTTTGCCCCACTTCTTTTCCCCGCAACCCCATCGCTGTTAGGTCATCTCCATGAACCGCAAGCTGTTTCAGCGAAAAGCAGGCATCCTGCGCAAGAAGCGCGTCAAGAATGGCTTCCACCCGGTCATAGTCGGTCTGCCGACCGAGGTATTCCGGTGACTGCGCCAGATTATCCGCCCGCTTCACTTCCAGCAGCCGCCGGAGGTTTTCCTCCCCCAGCTGCCGCAATGCCCGCCGGACGCTTTTCTCCTCCGGCAGGATGGGGCGGTCATGGCGCTCCACCAAAACTTCAATGACGGCGGCACTGGAGCTGTCAAATTTCAGTCGGTGCAGCACCTCCGACGCGATTGCTCCGCTCTTCACCGGATGGCCGAAGAAATGCCCGTTCCCCTCTGCGTCCACTGTGAAGGTGCCCGGTTTTCCAAGGTCGTGGAGCAGCATGACCATCCGCTCAATCGGCTCTGCCCGCACGGCCTCCACGGCATGGATCGTGTGCTCCCACACATCGTAGCAGTGGTGGCGGTTGCGCTGGTCAAAGCCAACTGCCGGTAAAAGCTCCGGCAGAAAAACGCCCAGCACATCTGTATATTCCCGCAGGATCGCTGCCGCGTTTTGTCCGCACAGCAGCTTTAAAAACTCCACGCGTATCCGCTCCACCGCGATCAGCGTCAGCAGTTCCTTTTTGCGGTGAATGGCCGCTGCCGTCTCTTCTTCAATCGCAAAGCCCAGCACAGCGGAAAAGCGCAGGCAGCGCAAGATCCGCAGGGCATCCTCTTCAAACCGTTTCTCCGGATCTCCCACGCAGCGCAGAAGTCCCGCGTGCAAATCTACTTGACCGCCAAACAAATCCCGCAGATTGCCGCTCGCATCCATGGCCAAGGCATTCACTGTGAAGTCCCGGCGGCACAAATCTTCTTCCAGGGTATCGGAAAACGCCACGCTGTCGGGGTGGCGGTGATCGGCGTAGGTGCCGTCGCAGCGGTAGGTCGTCACCTCTACCGCCTGCTCCCCGGTTTTCACCGTGACCGTTCCGTGCTGCAAGCCCGTGGGAAATGCCCGGGAGCCAAAGAGTGTCTGCACTTCCTCAGGTCTTGCCGATGTTGTCACATCCCAGTCATCGGGTTCACGGCCCAGTAGGGTATCTCGCACGCAGCCGCCCACGCACCACGCCGAGCAGCCTGCCCCAGTCAGTGTATTCAGAATTTCCTGCACGTCATTTGGTATGGCTGCCTGCATTGCCGTCTCCCCTTCCGCAGGCTCAAAACGGTTGCACTTCCGTCCGAGCCGTATTATAATAAGATGCTTAGGAATAATCTTTCCAATCTTTGGTATGATGATACTATCATTTTTGATTTTTTGCAATCCGCGGCTTTGCCGCAAGAAAAGGAGCTCTTCCCTATGATGAACAATCCAACCCCCATCCGTGACTATATTGTGCCCGGAAAACGGGCGCATCTCGTCGGCATCGGCGGTGTGTCCATGTGCCCGCTGGCTGAAGTTTTGCGGGGTATGGGAATTTTAGTCCAGGGTTCTGATATGAACGAAAGCGACTCCGTGAAGCACCTGGAGTCCCTGGGCATTTCGGTTTCCATCGGCCACAGTGCCGAAAATCTCGGTGAGTGCGACTTCGTGGTTCGCACCGCCGCCGTCCATGACGACAACCCGGAAATCTCCGGTGCCGTGGCGCGCGGCATTCCCGTCTATGAGCGGGCGCAGGCATGGGGTGCCATCATGCAGAATTACCCCAACGCCCTGTGCGTCTCCGGCACCCACGGCAAAACCACCACGACCTCCATGTGCACCCATATCTTCATGGCCGCCCAGAAAGACCCCACCGTGATGATCGGCGGCACGCTGCCGCTGCTCCACTCCGGCTACCGCGTGGGCAAGGGCGACACCATCATTCTGGAATCCTGCGAATACTGCAACAGTTTTCTGTGCTTCTACCCCACCGTGGCAGTCATTTTGAATGTGGAAGCCGATCATCTGGACTTTTTCAAGGATCTGGAGGATATTGAGCATTCCTTCCGCAAGTTTGCGGAGCTGACGCCGCCTAGCGGCCACGTCATTGCCAACGCGGATGACGCCGGTGCGCAGGAAGCCCTGGCGGGTTTCTCTCGTCCCGTGTTCTCCTTCGGTCTGGATCACCCCGCAGACTGCACCGCCGCCAGCATCACCGACAACGGCGGCTTCCCGGAATTTGACGTGATGATTCGCGGGGAAAAGTATGCTCATGTGACCCTCCACGTCCATGGCCGGCACAACATTCTCAACGCGCTGGCTGCCGCCTCGGCTTCTTATGCGCTGGGACTTCCCGGTGATGCTGTGGAAGAAGGCCTTGCCTCCTTCACCGGAGCCAACCGCCGCTTTGAGAAAAAGGGCTCCTTCCACGGAGCCGACGTGTACGATGACTATGCCCATCATCCTGATGAGCTTCACGCCCTGCTGGAATCCGTGAAAGGTCTGGGCTATCGGCGGGTCATTGTTGCCTTCCAGCCCCACACCTATACCCGCACGCAAAAGCTGTTTGACCGCTTTGTGGAAGAGCTTCAGGTGCCGGACATCGCCGTTCTGGCGGAGATTTACGCCGCCCGGGAAAAGAACACCATTGGCATCTCCTCCGCCGACCTGTGCCGGAACATTCCCGGCTCCGTCTACTGCTCCACGCTGGATAAGGTTGCAGCAAAACTTGCGGAGCTGGCGCAGCCCGGCGACCTCATTTTAACCGTGGGCGCCGGCGATATTTACCGCGCCGGAGAAAAACTTCTGGAAAAGGAATCAAATTAAATGACGATCTCGGAACTCGTTCACTCCGCCCGCCCGGAAGGAGCGCTTCTGCCCCAGGAAGCTGCCGTTTTTGATCTTCTGGAGCAGCTGCAAATCCCCTATGACCGCGTTTCCAGCGATCCGGCGGATACCATGGAAAAATGTGCGGATGTCAGCCGCGTTCTGGGCGTTCCCATCTGCAAAAACCTGTTTTTGTGCAACCGGCAGAAAACCGAGTTCTACCTTTTGTGCATGGAGCCCGACAAGCCCTTCCACACGAAGGATCTCTCCCACCAGATTGGCTCCGCCCGGCTTTCCTTTGCGCCGGAGGAGGAACTTTGGAACCTGCTGCACTGTACCCCCGGCTCCGCCACCGTCTTGGGCTTGATGAACGATACGGAAAAGCACGTTCGCCTGCTGATGGATCGCCCGGTGTACGATGCGCAGCACATCTCCTGCCATCCGTGTATCTGCACAAGCAGTCTCAAGCTCAAAACGTCCGATCTTCTGGACGTATTTCTTCCCCACGTTGGCCACACGCCTACCGTGGTGGATCTCCCCAACGAATAAACCACATCTGAAAAAAGACAGGCAGGACGTTTGTCCCGTCTGTCTTTTTTAGAGCATATCATCCAACGAATACCGAATCAGCTGATTTGGCACGGCATTGCTGCGGGTCGCAACGCCTGCCACGTAACCGTCAAAGGTGTCGAGATAATAGAACGACTCCCCCTTCTGCAGAGGCGTATCGTCCTCCATCATGGTTCCGATGCCGGCACCGCCGCGCTTGGCCCGTGCCTCCCGCCGCACCCAACTTTGGAAGAATGCCTTCTCGGATACCACACCTGCCAGCCGCTGCATGGATCGCTCGCTGACCGGGCGGATCTTTTCAATGTCCACGCCGATCGGCTCATCGGAAAGTCCCACGATGACTGCTCCGCCGGTGTGGCTCAAATTAAAATGTACCGTAGGGAACTCCGGGAAATACGGTTTCCCAAAGGAGGTCTTGCGCACCTGGGGGAACTCCCGCCAGTGGTACTGCTGCCAGAGGGCGTGCCGCAAAATGGCGTAAGCGCACAGCACTTCCCGCCATCTGTCATGATTCTTTACCCGTTCCAGCCGTTCCCGGCGCTCCTGCGGCAGAAGGCTCATCAGCGCCGCTTCTTCCCGCGCGGTCAAAGACCGCGTCAGCTGCGCCGCCCACAGATCAATCGCCATTTCTGTCGCCTCCTCCCGTTGATTCGAGTCTATTTTACTCCGATCAGAGGGGCTCTGTAAAGGAAATCCACCTCAAAACCAGAATTTTTAAATTTTTTTCGAGAAAAAAGAGGAAATCCGCTTTGTTTGGGGTATATCTATTTTGTCACCAAAAAAGGAGACAGAGTATCAATTTCGGCAGTTTCGGCAAAACTGAGCAAAAGGAGGCATGAGCCGTGGCATTTCCGCAGAGTTTTATGGACGAGCTGGTTGCCCGCAATGACATTGTGGACGTCGTGGGCGGCTATGTGCCTCTTGTCAGCAAAGGCGGCAGCTATTGGGGCTGCTGTCCGTTCCATTCGGAAAAGACGCCGTCGTTCCATGTGCTTTCCGACAAGCAGATCTATTACTGCTTCGGCTGCAAAAAAGGCGGCGGGGTCATCAACTTCATTATGGATGAAGAGAACCTCTCCTTCCCGGACGCCGTGCGGTTTTTGGCCAAGCGCGCAGGGATGGAAGTGCCGGAGGAGGACGGTGACCGGGATGCTGCCCGAAAGCGGGCAAGGCTTCTGGAATTAAACCGGGACGCTGCGCGGTTTTACTATCAGCTTTTGCAGCAGCCGGAGGGCGCCGCCGTTCAGGCCTATTTGGACAAGCGGAAAATCACCAGAAAAACCGCCGTCCGCTTTGGCATGGGCGCCTCGCTGGACAGCTGGGACACGCTTCTGAACGCCATGACCCAAAAGGGCTACACCAAGTCAGAGCTTTTAAGCGTGGGTCTTGTTGTGCAGGGAAAGGGCGGACACCTCTACGATAAGTTCCGCAATCGGCTCATTTTGCCGGTAATCGACGTCCGGGGCGACGTGGTGGCCTTCGGCAGCCGCGTGCTGGATCATTCCGAGCCGAAATACATGAACTCCCCGGAAACGCCGGTATACAGCAAGCGCCGAGTTCTGTACGGACTGAATCTTGCGAAAAAGACGAAGCGCCCCAATATCATTCTCTGCGAGGGCAACCTGGATATTGTGACGCTGCATCAGGCCGGCTTCGACAACGCGGTGGCCTCCATGGGAACCGCGCTGACGGTGGAGCAGACCCGCCTGCTCTCCCGCTATACCAAAGAGCTGGTTCTCTGCTACGACAACGACAACGCCGGAAAAATTGCGACGGAACGGGCGCTGCAAATTCTGAACAATTCCGAGTTCTCCGTCCGTGTCCTGCAGCTTCCCCGCCGCTTGGTGGATGGCGAGTACATCAAGCAGGACGCCGACGATTTCATCAAATTTCAAGGCGCACCGGCTTTTGAAAACCTGCTTTCCGGCAGCGAAAACGGCATTGAATTCCGCATGGCGCAGGTGGCTGGAAAATACGATCTGGCGGACGACCAGTCCCGCATCGCCTACTGCACAGAAGTCAGCGAACTGCTTGCCGGTATCTCCGGTGCGGTGGAACGGGAAATTTACACCGTCCGGGCAGCAGAAGCCGCCAAGATCACGCCGGAGGCCATGAAGCTGGAGGTCCAGCGAGCCTTCAAGCGGCGCCTTGCGAAAGAGAAAAAGACGCAGGAGCGGCAGGATCTCAACCCCATCGCCCAGCTGCAGCCCAAGGAGCGGGCGCTGCGCTACGAAAATCCCCGTTCCGCTTTGGCCGAGGAAGGGCTGATTCGCCTTTTGCTGCTAGATGACACGCTGTTCCCGCAGGAATCGCCCCTAAATACGGAGGACTTTTCCTCTCCCGTGCTGGGCAAGGTCTTTACGCTGCTGTGGGAAAACCGTGCAGGTGGACGGCCTCTGTCGCTAGCCGCGCTGAGTGCGTCCCTTACCAGCGAAGAAATGAGCCATATGACCGGCGTATGTCAAAAGCCGGAGTCCACTTCGAGCGGTGCACAGGCCTTGCAGGATTACATACGCATCGTTCGAGAAGAAGCGCACAAACGTGCCGACACAGCAACGGACCCGCTGCTGGCGGCGACGGAAAAATATAAAAAGAAAACTGAGGGTACTGGAGGAAAGCACCATGTCTAAAAAGAAAGAACTGACCCCCGAGGAGCTGGAGGCGCAGGCCGATGCCATTCTGGCCGCCGCCGAACAGCCGGAGGACACACAGGAGCAGGCCGACCCTGCGCAGGCACCGAAAAAGAAGAAATCTGCCTCCCGGAGCAAGTCCAAAAAGGCAGAGGACGAGAAGGCGGATGCCACCAGTGAGGACGCAGGGGCCGACACCGAAGCAAAAACACGCAATGGTCTCCGTCTGGATGATAAAACCGTGGCTTCCCTGCCCGCTTCCGCGCTGGTCATGAACAATGAAAAGCTACGGGAGCTGCTGGCTAGGGGCAAGAAAAAGGGCAAGTTGGAGTCCGGCGAGCTGCTGGAGGCCGTGGACGATCTGAATTTGGAAAGTGAACAGATGGATCAGCTCTATGACTCTCTGGAGACGCTGAACATCGACATCAGTGCCGACGAGGACATTCTGCCGGAGGCCGAGGACGAGCCCGCCGAGGAAGAGCTGGCCGACGTGGAAGAAGAGGAGCTGGTTGACCCCAACACGCTGGTGGGCAACTTCTCCATCGATGATCCCGTCCGCATGTACCTCAAGGAAATCGGCAAGGTTCCCCTGCTCTCTCCGGACGAGGAGATTTCTCTGGCGCAGGCCATGGTGTCCGGTGCCGACGCCCGGAAGAAGCTGGACGAAGTCGAAAAGCAGAAGGCTGCTGGCGAAGCCGTCACCATGACCGAGGAAGAGCGCAAGGCTCTCAAAAAGGCCCTGGCAGCCGGTGAAACCGCAAAGCAGAAGCTGGCGGAAGCCAACCTCCGTCTGGTGGTCTCCATCGCCAAGCGCTATGTTGGCCGCGGCATGCTGTTTTTGGATCTGATTCAAGAAGGCAATCTGGGTCTGATCAAGGCCGTTGAAAAGTTCGATTACACCAAGGGCTACAAGTTCTCCACCTACGCAACGTGGTGGATTCGTCAAGCCATCACCCGCGCTATCGCGGATCAAGCCCGCACCATCCGTATTCCCGTCCACATGGTGGAAACCATCAACAAGGTCATTCGTGTTTCCCGCCAGCTCCTGCAGGAGCTGGGCCACGATCCCACTCCCGCCGAAATCTCCAAGGAGATGAATATGCCGGTGGAGAAGGTCCGGGAAATTCTGAAAATTGCGCAGGAGCCCGTTTCTCTGGAAACCCCCATCGGTGAGGAAGAGGACTCCCATCTGGGCGACTTCATTCCCGACGAAGGCGCATCGGAACCTTCCGAGGCAGCGTCCTTCACCCTGCTGAAGGAGCAGCTGATGGACGTTCTGTCCACCTTGACTCCCCGCGAGGAAAAGGTGCTTAAGCTCCGCTTTGGCATTGAGGACGGACGTACCCGTACGCTGGAGGAAGTCGGCAAGGAATTTAACGTCACCCGCGAGCGCATTCGTCAAATTGAGGCCAAGGCGCTTCGCAAGCTGCGCCATCCCAGCCGCAGCAAAAAGCTGAAGGATTTCCTGGGCTAATCCTATTTGCATAAAAAGAAGTCCCGCCGCGATTGCGGCGGGA
>JALCRR010000068.1 GCA_022652815.1 Oscillibacter sp.
AGCGAGTTGGACGAACTGACGCCTGATCTGGTAGATGAACTGATAGAGAGAATTGAAATCTTTGACGCTTCTCATATTAAGGTGCGTGTGAAATACATGGATGAATATCAGCGCCTCATACAACAAATGTCAGAATAGTTTGTTGATTGAAGCAAAACCTTGCGATATAATAAGAAAAACAGGGTGAACTATTTTTTAGAACATACTTGACAGATGCCGGTGTCGTCGGGCCGGTTCGCACAGGAAAGTCGACGTTCATCAAGCGTTTCATGGAGACGCAGGTAATTCCGAACATCGACAATGTCTACCGCAGAGAACGTGCCCGGGACGAACTGCCCCAGAGCGGCTCGGGACGTACCATCATGACAGCGGAGCCAAAATTTGTGCCGGAAGAGGCCGCGCAGATTGCGCTTCCGGACGGAGCGGCCTTTTCCGTGCGGCTGATCGACTGCGTTGGCTACATGGTCAAAGGAGCAATCGGCCAGACGGAGGATGACGCCCCCCGCATGGTGACAACGCCTTGGTTTGACCATGAGATTCCCATGACGCAGGCCGCCGAAGTGGGCACGCGTAAGGTGATTGCCGAGCATTCCACCATCGGCATCGTGATCACCACTGACGGTACCATCTCCGAAATCCCGCGGGAGGATTATCTGGAAGCCGAAGAGCGGGTCATTCGGGAATTGCAGGAGCTGGGAAAGCCGTTTATCGTTCTGCTGAACTCCGCAGACCCGCAGAGTGAGCGCGCCAAGGCCCTCAGCGCGGATATCTCGTCCCGCTATCAAGTCAACTGCATGCCGGTAAACTGCCTCGATCTGGACGAGAACGACGTATCCGGGATTCTAAAGGCCGTTCTCTATGAATTCCCCATGCAGGAGCTGGATCTCTTCCTGCCGCCCTGGGTGGATGCGCTGCCGCCGGAGCATCCTATTAAGGCTGGGCTTTATTCCGCTGTGCGGCAGGGAACCGAAGCGCTGCATCACATCCGCGAAGTAGACGGCGTCATCAAAGCGCTGGGTGAGTGCGAGAACATCAGCGGGGCAAAAATTACCGGCATTGACCTGGGCACCGGCATTGCCAAAGCGGAGTTGCATCTTCCCAGACAGCTTTTCTATCAGACGCTTTCCGATCAGTCCGGTTTCTCTGTGAACGACGACGGCGATCTGATGAGCCTTTTGACCAGTTTGGCCGTTGTCAAAGCAGAATACGACAAGGTTTCCGGCGCGTTGAAGGACGTTCGCGAAACGGGCTACGGAATCGTGGTGCCGAGTATCGACGAGCTGAAGCTGGAGGAACCGGAAATCGTGAAGCAGGGCGGACGCTACGGCGTTAAGCTGCGGGCCAGCGCACCCAGCATTCACATGATTCGGGCAGATATTGAAACGGCCGTCAGCCCGATTGTGGGCAATGAAAAGCAGTCTGAGGACATGGTGAACTACCTGCTGCAGGAATTTGAGGGTGACACCAGCAAGATCTGGCAGTCCAACATTTTCGGGCGCAGCTTCCATGAGCTGGTCAGTGAAGATCTTCAAAACAAGCTCAACCGTATGCCGGAGGATGCCCGGAAGAAGCTTCAAGAAACGCTGACGCGGATTATCAACGAGGGCAGCGGCGGCCTAATCTGCATTATTCTATAATGAGAAGGAACAAAAAGCACCTGTGAAAACAGGTGCTTTTTCCTTGCAGTGCGCATAAAAAGGTGATAACATGAAGACAAATAAGAGTGGATATGGAAAGGGGAGACGGTATGCTTCTCGCAATCGACGTCGGCAACTCCACAACCTCGGTGGGTCTATTTGACACTGAAAAAAACCTGAGATTTCTGGCATCCATGGATACGGACAGCCGGAAAACGGCGGATCAGATCAGCATTGATCTGATGAATCTGTGTACGCTGTACCATTATAATTACCATGATGTTACCGGTGCCATTTTCTGCAGCGTAGTTCCGCCCATCAACTTTATGATGAATAAGGCGCTGACACGCCTTCTTGGAAAAGCCCCTATGATGGTGGGTCCCGGCGTCAAAACCGGCCTTAACATCCGTATGGAGGTTCAGTCTCAGGTCGGTGCGGACATTGTGGCAGATGCCGTTTCCGCATTGGAGAAGTTCCCCGCACCCATTGTCACCATTGATATGGGTACCGCCACTTCCGTCGGCGTCATCTCTGAAGGCCGGAATTACGAGGGCGGTCTGCTCTTGCCGGGCGTTGCCGTCTCGCTGGAGGCACTTTCCCGTAGAGCGGCGCAGCTTCCGGACATTTCCCTTCAGTACCCGAAAGCTCTGATCGGCAAAAACACCGAGGACTGCATGCGCTCGGGCATCGTGTACGGCACTGCCGGGATGCTGGACGGCGTCATTGACCGCATCCGGGAAGAGTTTCCCGGTAAGAAGCTGACCGTGGTCGCCACCGGCGGCAACGCACCGGTCATCGTCAAATATTGCCGCAATGAGATCATTTATGATAAGTACCTGCTGATGGACGGTCTGTGGGCAGTCTACCAGAAAAACAAATAAAAAAGATCCGGCTGCCTGTGCAGCCGGATCTTTTTTGTGCTCATTTTATTTTGCCAGGATTTTTTTCAGCTTGGCAAAGCGGGGCAGAGAATCCTGCTTGGGCAGGTCGGGCTCGCCCTGAATGAGGGGCAGAGCATAGTCGATAAAGGCCTTTTCAACGCCGTTGCCCTCGGCGTTGATCCACTCTCTGGGAACCTTCTTCTCCGTGTTGGCAACGTCCGTCAGATTCAGCAGCTTCGTCTTGCAGGCATACTTGCCGTTGCGGATGCCGCGCTCAAAGCCCACCATCTTGTCGGAAATGCCGTTCACGGCATTCTCAACAGCAGCCTTGCCGGACATATAGGCTTCCTCAATGTCCGTCTCGGAGGCCAGATGTGCGCCGCAGCGCTGCAGCAAGGACAGCTCGATACCGCGAACCTTGGCGCCGGTCTTTTCCTTGCAGGCCTGGGCGAGGGTAGCGGCGAGGCCGCCCAGCTGGGCATGGCCGAAGCCGTCGGTTGCAGAGGTCTTTGCCTCGGAGACAAACGTACCATCGGCATAGTGAATGCCTTCGGAAACAGCCACCATGCAGTTGCCCTTTTCCTTATAAATGCGCTCCACATCAACGAGGAACTTGTCCATATCAAAATCCGTCTCGGGAAGATAGACAAGGTCGGGACCTGCGCCGTAAGCGGTTGCCAGGGCGGAGGCGCCTGCCAGCCAGCCGGCGTGGCGCCCCATGATTTCAATAATGCAGATCATGCCGGTATCGTACACGCGGGCATCTTGATAGACTTCCATACAGGAGGTTGCAATATACTTGGCGGCGGAGGCATAGCCTGGGCAGTGGTCCGTGCCAAAGAGGTCGTTGTCGATGGTCTTGGGAACACCCATCACGCGGCAGTCGTAGCCGACTTTCTGCATATACTTGGAAATCTTGTTGCAGGTATCCATGGAGTCGTTGCCGCCGTTATAGAAGAAATAACGGACATCGTACTTCTTAAAAATTTCCAGAATGCGCTTATAATCGGTATCATCCACATCCGGATCTGCCATTTTGTAGCGGCAGGAACCCAGAGCAGAGGAGGGAGTGTACTTCAGCAGCTTCAATTCAGCCGGATCCTCTTTGTCGATGTCAAAGAGACGATCGTTCAGCACACCTTTAATTCCGTGTTCTGCACCGAGAACACGCGTAATGCTGGGAGATTTCAATGCGGCGTCAAAAACGCCGAACGCACTGGCGTTGATGACAGAGGTCGGTCCACCGGACTGACCAAAAATACAGGCACCTTTCAGTTCGCTCATAACAGGAGATCCTCCTTATAAATCGTTTACCTTATCATATCATCGTAAAATTCAAATGTAAATACTTGCATTTTATTTTTTATGTGATATTATCTAAATAGATAATCGTTTTCCTTTGAATTTCTCTCTGAAATTAATGATTGTTTTCGGAAACGTTACGTAAGAAAATACAACATTTTTTTGACGATGAAATTGATTGGAAACGGAATAAAAACTTGGAGATGATTGTATGCCATTGGTTACAAGTACTGAGATGTTCAAGAAGGCATATTCCGGCGGTTACGCCGTTGGTGCTTTCAACGTCAACAACATGGAGATCGTGCAGGGCATTACGGAAGCTGCTCAAGAACTGAAAGCTCCTCTGATTCTGCAGGTGTCCAAGGGTGCACGCGCTTATGCCAATCACACTTATCTTGTGAAGCTGGTTGAAGCAGCTGTTATCGAGTGCCCCGACATTCCCATTGTTCTGCATCTGGATCACGGCCCCGATTTTGAGACCTGCAAGGCCTGCATTGACGGCGGCTTTACCTCTGTCATGATCGACGCCTCCGGCAAGCCTCTTGCTGAAAACATCGAGATCACCAAGAAGGTCGTTGAGTATGCACACGACCACGGCGTAGTTGTCGAGGCTGAGCTGGGCACGCTGGCCGGCATCGAGGATGCTGTCAGCGTGAAGGCTGAGGATTCTTCTTACACCCGTCCCGAGGACGTGGAGGAGTTCGTGACCAAGTCTGGCTGCGACTCTCTGGCAATCGCTATCGGCACCAGCCACGGCGCTTTTAAGTTCAAGCCCGGCACGAAGCCCCAGCTGCGCTTTGACATTCTGAAGGAAGTCGAGCAGCGTCTGCCCGGATTCCCCATCGTGCTGCATGGTTCTTCCTCCGTTCCCAAGGAGTTTGCCGACAAGATCAACCAGTTCGGCGGCAATATGCCCAACGCCATCGGCGTGCCCGAGGATCAGCTGCGCGAAGCTGCCAGAATGGCAGTTTGCAAGATCAACATCGACACCGACCTGCGTATGGCCATGACTGCCTGCATCCGTGAGCATTTCGTCACGAATCCCGCAGACTTTGACCCCCGCCAGTATCTCAAGCCCGCCCGTGCCGCCATCAAGTCCATGGTTGCCCACAAAATTGTGGACGTTCTGGGCTGCGATCACAAGGCATAAGCAAGTTTTCTCAAGAAAGAGCGCCATTTGGCGCTCTTTCTTTTTACCCTCTTTCCAAACTTCCGCATACACTGAAAAGAGGGGAGGGGTACCATGCGCTTGATGCAGGACTATGACCGGCGGGCAGCCGTACTCTATGCCCATGAGTGGGCGTTTGGGCGCAATCCTGTATTTTACGACTATGAAAATATCGGCGGAGACTGTACAAATTTTGCATCCCAGTGTTTGTTTGCCGGTGCAGGCATTATGAATTTCACACCCACATTCGGCTGGTATTATATCGACGCCGATCAGAAAGCTCCCGCCTGGACCGGCGTCCCGTTTCTCCATAACTTTCTGACGCGCAACACGCCGTCCGTCGGACCGGTAGCCCGGGTATGTCAAATCTGGGAGGTGCAGCCGGGAGATTTGGTGCAGCTGATTTTCAAGGGCACTGTGTTTCAGCACACGCCCGTGGTCGTTCGCGCTAACCACCCGCAATCCACGGATCAGATTCTGGTGGCCGCCCACAGCTATGATGCAGATAATCGGCCACTTTCCACCTATGAATTCCAGGAAGTTCGGTATCTTCATATCGAAGGCATGATACGTCCCTAAATGAAAGCAAACGTTTTCTTTGGTTGAAAGGACAGACGTGGAGTGGTATAATCGAGCCATTCCAAAGAAAAGAGGCATTTGAAATGAAGCGAATTTGTTCGCTGCTGCTGGCGATGGTTCTGGCTCTCGCCCTGACAGTGCCAGCTTTTGCTGCCACTGCATTTACGGATATTCCGTCCGGCAGCACGTTGGCGGAAGAAATTGAAAAGGCAAACAGTCTCGGCCTGATGGAGGGCTATAATTCGACCACCTTTGGCTATTACCAAAACATTACCCGCGCTCAGTTTGCGGCAGTTCTGGTTCGGATGTTCGGCTGGACGCTGGATTCTTCTACGAAGCAGTCCTTTACGGATGTTCCCGCTGCTCATTATTGGCATGCCTACATTGAGACGGCAGTTTCTCACGATGTTGCCGATGCTGGGGGAGCTTTCCGTCCATCCGCAGCGATTACCCGCAGCGAAATGGCGGAGATGCTGGTTCGAGCACTGGGTTACAAGAGCGTGGCGCAGAATCTCAATGCGAACTCTGCCATACCTCAATCTGATCTGTGGAACGGTACACCCTTTACCGATCTGCCCATGGGGAATGAGGGCTATATCGGCGTGGCCTATGCGATCGGCATGACCAACGGCATCACCGCCACGACCTTTGCGCCAAACAACAAGGCCACTCGCGCGCAGGCGGCTGCCATGCTGGTGCGCATTTACGAAAAATACAACCATTCCACGGATTTTACCCATGGTTTTTATGCCATTTCCTCGTATAGTCAGATTGGATTGACAAGTGATCTGGATGCCGTCAGCGCCGGCTGGAGCCGGATGACTTGGGACGGAACAACGGCTCTGTTGTCCACGACTTCCGCCAACGGGAACGAATACTGTGTTCCCAGCGGTTACAGCAGTTTAACGGCCCCCTTGGCCAGCAGCGGAAAGCCGCTGAATCTCAGCGTCTATATGGAGGGCAGTTCTCTGATGTCCATGCTTTCCACGGCAGATGGCCGCACGCAGGCAATCGACCAGATCATCAATGAGCTGACGATTTCCTATAAAGCCATCGGGAAAAACCCGTATGCAGGCGTTACCATTGATTTTGAAGGCCTCCGAAACGCTCAGAAAGCTAATTTTACAGCGTTTCTGACGGAGCTTGCCTCCCAGGTCCATGCCTTGGGTAAAACGCTGTATGTCACCGTTCAGCCCGTCCTGACCACCGGGAGCTATTATGACGGCTACGATTATAAAGCCATCGGCAATCTTGCCGACCGGGTGATTCTCATGGCCCACGACTACGATCCTACCAGTCTCAGTGGCTATGAGGGAACCACCTATTATAAAAATGCAGCGTTGACGCCGATCGGCCAGGTTTATGAATCCCTTCGGGCAATTACAGATGCTTCTACCGGTGTGCAGGACTCCTCGAAAATTGTTCTGGCTTTGAGCAGCAAAGCTGTTGCCTGGCAGACTGACGAGGCTGGAAAACTGACAAGTGCATCTCCTATACAGGTTGACTCTGCCACGGTCTACAAGCGTCTTTCTCAAAGCAGCACGACCCACAGCTATTCCACAAACTACGACAACGCCTACGCAACCTATACAGACGAAAATGGCCAGCACTATTTTCTATGGTATGAGTGCACGCAGAGCGTTGCAGCCAAGGTGAAGCTGGCAAAGCTGTTCGGCATCAACAGTGTGTCGCTTTGGCGGCTTGGCACGATCCCGACATACAGTGATGTTGGCTTCGATTGGATGTCAGCCATTCAATAAATAGAGCACAACAGGGAAGAGCGCCATCCGGTTACGGATGGCGCTCTGTTTGTTATTTTGTTTCCTCACCTTTAGACACATTTTTCTGATGCTCATGTGAGAGGGGATTGGCCTTCGCGGCAACCCGCAGCGCCTCATTGTCAATATGCGTATAAATTTCAGTCGTATTGAGATGTTCGTGACCCAAAACTTCCTGTACTGCTCGAACATCCACACCATTTTGAAGCATTAATGTTGCAGCTGTATGTCGCAGTTTGTGGGAAGAATACTGCGTGGCATCAATGCCGGCCTCGAGCAGCCGTTTCTTTACCATTGCATGAACGCTGGATCGGCTGATCCGTTCGTTCCGCGCAGATAGAAAAAGAGCGTTTTGATCTCGGCCTACAATCGGTCGGCGAACCTCCAGATATTGCTTCAAAGCCTGCTGGCAGGCGTCATTCAAATAGACGATCCGCACTTTGTTGCCTTTGCCGAGGACACGCAACGCCTCGTCCTGTATATCGTTCATATTCAGCCCGACCAGCTCGGAAATACGCAGTCCGCAGTTTAAAAATAACGTCAGAATACAATAGTCGCGTTCCCGATTATTACCGTTAACGCAATCCAGCAGGTCAATGCTTTGATCCAAGGTCAGATATTTCGGCAGGCTCTTTTTGAGCTTTGGAGAATCAATATCCTTAATGGGATTTTCGACAATTAAGTGCATTTTATTCGTTAAATAGTTATAAAATGACCGTAATGTGGCAATTTTGCGGGCTCGTGATGCTGCGTTGAGACCGTATTCAGAATTACGACTGTTCGGATGCTGAACGCGATCCCGGCTCAAATAGGTCATGTACCCGTAAATATCTGTTAATGTTACAGATTTAACAAAGTCAAGATCAACATCCATAATCGAAATTTCATCCAGCTCGAGGTTGCGAAGCCCGGGCGTGCGAATCTGCTTTAAGTAGCGGAAGAAATTGCGGAGATCAAGAAAATACTCATCAACGGTTCGTTTGGAATGGCCGCGAATGGTCTCATGGTAAGAAAGAAAATCTCGGATAATTTGAGGAGCCTCAGTTCGATAATCACTCATATAATTTTCTTGGAAAATAGTTTTTCTTTGAATAAGACGTTAAGACGGTAAGAATTTCTGATTCATGAAAGGCTCAACGGATAAACGCAATGATAAGAATTTTATTGGAACACGAGAAAAACTGAGCTTAAAAATTGCGATCATTCATGAAGCGGAACGGAGACTACCAGCAGATGCATCTGATTCAGGGGCACGTTGAGGGCCTCAAGATCGCTCGAAAGGCTTAAATCCAATTTTCCTCTCCCCTAAATTGAACAAAATTTTTATTTTGTTCAATTGCTACTATTTCCCGAAATCCCCCTTCCCGTCAAACTACTGGTAATCATAGCATCTTTAGAGCTTGAACGCAATAGTACACAGGATT
>JALCRR010000069.1 GCA_022652815.1 Oscillibacter sp.
CTCCTTAAACCCCAATCGTTCCGTGTGTGCCATAGAGATACCTCTTTTCTTGAGATATTTCCATGATACGCCGTGATCTGCTCAAATCTTTGCGCAGCTGTGCTAACACGATAAGCTTATTTCAGAATAAAAGCTGTGCGGCCCCGCAAAAGCGGAGCCGCACAAAAAGTCTTAGCAGCCCAGGCCAAAGCACTGGCTCAGCATCTGCCAGAGGGAGCTGCAATCAAAGTTCATGCCAAAGTTACACATAGGGAAACCTCCAATTTGTATTCGTCCTCGAGAACAATTAAAATTGTAACCGTTTTGTAACTATTATGCAACCGGTAATATGTTCCACCCGGTGCGTCCATTGATTGCCCCCTCAAAAGGAACAGCGGCAGACGCCGAAAGCATCGGTGCCTGCCGCCTCTTTAATCGGTACGTTTGAGCAAATTCTGCCGCAGCGCAATGGTCAGATCCAGCCGCCGGACGCTGCCGTCGTCAAACCGGATGGTGGCGATGCTGCCATTCCGGCTCTCCAATGTCCCGGAGCCAATTTTGCGGTGCTCCACCCGGCAGGCGGGCAAAAAGCTGCGGCTGGCCGCCGATACATCCTGCGGTGCGTGATAGCGCTCGGCGGGCTTTGGTGCAGGGGAAAATGTCTTTCGCTCCTGCTTTTTCGCCCGCTTCTCCGGAAGCACCGCATCCGCAAAGGAGGACGCAAGATCTTCCTTCTGAAAGCGAAAGATGAGCAGTTCCTCCCTGGCCCGGGTCATCGCCACATAGAATAGCCGCCGCTCTTCCTCAAGCGCCGCCGCGTCCTCCTTGGACGGATTCTTTCCCTCCGTCACCACCACTTTGGGCAAAATCCCGTCCGCCACGTCCATCAGCACAACGCGGTCATATTCCAATCCCTTGCTGGAATGAATGGTGGACAGGATGAACTGGCTCTCCTCCCCAGCAGATCCCTGTGCCGTCAGCGCTTTCAGCTCTTCCAGCCGTTCCAGTAACCTCTGGGGATTTGGCTCCCGGGCGGCAAGCGCCTCCAGAATATCGATCTTTCCGGTGTCGGCTCCCCGCTCCTCCAGATAATTTCCATAGCCCATAAAATGGACAATGCGGTAAACCGCCCGGTCGGCAGGCTCATCCCGCAGATTCTGCAAATGCGTCTGCAAGGCTTTTGCCTGCATCCGCGTCCACTGGGAAAGGCTGTCGATTTCTTGAATGATCTCCAGCACCGGGCGATCCTCGATCCGGCTCTGGGCTGCGGCGTAAACCGCCGCAGCCTTGGTAATGCCCGCCCCCAGTTTATAGTAAATACGCAGAAATTTTTCTCCGTCGGAGGGATCCTGTGCAAGCTCCATGATGTCCGTCAGATCCCGGATGATAAAATGGCTGAAAAATGTGCTGTCCATTTGCCGGCAGCGGTAGGGAATCCCGTTTCTCTCCAGCAGGTCAATCACCGGCAGGGCGCTGTCGTTGTCCCGGTAAAGCACCGCCGTCTCCTGCCGACAGTCCTTGGCCACCTTCAAAAGATAGCTGTACTGCGCCTTGCGATCCCGGACGGAAATTGCCTTGACAGGCGCACCCGCCGCCCGTTGGGTCACCATGTGCTTTTCCCGGCGGTTCTGATTTAGGGCAATGAATTTTCCTGCCGCCTGTACGATCTGGGGGGTGGAACGGTAATTCTGCTCCATTAGCAGCACAGTAGCCTCCGGATAAACGTTCCCAAATTCCATCAGTGCCTCCGGGTAGGCAGCCCGAAAGCCGTAAATACTCTGATCCTCGTCGCCCACCATAAAAAGCTGATGGTTCTTCCCCGCCAGACGCCGGATGATCTGATGCTGAATTTTGGACGTATCCTGCGCCTCATCGACGCAGAGATAGCGCCACGTCTCTTGAAAGTACCGCAGAATGTCCGGGTACTGCCGCAAAATCCGGTCAGCGTAGATCATTTGATCATCGTAATCCATCCATTCCCGGTTCCGCAGCTCCCTGTTGTAGGCTTGATAAAGCGGCAAAAATTCACAGCCATCTAGCGGAAGCTCCCCGATCGCCTCCTCATCCAGCAGCATATTTTTGGCGTAGGTAATCAGCGTTCTCACGGCCTTGATGTCGCTTTCCGTCGCGTATTCGCCGGTTTGCTGACGGTACAGCTCTCCCACCAGCGCGGACAATACCGACTCGTCGCTGATGAGCCGGAACGCCGTCCGTCCCTGTTCCTGCTCATAGCGGCGGATAATTTTTGCGCACACGCCGTTGATCGTCCGAAACTCCATCTCCGCTGCACACGCCGAACCAAATAGCGCAGCAAAACGCTCCCGCATATCGCGGGTTGCCGCCACGGTGTAGGTCATGGTCAGAATTTCCCGGGGCAGAACGCCCCGACAAAATACCAGATACCCCAGCCGCGTCACGAGAACGGTGGTCTTTCCGCTGCCCGGCACCGCCAGCAGCAGCACGGGCCCGTCAGCTGCCTGCACGGCTGCTTCCTGCTGGGGATTGAGCAAAATTTTATATTGATCGTGAAACAACTGATTGGTCATGTGTACTCCATCCGGCTATGCAGCCACGCAAGAAAACAGGGCCGGACAAAGCAATCTGTCCGGCCCTTTGTTTTTATTGCTAGTGTTTAATTAGCCCTTGACTGTGCCGTCTGCGTTGAAAACAGGCAGCTTTTCCAAGAACTTAATGTCCTTACGATCAGCAGCGCCGCCCTCGGCCAGAACCGCAATGCGGTTCACGATGGTGGCGCCGGCTTCCTGTGCCAGTGTCTCCAGCGCCTGCATGGACTCGCCCGTGGAAATGACGTCGTCCAGCAGCAGCACGCGCTTGCCCTTAAGCATAGCCGCGTCGTCACCGCTGAGATAGAGGTGCTGTTCGGACTGGGTGGTGATGGAATGAACCGTCACCTTCAGCGGATTGGTCAGATAGACCTTCATTCCCTTGCGCGCCAGGAAATATTTCTTCGCGCCGGACTGCCGGGCCATCTCATGAATGAGGGGGATGCTCTTGGCCTCAGCCGTCAGCATGTAGTCATAGTCTGTGGCAGGAACCAGCTTCAAAAGCTCGCGGGCGCAGGCGACCGTCAGTTCCGCGTCACCAAACATGATGAAAGCGCCGATGTACAGGTCATCCGTTACCTTGCAGATGGGCAGATCCCGGTGCAGGCCCGCCACATCCATCGGATAGGTATGCATAAAGTAGCCTCCCTTGAAATTTCAAGAAAAAGTAATGTGCCGTCATACAACACATTTATTTATTATATATTCTTAGGGAAAAAAGTCAATCAGTCAATCTGCCGGTTTTGTATGAATTCGCTGCAAAATAAGGGAAAAATACATTTTTCAAAAAATACTGCTGTCGCTTTTCTAAATCTTTTTTGCTATACCAAAAAATAATAACGGATATGCGGAAAAAGATTCTTGTACATGTTGTTGAGTTGTGCTAATGTTAAGGAAGTGAACCACGTAAAAATTGTTCATGTTAAACAAATAACAGGATGATTGAGGAGGAGTTTCACAATGAATGCATATCTGGCAAGTGTAATCGAAAACGTCAAAACTAAGCACGCAAATGAGCCCGAGTTCGTGCAGACCGTGGAAGAGGTTTTCTCTTCTCTGGAGCCCGTCATCGAAAGACACCCCGAATACGAAAAGGCGGACCTTTTGAACCGGCTGGTTGAGCCGGAGCGGATGTTCACCTTCCGTGTGACCTGGATGGCAGACGACGGTACCTGGCACACCAATATCGGTTATCGCTGCCAGTTCAACGGAGCGATTGGCCCCTATAAAGGCGGCCTGCGTTTCCAGAAGAACGTGTATCCCGGCATCATCAAGTTCCTGGGCTTCGAGCAGATTTTCAAGAACTCTTTGACCGGCCTGCCCATCGGCGGTGCCAAGGGCGGCTCTGACTTCGATCCCGCCGGCAAGTCCGACGCCGAGGTCATGCGCTTCTGCCAGAGCTTTATGCAGGCTCTGTATCGTTACATTGGGCCGGACATCGACGTTCCCGCCGGCGACATGGGCGTTGGCGGCCGCGAGATCGGCTATCTGTTCGGCGAATATCGTCGTCTGAAGGGCTGCTGGGAGAACGGCGTTCTCACCGGCAAGGGCTTCTCTTACGGCGGTAGCCGCATCCGTCCCGAAGCCACCGGCTTTGGCGCAGTGTATTATCTGGAAAACGTGCTGAAGCACTTTGGCGAGGACATCAAGGGCAAGACCATCGCCATCTCCGGCTTTGGCAACGTGGCATGGGGCATCGTCAAGAAGGCTCATGAGCTGGGTGCCAAGGTTGTCACGCTCTCCGGACCTGACGGCTACATCTACGATCCCGACGGCATCGTCACCGATGAGAAGATCAACTACATGCTGGAGATGCGCGCTTCCGGCCGCAACCGCGTGCAGGATTACTCCGACAAATTCGGCTGCGAGTTCCATGCAGGCGAAAAGCCCTGGGGCGTCAAGGTTGACGTCATTATGCCCGCCGCTATGCAGAACGACGTACATATGGAGCAGGCCAAGCAGATCGCTGCAAACCACATCAAGTATTACATTGAAGTTGCCAACATGCCCACGACCAACGATGCCTTGAAGTTCCTAATCGATCAGAAGGATATGGTGGTTGCTCCCTCCAAGGCAGTCAACGCCGGCGGCGTTGCCACCTCCGCTCTGGAAATGGCACAGAACTCCGAGCGCCTGGTCTGGACGGCAGAGGAAGTTGACAAGCAGCTTCATCAGATCATGAACACCATCTACACCATGAGCGTGGAAGCCGCCGAGCGCAACGGCTTGGGCTACAATCTGGTGGCTGGCGCCAACATTGCCGGCTTCGAGCGCGTGGCTGACGCCATGATGCAGCAGGGCATTTTCTAAGATTTTCAGCTGTCCTTGTTCCTAAATCAAAGGGCCGCGGAACATTTGTTCCGTGGCCCTTTTGTTTTCTTTTTTAAGCTTATCTACTTTGCTCAGCTGTGCACGGTTGTGAAACAGCACAAAGCAGACGCGTAAATAATTGATCACGGTGAAAGCGACGATTTAAACGGTAGCAAAATTCATCCAAATAGCTTTGAAGC